>NZ_JACJEX010000009.1:18048-137084 GCF_014164245.1 Pseudoalteromonas sp. SG43-8 | reverse complement strand
GAACTCAATCTGTACGAGTGCCCACACAGATGATTGCTTTATATTGTTAAAGAACGTTGCGATTATAAAGTTGAACTTTATCTCGCTAGGGCTGCGCATATTACGCTTTCCTATTTTTTTGTCAATACTTAAATTTAAACTTTCTAAAAAGATTCAATCTAAGTTTCACTTAACACCCTGAGTTGTTCGTGCCTCGCTATGCGTTGCTGTTTCCCGTCTCAGTGGGGTCGCATTATAGGGAGATCCAAAAACAGATCAACCCTTTTTTGAAGAAAACTTGAAATAATGTGCTGTTCGCACATATTTACATCGAAATGGTTACTTTAAACACTAAAAAGGCCCTGATGGGCCTTTTTAATTAGTTTACTATGAGCATCCAGCCAAGTTTTCCTTGCTGTTTAGACTCTTGTTGCAGCTCGCTGGCCATTAACGGATGATCTTTTAACCAGTTACTTTCAAACTTAAGGTCTAACACTTCATTTTTAGCAGTTAACTTAAACTTAGGCAGTACATCATCTTGTCTGCGCATTGATAAAATGACTGCTATTCGTAGTAATCTCACTATATATTGCGCTAATAGACTATTTACGCCGAGTGAATTAAAACAACCTTTTGGAAAATCAGATCGATGTGCATCTGCTACCGCTACTATTAATTTATGCTCTGATTGTGAAAAACCAGGCATATCGGTATTTTCCAAAATATAAGCGGTATGTTTATGGTACTGCTTATACTCTATTAGTAATCCAACCTCATGAAGCTGCGCTACCGCTTTTAATAGTGGTAACCCATTTAAGCTTTCAATTGGCCAATCTTTATCAATACTCAGCGCTAACTGCATTGCCAA
The DNA here is from genome assembly GCF_014164245.1 of Pseudoalteromonas sp. SG43-8. Classification (NCBI taxonomy): domain Bacteria; kingdom Pseudomonadati; phylum Pseudomonadota; class Gammaproteobacteria; order Alteromonadales; family Pseudoalteromonadaceae; genus Pseudoalteromonas; species Pseudoalteromonas sp. SG43-8. The sequence goes on along the minus strand of NZ_JACJEX010000009.1, from coordinate 136,237 downwards.
GCTAGAAACTCGACACGCTTGTTTTTGATCAACATGATAACGACTCATAAACCCATCAACTGTGCGTTTGCGAATGTCGTTATTATGAAACTCCGGAACCATGCTATATAAAACACCTTCACGCAGTGCTCCACCCGCCAATCCCATTTTTTCTATTTCAAGAGATTCAAATAGTGCGATTAAGATTGCAAGTCCTGATACAAATACCAGTCGACGGTCTTCACTTAATCCAGGAAGGTCTAGCGCTGCAATAGTGCTAAATGCAATTGCTTGATCTTTTATAGTGTTGAGCTTTTCAAGTGTAAGTAAGTCGTCAAGATTTTGCGCGACCATAATTTCTTGAATTGCTTGTACTGTACCAGAAGCTCCAGATGCAATTTGCCATCCAGCTGCTTTATACTCTGGAGAAATTTCATCAATAACTGTACGAGCCGCTTTTATTGCTGCGTTAAAGTTACTCTTACTTAGTTGGCAATCTTTAAAATAGCGTTCAAGATAGGTAACACAGCCCATATTGAGGCTTTTGTAATGTAGGGCATCAAATGCTTTACCAATTACAACTTCTGTACTTGCACCACCAATATCAATAACAAGCTGTTTGCCAGTACAAGATGAAGTATGGGCAACACCTTTATAAATTGTGCGCGCTTCTAATTCTCCGCTAATAACATTAATGTTATGGCCAAGAATCTTTTCTGCATGATTTTTAAATACGTCGGCGTTAGTTGCTAACCGTAAGGTAGCTGTTGCTACTATGGTGATGTTTTTATCTGGGATATCTTGTAGACGCTCAGCAAAAAGGGCAAGGCATTCCCAGCCTCGCTGCATTGCTTCAGTGCTCAATACGTTTCCTTTATCAAGCCCTGCGGCTAATCGGACTTTGCGTTTAACACGTCCAATTGTTTGTAGACCGCCAGCAATTGATTTGGCTATAAGCATATGAAAGCTATTTGAGCCCAAATCAATAACTGCGTACACATTTTTTTGCGGTTTAAGTTGCCCCACCGTTCAAAAACCTCTAGTTACTACTACTTATACAAACGGTCGTTTATGACCGTCCTTTTTGGTAACTATTATTTGGGCGACGTCCGCTGTTATTACTACGGTTACGTGGACCTGTTGAATAGTTGCGCTTTCTTTGAATAATAGGCTGAGTTAAATCATCTAGCAATGCTGTTTTATCATAATGTGATAAAGGAATGCTGTGCTCTATATATTCTTCAATTTCATGCAGGTTGTATGCATATTGCTCACATGCAAAACTAATTGCGTGGCCTGATGCACCAGCGCGGCCAGTACGGCCAATACGGTGAACATAATCTTCACAATCGTCAGGTAAATCAAAGTTAAACACATGACTTACTTCTGGAATATGAAGACCACGCGCTGCAACATCGGTCGCAACTAAAAAGTCTAAATCACCTTTGCTAAATTGCGCTAATATAGTTTGGCGTTTTTTCTGGTTAACATCACCAGTAAGCATACCTACACGATGACCGTCTGATTTAAGCCAAGCATATACTGTTTCACAACTATGCTTGGTATTTGCAAACACGATTGCTTTCTCTGGCCATTCTTCTTCAATTAAGGTTAACAACAGCTTAATTTTATCTTCTTGCGAAGGATGAAATAGCTCTTCTTGAATACGTTTACCCGTTTTAACGTCAGGTTCAATTTGAACATGCTCTGGGTTTGTCATGTGCTCAAAAGCTAATTCTTGTACGCGGTACGATAATGTGGCAGAAAATAATAAGTTTAAACGCTTTGATGTATCTGGCATGCGATCGAACATATAGCGAATATCTTTGATAAAACCTAAATCGAACATACGATCGGCTTCGTCCAGCACGACTACCTCAATTTCATTAAGGGTGTAACAGCCTTGCTTATACAGATCAATTAGGCGACCTGTAGTACCAATTAAAATATCAACGCCTTTTTCTAGTTGTGCACGTTGTTTTTCGTAATCTTCGCCACCATATACTAAACCTAAGTTAAGATTACAGTGCGGCGCTAAAATTTTAGCATCTTTGTGTATCTGAATCGCAAGCTCCCGAGTAGGGGCCATGATCAGGGCTCTTGGATGTTTACTAGGTGCTTTGCTAGATTGTAATAACCGATGGCACGTGGCGGTTAAAAACGCCAACGTTTTGCCTGTACCCGTTTGAGCTTGGCCCGCGATATCGCGTCCATCACAAATAAAAGGTAGGCATTTTGCTTGAATAGGTGTGCAATATTCAAACCCATTCTCGGTTAAACCGGCAACCACTTCCGGTGCGATAGCAAAGTCTGAAAACTTTTTATCGGTTAAATGTGTCTTAGTCATAGCGTTTAAGCATAACGTTTAAACTTGCAATAAGAAACAAGAGTGTTTAAATACGCACTAAATATTTCGCCTAACTAAATCGGAGAGCGCAATGAGCGAGAAAATAATCCAAATTACTGACGATAGCTTTGAAGCTGACGTATTACAATCAGACAAACCAGTACTAGTAGATTTCTGGGCTGAATGGTGTGGACCTTGTAAAATGATCGCCCCTATTCTTCACGAAGTTGCTGATGAATACGACAGCCGTGTGACTGTTGCTAAATTAAATATTGACCAAAATGCTGGCACACCGCCAAAGTTTGGTATTCGTGGTATCCCTACTTTACTTCTTTTTAAAGATGGCCAAGTAGCTGCAACGAAAGTAGGTGCTCTTTCAAAAACTCAACTTATCGAGTTTTTAGAAAACAACATCTAACGGTAAGCTAGAACAATAAAAAGGGCTTTTTTGCCCTTTTTTAAATTTATTTTGTATAAAGACTGGACGCTTTGCCAGTGAACTGCTAGTTTATAAAGCCAACTAATCCTTAGTTATATTCAACAAACCTCACTCAACGATCAAAGCGATTTTGAGTATGACAACTGTAATAAAGAACCCACCAATATGCATTTACGCGAATTAAAAGACAAGTCGATTAAAGAGCTTGTAGACTTAGCTGAGTCCATGGGGCTCGAAAACGTAGCCCGCTTAAGAAAGCAAGATATCATTTTTGCCATTCTTAAATCCCATGCCAAAGGCGGAGAGAATATCTTCGGCGGCGGTGTATTAGAGATTTTACAAGATGGTTTCGGCTTCTTAAGATCATCAGAAGCCTCTTACTTAGCTGGGCCAGATGACATTTATGTTTCACCTAGCCAAATTCGCCGTTTCAGCATGCGTACTGGCGATTCAATTTCAGGCCTTATTCGTCCACCTAAAGACGGTGAACGTTACTTTGCTTTACTCAAAGTAAATGAAGTTAACTTTGATAAACCTGAAAACTCTCGAACTAAAATTCTTTTTGAAAACCTTACTCCACTACATGCAAACGAACGTTTTCGCATGGAACGTGGTAACGGCAGTAAAGAAGATATTACAGCCCGTGTACTTGATTTAGCATCTCCTATTGGCCGCGGCCAACGTGGCTTGTTAGTAGCTCCGCCAAAAGCGGGTAAAACAATGCTACTTCAAAACATTGCACAATCAATTACGCATAATCACCCTGATGTAACATTAATGGTTTTACTTATTGATGAACGTCCGGAAGAAGTAACAGAGATGCAACGCCTAGTTAAAGGTGAAGTTATTGCATCAACGTTCGATGAGCCAGCTTCTCGTCACGTACAAGTTGCCGAAATGGTTATCGAAAAAGCAAAACGCCTAGTTGAACATAAAAAAGATGTTGTTATCTTATTGGATTCAATCACTCGTTTAGCACGTGCTTATAACACCGTTATTCCTTCATCAGGTAAAGTACTTACTGGTGGTGTTGACGCTAACGCATTACATAAACCTAAGCGCTTCTTTGGTGCTGCACGTAACGTTGAGGAAGGTGGTAGCTTAACAATTATAGCTACAGCGCTTATCGATACCGGCTCTAAAATGGATGAAGTTATCTACGAAGAGTTTAAAGGTACTGGTAACATGGAACTTCACCTTAACCGTAAAATTGCGGAAAGACGTGTATTCCCTGCTATCGACTTTAATCGTTCAGGCACTCGTCGTGAAGAATTACTAACAAAACCAGATGAGCTTCAAAAGCTTTGGATTTTACGTAAAATTGTTCATGACATGTCAGAAATTGATGCGATGGAATTCTTAATCGATAAACTATCGATGAGCAAAACCAATGATGAATTTTTTGATTCGATGAGACGCCAATAAAGCGTTTTAGCTGAATAAAAAAAGCGCCTAAGGCGCTTTTTTTATGTCGGGATTAAACACAGTTTAACTTTCGTTATACTTTTTAAGTACACTCTGCAACGTATCAACGAGCGCTTTAAAGTCATTCGCACTACTTTTTTGGGTCCTGCGTAAAAGGGCTCTATCTAAACTTTGAGCCGATTGCGCAATTTCATCTAAACCAAACATTTGCGCCGCTCCTAAAATGCGATGACTATCTTTTTGTAGCGCGGCTAAATCTTCACTTATAAAATGCTGAGTAATCGTTTCACTCTCCAAAGCAAAGCTTTGCTTAAAACTTATCACAAGATCGCTCATATCAACTTCATTTTGCTTTGTAATTGGCTGATCTTCTGCATTATGTAGGTGGCTGGAAAGCGCTTTATAAAATGACTCTTTATCTATCGGTTTACCTAAGTAACCACTAAACCCTAACTCTAAATAGCCATCCACTTCATGACTCATAGCATTTGCAGTTAAAGCAAAAATAGGCCGCTCAAAACCACACTGTTTTAATAGCTGAAAAGCAGAACGCCCATCCATCACAGGCATTTGAATATCGAGTAGCACTAAATCAGGATACTCTTTTAAGCACTGCTCTACCGCTTGCTCACCATTTTCAACGGCAATAACCTCGAGCCCCATTGAACGTAAATAGCGGCTTATTAACCTTCGATTATCAGGGTGATCTTCTGCAAGTACAACACGCCCTGCCAATTGCTTATTTACCTTTGGAGCACTTTGAGTTTCAATCAGGCTTTGCGATTTATTTACTTCTGCGCACGGTAAAAAGAACGAAAACTGACTGCCCTTTTTGTATTCGCTTTGTACACTGATATAACCGCCCATCATCGCTGCTAATTGTTGCGATAAGCTAAGGCCTAACCCTGTCCCCCCAAAGCGACGGCTAATACTGTTATCAGCTTGGCTAAAGCATTCAAAAATAAGCTTTAACTGTCTAGAGCTCATACCAATACCGGTATCTTTTACAATAATCACTAGCCCTTGTTCACTCTTATTTAAAGCAATAATGATTTGGCCAGCGTGAGTAAACTTAATAGCATTAGCACATAAATTTATAAGAATTTGTTTTACGCGTATTAAATCCAGCTTAGTATAAAACTCATTACCCACTTGATTGTCTAAAATGAGGCGTAAATTTTTTGCTTTTGCTTGAGTGATAAACATTGCATGTACGTCATTTACAAGCTCTACAATATCAAAGCACGAAATATTTAACTCTAACCTATTAGCTTCAATTTTACTTAAATCGAGCACGTCGTTTATTAAGCTTTTTAAATGGTCGCTATGGCGCTGAATTACTCTTAATTCATCTTTAAGTGACTCAGGCTCATATAATTCATTAATTAAAGCATCTGTTTGCCCTAAAATAGCCGTTAGTGGAGTGCGGATTTCGTGGCTAATATTGGCCAAAAACTGGCTTTTAACATCGTTAGCTTCTCTTAGCTCCTGTGCTATTGCCTGTAACTCGGCAGTGCGCTGCGTAACTTGCTCTGTTAACTGCTGCTTAGCGCGTTTTTCTGCGCCACGGCGGTAAAGCGCAATACCAGTTACAACAACCAAAAGAAATAGTAAAAAAGAGAATAAAGTAAGCTGAGAACGCTGCGACATTTTTAGCTCTTGCACACGTCGATCTTGTTTAAGTTTTTCTATTTCTTGGTTTAATTGGGTTGCTTTAAATTGATGCTGAAGTACCGCTAGTGCATTTATAATTGCTGTACTTCTGAGTTTTCGTAGCTCACTAATATATTCTTGTTGCAAGGCCATTGCGCTTGAATAATCGCCTTTACTGGCTTCAAGTAGTGCTTTAGTCCCTAAACCCTCCCTAATTATTCGCTCACTGCCATATTCGTGGGCAAGTGAAATAGCTCTATCTAAACTTATTTTCGCCTCTTCTAAGTTGCCTTTAACAAACTGAATTTTACCAAGCGCATGTAGCGCATTAAGCTCTAAATTATGGTTACCTATTTTAAGCGCATAGTACTCACCTAATTTAGCTTGCTCGTACGCTTCATCTACTTTTTTTAACACTAAATTAGTATTTGCCAAGTTGGTATATTGCGTAGATAACTTATTGTAATCATTGGCTGAAATATAATAACGCAGCGCTAGCTGGTAATAATGAAGTGCTAAGTCAAATTGATTACTCTCCATATGAGCAACACCCATATTGTTGTATACCTGCGCAATACCGCTTTTATCATCTAACCGCTGATAAACTTTAAATACATCTTGATAAAGACTAAATGCACTATCGTAGCGTGATAAGCGTATATAAACGCCTGCTATATTAAGTAATATGTCGGTTTGATCTTGCTCACTACCGTGCGCTTCGTAAATAGCTTTTGCCTTTAAGTAAAACTCTAGGGTATCGCCTAGCTTATTCATATTAAAATAAGCCAAACCAATATTATTTAGTAAATTTGCTTGTTCAAGTAGTTGTTCATTTTTTTCAGCTAATACTAGGGTGCGGGTATATTCACTTATGGCCTTTTGAAATAGGCCTTGATAAAAAAGTGCTACACCTTGCATTTTTATTGCACGAAAGTGCTCGTCAGGAAAGAAAGTATCTGAAGTGTTTTTTTCTAATAATTTAAAATAGTGTAAAGATTCTTTAAAATTATCAGCCGATAACGCACTATTACCTAATGCCGAATAAACAGCGACACGCTCTTTTTTAGAAACGTTTTTATTAGCAAGTAACGTATTTGCTAATTGTAATTTAGGCTCCCACTGCACTTCGTTTTTGAATTGCTCAAATAACGAATCACTATTTTGGGCATAGCTAGGAGCTATTAGTACACAGCATATAGTAAATAAGAGGCATTTAAACTTGCCCAGCATAATTTTAATCCTTCAAACCGTTACTTATATCAGTGTAATCTTTATTGAAGATACACTAACTACTAGGGCCTAAACAATGCTTAACCCACTGATTGATGAGATTTTTGAGCTGATATTAACAAGGCAGGTTTGGCAAGTTCATACTTTAGCAGCAGAACTGACAAACCGCAGCGCAATAACAACACTCGATAAAAGCCCTGAACGTGATTTATTTAAACGTAACTTTTTAATTATGAATGCATTGTACCAACTGCAGGCACAATTACGCCCTCAAAGTTTACTCATTTCAACTCTGCATATCGAGCTTTTAGAAAAAGAAGATAATAGTTTAGTAACAACGAACGAAAATTTGCGAGATTATTATTTAGATTGGCGTAATTACGATACCGGTGAAGAGAAAATTGATGAGCTTTTGAATAGTTTTTGGCATCAGTTTAAAACGACATCACCACAACAAGTATTAAATGACAATGAATTTAAAGCGTTGGCTTTAGAATGGAAGTTACCTGAAAATTTCACTCTTAAAAACGTTCAAAAGCGCTGGAGACAACTTGCATTACAGATGCACCCAGATAAACCAAATGGTTGTGAAGTTAAGTTTAAAAAAATAAAATTACAATACGAGCAGCTAAAGGTAGCTGCTCGCTAATTTGTTAATTTAGCTATTTAAATTAACGAGTAAGGCGACGAGCGCGTATTTTACGCCCTTTAATGTTGCCTTCGGTTAGTTTGCGAAGTGCTGGTTTTGATGAGTTACGTTCAACAGCAACAAATGCTACGTTATCAAGTACGTTAATTTTACCTACTTGACGACCTGCAACCCCATCCTTACCTGTTAGAGCACCAAGAATATCGCCTGCACGTACTTTTTGCTTTTTACCTGAGTCAATCATCAAAGTAACCATTTCAGGGCGGTACGGCGGTTTATCTAATAAATTAAACGGCGGCATTTGCTCTGGAGTAATATCACGCTCGTAATGATCGCCAATTTGTGCAATTTTAAACGCTTCAGCTTCACCGTAAATAGAACAAGCAATGCCCTTTTTACCAGCACGTCCAGTTCGGCCAACACGGTGAACATGTGTTTGCGTGTCATGTGCTAAATGGTAGTTAATAACCATATCCATGTCATCAATATCTAAACCTCGTGCAGCAACATCGGTTGCAACAAGTATTGAAGCACTTTTATTTGAAAAGTGAATTAGCGTACGTTCACGATCGCGTTGCTCTAAATCACCGTGCAATGCAACAGCGCTGAAGCCTTCGTCAGCTAAATCATCACACACTTGTTGAGTTTCTACTTTGGTATTACAAAATACAACACAGCTTTGTGGTGTAAATTTAAGAAGTAATAACTTAAGCGTTGGATAGCGCTGCTTATTGTTATCCATTTTGTAGAAGTACTGCTTAATTGTGCTTTTGGCTTGCTCTTCTTCTACTTTAACCATTTCTGGATTTTTAAGTACACGCTTAGCAATTGCTTCAATAGCTCTTGGGAAAGTAGCACTAAATAACAATGTTTGACGATTTTGTGGAATACGCTCAATAATTGCATCAAGTGTGTCTTGAAAACCCATATCAAGCATTTGATCAGCTTCATCAAGCACCAATGTTTCCACATCATCTAAACGTAGAGTACCTTTACGAATATGGTCATCAACACGCCCTGGCGTGCCAACAATAATATGCGCGCCATGTTCAAGTGAACCTATTTGCGGGCCAATTGAAACACCACCACATAACGTCAATATTTTAATGTTATGAATGCCGCGCGCTAATTTACGCATTTCTACCGCAACCTGCTCGGCAAGTTCGCGAGTCGGACACAAGACTAAAGATTGAATACGAAAGCGTTTTACGTTTAATTTAGCTAACACACCCAAGCTAAACGCAGCAGTTTTACCTGAACCGGTTTTTGCCTGAGCAATGATGTCTTTACCAGCAAGTACAGGCGGCAAACTTTGCGCTTGTACAGGTGTCATGTGGGCATAGCCAAGTGTTGATAAGTTATCAACGAGTCCAGCCGGTAAAGCCAAAGATGAAAAAGCAGTTGAAGTCACAGTAAGTTCCATAGCAATAAAATAACATGGGAGAAAGCCCCACTAATATGCAGCTTATAATAGCAGAATTCGTAATTGGCAACCATTAACAAACACATTATAAAACATGTTAATGAAAGGTGTTGAAAATGATAGTAGTTTGCATTAAGATCACGATTGTTTTTACATACCTGCGCTGGAAGCAATTAATGAAACTGAATTCTATTTACATAGCACTATTAGCAAGCATTACAACAAGCACATATGCAAACACTACCGACCTTGAACGCATAGAAGTAAAGGGAAGCTACTTTAACGATTACAAAGTAGATAACGCTAATGGCGCAATGAGAACATCAGCTTCATTACTTGAAACTGCACAATCTGTCACTGTAATAACCGACACTATTATTAGCGAGCAGCTTGCCACTACACTTGGCGAAGTACTCACAAATGACGCAAGCTTAACTGCAGGCTCACAACAACGAAATCGTGAAGTATTTAACTTACGCGGCTTTGAGCTGAGCTCATCGACAGGTTATTTACGCGACGGTCATCAGCATTGGTCGCACTATCAGCAACCAATCGAAATTTTGCAGCAAGTTGAAGTAATTAAAGGCCCATCAAGTATTTTATATGGTCAGTCAGGCCCGGGTGGCTTGGTTAACATGGTAACTAAAAAGCCTACAGCACAAACATTATTTAATGCCAGTGCCGATGTAGATCAGCATGGGTCAACGCGCTTTATGGTTGATGCTGCAGGTGCCTTGACTGAATCGGAAGATTTACGTGCTCGCGGGATTTTAGTAAAGCAAGACGTTGACTACTGGCGTGAATACCAAAATGGTGAAAACCGTGAGCGTGACCGCTTTTTAGGTGCATTAGTTGTAGATTACGATATTAGCGATAACGCATTAGTACGTGTGCATTACGACCGCACAGATGACGAAGCAGGTTTAGATACTGGCGCATGGATAGACGATAACGCCAATGTAATTGGTAGCGATAAAACAATCCGTGATATGTCTTGGGCGTTTACCGATATTACCGTAGAAAACCTAGGTGTAGACCTAGAAGTATTTTTAACCGATAACTGGCAAGTAAAACTTGGCTATAACGAACAAACGTTTGAGCGCCAACGCTTTGAGTCAGCACCTCGCATGCCTAGTGGCTTTACTGAAGGTGACAGCTATGAATCTCGTCCTTACGACCGTTTTGACGATTGGCAATTTAAAACTGCATTTATTGATTTTATTGGTGAATTTAAAACAGGTAGCTTACAGCATCAGTTTTTAATTGGCGCAAACTCGCTAGATTACTACTACGGACAACGCCGTACTTCTGCTGACTACTTTGATTTTTCTGCAGGACAAGCAGAACCATCACGCCCATCTGTAAGTTATAAAACAGATGATACAGTAAGCGAAACTGAATACGACTATTACGGTATTTACGTTCAGGACTTAATTTCATTCTCACCACAATGGCAATTATCGCTAGGTGGCCGTTACGACAAACAAACACGAGAAGGTGCAGATAACGAGTCATTTGTACCAAAGGTAGGTGTGCTTTATCATCCAAATACTTCGGCAACTATATATGCTAGTTACTCAGAAGGTTTTGAGCCTCAAGGTAGTGAAACTCTGATAGATGAAACCGATGTAAATAATGGCATGAAGCTAGATGCCATTACCTCAGAGCAAAGAGAGATTGGTATTAAATGGCAATTATTTGATGACCGTTTACTGCTTACAGGTGCAATTTTTGATATTAGTAAAGAAGGCACACTTGTTAGCGAACAGCTTGAGACGCCTATTGGCTCATTCACAAGTGAAACAAACCAAGTGGGTGAACAACGCCATAAAGGTGTTGAAGTAAGCGCACAAGGTGCTGCTACTGACCGCTTATTTGTTATGGCATCAACTATGTATCTAGATGCTAACTTTGAACGCGATGAAGTATTGGAAGGTAAGCGCCCTACCGATGCACCAAAATGGTCGGCATCACTTTGGACTCGTTATGAATTAAACGACGCCATTGCCATTAACGCTGGTGCTTTTTATGAAGGCGAGCGCTTTGCAGATAGCGATAATACAATTACTAAAGATGCATATACACGTGTTGATGTAGGCGCCACTTATAAGTTTAACTTAAGCAATACCGATATTAACTTACGCCTTAACATCGAAAACTTATTTGATAAAAGCTATTTAGGTGGTGGCGGCACGAGTAATGTAACTGTTGGCGAGGGCACAAATCTTCGTTTAGCAGCGCAATTTAGCTTTTAATTAAATGCTTAAATAACAGCTTTAAAATATAGCCCGCGTACATTTACGCGGGCTTTTTTATATCTAAACGTTTATACCTAACAGCATTAAACCTATTACAAAGCCTATTCATCTCATCTATTTTTTATCATGTTTGTTACATGTTCTAATAGCGCTAATTATTAAAAAGGCTTACCCAAATGAAAAAATTAATTACCGCACTGCTGCTTACTAGTAGTATGGCTGCAAACGCTAACAACGCCGAATTTACCCAAAAGCAATTACAACAAGTCAATGAAGTGCGCACCTCTGCTCTAAATAGTGGTTTAAGCTATAAATTACTAGAGTCATTAACAACTGAAGTAGGACCTCGTTTACCTGGTACTGAAAATGATAAAAAAGCAGTGGCATGGGCTAAAGCTAAATTTAATGAGCTTGGTTTTGATAAAGTATGGCTTGAAGAAGCGACTTTTCCTGAATGGCGCCGTTATAGCGAAAGCGGAAAAATACTAACACCAAGCGAGCAACCTCTACATTTAACTGCATTAGGTAACAGTATAAGCACGCCTAAAGATGGGATCACAGCACCAGTAGTCTTGTTCGAAACACTTGATGAGTTAATTGCAGCACCAGAAAATAGCCTAAAAGGTAAAATTGCGTATATTAATTACCGCATGAACCGCGATATAGACGGGAATGGTTACGGACCTGCTGTAAAAGCACGTGGCACAGGCGCTATAGAGGCGTCTAAAAAAGGCGCTGTTGCCTACATGATGCGCTCGGTAAGTACTGGTCATCATCGTTTTGCACACACTGGCGGTAGTTACTACAAAGAAGGTGTTACAAAAATACCTAATGTAACCATTGCTAACCCAGATGCCGATCAGATTGCACGACTCATTGCTTTAGATAAAGACGTATCGGTAAATATTAATGTGCAAACCGAAAGCCTTGGTGAAGGCACAGGTTATAACGTTATTGGCCAATTTAATGGTACCGAAAACCCTGAGCAATATGTATTAATTGGCGGGCATTTAGATTCTTGGGACTTAGGAACTGGCGCACTAGATGACGGCGCAGGCGTTGCGCTAACAATGGCAGCCGCTAAGCATATTAGCGATGTAAAACGTCCTAAGCGCAGTATTCGTGTGGTACTTTTTGCAGCCGAAGAGCTAGGCCTTTGGGGTGCAAAAGCCTATTTTGCAAAGCATAAAAACGAGCTAAGCAATATTGTTGCAGCAGCTGAGTCTGATTTTGGCGCCGATGTTGTATATGCTTTTGAATCGAACGTAAGCGCAGAGTCACTTCCTGTAGTGCGTGCTATTGCAAAAGAACTTTCGCCGTTAAATATTGAGCATATTGGTAAAAACCAAGCGAATGGTGGCCCTGATCTAATTCCACTTAAAGCAGCAACCTCAGCACCTATTTTTGAACTTGCTCAAGATGGAACAGATTACTTTGATTACCATCATACAGCTGACGATACGCTTGATAAAGTAACACCTGCTAAGCTGCGTCAAAATACCGCTGCATACGCTGTATTTGCTCTAATGGCTGCGGATGCAAAAACAACAATTAAGCCTAAAGCTCAAAATAAGTAATAACAGACATACTTACTTACAGTTTGTGGCTTTAACTAACACGCTTCTTGTTTTACCTTTAGGTAATTAAACAAGGAGCGTGCTTTATGTTACTTTTCAACACGAGTGAATCATTTCCACATTTTGCACAAACAACACGCTGCCCTCATTGTCAAAGCGACGCCTACCATTTAGTAAATAAAAGCCGCTATTTACGGTTTAGTATTTTACCTATGCTTGCCTTAAAATTAAGTTATAAACGCGAGTGCTATCAATGCGGAAAAAGCGAACCTGTAAAAATAACGCAACTACCGTTAATAGAAAAACTAAGCCTACCTAAATACTTTATTGGTGTATTTTTATTACTTTGGATTGTTTTATTTTTTTATCAACAGCACCTTAATAGCGAGTCTCGAAAGGAAGGCTATTTAAATACGCCTAAAATATATGATACTTACTTAGTACACGCCGACAAATTTACACACGAGCCCTGGACCCTAACCAATTTAAAAATTGCTCAAGTTTTAAATTTTGACGAACAATTTATTACCTTTCAGATAAGCAACTACAGCTATAAACGTAATAATAGTATTACTTTGGCAATGCGTACTAGCCAGCTAATTCAAGACAATTACTTTTCCACTAAAACAATCACCCTCCCTCGTGATGAAGTAGCACGCCTTTACAACGACGAAGCTATTTACGACGTGCTGCGCCCCTATGCCAACATCCTGTATGGTGGGTTTGTGATGCATCCTCCCAAACCTAAGCCACTATATAAAGGCTTAAAGCTCGATAAAAACAATCAACAAGGCATTATTTACTTTAAAGATGGTTTGTTTGTTGAAGCATTTAATAGCTTTAAACAAGCTGCTGAAGCGGGCTCTCAATGGGGGCAATTAAATTTAGCGCAAATGTATCGTGATGGTCAGGGAATAGATCAGGATCAACAGCAGGCTATTTATTGGTACAAAAAGGCCATTGAGCAAAAAAATACTAAAGCACAATTTGAATTGGAATCTCTTTGTAAAATAGCTAGCTGTGAATAAAGCAGCAAGTATGTTACTTGCTGCTTTAATATTTTATAACTCTAAATGTTTATCTAAAAAATTAATTACTTGTTTGTAGTAAGCAGTTCTGTGTTCTTCTTTGTAAAAACCATGGCCCTCATCCTCCAATAACACGTACTTATAAGGATGGTTAGCTTTTTTCAATGCAGCAATTAATGATTCGGCTTGTTCAATAGGGGCTCGTGCATCTTCACCTGCGTGAACTATGAACACAGCTGCTTTAAGCTTATCTATATTATAGCTAGGTGAAAATGCCTTCAAAAGCGTTTCATCAGTGCCTAAAACGTTTTCAAGATAGTTTTGTCCTGTACTACGCCCTGAAATATCACCTTCTTCAAACATTAGAGGTAGGTCATAAATACCGACTGTTCCAATTGCACACTTAAACATGTCTGGTTCTAAAATGGCGCTCTGCAAAGCTGAATAAGCACCAAAGCTTGCTCCCATTATACAAATGTTGTTTTTGTTTACCGTTCCATTAGAAATTAAAAACTTAACACCATCAATAATATCAAACTGAATATCAGAACCCCACTTTTGGTAACCTGCTTCTTCGAAGTTTCGACCAAACCCACCTGAACCTCTAAAATTAACTCTTAGTACAGCCATTCCCCTACTTGCTAATAACTGTACCTCAGAATCATAACCCCAATAATCACGAGGGCCATGTGGACCGCCATGAGGCATTACAACTAGAGGTAAGTTTTTATCTTCAAGACCATTAGGTACAGTTAAATACCCATAAATAGTTAAACCATCCCGAGTTTTATATTGAATAGGTTTTGTCTTTGAAAGCTCATTTTCGTTCAGCCAGCCACGCGCTGAAAATAATATTCTTAGCTTATTTTGTACCCCATCGTATAAGTAATATTTACCAGGGTTGGTATCACTTGATGCGTAAATAACATTAATATCGCCATTAGAGGTGCTACTGACTAACTGCACTTGGTCGCCCTGTAATGCTTCTATCAAAGACTTTAAACGAACACTTTTATGAGAGTCTTTATCTATAAAAGCATAGTTTGGATAACCTAACTCACTTTCTATTGCAAATAATTCTTTTGAAACTTCATCAACCCACACTCTTTTTGGAGATACATATTGTTCTTGATGAACTAATTCAATTTCCTTAGTATTTAAATTTAGTTTATATAACCCTTCAGCCTCTCCACCAACAGAAGCAGTCATATAAATATTGTCACCAGACTTATCAAAAGCTTTTAGTCTAATATCGCCATAACTAACCTCTCCTAAATTTAATTTCTCCCAGTCACCGCCATCTTTTGCCTTAGTATGTATTTTTGCATCTATATAATTATCTGTAGATACTGAAACTCGAACATTACCATCATGATCAGTTAAAAATTCAGCCATACGTGATGGAGACAAAGTAACTTGCTTCCTTTTGCCCGTATATACATCTACTTCATAGACAATAGTATGCGGTTCATTACTCGAGGTCCAAGGATAGGTAACTACTAACATTTTTCTTTTGTTAGTAACTAAGGGATCTAATACAAATGAAGTTCCGTATAAAGGAGTCTGCCTTTTAAGGCGTGTACCTGTTTGCATTTCACCATGGTAACCAATTAGATATTTACCTCTAGCTCCATTAGCATTTACGCCAAATATCTCACCATGATATTCAGGGTGGTCTTGCCACCCTTTTAAATACTCTTTAGTAACAACAACTCGTTCATTATTAACCCAATGATAATCACCAACTTGAGCATTTCCTTCAAAGGCAACTGCATGAAGCATTTTAAAGTTTTCAGTATCAAAAATAACAAGCGCATTTTTACCTGCAACTTTATTTATAACCGCTAAATACTCGCCGCCTGGAGAAATAGTAGCGTGATTAAACTCTTTATTTTTACTGAAGTACTCCACGGGGATTTGGGGCTGCTTTGAGAAGCTAAAAAAGCTTACAAATAACAGAAGTACTAACAAGTTACATCTTAAAAGAAAATTCATCATAATTCCCTGTATTAACAACAAGAAGTCATAATATATAAAGTCTTATAAAATGTAACGAAAATGATAACTAAATGTGTCTGCTATTTTTTAATTAACTTTGTATAACCTACATGTATAAGCACAACAACTAAGCCAGCAATCACGCCTAGCAAACCATCAAACAATAGAGGAGCCAATACCTCTCCTGTACCGCCAGCAACAGATTGGGCATAGTTTGTTACATCGACTTGAGTATGATGCAGTAACTCAACACCATGTACTAAAATCCCGCCACCTACTAAAAACATCGCGATGGTGCCCGCAAATGCTAAAAACTGCATCAACCTAGGCGCTGCTGCGAGTAAGCCTTTCCCAAGTAATTCTTTAAATTGATTAGCTGACACTTTAGATTGGTTGAGTAAATAAAGTCCGGCATCATCCAGTTTTACAATACCTGCCACTAAGCCATAAACACCAATAGTCATTATAATTGCGATAACACAAAGCACTAAAGCTTGATTAAGCAATGTAGCACCTGCCACAGTACCTAAAGTAATCACAATAATTTCGGCAGAAAGAATAAAGTCGGTTCTTATTGCCCCTTTTATTTTTTGTTTTTCGTACTCAACTAAATCTAACTTTTCATCTTCGTTTACCGCTTCACTGTTATGAGGCAAAAACTTAGCAAATACTTTTTCAGCTCCCTCAAAACATAAAAACAAACCACCCATCATTAAAAGCGGTGTTATTAACCAAGGCAGCCATACGCTTATTAATAAAGCAGCGGGTACGAGTATCGCTTTATTTAAAAATGAGCCCTTTGCCACAGCCCAAACAACCGGTAATTCACGCTCTGCTGCTACACCTGTAACCTGCTGTGCATTGAGCGCTAAGTCATCGCCTAATACACCTGCTGTTTTTTTTGTTGCTACCTTACTCATTGTCGCAATGTCATCAAGTAAAGTGGTTATATCATCTAATAACGTTAAAAGGTTAGTGCCTGCCATAAAGCTTCCGAGCTCAAAAAATATTGCTATAAACATAACTTAAAGCGCTACTTTCACCAACGGTTAATTTTGCTTTGTTATTCTTACATTAGATTAAAATTTTGCCCTGTGTTTTAACTAACGTTTAAAGAAGATGGGAGGAAAAATGAAAGTATATTTAGCATTAATCGCTATTTTACTAAGCTTAACCGCATGTAGTGATTTAAAAACCAGTACTGCTTACCAATGCGATGATGAGAGCGTAAAACTCAATATTATTAATAATTCTGAAGCCGAACTTATCTTTAACAATAAAGTGCATGTACTTAATCACGAAAAAAGTGCATCTGGGAATAAATATATAAGTGAAGAGGTACTGTTTTGGGGTAAGGGTAATGAAGCCATGTTAATCATTGCAGGTAAAAAAAGACAGTGCACCAAGGTTTAACATAAAAACAACCAATAAATTACAATAATGCTACAATAATTAAAGACCCATTATTGTGATGAAGTTATGCGTTCAATTGCGATCAAACATAAAATAATTTTAGCCTTTACAGCCATTGGCATATTGGTGCTAACAAGTAGTGTATTTTTTTATTGGTCATTAAACAAAATTAGCGTTAACAATACCCGAACCGAAAAATTAGCGGTTCCGGTACAACAGTTCAGCAAAGATTTAAGGCTATCATTACTGTCTATTACCAAATTTAACGCCTTAGCTTACAGCCAAGCAAACCTTGATTTACTTCAACAAAATAAAAAACAGGCGCAAGTTGAGCAACTACAATTTAGCGATATGCTCAATTCGTTAAGCGCTCAGCTAAATCAACAAATAACCATGCAAAATTTACTCACCAGTACCAACGCAGGCTTCGAGCAACTGACTGAAGTAAGTGTCGCAATGTTTAGCGCTAAAGAGCGTAAGTTTGTAGCGCAAAATTCCACCATAGAATTATCAGCAACGTTTAACGAGCAACTTTACAATTTAAGTTCTAACTTACTTGATATAGAACTTTTAGAAGTGCCTGTAAAACAGCAGGCGTTACTTAATGCTATGTTTGGAACAGCGACCCGTATAGACGATTTATTGTTTAACTTAAGCAATAATATAAAAAGCATTACTCAAACTGCAAGTATCAATGATTTAAATAGTCATCAGCAAGATACTCTATTTCTACTAGATAACATCCAACCTAATTTCACCTATTTAGAGCAACAAGCGCTACCTTTTAATAATGCGTTTAATGCTAAAAATTTAACGGCTAAGTTTAATCAATTAAGAGAATTGCTTAACAACGATACAGGAATTTATGCCCAACAAAATAAAGTACTCAAAAGTGCTATTGCTGCGGCTCAAAATTTTGAACACTTTCAACAGCAATTTATAACAACAGAAGGTCAGCTTATTGAACTTAATAAATTGGCTGATGAGCGCTTTAATGCCTTACAAACTAATGCAAAGGCCGCCATAAATACAGGGATTAGTTCTGTAGTAATTATTACGATTGTTTTAATTATATTGATTATCGCTATCTCTATTTTTACAACTCGCGCAATGCTAAAACCGCTTAAAAAAGTAAACCGCGACTTAGCCCGAATCGCCTCAGGTGATTTATCAAAGCGAAGCCACCCACGTAGTAAGGATGAATTTGGTACTTTGCTAAATAACATAAATAAACTCAGTGAAGACCTGACTAACCTAATTGGTGCAATTAGTAGTGACGCCCACGAGCTAGACCGCAGCGCTATTAAAACCAGTGAAAAAGGTCAGCAAATGACGGTTGTTGCACAACAGCAGTTAGAGCGAAGCGCGCAGGCAACATCGCTTGCACAAAATATGCTAATCAACTCACAAGCGGTTTATGAACAAGCAGATAAAACATCAAGTGAAATAACAAACGCATCGCAATTTGCAAATGATGTAAACGAGATTGCTAATCAAAATAGTCTAAGTATAGAAACTTTATTGCAGCGTCTTGATAAAGCAGTAGGCAGCACAGAAGAACTCGCACAGTACACCCAGCTTATTGAAGCCATTGTTGAAACAATTAGTAGCATTGCCGAGCAGACTAACTTACTTGCACTTAATGCTGCAATTGAAGCAGCGCGAGCGGGTGAAAACGGACGCGGGTTTGCTGTAGTTGCTGATGAGGTTCGATCATTAGCTGCACGAACACAAACCTCGACTAGCGAAATAAACACCATGATCCAAACATTGCAACAACACACTAAAACAACTCAAGAACACATTACTGATGGCCAACACCAAGCCAAGCAATGTGTTAAAAACAGCACTGAACTAAATAAAGCCGTAGAGCGTATTAAAAGCACATTGTTGTCTGTTAATCAGATGAGTGAGCAAATTGCTCATGCATCACATGAGCAATTGACTAACAGTGGCGACATTCAACAAATAATGGCAAAGGTGACAGAGCAAGCAACCTTGAATGCCCAAAACGCGACAACCCTAGCAAGCGAAAGTGAAGACGTAAACCAACTTGCACACTCTTTAACTAGTGCCGTAGAGCGCTTTAAGTTTTAAGTGCAAGTAATGACTTGCCTTGCATGAAATGGGTATAATACTTTAACTCTTTTGCTTAATAGCGGCCCACAATGAAATATAAAGATCTACGTGATTTTATCGATTTGCTTGAAAAAAAAGGCGAACTTAAACGTATCACCCAAGAAATCGACCCGTATCTTGAAATGACCGAAATATCTGATCGCACATTGCGTGCAAAAGGCCCTGCGTTATTATTTGAAAACCCAAAAGGCTACGATATGCCGGTGCTTACCAACTTATTTGGTACACCAAAACGCGTAGCAATGGGCATGGGCCAAACAGATGTTAGCGAGCTTCGCGAAGTGGGCAAGCTACTCGCTTTTTTAAAAGAACCTGATCCACCAAAGGGTATTAAAGAAGCTCTAGGCGCTATACCTATTTTTAAGCAAGTGCTTAATATGCCTGCAAAAGAAGTTAAAAAAGCGCCTTGCCAACAAGTCGTTTTAGAAGGTGATGATGTAGATTTAACTAAATTACCTATTCAACATTGCTGGCCAGGTGATGCAGCACCATTAATTACTTGGGGCCTTACAGTTACCAAAGGGCCTTATAAAAAGCGCCAAAATTTAGGTATTTATCGCCAACAATTATTAGGCAAAAATAAAATAATTATGCGCTGGTTGTCACATCGTGGTGGCGCGCTTGATTTTCAAGAATGGTGTAAAGAAAACCCAGGGCAACCCTACCCTGTATCGGTAGCATTAGGTGCCGATCCTGCCACTATATTAGGTGCCGTAACGCCTGTACCTGACACTCTAAGCGAATATGCATTCGCTGGCTTATTACGTGGCAGCAGAACCGAAGTTGTAAAATCTATTTCAAATGACCTACAAGTCCCTGCCAGTTCAGAAATAGTACTTGAAGGTTACATAATGCCTGGTGAAATGGCGCCAGAAGGCCCTTATGGTGACCATACCGGTTACTATAATGAAGTCGATGACTTTCCAGTAATGACGGTTACTCACTTAACGCATCGTAAAGATCCTATTTATCACAGCACATTTACTGGCCGTCCGCCTGATGAGCCTGCTATTTTAGGTGTGGCACTTAATGAAGTGTTTGTGCCGATACTACAAAAGCAATTCCCTGAAATTGTCGACTTTTACCTTCCGCCTGAAGGGTGCTCATATCGTATGGCGATTGTAACAATGAAAAAACAATATCCAGGCCATGCTAAGCGCGTGATGATGGGAGTTTGGTCGTTCTTACGCCAGTTTATGTACACCAAATTTGTAATCGTCTGCGATGACGATGTTAACGCCCGCGATTGGGAAGATGTTATTTGGGCTATAACAACCCGAATGGATCCAGCACGTGATACAACATTAATAGAGAACACACCTATTGATTATCTCGATTTTGCATCGCCAGTCTCAGGTCTTGGTTCAAAAATGGGAATGGATGCTACCAATAAATGGCCTGGCGAAACCACCCGCGAATGGGGCGAGCCTATTGTTATGGATAAAGACACCAAAGACCGTGTAGATGATATTTGGGAAAGCCTTAATATTGTTTAAGTGTTTATATGTAAGTACATATCAGGCTATAAAATAACCCTGCAGATATGCTAGAATCGAGCTATTCGATTGCGTATCTGCTGTTACAAGCGCTGCTAAAAGGTAAAAAATGCAAACATTAAAAGCTGAAGTTGTAGCTATCAGCCCACTTACAGAATTTGTTCATAAAGTAATTTTAAAGCCACAACAACCGGTGACCTTTGAAGCTGGCCAATACATGCAACTCGTATTAGGCGAAAAAGACAAACGTGCTTTTTCTATAGCTAGTCGCCCTTCACAGTGCGATGCAATAGAACTGCATATTGGCGCCTCAGGTGCCGATTCGTATGCAATGCAATCGTTAGAGCATTTACGTAACGCCCATACCACAGGGCAGTTAGTAGACATTGAAGCTGGCTTGGGTATTTCACAGTTGCGCCTGCAATGTGAGCGCCCTATTATTTTACTCGCCGGTGGTACTGGTTTTTCATACGCAAAATCAATGGCTGATCATTTAGCTGAAATAAAATGCGACCGTCCTGTATTGTTCTACTGGGGCGTAAAAGAAGAATCTGCTTTATACGCACACACAGAAATGCAAGCATGGGCAGATAGCCATGAGAATTTTAAGTTTATTCCTGTAGTAGAAAATCCATCTGCTAATTGGCAAGGACACACTGGCTATGTACACAAAGCAGTAATGCAAGATATTGTGTCACTAGAACCATACGATATTTATATGGCAGGTCGTTTTGACATGATAGGTATTGTCCGTGATGACTTTATTACTCATGGTGCAATTCGTGAAAACATGTACGCAGATGCATTCGCATTTATCAAATAATTGAAATTTACTTTCAGTTATAAATAAAGGCACCTAATCGGTGCCTTTATTTTTATAACAACAAATATTTAATAGTTAAAACCTATCAACTCCATCAATATAAACAATTTCCTAAATCCCTATCTATAAACCATACTTTGTATAGAACATCAGCGGGAGAGACCCAAATGCTAAATACAAAAGTAAAAGATTTTATGCAACGCAAGTTGCCAAATATCACACCAGATACAGAAATGACGACAGCCATAGCAGAACTACAAAAATTTAAACTACTTGGCGCGCCAGTATTTGATAAAGATAAATGCTTAGTTGGATTTATATCAGAGCAAGAGCTGTTAAAACCACTTACTCAAAGCAGTTATTTTTGTGATGGGATGGTTAAAGTATCGCAGCTTATGCAAACCGAGGTAGTGACCGTTAGCGGCGATACCAACATTATTGAGCTTGCACAGCAGATGCAGCCTGGTAAACCAAAAAACTACCCTGTTGTAGAGGGCATTAAAGTAATCGGTATGATCAGCCGAGCAGATGTACTTAAAGCACTTTACGATAATTACATAAGCTGCCAAACACACTAAATTGCAGATACAAAAATGCCGCTTATATAAAGCGGCATTTTTAATGCTCTTACATTAACGTGCGCTAACGAGTGCTAAAAGTTCTTTTTTATCGCCATCGCTTAAAAATGCTATTTCTAACGCATTTTTTTGGGCTTTTTCCATATCAGCTTGAGATAAGCCTGCTTTAGGTGCAGCAACGGTATATTCATACTCAATTTCAATACCTTCAACCGCAGGATCATCAGTATTAATACACGCTAAAATACCATGATCTAAAAACTGTTTAAGTGGGTGCTTAGTTAAATCGTTTACTGTACTGGTTTGAATATTACTTGTTAAGCATGACTCAATACCAATACGGTTATCGCGTAAATAATCCATTAGTTTTGGATCTTCAATTGCTTTAACGCCATGCCCTATTCTGCTCGCACCCAACTCATTAATTGCTTGCCAAATACTTGGAGCGCCAAGTGCTTCTCCAGCATGAATAGTCGAAGCTAAATACGCATTTCGTACTTGTTTAAAGTGCTCTACAAACAACTCACCCGGGAAGCCAATTTCGTCACCGGCTAAATCAACAGCGACTAAATCATTTTTAAATGCGAGTAATGCATCAAGCTCTTTTTGACACGTTTTTACGCCATAAGTACGCGATAAAATACCAATCAAGTTAGCTTTTATATTTGCGCTCTTTGTTGCTGATTTAATACCATCAACAACTGCCTCTACAACCCCTTCTGGGTGTAAACCTTGGCTTTGTGCCATGTAGTAAGGGCTAAATCGAAGCTCCACATAATCAAGACCTTGTGCTTGTGCATCTTCAATGTTTTCAATTGCGATACGTTTACACGCATCGTAGTCGCCAAGCACAGTAACTCCCCAATCTAACTTTTGTAAAAAAGCCATGAGGTTAGGTTCAGGATCAATAACTTGAACATGAGGGATTAATGCTTCAACGTTATCTGCAGGTAGCTCTATATTAAACTGTCGACCAAGTTCTAATATGGTTTGCGCACGTACATTACCGTCTAAATGGCGGTGAATATCTAGCAAAGGTAATTTTCTATTGATCATAATAGCAACCCAGTTTAGTTAAATTTGCGCGCATGATACGCAGATACATTTATTTTTCAAGTCTATATGATTTGCGGTAAGTTTTAGCGGTCATATGTCTGCTTTTTGTGCAAAAAAAATGATATAGCCTATTTTCCTGATAAGTGATGCCAAAGAGTTTTAAAAAGCGTATTTGCATCAATAGGTTTGGTAATATAGCCATTCATTCCACAGGCTAGTGCCTTTTTAACGTCATTGTCATGGGCGTTCGCCGATAGCCCTATTATGGGTAAATCAATTAACTCTAAATCACGACGAATTACTTTTGTTGCTTTGAGTCCATCCATTTTTGGCATTTGAATATCCATAAGCACAATGTCGTAGCTATTTTCGGCTAGCTTTTCTATGGCTTCAAAACCATCGTTAGCAATGTCGGCAATACAGCCTTTCGTTTTTAAAATAGCATTAGCAACATGCTGATTAAGTGGATTATCTTCTACTAAAAGTAATTTATAGCCTGTAAATGATAATGTACTTACGTCTATTTCGTTGTATTGCTGCTGAATTTGCTCTGCCTTTGGTAAAGGCGATATTAGCGGCAAACTAAATGTAAATGTAGAGCCTTTACCTTCATAACTAACTAAATCAATTGCACCACCCATTAACTCAACCAGTTTTTTGCAAATACTTAATCCTAAGCCTGTACCACCATATTGGCGTGAGGTTGAGCTATCAGCTTGTGCAAACGGTTTAAACAACTGTTTCTGTGCTTCGCTACTAATACCAATACCCGTATCGTTAATACTAAAATAAGTCATTTTTTTCGATTGCCAAATTTTCAGAGTGATTTCACCTTCCCCTGTAAATTTAACCGCATTATTGAGCAGGTTCAGCAGCACTTGTTTTAAGCGGATTGGATCGGTATTAATGACCAAATTTGATGTTTTATCAAAATCGAGACTTAACTTTATTGATTTAATATCAGCCTCAAATTGAAGTAAATTAAGCATTTCATCCGCTAAACTCGCTACATTAATAGGCTCTTGCATTAAGTCTAGCTTGCCTGCTTCCATTTTTGAAAAGTCGAGCACATCGTTTAATACCCTCAGTAAAACACCAAGTGCCCCATCTGCTTGCTCTATGTAACTTCTAGCTTGTTGCCAATCGTTTTGCTGGAGCGCTAAATAATGCAGCCCTTTTATACCGTTAATAGGGGTGCGGACTTCGTGGCTCATGTTTGCTAAAAACTGCCCCTTTATATGACTCGCTTCATCTGCTTTTTGTTTTTCTTTGCGTAGTGTATGTGTTTGCTTGGCCACTTGTTCGCGAATTTGTATGTTTGTACCAGTAACTGAAATCAAAAATGTAATCAGTAACCACACAAACAACATACCTACTATTTGTGCAAGCCAATACATTAACCAAGACGTTCTAACTATTGGTTCATATAACTCGACCTGCCACATGCGTTTGCCAATCAACAATTGATATTCTTTAAACAGCGTTTGCGAGTTACCGGTATCGGCAATATAAATTGCCTGCTTTTTCCCTGGTATCGTTGTATCAAAAAAACTGACTGAAATTGCGTTGTTGTGATCAAATAATAGTGTTTGCGATAAGCGTTTCAGACTGACAATCGCTGCCACAAAACCTTGAAAATCATCTTCGGTAGACGACTCTCCAAAAACAGGATATAAAAAGAGTACACCGTCTTCAGCTGTATTTTGGACTAAAATAATTGGCTCACTTAGTGCAAGTTCATTAAGCTCTTTCGCTTTGCTAAGCGCTGTACCTCTTACTTTACTAGAAGCTAAATCAAACCCTAAAACACCTTCATTATCTTTTAAGGGATATACATATTTTACAGGAAAGTAATTACTACGAGTACCTGCAGGTTGCCAACCTCCATCAAGTGACTTTTCTTTTATATATAAAGGTTTGCCTGTGGCTGTATTTTCATGTGTTTCAAAATCTGCGAGTTTATTTGCTGGTACATAAGGTATCCATTCAAATGCTAAAATTTCTTGGCTATAGTCCAACTGCTTAGAAGTAAATTGTTTAAACTCTTTAAAGTTCACGTCATTACTACTAGCAAAAAATGTAGCTAACAATCCTAAATGAGCAGTAATACCATCGAGCTTCTGGCTTATAGCATTTTGCACAGTAAGTATTTTGGCTTCTTGCTTTTGAATGTCTTTTTCTTTTTTAACACTGGCAGCGCCATAAAAACTAACGCTGATTAGTATATAAATTAATAGTGAAGGTAAAATTACCAACATACGGTGGCGTACTTGCGTGTAATTAAAGGCTGCGAGCATGAGTGGAGTAAATATAAGTACACCGATACTGTCGCCAATCCACCATGCTATAAAGTTATCAAAAATAGCATTGGTCGGAATCACATTATTCAATGCTAATAAACTTGTTCCTACACCTGCAGCAATAACACAACATATTGGCCCCGCTACTATTAAGCTTTGAACACTGTGTTTTAAAGAAGATAAATCCAACGGCGCTTTTATAACATTCACTATAATTTGTCGGCCAATCCAAGCCTGTAAAACAGAGGCTAAAGTAATGCCTATAGCTTGTAAAAGCACAATAAAATGAAAAATATCTACGGTGCGTTCAAGATGGATTAAGTTAGTACAAAAAGCCCCAATAATAAGGCCAATAAATGACTTACGTCCCCAAATTAAAAAGCTCGCTAAAGCAATTCCTGAGGGCGGCCAGGAGGCGACCGCATAGCCATCTACAGAAAGAAGTGAGTTGCTAAAGTATCCTGTAAAGAAGTAAGCACAAGCCAAGCTAAGGGTTAATATTAAAAACTGTCTCAAAGCTTGTGCTCCTGAACTACAAAAAATGCTAAGTAGTTATAGTGTAGTCATTTATTGATATAAAACGAGCGCCTTTTCTGCCTGTGCACTATTTTTATAACTCAACACAGCTTGTTCAGAGAACTGTTTTTTATTTTCACTATTCAGTGCTTTATCAAATATTCTAGCTGCTAAGTCATAATCACCCTTAGTATTAGCAAGGCAAGCTAGCGCAAGTAATAGTGAATTATTTGAATCATCCTTCTTAAGCCGTTCTTGAATACTTATTTGCAACTTAGCTGCATCGGCTGCTGTTGCTTTACTTAATATATTGGCAAGCTCTAAGTGTTGCTCATTGTGCTTAACCATTTTAATTAAGTCACTTTCAATAACAGCCAATTGACCTGCTTGCGCCATTTGCATTAAATATGCGGTGTGGGCATGAGCTTGCAGCTTTTTAGGCAGCTGTTTATATTTTTCACTCAGCTTGTCTGCATCTAACGCACTAAAATAAGCACTAAATAACTGCGTCCACTGTGCATCAGTAAGTGCTTTTTTGCGCAGTAAACGCGGCAAAAAGTCTTCCAGCGCACTAAAGTGTTGTTGCTGTACTAATACTTCTGCATAAAGTTTTAACTCAAGTGCGGTGGCTTTTTTAGCTTCTGCGCTAATACGCATTTGTGATTCAATCGCGCTACTATCGCCACTTGCCAACCATAGCTTTGCTACTTTTAATTGATGCTCTGGGCTTATTTCAAATAAACGCTCAAGTGCTTTATCTGTTTGATTATTAGCAAGCGCTGCTTTTGCAAGTAATGCTAAGCGAATATCTTCAAACTTATCTGGTACGCTATTACCCGATAAAGCCTGTTCTACGTGCTCGTAATCATCATTAATAGCACTCCAAAGAGCCTGCTCAATAGCTGCTTGTTTGCGCTCTTGGCTACGTGCAAAAAAGCCATGCTTAGTATTATGATAAATCGATAATAAATAACGAATTAACTTATATGTTAAATATAAAACAACAGCGGTAATGACTGCCATTATACAAAACGATACTATCGTGCCTTCTATCGTCGTATTGTTAAATGAAATAAGTACATAACCTTTTTCATCTAGAACGAATGGAGTAACCGCTAGTACAACAACAATAGCTACAATTAAAATAATTAGCCCTATCATTGCGCCCACTCCTTAACCTTTTGTGTACTGTTTAAGGTTACTTTTGGATTAAAGTTAAGCTGCTCTTTTTCAAGTTTAGACAACGCTTTAAGTACCGTTTTAGTTGTATCATCGTCTTGCTTAAAGTACTCACCAACTAAACGTTTTGCTTCACTTAAGGCGCTAAAGAAAATACTCGCCTGCTTACTCATAAGTGCATCTTGTGCCTGAGTTATATTAAGCTTGATTCGTTGATTTATTAAATGACGCTCTTGATCCGTAAGTAATGGCTCAATGGAAACACCCTCGTGCTGACGAATAGTAATGAAGCTATCCACAATTTTATTCCAGCTATTACTCAAGTTTTGCTGCCAATCACTCACGTCACCACTTAAAGCATTTTCATCTATTGCAGCTGCTTCTTCTGGTAAATTAACTGCATTAAAAACTAAGTCGTCAATACTGCTTAGTACACTGTTTAGCTGTAAATAAATAGTCTCTGCTGCAACAGGTTTAAGGCTCTCAAGTGTTTGTATATCTTGCATAATCGCTTGGCGAACTTCAACTGTTCCTGGGTGCTCACTAAGCAATCCATCTAAGCGCTTTAAAACAGCACTAGTGCCTTGATAATCTTTTTCAGCCCATAGTTTAAACTCAGCCATACGTTGTAAGCTGGTTACTTCTTGTGGGTTTAACGATGAGCCTTGTTGCTGCGCCTTTTGCAAAGCGGCTTTCAATTCTTGCTGATTTTGAACTGCACTTTCATTTAGGGCTGCGGCAACTTTTTCCTCACTATTAAACAGCGCTTGTTGCAAATTAGATTGCGCCGATTTAAGTGCTTGCACCTCCTGAGTGAGTAACTTATTTTGCTCGCTTAGCTCATTAACGGCTAGGTTTTTCGCCCTACCAGCATTTAATTTTTGATAAAACTCGTATCCAACACCAGAGGCCACAATTAACGAAATAAGAAGCGCAAGTACTGCAACCTTACTTATTTTTTGTTTACTTTTGTCTGCCGTATTTTTTGTAGCTGTAGGCTCTTGCTTAGTTGATTTAGCAGAGGTCGTGTTAGCTATTGTTGGTGTGGCTTTTTCTGCCGTTACTGGCTTTGACTGTTCGCTCATGTTGCTACCTTGCTTATTTATGCAGGTAAACATAGCATTATCGCTAGCCCCTGCTGCAATGTGTATATTAGCCGAACTTACCTGTTGCAGCTTTAAATAAGCGGCTATACGCTCGCTAGCAACATAAAATCGGCACTGTTGTAACCATTGTAGTTGGTGTGCAGTAAGGCTTTTAAATATAGCATCAACTGCTGCATTACTTGTTATGACTATACCGTGTACATTCTGGCTTTTCCAGTGGTCTGTCCAGCTAGAGGTAATACTCTCTGTCGGTTCACGTTTGTACACAACACAATTATTTAAAAAAGCACCGCGCTCTTTGAGCGTTTTAGCTAACTCAGGGCGGCCACCTTGGCCCTTAACTAATACTATATTACAGCCATCCACCTCGGCGAGTGATTTAAGCGCAAGTAACCCTTCTGAATCATACTGCTTTGGCACAGCTGCGCGCACACCAAATTGCTCATATATAACGTCGGCTGTTTGTTGTCCAACCGCATAAAACTGCGCTTTGGTATTTATATCTGGCTTTAATTGTGAAAGCGCACTAACTGCATCTTGCGATATAAATATTATTTTATCTGCATTTAATAGCGGGCTAAGCTCTGTGCTGGAGGGTGTTAAATGTGTTATTTTTAATACCGGAAATAAAGACGCCTGATAACCCGCTTGCTCAAGTTGCTGTGCAAGGGCTGCGCCTTTTCCTTCGGGCCGAGTTATCAGAATATGTGTCATTTATGCGTCTCTATAAACTTCAGCTAATATTTTGTCTGCACCTTGAGCTAGTAATTTTTTAGCAAGCTCAATACCTAGTTTTTCTGCGTCATTTACATGGCCTGTTACTTCGTCACGTAAAATTTCGCTGCCATCAACAGCACCAACTAAACCACGTAAATGCACTTGTTCGCCATCAACCAATGCATAAGCACCAATAGGAACTTGGCAACCACCTTCTAAATAGCGATTCATCGAACGCTCTGCGTTTACGCGGATACGTGTTTGTGTATGCTCAAGTGGTGCAAGTAATACTTTGGTTACTTCATCATCAATACGACATTCAATACCTACAGCGCCTTGACCATTTGCTGGTAATGACACTTCTGGCTCAATGTAGTCAGCAATACGCGACTCCATTTCTAAACGAATAAGCCCTGCAGCCGCTAAAATAATAGCATCATATTGGCCGTCATCTAATTTACCTAAACGCGTATTTACATTGCCGCGTAAATCACGAATATCTAAATCAGGGCGAAGTGCCTTAATTTGGCACTGGCGGCGTAGGCTCGAAGTACCAACAATAGCGCCTTGTGGTAGCTCACTTAAATTAGCAAAATTGTTTGATACAAACGCATCGCGTGGATCCTCACGCTCACAAATAGTATGCAGTGCTAGCCCTTGAGGAAACTCTACTGGCACATCTTTCATAGAATGTACGGCAATGTCAGCTCGGCCATCTAGCATGGCTTGCTCTAGTTCTTTAACAAATAAGCCTTTACCGCCAATTTTAGCCAATGGCGTATCTAAAATTATATCCCCTTGCGTCGACATTGGGACTAATTCTACGCGCACATCTGCATGAAAACGCTCAAGCTCTGCTTTTACAAATTCGGCCTGCCAAAGTGCTAGAGCGCTTTTGCGCGTTGCGATGCGTACTAATTTTGTTTTTTCTGTCATAGGGGTATCCAATTAATTACTGCGTTTAGCCAGTTTTAGTCAGCTAAAATTCTAAATTCTTTTTGGGCAATTAAATTACCTTGCTCATCAACTACATCAACACGCCAATGACCTGTTTGTGTGTTCATTATATTTTTTGTTGAGTACGTTCTGTAACGAGGCGAAGTAACATTAAGTGTAATTTCAGCCATTGTTTCACCTTCAAACGACCAAACATGCTTAACTTGCTGGCCTTGAAGGTTTTTAATCTCGCTAAAAAACGATAACCCTTCCTCAAACTGGCTTAACCTAATATCAGCAGCAAACACATTGGTAGGCTCACGCTTACTTACTTTACGAGTAAGTACCGCACGACTAATTTTACCCGTGTCTATTTGCGCCCCCAATGCCACACTTGCCACATGTGCTGTAGAGGAAAAACCTTCAGTGCCACTCAATGCGCCATCATCACTTTCTAACTCTAAAAGTAAGTCACTTTGACTAGCAGGCTCAGTTACGTTTTGGGCTTCTGCGGTTTCTTCTTGCACATCATTATCAAGGTTTGAGTTTAACTCTGTATTAATACTTTCGCTTTGATCAGTAACAATATCGTTGTTAGCCAACAAAGCCGGGGTATTATTTACAAGGTCTACTTCGGCAGGTGTATTACTTGAAATGCTTAGTTGGGTCTCATTTTGCTCAGCTAACAAAGGTTCAATACTCGCTTGAGTTACCTCTGCAGACTCAGCTGGGGTATTGTTTGCAGATAACTCTGACTCAACATCCATTACCTCATCGCTTGTTTGGTTTTCAGCGTTATTGCTGAAATTTAAGAATTGTTCCTGCTCATTTGGGTGCTCACCTTGCTCTGCATTAACAGAGGTGGTTAAGCCATAAACAACTGCTGCAGAGGTCATTAATACCAACATAGCAATACTCACAATACGACGCCAATTCCACTCGTAGCTTACCGTTGGTACGCTCTGTTGTAATTCGCGTTTAACATTTGCTTTTATAACTATTTTTTGACTCATATTGACCTCAGCGGTTCCAAAATTAGCTTAAACGAGCAATTAACCATTGGCGAATAGCTTGCAATTCTTCTGCGCAAACTTGATGAGCCATTGGATATTCTTGCCAGCTTACATCCATGTTATGTGCTGTTAATACTTCAAACGCATTTCTACCCGCACTGTGCGGTACAACGTTATCTTGGCTACCATGAGCCATAAATACGTTTAAATCAGTATGTTTTGCTTCATCAGCAAATTTGTGTGGCACACACATATAAGTAGAAAGCGCCATAACACCCCCAAGCTTTTGCTCAAAGCGCGGCGCTAAATGCAGAGACACAACACCACCTTGAGAAAAACCAGCTAAAATTATTTTATTAGCAGGAATACCATTAGCAATTTCTTTATTAATTAACTCTTCTACCTTTGCAGCAGAATCTCTTACGCCTTGTTCATCGGCACGCTTATCTAATTCTATAGACTTAATATCGTACCAAGAGCGCATTTCCATGCCACCATTTATGGTGACCGGTTGCACTGGCGCATGCGGAAAAATAAACCGTATACCAAGCTCGCTTGGTAAATTTAGCTGCGGGGCTACTGGCGCAAAACCATCCCCAGAGTCACCTAAACCATGTAACCAAATAACCGTTGCTTTATGTTCACTTTGGGCTGCATATTCTACAAATTCTAAACTCATAGTGATGATTGCCACTTAACTTCTTGGCCTGCTTGACGAGTTGAGGCTTCATTTATAAACGCCCAAAATTCAGCGCCAGAGCGGTTATCAATCCATAACCCATCACGCATTTCAAAATGATGTCCGTTAAACTTAGTCGCAACCCATACTTGATGAAGAGGTGCTTGCTTATTGATCACTATTTTACTTTTATCAGGAAAAATAATTTCTAAAATACCTTGTGCCGATTCATAATCTAAATCAGCTTCGCAATCATCAACCTGCTCTTCAATAGTGAACATAAGAGCTTCGGCTAATTGGTGATATTCGTGTTCAGTCATTGTTATTTCCTTTGCAGGCGAGCCGCCTAATATTGGGTACGTTTTAGCTTTAAATTAGCTTTAAAAATGTGCAGCTAGTGTAACAGGAATAAAATCATCCGCGAATAGCTGCATTTTTTAGATATTCTGTTACTCTGCGATTATAAAGCCAGCAACCGTATTAATCTAATGAAAGCGACACATACCTTACAATTAAAAAGACTATTAATAAGCACTGTACTGTTAAGCGCCTTAGCTGGCTGCGGACAAAGCGGTCCGTTATATTTACCAGAGCAACAAACAGAGCAAAACCAACCTCAAAATACAGCTAAACCAGCCACTACCGCTGAGCAAGCTAAAGCATCGCAAAGTCAGGAGCAATAAATGGATTATTTTAACTACAAAAACAACCAATTATTTGCCGAAGACGTCAGCGTAGCAAGCATAGCGCAGCAATACGGCACGCCGTGTTATGTATACTCGCGTGCTACATTTGAGCGCCATTACTTAGCATTTGCTAACGCCACTAAAAATCATAAAAGCTTGGTATGTTACGCTGTAAAAGCAAACTCAAATATTGCCGTACTTAATATATTAGCGCGCTTAGGATCGGGTTTCGATATTGTATCTAAAGGTGAACTAGCGCGTGTAATTAAAGCGGGAGGCGATGCTTCTAAAGTGGTTTTTTCAGGCGTGGCTAAAACGTCTGACGAAATAGCTTACGCATTAAAACTGGGCATTAAATGTTTTAATGTAGAGTCGGCGTCTGAGCTTGAGCGTATTTCTGAAGTGGCTTGCGAGCTTAACCTAGAAGCGCCTATTTCTATTCGCGTAAACCCAGACATAGATGCAAAAACACATCCGTATATTTCTACCGGTTTAAAAGAAAATAAGTTTGGTATTGATATTCAAACAGCAGTGAGTGTTTATCAACAAGCAGCGGCTTTACCTGGTTTAAAAGTAATTGGTGTCGATTGCCATATTGGCTCTCAATTAACGCAAGTTAGACCTTTTTTAGAAGCCCTTGATAAATTAATGGCGCTTATTGATGAGCTAAAAACTAACGGTATTGAGCTAACTCATTTAGATATTGGCGGCGGTTTAGGTGTGCCATACGACAACGAGCAACCACCACACCCAAGTGAATATGCAGCGCAAGTTACCGAACGCTTAGCTAACTACAAACATCTTGAACTTATTTTTGAACCAGGGCGCGCTATTGCAGCTAACGCAGGTATTTTGGTTACTCAAGTTGAATTTATCAAACAAAACCAAGACAAGTTTTTTGCCATTGTCGATGCAGGTATGAACGACATGCTTCGCCCTGCGCTTTATCAAGCGTGGCAAAAAATTATTCCGGTATCCGTTCGCGACGACGAAACACCTACTCACAACTTTGATATTGTGGGTCCGGTGTGCGAAACCGGCGACTTTTTAGGAAAAGACCGTGAACTAGCGCTTAAACAAGGCGATTTACTTGCACAACGAAGCGCGGGTGCATATGGCTTTACAATGAGCTCAAACTACAACTCGCGCCCGCGTGTTGCAGAAATAATGGTAGATGGTCAGCAGCATCACCTTATTCGTGAACGCGAAACTATTGAAAGCCTTTATCAAGGTGAGAAAGTTTTACCATAAACGTTTTTGTCTACTAGCTGCTCTGTGGCATGATTAGCACAGAGCAAAACCGAATTAGAGCGCTATGTTAGTTAATTTTTCCAAAATGCACGGCTTAGGTAACGACTTTGTTGTGATTGATAACATTACACAAAATGTTTTTTTGTCGCGAGACCAAATCAAAAAACTGGCAGATCGCCACTTTGGCATTGGCTTTGACCAATTGCTGATGGTTGAAGCACCATATTCACCTGATCTCGACTTTCATTATCGAATTTTTAATGCCGATGGTACCGAAGTAGAACAATGCGGTAACGGCGCACGCTGTTTTGCCCGCTTTGTACGCATGAAAGGCCTTACTAACAAGCACAAAATTAGTGTATCGACTAAGTCGGGCAACTTAACGCTCTACATAGAAAAAGACGGTCAAGTAACTGTTAACATGGGCCATCCTAATTTTGAGCCAAGTAAAATTCCGTTAAAAGCCAGCAAACGCGAGCTTACTTATATTATTAGAACGCAAGAACACACTGTATTTAGTGGCGCGGTATCTATGGGTAACCCACATTGCGTGCTAGAAGTTGACGACGTAACCACCGCGCAAGTTGATGTATTGGGTCCATTACTTGAAAACCACGAACGCTTTCCGCAAAAAGCGAACATTGGCTTTATGCAGGTTGTATCGCAAGAACACATTAAGCTAAGAGTGTGGGAGCGCGGTGTTAACGAAACCCTAGCCTGTGGCACAGGTGCGTGTGCAGCAATGGTGATTGGTCATATGCAAAATAAATTATCAACAACCGTTCAAGTAGATTTGCCGGGCGGTACTTTGCAAGTGCGCTGGAGTGGTGAAGGTCATCCGGTACGCATGACTGGTCCCGCAGAGCATGTTTTCGACGGACAAGTAGCGCTATGAGCGAGCTAAGTACAGAGCAGGTTATTGATTACTTACAGCAACATCCTGACTTTTTAGTTCATCACCCTGAACTACTCGCACAACTTGAGCTGCAACAGCAAGCTCAAGGTGCAACGTCACTAGTACATATTCAGCAACGTCAATTACGCGAGCACAACACGCTTTTAAAAAGCCAAATAGATGCTATGAGCAAGCATGCAACGCAAAACGAGCTCGTATATCGTTTGTTTAGCCAGTGTCATCGCCAGCTTTGGGATCATGACGATTTTGACACTCTTGCAAATAATCTACGCAATATAATCTGCTCAAGTGAAGATATTAACGACTGCAAATTAGTAAAATACAATCCCGAGTACGACGAGCTTATTGCGCATCGCCTTACCCATTCTGGGCATTATTTAGGGCGAATTAATAAACAAGAGCGCGAACAATTATTTAGTGAAGATACACAATCCGTCGCTATTTATTTAATTGGCGACACCAAGCACCCTATCGCTATTTTGGCGTTTGGTAGCAATAACGTAAACCATTTTGAGCCCGCGCAAGATAACCTGTTTGTGCTCGACTTTATAAACGCATTACACCTGCGGTTACAAAAACTAGCATGAGTGACGATGCGCCTAATATTACCGCGCTAAGTGACCACTGGCGTACACCCATAACGCTATTTAGCGATTATTTAAAGTTTGAAAAACAATATTCAGCGCACACAGTTAATCAATACGTAAGCCAACTTGGCTTTGCAGCCCTTTATTTTAGCAAACTATGTGATGACTGGTTTGGCGTACAAGGCGAACATATTCGCCGCTACAGCATGGCACTGCGATCAAAACAATTAAGTGGCCGTACCATTAGCTTAAAGCTCAGCTGTATTCGCAGCTTATATAAGTTTTTAAAAGCAAAAAATATTGCCGAGCAATCGCATTACCATAATCCGGCTATAGGTATAAAAGGCCCTAAGTTTGCAAAGCCCCTACCTAAGAATCTCGATGTAGATCAAATGGCACGCTTGCTCGAAATACCCGACGACGAACCTCTCGCAATTAGAGATAAAGCAATGATGGAGTTAATGTATTCATCAGGGCTGCGTATAAGCGAGTTAGTTGGCGCTAACATGCAAGATATTAGCGCTGCCAATGGTGAAATTTTAGTGCGTGGTAAAGGCAATAAAGAGCGATTAATTCCGGTGGGCAAAAAAGCGTTAGACGCATTAAAAAAATGGCTCACAATACGCCCTCAGTTTGCAAAGCCCGATGAAATAGCAGTATTTTTAAGTAGCCAAAAAAACCGTATTTCGATTCGCCAAGTGCGCCTACGCATGCAAGAGTGGGGAATAAAACAAGGTATTAGCTCGCAGGTTCACCCGCATAAGCTGCGCCACTCGTTTGCGTCACATATTTTAGAATCATCTGGTGATTTACGCGCTGTGCAAGAATTACTAGGGCACAGCAGTTTGTCGGCTACACAAGTATATACGCATTTAGATTTTCAACATTTAGCCAAGGTGTACGACAACACTCACCCTCGTGCAAAAAAACGAACTGATTAGGAAAATAAATATGATCCGATTTAATCGTGCTATTAAGTCATTTTCTGTCATGAGCTTTGATTTAGACGACACTCTTTACAACAATCACCCCATTATAAAAGCAGCGGTTAAAGCGCAGCAAGATTATTTAAAGGCGCTCCCGAGCTACTTAGCCCAAGGCCCAAAATACTGGCAACAATGCCGCAATGAGGCCGTATTACAGTTACCTGAACTTGCTGATAACGTCACTAAATGGCGCCAACATACATTGCGCTTAGCCCTTTCTAAACTAGATTTGAACGAGCAAGAGGTAGAGCATCATGCCGATGCTGCCTATAACGCCTTTGCCGATGCGCGCAGTAAAATAGTGGTAACCGACGACGTACTAAAGCTGCTAGATAACTTAGCCCAGCACTTTACGCTGGTTGCAATTACTAACGGTAACGTTGAAATTGAACGCTTTAACTTACACGATAAATTTTCGCTCGTGTTACAAGCGGGTATGCACGGTAAAGCAAAACCTCACAGCACCTTATTTGATAAAGCCGCCGAGCACTTAAACGTTGTTAAAAGTGAAATTTTACACATTGGCGATAGCCTAGATACCGACGTACAAGGCGCAAATAATGCCGGTTGCCAATCGGTATGGTTAAACGATCAAGGTGCCAATTATGCTTATAAAGGGCTGGCCGATATTGAAATAACCAATATTCATGCCTTAACGCACTTTATTAAATAACCGATTAAAAATAAGAGGTCACAATGAGCCACTATACCAAGCTAATCACCTTGCTATTAATTGGCTCACTTAGCCTTAACGCTTATTTATTATGGCCTCAGCCTGCGTTAACTACACCACAAAAAACGCAAGGTGCTGAAAAAATCATATCGCCTAAACAACAAAATACGCTATTAAATACGGCAAAGCAGCAGTTTAAAAAACACCAATTTGAAGCCGCACTTAGTAGCTATCAACAACTCAAAAACAGCAATCCAGAAATCGCAAAAAACCTTTATTCATCTTGGCTGATACAGCTTAAAACATGGCTAAATAGCAATTTATTACTCAGCGAATCATTTCTCAATGCGCTATTAAATAACAGCCCTTATAACGTAGAGTTACTTAATTTACAGGTTGAGTATTTAATAAATAGCGAGCAAACACAAAATGCCATTATTGCTTTATTTGAGCTTAATTCATTACAACCTGCTGATCAGCAAAGTAATGTAAATACGCGTTTAAATACGCTCACTCAAAACGAATTACACACATTAACTGAGCAACAAAATTGGCAAGCTATTATTGAGCAAACACAAATTTGGCTTGATTATAAAAGCGATAACGCGCAGTTTTTATATCCGCTTGCGTATGCCTACTATCAGCAAGGCGATTTAATTAGCGCACAAGCAACCCTTGATCGAATGCCAAACCAGTACAATCTAAAAAGCCAAGTGCAAACACTGCAAGCGATGATCAATAAAGCACAATCGCAAGACGACTTTGTTGCTTTAACGCCTTACGGCGCGCACTACTTAATAAACACCGAAATAAATAATAACCTATCAACCGAACTAATGATTGATACAGGCGCAAGCGTAACCTCACTACCTACAAATATTATTGAGCAAATTTCGCCACAGCCTTTCTATTTAGGCGATGTAACGGTAAATACAGCTAACGGTCAAATTGTTGTAAAGCGTTATCAAATTGAATCGTTTAAAGTGGGCTCGCAAATTATTTACGGCTTTGAAGTGCTAAGCATTGAAAACACCCGTGGGCAAGGTTTGCTAGGAATGAACTTTTTATCGCGATTTAAATTCAATATAAATCAGCAAACAGATGAGCTAGAGTTGAGCGCTAAATAATTAAAAACCCAAAGGTAACACATGACACTAAATAACTATTTAAAAGCACTTGCTGAAAACCCAAAAAGCATTCAATTTACCGATACAATGGCCGTGATAGAAGCAAATTACGAC
The DNA here is from genome assembly GCF_014164245.1 of Pseudoalteromonas sp. SG43-8. Classification (NCBI taxonomy): domain Bacteria; kingdom Pseudomonadati; phylum Pseudomonadota; class Gammaproteobacteria; order Alteromonadales; family Pseudoalteromonadaceae; genus Pseudoalteromonas; species Pseudoalteromonas sp. SG43-8. The sequence continues at coordinate 97,940 of NZ_JACJEX010000009.1, read as the reverse complement.
TTTACTGCATGTGGCTTTAATAACCATGGATTACTTAGCGCTGCGAGTGAGAACAACGGCTCATGTAAAATTTTTGCGTTTGCTAAATTAAACGATTTAAGCAAACAAAATACGTTGGATTGTTTTGGTAAGTTTTACCGAGAAGACGTGCTGCAAAACCCTAAAGGGGATGATCACATGAACATTCGCACGTTTATGTTAGCACCAGAGGCAACACCTTTTTTAGGTATTACCTTTGAAGGCAAGCCACTAAAAGAAAAATAGCCAACAAAAATTAAAGTGGTTTTTCCATAAAGTAACGCGTACCTGAGCGTGGGTAATTATTAAGTTGATACTTAACACTATAACCGCGCTTTTCATAAAAGGGTTTTGCTTGAAAATCAAGTGTATCAAGCTGAGAAGTTGTAGCACCTAGCTCAATAGCAGCTTGCTCAAGTGCCGTTAGCAATTTATCTGCAAGCCCTTTACCTCGTGCAATATCGCTACACCAAAGCCAACTAATCATCAGCCAGTTTCCAAACACACACCCACTAATACCGGCAACAAGCTCGCCCTGCTCATCAGTAAATTTATAGCCTAATGGCACTCTTTGCACATCAAAATGCTGGGCGTTAAATTCAACCATTTGTGCGCGAAGCGCTGAGTTTAACGCATCGGTATTATCTACTTTTAATTGATACATTTATCGCCCTTAAAAAGCAGATACTAGCAAATTAGCTCAATCAATAAAGATTATTTTTACCATAAGGTACTTCAAGCATATTGCTGCTGGTTTTATCCGGCTGGCCGCACATTTCGTCGTAAGCGCTTGTTTGCCTTAACATCATCTGTGCGTACGCTATTTTTTCAAAACGCTTTTGAACATGCAGTGGGCTGAGCGCTCTTAAAAACTCACCGCTGTCTTCTGTTACATAGTATTCAACGTTATTAATCATTACCGATACTTGATAAAGCGCCATATCTAACGAGTGAACAATAACTTTTTGTAGCGGCTCGTGCTTTTTTAACTGTGAAAATTTAATACCCATCTTGGCTACCTTTTTATATTTAACCTGAGTTCTGGTTATTTAACATTATCGATACGCAGCTTTGCTATAATCACGATCAAATTTTTATTAGCCGCTGGCGTCACACGTTATGAGCACAAAAATCCGACTCGCTAAATATATTGCCCATGCAGGTATTTGCTCTCGTAAACAGGCATCGCGCTTAATTGATGAAGGTGTGGTGACTGTAAATAATCGCCCAGCAAATCATATAGATCACGTTGATGAGCAAGACACAATAATAGTGAACGAAAAAGAAATTAAAGGTGCTGCCGATTTAGTTTATTTTGCGTACCACAAACCAGTCGGTATTGACTGTAAATTAAATATTGATGACCCTGCCAGCCTTATTCACCATTTGCCCACACTCACCCGTGTTTACCCTATTGGTCGATTAGATAAAGACTCTCGTGGTTTGCTTATTTTGACCAACGATGGGGATTTTTGTAATCAACTAATACATCCTGACTTCCACCAGCCTAAACATTATTTAGTCACCGTAAATAAGCCTTTAGACGATGCTTTTTGTAAAAAAATGGCAGCAGGCGTACCCGTTGATAAACACATAACCCTGCCTTGTGAGGTAAATAAAATAGCCAGTAATCAGTTTAGTATTGTTTTAAAACAAGGGCTAAACAGACAAATACGTAAAATGGCGCATTACTGCGGATACAAAGTAATTGATTTATTTAGAGTGCAATTTAGTGACCTCACCCTTTCAAAGCTAAACCTACCTGAAAACCAATATATACAAATTAATAAAACCGATATTTCAAAAATCTAATACCAAATCACTTAACTACATCTCAAAAAGTTAAAAAATAAACTTGCAAAAATAGATTACAGGTGTAGTCTTAAATTAAAGATTACACTTGTAGGCGATAAAATGATTGAATTATCAAAAGCAGAGTTTGACGTGCTCGACGCACTTTGGATTAACTACCCCGCCACCGCGAGCCAAATAATTGAGCGCTTAAGTGACGATAAGCAATGGCACGAAAAAACCATTAAAACCCTGCTAGGTCGACTAGTAAAAAAAGGCGCACTTACATTTGAAAAAGAAGGTCGCCAATATATTTATACTCCCTGTATGGAGCGCGCCGACTACACCCTAAAAGAAAGCCAAAACTTTATTGAGCGATTTTTTAGTGGGCGTATTGCGCCACTTGTAAGTGGTTTTGCTAAATCGGAGCAGCTTTCTCAGCAAGATATAAACGAGCTTAAAAAAGTTATAGATGACTGGGAAAAAAACCAAAAATAAGGGATTAACATGGTTATTCAAACTGGTTTTAATTGGTTAATTGAGCAGCAATTACTATTAAGTATTTTGTTTTGTGGATTTATTTTACTTGAGCGATTTGCTTTAAAAGCCCTTGGCTCGCGGTTTGTATATAAATTAGCATGGCTATTACCTGCGGCATTAGTGATTGCTAATTTACCAAATGCGATTAAACCACTGCAAAATAGCAATATTAACCATTACTTAATCACCCCTAACCAGCCTTTGACACATGAAATGGGTATTAGCTGGGCGCTCATGTATGTACTTATTACCGCAGGGTTATTAATAGCTAGCTTTATTACGCATACCCGCTTTGTTAAAAGCCTGCAGTTAACTGAGTTAACCCAATTTGAAAGCACTCTTACCGCTGATGTTAAAACTTATACCAGCCAACATGTAGCCACGCCAATGGTGGTCGGTATTTTAAACAGCAAGCTGGTGTTACCGAGTAACTACAATACCCAGTTTGATAAAGCCACATTAGCGCTTATTTTAGAGCACGAAAACGTACACATAAAACGCAAAGACAACCTAACAAACGCACTTATGTTACTACCTACTATTTTACTTTGGTTTAACCCACTAGCTTGGTTTTGTTACGCAAGCATGCGCCGACTACAAGAGCTAACTTGTGATGAACGGGTACTTGCCAATAAAACCACACAACAACATATTTTATATAGCAAAGCCTTAATAAACTGCGCGGCAAATGCGCCCACAGGACTTATGGCTTATTCACACTACGGAGATAAAAAAACCATGTTACAACGACTTACTAATATAAAACACAGCGGGGAGCGTTCAAAGTTTGCTAAAGGTGGCTTATTACTTGTAGCCGCAAGCATGCTAAGCGGCTTAGCGATTGCAAAGCAACCAGAGGCAATGACTAAAGAGGATCACATTTCACCAACAATACGCATTGAACCTGCTTACCCAATACAAGCAGCCCAACAAGGGATCAGCGGCTCTGTTGTATTAAAATACGATATTGCAGCAAACGGTAAAACAAAAAACATTAGTGTTATTCAATCAAAACCTAAAGATGTTTTTGATAAATCAGCGAAAGAGGCACTAGCAAAATGGAAATATAAAGCATCAGATTCAGGTTTTGAAGATGTACTTGTGCAACTAGATTTTGCGATTAATAGTGAAGTGGCGCCTACCGATTTAATTGAGCGAATTAAAGTATCGCATTAACGCCGCGAGTTGTTCAAGACTACAAAGCAAGCGCCCTTTTAGGCTGCTTGCTTTGTGGTTTTACGCTATAAAGTTACAAACTCACCACAATCATGGCAATGGCTGTACCCAAACCAATAAACCACACTAATGAGCGAATTATATCTAGGTTCATATAGTAAAATACGCAATACAAAATACGCGACACAATATGCGTAACAGCTAGCATTTCGGTCACTGCACCTACAGAGTTAGTGCCCAGCACAACTGCAATAGCGACAGCAAAAACAGCAAGCGATTCAAAACAGTTTTGATGAGCAGCGAGCGCCCGTGCACCAAAGCCGGTTAATTTTGTTTGTTGCGCCCTTGGGTGTTTATTGTCGTATCGACCTAATTTGGCCATTGCTATAGCAACCGGCACTTTTGCAAAGTAAGGCATTAATACCGCAAGTAATGCACATACAACTAATGTTGTCATAATTTATCCTTTTGATGTTTCGGATAATTTAGCATAAGCGTAATAAAAAAGCCGCCAGATACGTTTTATGACAAACTCTGGCGGCTAACAATAACATCAGACCTACTATAGCTAAATTTATCCTCAAACCCATGCGACATAATGTCGCAGATGATGAATATTCAACATCATAGTTAATGCATCGCTTTACTTCACAAAGCTTGTTAACTTTACTGCCTTACATTTTAACGATGACGACCATGACCTGGATATTTTTCACTTTTTTAGCCGCCTTCATGCAAGCATGGCGTAATGCCCTGCAAAGTAAATTAAGTAACGATGTGAGTGTGGCTGGCGTAACCCTCTCCCGCTTTATTATCGCAGGCCCTATTGCTGGCGTGTATTTATATGGTTTGTATCAATATCAAGATACAGCCATGCCTACGTTTAATAATGCCTTTTGGGGATTTATTGTAGGCGCAAGTGTGATGCAAATACTTGCCACTGGTTTAATGGTTAAGCTATTTAAAATGAATAATTACGCCGTAGGTGCTGGTCTTGCCAAAAGCGAGGCGTTAGTAGCTGCCATTTTAGGTGTATTATTTTTTGGCTCGGCACTTTCTTTGCTCGGTTGGCTTGGTGTGTTTTTTGGCGCTATCGCCGTATTGCTACTCAGTGGCATAACAAGCGTTAAACACTTTAATGCTAAAACAGCATTATTAGGACTGGCTTGTGGTACTTGCTTTGCACTTACATCGCTGTGGGTACGTGAAGCGAGCTTAAATTCAGGATTATTATTTCCTCACTCAGCAGCTTGGGTTTTGCTGTTTGTAATTAGCTTACAAACACTAATACTACTGGGCTATTTATTATTAAAAGAGCCGCAAACACTTAGTAAACTGTGGCAATACAAAGGTACTACAGCCGCAATTAGTGTTTTTAGTTGTGTCGGTTCTATTGGCTGGTTTAGTGCAATGAGCTTACAGCACGTTGCTTACGTTAAAACACTTGGACAGGTTGAAGTGTTTTTTACCATGCTAATTGCCGTTCTTTGGTTAAAGCAGCCACTTAAGAAACAAGATACAGCAGGCTTAATACTCATAGCTATTGCCGCTGTTTTGGTTATGTTGCCAAGTTAAAAGCATAAAAAAGCGCAGGCTTTTATACCTGCGCTATTCATAATTAAGCGTTTATTCAAATTACCAATTAAGAGCTTATTTTAAGTGTTATCACACCACTAATAATCATTAATACTCCCGCAATACGACCAAATGTAGCGGCATCGTTATAAAACAATATACCCACTAAAAACGTACCGGCGGCGCCAATACCTGTCCATACGGCGTATGAGGTGCCCATTGATATTTGCCTTTGTGCAAGCCACAACATAAAACCACTAGCGACTAAAAATACCACCGCTATTGCTATGCCTTGCCAGCGTGTATCAGCGTTTTGCGAAATTTTTAAGCCAATCGGCCAGCCAATTTCAAGTAACCCAGCAATAATTAAGTACACCCACGCCATTAAACGTCTCTCTTTTTAACAATTACTTCGTATAAATCTTCGCGGCGATCTTTTAAGTTACGCACTGTGCCTTCGCTGTGAAGTATTTTAAGCTTATCCATATCAAGGTCACTAAATAGCAGCATTTCGGTGTTTGGTGTGGCTTCGTTAAGTGTTGCATCGTGCGGGAACGAAAAGTCCGATGGCGTTAATACCGCCGATTGTGAGTACTGCACATCAAGACTTTCTACCTCTGGTAAATTACCCACCGAACCTGCAATTACCACATAACATTCGTTTTCTATTGCACGCGCTTGTGCACAGTGGCGCACACGTAAATAACTGTTTTTAGTATCAGTCCAAAATGGCACAAACAGAATATCTAACCCTTGTTTGGCCAATATGCGTGAAAGCTCAGGAAACTCTACATCGTAACAAATTTGAATACCTACACGACCAGCATCGGTATCAAACACGGCAATTTTGTCGCCGCCTTGAATAACCCAATCGTTTTGCTCATGCGGGGTAATATGTATTTTACGTTGCTCGTCTATTTTACCGCTACGATGGCACAGGTAACTTACGTTATAAATTTTATCATCTTCGGCAAGTGGCATAGAGCCGGTAATAATATTGGCGTTGTATTCTATTGCCATACGCGACATGGCGTTTTTAAATGTTTCGGTGTATTCCGCTAAATAGCGAATCGCTTCTGTTTGATTACTTTGATTCCCTAGCCCCATTAGTGGCGCATTAAAAAACTCAGGGAATAATATAAAGTCACTTTTGTAGTCAGATACGGTATCTACAAAGTATTCAACCTGCTTTAGCATTTCTTCAACTGATTCAACACAACGCATTTGCCATTGCACAGCACCTACTCGCACGATTGATTTAGTTGACTCAAGTACCGTGTCTGTTGGCTCATACATGATGTTATTCCACTCAAGTAAAGTAGCGTAACCAACGGACTCTTGATCCTCCGGTAAATACTTTTTAAGTAAGCGTTTTACCTGAAAATCGTTAGATAACTGAAAACTCAAAATAGGATCGTATAATTCTTTTTGATCTACTTTTGCAATGTATTCCATTGGCGTCATTTCACTGCTGTGATTGTAATAACGCGGAATACGCCCACCAGCTAAAATAGCGCGTAAGTTATATTGGCGGCACAATTCTTTACGGGCATCATAAAGGCGACGACCTAAACGCATGCCTCTGTGACTTTCGCTAATAGCAACATCTAAGCCGTATAGCGCATCGCCGTCGGTATCGCTAAATACACGGTCGTGACCGTCTGCAATATCTTCGTATGTATGTGGGTTTGAAAAACGCGTGTAATCAACCTGCACGCTTAATGCTAAGCCCACCAGCACACCGTCATCCACAATACCTATTTGCCCTTCAGGAAATTGGTCTATTAATCTAAAAATGGTATGACTTGGCCACGCACCGCCTAAGTCGGGATACGCTTGATCCATCAAGGTTTTAATTTGCGGATATTGCTCTCTGGTTAAGTTACAAATTTCAAGATGGGTTTTTTCTGCCGACATACACAACTCCTTTGGGCATAAGAAAATAAAAGCCGAATGTACGTTAAAGTACACTCAGCTTTGTATCATGTTTTTTACGTTACGCGTACTACTTTAAGCTACGATAAAAAAGTGTGGTTACTTTCTCTTTTGGTAACCAGCCTGCGTATTCAAGATTCAGCTCAGCCAATGGATCGGCTTTAAGTACTTGCTCTAAGCTTGCATTATTTTGCATTGCTTTTAGCATCACGTCTTTCGCGTTTTGAACTAGCTTACCATACGCTATCAGTCCTGAACGGTCACTTACCTTGCCGTGTCCTGGTATTACTTTAGTGTTGTCGTCAATTTGATTAACTACATCGTTTACTGCCGCTAAAATCCCATCAACGCTGCCGCCGCTATCTACATCAACAAACGGTAAGCTGCCAAAATTAAAGTAAATGTCGCCCATGTGCACTATGTTGTCGTTACTAAAAAAGATAACCGAATCGCCATCGGTGTGTGCATGTTCGTAATGCACTACATGGGCGTGTTCGTTATTAAAATGTAGTTTTAAGTCATGACCAAAACTAATGCGCGGTAAAAAGTCTGACCCTTCCCCGTGCTGCTCTTCTAGACGTTTGTGTACATTGTCGTGCGCTATAACGTGCGCACCCGCTTTAGCAAAGTTCTCGTTGCCACCGGTATGATCGCCATGATGGTGAGTATTAATAACAAACTCTGCACTGCCTGGTTTTAAATCGCTAATGGTTTTTTTAATATCATCTGAGAGTTTGGCAAACTGATCATCAATAATATAAATGCCATCATCACCTACACTTGCTGCAACATTACCGCCTTGCCCAAATAGTACGTATACATGCTCACTTAGCTTTTGTGCTGTTACTGGGCCATCATCTGCTTGCGCTGTAGTGCTTAGTAATAAACCTGTTATTAATGCGGGTAGTATTTTTTTCATTTTAGTTCTCTGTTGTTTTATTGGTAATTATATAGAACGTGTTTAGCTATACTTTAGTTCATCGTGTCGGCTTTATTACTATTTGATGTATTAATTCTTGAGGCAATAAAGGCGTATGTTTACCTTCTATGTAATCACTAAACCCCGCTCTATAAAACTCAGAAAGAGGATGCCCCGATTGCCCACCGGGAATAGCTAAAATTGCATGCTCTAAATGCCCAGGTTGAGCAATAAAACGCTGCGATGCGCCAAAACTACGCCCTTGTACGGCGGGCATATAACTATCTCCAAAACCCGGTGCTGTGGGCATATTTAATAACTTAGCAAGTAACGGCATTTGCTTTGCAAACGGATGCTCTATCACTAACTCATTTACCTTGCCCCACTGCCAGTTTTGTACATTATTACCAAACTGTTCTGTAAGCTTAGTAATAGTCTGGCTAAATGCTCCTTGTAGCTGCTCATCCCAGCTTTTAAATTGTGGGTTTATCCATGCGTCGGGCTTGTTGTTTATAAGCTGCCAAACAGCGGGCTCTAAATCTCGTTTTACGTATTTAAGTGTGCCTTGTTGTTTATTTAATTCATCTTCCATACTGCTAAATAAAATATTAATCACTTCATCGCGGTAGCGCTTAACTAAGGTATACCCTATGGAGGCTAAACACGCACATTGCTGCCAGTTTTCAAGCGCTGTTATATATTGCTGATTTTTAGTTATATCGGCTTTTAATTGCTTTAATAGCAGAGCATGCCAAGGCATTAAAAAGCGAGCTTGATTATCAAGTTGTAATGCGTAAAAGTCGCTCTCAGCAAATGTTTGTTTTTCAAATAATCTATCGCGAATTTGACTCGAACGTGCGCCGAGTGCATAACCACCATTACCAAAACGCGCGTCATCCTCAGCCGATACCACGCGAGAATTACCAGTCCATAATCGACCGTTTTGCGGGTTTTTAATAAAAGGGCGTTGTAATTCATTTTGCTGCCAAAGCGCTGAGTAGTCATCGGCATTTACGCCAAGCACACTTGGCGCTTTACGAGCAGGTATACCGCCCATGTTTTTCCACGCTGCGCTACCTTGGCTGTCTACCACCATTAGGTTTTGCACCGGAATGCCCACATCGCTTGCTACAGCAAGTGCATCATCTACCGTTTTGGCTTGCTCTAATTTTAATAACTGCATATTAACGGCATAAGGCTGATGGGCAGCCCAGCTCAACGCATAAGGTTTTTCGTTAATATATTTTACAGGTCCGTATTCACTGAGTATTAATGAATAGTTTTCAACCTCCCCATCGGGTAATGCAATCGATTCATCAACTTGCCATGTTTTACTATCATCGTTTAATGCAATCCAATCGGCAGCATCTAAATAACCGTTAGTAAACCCCCATGCAATATTGTTGTTAGTGCCAACAACAATGGCTGGTGCTCCGGGCAGCGATACTCCGGTTACCTGAGTCTGCTCACCACTGTGCATGTAATTTAATTGTGCCCTGTACCAAATTACAGGTACTGCCATCGATAAATGCATATCATCCGACACCATACCAGCACCTGTTTTAGTAAGCGCCCCTGTAACAGCCCAGTTGTTACTGCCGCGCTCTTGGTTAGCTTCAATACTTTTAACTATATGCTTTGTTTGAGTTGGAAAGGTAGGTATGCCGCCGTTATAAGGCGCTAATTTGCTGCCATCAAGCGCGGCTTGGTACTTACTCGGTTGCGTTAAAAAATCAACCATTTGCTTTGTGTATGCTTGCTCAATTTGAATAAGTGCTTGGTCGCGCTCAAATGTGGCGCTTTGTAAATCAAGGTACATGCTAAATATCACAAGTAGGCTGTCTTCACTTTGCCATGGCTTTTGCGCTGCACCTGTTAGTAAATATTCAAAGCTTGAATACCCTACTTGCGCTAAGCCTTCGTTTACACCTTGAGCGTAACTTTTAAGTAATTGCTTATCTGCCTCTGGCAAGGTTTGTAAAATAATTTGGCTGCGTTTACGTAATTGATGAAAACGCATTTTTTTATCGAGCCCCAACGCTGCTTGGCCAAATAATTCACTTAACTCACCTGCGGCATTACGCCTTAGTAAATCCATTTGAAAAAATCGGTCTTGCCCATGCGCATAACCTAAACCGTAGGCGGCGTCGTTTCGGCTATTGGCGTTTATTACTGCTTGCCCTAATGCATCTCGCGAAATTTTTACAGGCTCTGCTACCGCGTTACTGCGTCCGTTTCCATCAAGGGCGGGTAAACTTAAACTAAGTACCCCATAAACAACAGCGGTACTTGCCAGCCCTAATATCACAATTAATAACAACAAGCGTTTGATTACTTTAAACATCACCGTTTCCTTTGCACGTTTTGACCAAGCGTTAAGCACATATAATAACCACAGTTTTATTAAATAATAATGTTCTTGCTCGCAAAGGGTGAAATAAACATCAAAATCCACGATAATGTCAGCTCCACACATCGTGCAGAACTAGTTGAGATCAATATGACTGAAAAAACATTTATCAAAGGTAAAGACCGCGACCTAGAATCGTCAATCTCTACCATGCAAAACAAGCTTAAAGCCCTAAACATTAATGTTGAAGAAGCGCTTTGGCTTAACCCTGTAGCTAACTGTTATTCGGTTCATATAAAAGACAGCGACTGCGGTGTTATGTTTACCAATGGTAAAGGCGCAACCGACAAAGCATCTATTGCTTCAGCACTCGGTGAATACTTTGAACGTTTAAGCTGTAACTACTTTTTTGCAGACTTTTATCTAGGTGAAGAATTTGCTAATGGCGAGTTTACTCATTACCCAAGCGAAAAATGGTTTAAAGTTGAAGGCGATGAAGTGCCAGAGGGCATTATGGATGAAAGCTTATGGGATTACTTTGACCCAGAGCGCGAACTAAACGCATCACACCTTTTTGATTTTAACTCAGGCAATATCGATCGTGGTATTTGTACCCTGCCATACACACGCCAACGCGATAACCAAGACGTATACATTCCGGTAAACGTTATCGGTAATATTTTTGTATCTAACGGTATGAGCGCAGGTAACACCAAGTTTGAAGCTCGCGTACAAGGTTTATCAGAAGTATTTGAACGTGCTATTAAAAACCGTATCATCGCCGAAGGTATTTGTTTACCAATCGTGCCTGAAGACGTTGTTAAGCAATACCCTAAAATTCACGAAGCGTGTGAAGAGCTTCGCAGCCATGGCTTTCATTTACGTATTGCCGATGCATCACTTGGGGGTAAATACCCTGTAATGAGCGTAACGCTTATTAACCCAACAGATGGTTCTGTATTTGCTTCTTTTGGTGCTCACCCATCATTTGAAGTTGCGCTTGAGCGTACCGTTACTGAGTTACTACAAGGTCGTCGTCTTGATCAACTAGATGTATTCCAACCTGCAACATTTGATAACGATGAAGTAGCAACACCAGAGAACATTGAACTGCACTTTATTGATTCAAGTGGTTTGATTTCGCATGATTTTTTCCGTGCAAAACCTGATTTTGAATTTGTACACTGGGACTTTAGCGGAACAACAGAAGAAGAATATAACTTCTGTACTGACCTAATTCATAGCATGGATCATGATATCTACATCATGGATTACACGCACCTAAACGTATACGCGTGTCGTATTTTAGTACCTGGCATGTCTGACATTTACCCTGTTGATGAGCTTATTTGGCGTAACAACAACGAAGGCGCAAAATTTCGCGAAGTATTCCTATCGCTTGATCAGTACGATGCAGAGCAATGGATGGAAATTTACGACAGCCTTGAAGAAGCAGGCCACAGCGATATTATCCGCGCCGCAGAATTTATTGGCCTTGCAACCGATGCCGACACACCATGGCACACTCTGCGTATAGGTGAGCTTAAAGCGCACCTATGTTTAGCTGCAGGCAGCGAAGAAGCCATTGATTGGGTTGACTGGATACTTCATACAGGCCAAGTAAATGAAGAGGCAATGCGCCACTTCCGCTGTTTAAAAGCAGTTCTTGAAATTAAATACGATGACGAGCGCGAATACGCAGATTACCAAGATGCGCTAGGCTTAATGTTTGGTGCTAATAATGTAGCGCTGGCTATAGAAATTGCCGAAGGTAAAAAGCAGTTTAACGGTTTAACTTTCCCTGGTTTATCGCTTGAAGGCTTTAAAAAGCATGCGGCGCTACTTGATGGTTACCGCAAGCTACATGTAGCAAAGCAAAATCACTGGGCGCGTGAAGTTAGCGACTCGTAACTCGCTAAACTACTAATTATAAAAAATAAACGGCGCATTTGTTAATGCGCCGTTTTCATTTGTGTAATAAATTAGCTATAGTTAATTTGCCTAAATTAACGCCACGATGTAGCAAATGCCACCATCTACTAACAATAAAAAAACGAACGTTCATAACTTTAAGTTGACCTTTTGGTTATCGCTTACGCTAACTGTACTAGTTGGTATCGTTCTTGATCGTATTAACTACAATCGTGTTAAAGATGCTCATCGCCTACAAATTCTTTCTGAAGTAAGTACATATCGAGCTCAATTAGAATCTATTTTAGTTTCTAATATCCAACTAGTTCGAGGTTTAGGTGTTGCCGTAGCGGCGCAGCCTGATTTACAGCAAACACAGTTTGAACAAATTGCCCAACCACTATTTAAAACCTCAAATGAGCTTCGCAATATTGGTGGCGCTCCCGATATGGTAATTCGCATGACTTACCCCTTAAAAGGTAATGAAAAAGCACTCGGTTTAAACTTTTTAGAAGAAAAAAACCAACGCGCTGATGCTATTAGAGCTCGCGATACAAATACCATTGTAATGGCTGGCCCATTAAAATTAATCCAAGGTGACGTAGCACTTATAGCCCGCGTTCCTGTTTACATACCGCCAGAAAATCGCTTTTGGGGATTACTTTCAGTTGTTCTCAACATTGAAAAAGTCTATGAAAATTCAGGTATTTATGAGCTAGAAAAAGAATACAACGTCGCTTTACAAGGCAGGCATGGACTTGGCAGCAAAGGGGAGTTTTTTTACGGTAATCAAAACATAATAGAGCAAGACCCCCTTGAGTTTACGTTAAGCTTTCAAGGTGGCAATTGGCAACTTTACGTAGCACCTAAAATAGGTTGGAGCCCACCAAATTCAGCTGTATGGCCACTTAGGCTATCAATTATAATTATTTGCGGGTTATTAATTTGGGCCTTTTTATTCTTTTTGAAAATGCTTAATCGCCAGCAACAAAACGAAAAAATGCTTGAGGCAATGAGTGATCTAGCCCAAATAGGCGCATGGTCATTTAACTTAGAAACGAAACAAGTGTATTGGTCTGATATGACCAAAAAACTATTTAAATACCCATTAAATAGCCAACCAGAATGGCCTAAAGATTTAAATTACTTTAAAAAAGGCACTAGCAGAGAAACAATTAAACCTTTAATTGAACGAGCTATAAAATATGGTGAAAGCTACGAAGTTGAATTAGAAGTAATGGATGAAGAAGGTGAATCTGTTTGGGTACTCGTACATGGTGAAGCAGAACGAAAAAATGGACGATGCACACGTATTTTTGGCTCATTACAGAATATTGATACCCGTAAAAAGATTGAATTAGAAAATAATAAAACAGCATTACACAACGAAATTTTAGCCTCCCTTACCGTTAATAAATTAATATTAACTGGGCAACTGAGCCAATCAAAAGATATTATTACTGAAGCAATCTGCCAAGCATTTGATATTAAACGTGCCAGTATTTGGTTTTTTAATGAAGACAAATCCCAACTAAGCCCTTTTGCCATACATAGTAAACATTCGTCTAGTGATAAAATTGACTCTATTTGGCTAAGAAAAAATCTTCCCGGCTTTTTTAATGCAATAGATCACCAGCCTGTATTTAATGTGCCTGACGCCCAAGAACACCCAATACTCGAGCCAATTAAAGAACAGTATTTAATGACTCTCGAGATTAAATCAATGCTGTGCGTAATAATCCCTGCAGGAAGTGGCGCTATAGGAGTCGTCTGCGCAGAGCAATGCCAATCAAAACGCTACTGGTCTAAAAACGAAGAAAGCTTTTTAATTGCCGTTGCAGCGTTAATAGGCAGCTTGCACTCAAGCCAACAGCGAATTGAAACCGAACAAAAACTAGTTTCTGCCAAAGAAACCGCCGAACAAGCTGTTGAAGCTAAAAGTGAATTTTTAGCGAGTATGAGCCACGAAATTCGCACCCCAATGAACGGTGTTTTAGGTATGCTTAACATAATTAAGCAAACTCAATTGGACCTGCAGCAAAAACATCATATTGAACTTGCTCAATCATCAGCTCAATCTTTGCTTAATATAATTAATGACATATTAGACTTTTCTAAAATTGAAGCCGGTAAGCTCGATATTGAAAACGTGCAATTTAATTTACCTCGGTTATTAGGCGAAGTGGTGGAATCCTTTGCTTTAAAGGTAGAACAAAACAATACAAAACTTATTCTAGATGCTACTCAAATAACTGTTAGCGAGATAATTAGTGACCCTAACCGCTTGCGCCAAATTTTAAATAACTTAATTGGCAACGCGGTTAAATTTACTATTGATGGCGAAGTAGTCATTACTGCCAGAATAGATGAAACAACGGATGGCTCGTTCCTACAGTGTTCGATTATTGATACTGGTATTGGTATTGACCCTAAAAAACAAGCGTCGTTATTTGACTCATTCACACAAGCCGATGCTTCAACAACACGCCAATTTGGGGGCACAGGGCTTGGCCTTGCCATAGTAAAACAATTGTGCGAACTGATGAACGGTGAAGTGAGTGTAAACAGTATGCAAGGTGAAGGAAGTACATTTTCTTTTACAGTACAAATACAACCGCGCTTAAGTAAAGAACAAGATTTACCGAGTCATTTAATTAAAAACAAACATATTTTAATTATTGATGAGTGCTCGTTAAATGCTAACACCGCTAATAAGCAGCTCACTGTTTGGGGTGCAAAAGTTAATTGTATACATAACTATCTTGAGGTTGATGATTACTTAAGTAATGTAACCACCCACCCTGGTGCTATTTTAGTTGATTACTACTTTTTTGAAAAAGCCCCACAAACGCATATCAACGCGCTCAAAAACTTTATAAATATGCATAGTTGCAAGTTAGTTATTATGGCGCCAATGAGTTATTCGTCTGAGGAGTCTAAAGTAGGTATGGAAGTCGACTGTATGATTTTCAAACCTCTCACACCGTCTGATTTGTTTGACTCACTTACAAACGATAAATACATTGAACAACAGCAGCAACAAGCACAGCTTCAAAACAAGCTAACTAAAGCGCCAGTACTCGATTCATCAGAACCACAACTATTGCTTGTTGAAGACAATAAAATAAACCAAGTGGTTGCCTCTGCGCTATTAAAGCAGGCGGGTGTTACTTTTGATATTGCCGAAAATGGACTTGAGGCAATTGTAAAGCTCAATGCAAAACAAGGTAAACCATATAAGCTAGTTTTAATGGATTGCCAAATGCCCGAAATGGATGGCTACCAAGCCACTAAAGCCATTAGAGAAGGTGATGCAGGTAAAGATAATGAAAATATTACTATTATTGCGCTAACAGCCAATGCCATGCAGGGCGATAAAGAAAAATGTCTAGCCGCAGGCATGAACGACTATTTAAGTAAGCCTCTCGATTTAGCTGCATTACAACCAAAGCTTCAACAATGGCTTGGCATTCAATAAAGGTGTAAGCTAATAAAATACGCTTACTAATTTGAGATTATTTATGCAGTTATCAACAAATCAACAACGTATTCTTGGTTGCCTATTAGAAAAACAAAGCACGACGCCAGAGCATTATCCGCTATCGTTAAACGCTCTCGTGAACGCATGTAACCAAAAGTCTAATCGCGATCCTGTGTTAAGTCTTACAGATGAAGACGTGCAAAACGCACTTGATGAACTAATAGACATGCGTTTGGTAACTATAGATGAAGGTCTTTCGGGTCGTGTAAATAAATACGATCACCGCTTTTGCAACACTGAATTTAGTAATCTGCAGTTTTCTGCTCAGCAGCGTGCCATTGTTTGTTTATTACTTTTGCGTGGTGCTCAAACCCCTGGTGAATTAAGAACCCGCAGTGCTAGGCTTGCTGATTTTAATAACGTAGATGAAGTAGAGGCAGCGCTCAATAAACTGATTGAAAGCGAGTACGTCACAAAGCTAGAACGAGAAGCAGGTAAACGTGACAGCCGATATATTCATTTATTTGGCGAACAACAAAATAATCCCGCCGATGCCTTTATTGCTCTACCAAGCGAAGTAATTAAAGACAAAGAATTAAGCGATTTACTTGAAGAAGTAGAAAAATTAAAAGCAGAGCTTCGCCAAATAAAAGCTCATTTAAAACTTTAATTAACTAAAACTAAATCACATAATAAGTTTATTGCGTATCACATATTAAATTTTATAAGGAGCTGGCAATGCGCGCCGAAATTATGGCTGAAATGAAGGTTCAGCCAACGATTGATGTAAATGCTGAGATAACTCGCCGAGTTAATTTTATTAAAACACGTTTGGTAGCAGCTCATTCACGCTCGTTAGTACTGGGTATTAGCGGTGGTGTTGACTCATCAACCTGCGGCCGCTTATGTCAACTTGCTGTAAACGAGCTAAATAAAGAACACAATACTGACAAGTATCAGTTTATTGCAGTGCGCCTACCTTATGGTGTACAAGCTGACGAAGATGAAGCACAAATGGCGGTTGATTTTATTCAGCCAAGTAAACGTATGACCGTAAACGTGCAACCTGCGGCTGATGCATTACATGAGCAAGCGATAGCTGCCGTAGTTGGCTGTGGTGAAGCACTGCCTGAGCAAGCTCAAATAGATTTTATTAAAGGTAATGTTAAAGCGCGTCAACGTATGGTTGCTCAGTACGAAATTGCAGGTTTTTGCCAAGGTTTAGTAGTGGGTACCGATCATAGTGCTGAAAACATTACTGGTTTTTATACTAAATTTGGTGACGGCGCGTGCGATTTAGCCCCTCTGTTTGGTTTATCAAAACGCCAAGTTCGTGCACTTGCTACTGCGCTAGGTGCGCCAGCTTTATTGGTAGATAAAGCACCTACAGCTGATTTAGAAAGTGACCGCCCAGGTTTAACAGACGAAGAAGCACTTGGTTTGAGCTATGAGCAAATTGATGACTTTTTAGAAAGTAAACCTGTGTCTAATGATGTTGAACAAAAGCTTGTAAGTATTTACATGCGTACACAACATAAGCGCCAACCAATTCCGACAATTTACGATTAATGTTTTAGTAAATAAAATAAAGCAATTAACGCCTTTGAGGATTAATTGCTTTTTTGATCGACAGATTAAGAAGCTGCGTATATTTTAATAAATTAACGCTTTGAATTTTATAATACCAATTGCATTAAATTAGTGAGCTATTATAGCCCTATGAAATAGCGATAGAACGATGATATTTTTAATGATATTGGTATAACTACCCGCCAAAGAGAACACTGCCTTATATGACATCGCCCATTTTAATTACCGGCGCAGGCCAACGTATTGGTTTAGCACTCGCTCAGCATTATATAGCCCAAGGGCAGAGTATTAATATCACGTATCGTACTCGTCACGCCGCTGTTGATAAATTAGAGCAACAAGGCGCTGTATGTATTTATGCCGATTTTAGTACCGATGAAGGTATTAGTGCATTTATAAATACGCTTAAAAAGCATACAACATCGCTGCGCGCTATTGTTCATAACGCATCAAGCTGGGACTGCGAAGCTAACAACCCTGACTTTGCAGCACTGTTTGATAATATGATGCGAATACATGCCAAAACACCGTATTTAATTAATTTAATGTGCGCAGAGCTGCTTTTAAACTATCAGCAAATTGAAAAAGTACCTGCCGATATAATACATCTTACTGATTATGTAGTTGAAACAGGCAGCCCTAAACACTTAGCTTATGCAGCAAGTAAAGCAGCACTCGACAACCTAACCAAATCGTTTAGCGCTAAATATGCGCCAAATATAAAAGTGAACTCGGTTGCTCCATCGCTCATTATTTTTAATGAACATGACGATGAGCAATATCGAGCTAAGACCCTTAAAAAATCATTAATGGGCATTGAACCCGGATGCCAAGAAATTATCAATAGCATTGATTTACTATTACAAAGCCACTACATCACAGGGCGCTCTTTGCCTATTGATGGCGGTCGTCATTTAAAGTAAATATAAATAAACTGAGATATTTATGCACAATGAATTAAAAGAAAGTTATGAAAAAATCATCACCGCTGTAGGTGAAGATGCTAACCGCGAAGGCTTACTTGATACGCCAAAACGTGCTGCAAAAGCAATGGAATATTTAACGCAAGGGTATCGTCAAACGCTTGATGAAATAACTAATAAAGCAGTATTTACATCTGACGCTGACGACATGGTGTTAGTACAAGACATAGAGCTCTACTCTATGTGTGAGCATCATTTACTGCCTTTTATTGGTCGTTGCCATATTGCTTATATACCAAACGGTAAAGTATTAGGCTTGTCTAAATTTGCCCGTATTGTTGATATGTTTTCACGCCGTTTTCAAATTCAAGAACAGTTAACGCATCAAATCGCTAAAGCAGTTGAAGAAGTTACTGGCGCTAAGGGCGTAGGCGTTATTGTTGAGGCAAAACACATGTGTATGATGATGCGTGGTGTAGAAAAGCAAAATTCAAGCATGCGTACATCAGTAATGTTAGGTAACTTTAGAAGCGATCCTAAAACACGTAACGAATTTTTGCAGCTTATAAAAGGTTAACCCTATGGCTAATGCAATTATTAACGTTACTAATTTACGCCTGCGTACGTTTATTGGCTTTAACCCCGATGAGCGTGAAAAAAAGCAAGATGTAGTGATTAATCTAGAGATTCACTACCCTGCTGATGATGCATGTAAAACGGATGAAGTTGACCAAGCACTTAATTATAAAGTGATCACCAAAGAAGTTATTAGCTTAGTAGAGCAAGGGCACTTTTTACTGCTCGAAAAATTAGTGGCTGAAATTCTTGCCGTTTGTCACGCGCACCCAAGCGTTCATTACGCTAAAGCACGTGTTGATAAACCACATGCACTGCGTTTTGCCGACTCAGTGTCGTTAACGCTTGATTGGGCTAAATAAGGTCTTAAAAACTTATTTAAAAAAGCTTTTCGAATCCTACGGCAAGGGCGATAACCGCTAAATAGCGCGCGCCTTTGCCTAGTGTTACTAACAGTAAAAAGGTACTAAATCGTACTTTAAATATACCTCCAATCACCGTTAATGGGTCCCCCACAACCGGTAACCAAGCAAATAACAAACTATACACTCCATATTTATTAAATTGCTTTTGTGCGCTATCAAGCCCTTTTTGCGATACAGGAAACCATTTTTTATCTTTAAAACGCAGTACCTGCGTGCCTAACCAGTAATTAACACAGCTCCCTAACACATTTCCAAGTGTTGCTACGCACCACATAAGCCATAAATTAACTTTATCTTGAGTAATCATTCCCACCATTATCACCTCAGAAGAGCTCGGCAGTAATGTCGCAGATATAAATGCGCTAATAAATAACGTGAGATAAAGCATAATGCCCTTATGGCTAAACGTAAAAACCCAGCCTATAGCTGGGTTTATAATACCAATTTTATTAAAAACATGATCATTCTAGCGTATTAAATAACTCACTAACTACGTTAAAAATTATTTATATAGAACAACTATGTATCATAATTTTAGCCTTGTTATTGAGCTATTTTCTTATCGCTATAATAGATCACTAATTTAATGCAATTGGTATAAAAATAAACTGTGTGTTTATTTTATCAAATTTAAACTAAACGGGTAATTAAACTCTTTACCTTCATTAGCTTTAATACTTGCCATTACAACCATTACAAACCCAAAAATTGCCACTATAGGTAGTAATATTAAGCCGACTGCTACAAACATCAGTACAAAACAAACTACATATGCAATTGCCATCGTTATTTGAAAGTTAAGCGCCTTTTTACCGTGTACGTCAACAACTGGCATTTCATCTCTTTTAATTAACCACACAATTAATGGCCCAATTATTGAGCCAAACGGCACAACAAACCCAGCAAGCGCACTTAAATGGCATAACATAGCCCACGTACGGTCATCTTTATTAACTGGTTCAACCTGTTGATTTTCTTCCATAACACTCTCCTTTTTGTTTTATGTATGTTGCCTCTTAACTAAACAAATGTCTACAAATCAACCAACGTATTTATGTTTAAAAATCACAGCGTGCAATCTTGTGATAAAAAAGTGATAAGTTTGTGAGAGTTTCTGGAGACGATTATTCAATACTTAACTCGAATCATCACTTACAGGAAATAATAATGAAAACTTCTACATTAACAATCGCAATTCTTTTAGCGGCAGCTAGCCAATCGACTATGGCCGCAGAATTAGACCTAAAAGTTACTAACCTAACCAAAGGTATTCACTTTACTCCACTGTTAATTACAGCACACAACAGCGAAGACACACTATTTGAAGTCGCAACAGAGGCATCTACAGCACTACAAACAATGGCTGAAGGGGGCAATATTGCAGAGCTAGTTGCACAAGCAACTGCAGCGGGCAGTGATATGGCTGCAAATCCAGCTGAAGGTTTACTTGCACCAGCCGCATCTACAACGGCAACACTGAGCACGACTGACGGTAATGAGTACCTATCTTTAACTGCAATGATGCTACCAACTAATGATGGCTTTGTAGGCTTAAACAGCTGGAAAATCCCAACAGAAGCGGGTACTTACACAATTAATTTAAATGCTTACGATGCAGGCACAGAACAAAACAATGAGCTTGTAGTTGAAGGCTCTGGCGCACCAGGTACTCCAGGTATTCCTGCAGCTCCAGGTGGCGACGCTGGCACTGGCGGTACAGGTGTATTAAGTGGTGATACAAATATTAGCATTCATATTCACCCGGGTAGCTTAGGTGATGACGATTTAGAAGCGGGTAATAGCGATTTAAGTAATACAGTACACAGATGGTTAAACCCAGTAGCACAATTAACCGTTACAGTTAAGTAGGAGCATGATTATGTCATCTGCTAACAACCTTAAAAAAAGTCTACTAGTGCTTGCACTTGCAACCACACTTGCAGCGTGTAGCGATAACGATAATGACGATCCAATAATAGAAGAACCGGTCGTTGTTGAGCCAATTGTTGTAGAACCTGTGATCAGTGAGTTTACCATTACTTTTAGTAACTTAACTGCAGGACAGCCTTTGTCACCACTCTCTGTCATTGCTTTTGGAGATGAAGCACCTTGGACATTCGGTACAACCGCTTCTGTTGGTTTAGAAATGCTTGCAGAAAGCGGCGCAAATGAAGAGTACCTCAGCTACGAAAATGCACTTGCTGCAGTTTCAGCTGAAGGCGCTATTGGCCCTGGTGAAACCACCACAGTGATTATTACTGTTGAAGAGCAAGAAACGCTTAATTTGTCATTTGCTGCCATGCTTGGGAATACAAATGATGCTTTTACCGGTCTTAGTTCTTTAGATGTATCAACATTAGAAGTTGGTGGTTCGTTATCACGCACTACGACTGCTTATGATGCGGGTACGGAAGCAAATACAGAAACAGCTGAAACTGTGCCAGGTCCTGCCGCTAGCGGTGAAGGGTTTAACGAAATACGTGACGATACAGCCGATATAATAACGATGCATCCAGGCATTGTTTCAAATCAAGATGGATTATCTACATCAGCACTTGGTGTTGAACATAAGTTTGATAACCCAGTATCGAAAATAGTAATTACGCGCACGCAGTAACGTTCCAGCTTGTAATGGGGAAGTAAGGGAGCACGGATGCCCCCCTTTTTACGAGGTAATACATGCGTCACGAAAAAATATTAGTAGTAGAAGATGACAGAGAAATAGGTAAGTTAATTACCACGCAGCTAACGTCGCTTAACTTACATGTTGATCATGTTGTGAGCGCAGAACTTGCCTTAAAAAAAATAGCTAAGCATCCCTACGGACTTATTTTACTCGATATAAACTTACCCCAAATGGATGGTTTGAGCTTATGTCGAAAAATAAAAGAGCATTACCCTACTACCTCCGTTATTTTACTCACCGCGCTGAGTAGCGATATGGACAGAGTTATTGGCCTTGAAATGGGCGCCGATGATTATATTTGTAAACCCTTTTTTGCACGCGAATTACAAGCCAGAGTAAAAACCCAATTACGCCACAGAGCACAACTACTCGCGAGCCAAAACAACGACAACTCTCCCGTTGATAGCGAACAAACACTAAATATAGGCTCACTCAATATAGAATTTAGTTCGCACCAAGTGTTTTTAGGTAAACAAGCCCTTAACCTTACCGCCACCGAATTTGATTTACTCGTTTACTTTGCACGCCATCCTAATCATGTTTTTAGCCGCCAGCAGTTACTCGATAAAGTATGGGGTTACCAACACAGTGGTTACGAGCACACGGTTAATTCACATATAAACCGCTTACGTGCCAAGCTAGAAGAACACCAACAAGCGCCTATCATCGAAACAGTTTGGGGTGTTGGTTACAAACTAAACCCTAGCCAACTCAATTAAGACACCCATCATGAAATTATCTTTGTATCAAAAATTAGCTATATCGCTAGTCGTGATTTTTTGTTTTATTTGCGCCCTAGTTTACGGCTGGAGCAAGCAATTAGAACTCACCTCAAAACATCATGCTGAGCAAAATTTACATTTGGCGCTTGCCGAGCATTTAGTACAAGATAACCCGCTAATAAAAGAAGGTGTTTACGACTATAAAGCGCTTGAAAACCTCTTTCATACCTTGATGTTATTAGGCCCGGCGTTTGAATTTTATTTTGTAGACGAAACCGGAAAAATTCTTACTTACTCCGCAAAGCCGGGTAAAGTTAAACGCACGCATATTAGTTTAACGCCTTTAAAAAGGCTGATTAACGACCCAAGCGCTGCACCTATTTATGGTGATAATCCTCGTAATAAAGAGCAACAAAAAATATTTTCAGCCGCGCCAGTATTTAATCAAGATAAGCTACAAGGTTATTTATATGTAATTATTGGTGGTGAGGCTTACGATACCTCACTAAGCACTGTAAAAAATAATGATAAGTTATGGCTAGCTGCTTTATGGCTTGGCTCTGCACTCGCATTTTTATTTATTGCGATGCTAATTTTACTACGTTTTTTTACCAACCCAATTCAGCGCTTAGCACGCGATGTTAGTAATATTGAAGCCGCTAACTACAGCCTTACCGACACCAAGCTAAGTAACTATTCAACGCAAAAAAGTAACGAAGTGCATAGTTTAGGGCGAAGTATTCAAGCCATGCTTACCCGTATTAACGAGCAGTTTAAAGCGCTTGAACAAGGCGATAAACAACGCAAAGAGTTACTAACTCACTTATCGCACGACCTACGTACACCACTTGCTTCACTGCAGGGGTTTTTAGAAGTATTAAATCAGTCGGGTGAACAACTAAGTAAAAAAGAGCAGCAAGAATACTTGCAGGTATCGCTTAATAATTGTGGGCAATTAAAGCTACTCATAGAGCAAATATTTGAGCTTGCTCACTTAGAAAATGGCGAAATAAGTATAAATAAAGAAACCTTTAATTTAGGTGAGCTTATTTACGATTGCATGGCAAAATTTAGTTTAGCCGTTGATAAAAAAGGCATTAGTTTGTCGGTAGAACCTGCAATTTGTGATTTTCCTGTGGTTGCCGATATAGCTAAATTAGAGCGCGTGTTAAGTAACTTAATTGACAATGCAATTAGGCACACCCCTCGCGGTGGCAGCATTGCAGTACATGTAAAACGCAGTGACGATAATCAACTATTTGTGCATGTATCAGACACAGGCGTAGGTATAAAAGAAGATGAGCTGAATGCTATTTTTGACTCGCACTACCAAGCAAGTAATTCTAATAAAGAAGGGCGCCAGCAAGGTGGTTTAGGATTGGCCATTTGCAGAGGTTTATTAAAACTGATGGATAGCGAAATTTACGTACAAAGTGAAATTGGTAAAGGCACTATGTTTAGCTTTAATTTGCCACAAAAAAAGGTGCTTTTTTAAAAAGCACCTTATTGAGTTAAATCTATTTAAATATAAAGATTAATTACTTTTTAATACCCGCTAAATCAAGCATAAATGCATAGTTTAGCGCGGTATCTTCTAAGCGCTTAAAGCGACCTGATGCACCACCGTGCCCTGCTTCCATATCTATTTTAAACAATAACTTATTGTCATCAGTTTTATAGTCACGCAGCTTAGCAACCCATTTTGCAGGCTCAAAGTATTGAACTTGTGAATCGTGCAAGCCAGTCGTTACTAACATATTAGGATATGCTTGCTTAGATACTTGGTCGTATGGCGAGTAAGACAGCATGTAATCGTAATACGCTTTTTCGTTCGGATTACCCCACTCGCCGTATTCATTTGTTGTAAGCGGAATACTCGCATCAAGCATCGTGGTTACTACATCTACAAACGGTACCGCTGCAACCATGCCTTTATAAAGTTCAGGCGCTTGGTTTGCTACTGCGCCCATTAATAAGCCACCAGCACTGCCACCTAACGCAAATATTTCATCTTTTGCGCCATACTTTTGAGAAACCAATGCTTTAGTTACATCAACAAAGTCATTAAATGTATTCTTTTTAGTTAGTAGCTTGCCGTCTTCGTACCAAGGACGACCTAGCATTTGCGAGCCACGTACATGGGCAATTGCAAATACAAAGCCACGGTCAAGTAAACTCAAACGCGTGCTTGAAAAAGTAGGGTCCATGGTTGCGCCATAAGAGCCGTAACCATATTGCAGTAGCGGGTTAGTACCATCTTTTTTAAACGCATCTTTTCGGTAAACTAAGCTTACCGGTACTTTTATGCCATCACGTGCTGTTACAAAAATACGCTCTGAGGCGTAATTATCAGCATCAAAATCACCTAATACAGCTTGCTGTTTAAGTAGTTTTTTATCGCCAGTCGCTAAATCTACATCGTACGATGAACCAGGTGTAGTCATGCTTGTGTAGTAAACTCGTAACGTGCTGCTATCTATATCGTTATTACCATAAGTACCAATTGTATAAGCGCTATCGTTAAAGCTCAGTGGTAACTCTTTACCTGTTTTTAAATCACGCGCAATCAACTTTGATTGGCCCATTTCACGCTCTTGGTAAACTAAGTAGTCATTAAATAAATCAATGCCTTCGAGCTTAATATCATCGCGCGCTGGGATCACACTTTGCCAATTTGCTTTGTCACCAGCTTTATCAATATCCACTTTCATCAGCTGAAAATTTACAGCATCTAAGTTAGTGACAATGTAGTAAGTATTCCCTAGTTTAGATATTTCATATTCAAGCCCTGCTTCGCGCTCAATTAAGCGTTTAGGCATTGCCTTAGCATCATCAGCACTTAGTACCGATACGCCTGATGCTGCTGTGCTGCTGTGCCAAATATAAATTTCTGACTCATCTTTGCTTTTACTCATACCCATGTAGTAACTAGTATCAGTTTCTTCGTAAATTAGCTCATCATCAGCTTGTGGTGTACCTAATGTATGACGATAAACTTGATAACCTAATAAAGTTTGTAAATCTTTTTTAATGTAATAACCAGTTTTATTATCGTTTGCCCAAACTATACCGCCGTTGGTGCCCTCAAGTGTATCTTCGAGTAATTTACCGGTAGTTAAATCTTTTATTTTTATACTATAAATACGACGGCTAACAGTATCTTCGCCATAAGCCATTAAATTGCCATTCGGGCTTACATTTAAGCCACTTACTGCATAATAATCATGGCCTTTCGCAAGCTCATTTACATCTAAAATAACTTGCTGATCCGTACCTGCAAAATCGCTGCTGCGTAAGTAAGTAGTGTACTCGTTATCGCCACGTGTTTGCGTTGAGTAAAAATAATCACCGTTTTTAACTGGGACTGAATCATCGTCTTTTTGAATACGCCCTTTTAGCTCTTCAAACAATTCACTTTGCAGCGTTTTAGTATGTGCAAGCATTGCATCTGTGTATGTATTTTCAGCTTCTAAATAGTTAATAACCTCTGGTGCTTTACGTTCGTCATCACGTAACCAATAGTAATTATCTACACGTGTGTCACCATGAATAGTCATCTCATGAGGCACTTTTTTTGCAACAGGGGCAATAGCTTGGGCTACTTGAACCGTTTTAACTTGTGTATTATTTTTTTTGGTTTCTTCAGGGGCTTGATTACAGCCACTTAAAATAGCTAGCGATAATGCAGCAAGTGCGAATGGAGTACGTTTCATCAGTCAAAGTCCTTGTTGTATTTTTATTTTTTATTAAGTAATTAAATATACCTAAAAATAACCTGTGTTGTGATTTACTTTGTGAAGCTATGTAAAGTAAATCAACGTAATTCCTCTTTTCTTAATAAGCCTACATCAGGTACTCTGTAGATATATAAGTCATTTTCAAGCTCAACTGATTAAGGGTAGGAATGAATAACGAAGTAATAAATATTTTAACTATGGCTAAAGTAATTCAAACAGCTGTTGCCCCAGTATTCTTGATCACGGGTATTGCCGCTACTTTGGGTGTTTTATCTAATCGTTTGGCACGTATTACCGATAGGGCACGTCAGCTAGAACGCAGATTAAAAGTAAGTACTGACGAGGACTTTAATAAATCACTCGCTACAGAGCTGCGCGCCCTTTTAAAGCGTTCTCGATGTATACATATTGCTTTTAGTTTAAGTGTATTAAGCGCATTGCTTGTATGCGCTGTGGTTATGTTGTTATTTTTATCGCACATTCAATCTATAAACTTAGGCGTGACTATTGCTTGTTGTTTTGTAGCAGCAATGGCATTACTCATATGTGCATTTATGTCGTTACTTGGTGAGGTATTCTTAGCAACTAGAAGCATGCGTCGCGGGATGATATTTGCAGATATTGATATAAACGATTAATTTTTTATAAAAAAACCCCGAGCAACTAATGTTGCTCGGGGTTTTTATTAAATAAGCTTATTTAATAAAATAACTTATTGCGCAGTATAAATCGTCTCTAGCACTTCAATTCTAGCTTCTTTAGCATAACCTGAAGCATTTAACTGCTCTGCTGCAACTAAAATATCTTGTCCATCATTCACTGCTAAAACGGCAATCTTAGTACCAGGAAATACAGACACCACTTTTAATCCAGCCGCTGCAGCAATGTCGCCAGCAGTAATACCATCTTTTAAAAGTACCGTAATATTACCTGATAAAGAACTTAAGTTATTAGTAAGAATATTACGAACTAATGACCCTTTAGTTACTACATCAGATGTACTTGCAACATTAACAACCGCCATGTCGCCTTTATGCATAACTACATGCTCATCGGCAG
Source organism: Pseudoalteromonas sp. SG43-8 (assembly GCF_014164245.1). NCBI lineage: Bacteria > Pseudomonadati > Pseudomonadota > Gammaproteobacteria > Alteromonadales > Pseudoalteromonadaceae > Pseudoalteromonas > Pseudoalteromonas sp. SG43-8. The sequence goes on along the minus strand of NZ_JACJEX010000009.1, from coordinate 70,526 downwards.
CAACACTTGATGGCACTAAGCGTAAATTTTTCTCTACTTTATAAGAACCAAAATCAGCTTTAGTATACTTTAAGCTAGATGCTTGCTTCTTTGGTAGTTGGAGCTCTTTATCAAAGCTTGTGTTTGCCGTAGCGCTTAAAGAAATACACGCAGCAGCACTTAATACGATTAATTTATTAACTTTCATTTTCATAATCCTTACTCTTGACCTGCGTGACCGAATGCGCGTAAAGACACACCCTCTAAAACACTTGCTGAACTATTATTGCTAATACCTACTACACCTAAACCATTGTCATCACCTTTACTAAGTGCATAGCTATCTGCGCTCGTATCTAGTAAACGAACTGTCCAAGTGCCTTTAGTCGACTCACCATAAAACGCATTTGAAAGCATTACTGCATCTTTTAGTATATAGCCAACACTCCAACTGCTAGTGAAACTATATGCTGGGTAGAATAAAGCTTGCTTAGATGACAGTAATACACTTCTTGTACCCGCTGGCGATGTAACTTCTATAGCTAAATCTGTTCCGGCTGAAGTTTGTGTACCATCGCTTAAGCCAAAGCCCATTTCAGCATTACTTACATCAAACTTAAACTGCATTGCTTCAATGCTTAGCTCTTCAGTCACTTCAATTTCTTGTGTAAGACCCGCTGCATTGTTATCTGGAATTTCTAGTGCAAGTGCGTCTTCAGCAACTGCTGAACCAACACCATTCCACTGAGTAATAACTTGTTCACCTAAAGCAACATCGTAAGCCTTTGCCATAGAAACCGCAGCTCCAGCATCAGCACGACCAAAACCATATAAGTTATTGAAGTTATAACCGGCAGAGTTTTCAATCCAACCGTCGTGAGCAACAAATTCGCCTTCACCAACTGTTAATTTAACAGCAGCATTATCTGCATCAATTAAAGTGCTAGTTGATGCAAGGATATGGCGAACGTCACGCCATGTTAAATCTGGATTAGCCGAAAGAATTAACGATACCACACCCGATGCATTTGGCGCAGCAGATGATGTACCATTAAACGTTGAAGTATAGTTACAGCTTGCATTGTCTGCATGGCCTGGGTAGTTAAATGGATATTGACTTGCAGCAAACTCTTCACCATAAGCAGCAGCCCATGCTGCAATAGAACCACCATTGAAACCTGAATAACCATTAATACAAGTCATTTGATCTGTTGTTACCATTGCAGGTGCAAAACGACCATACTCACCCGCTGGAGCCGACACCATTACGTTAGCACCCGCTGTAGAATAGCTAGTATGTTTACCATTAGCATTTACTGCAGCAACACTTAAATAATAAGGGTGGCCTTGGCTTGGCTCAAAAGCGCCATTATAACAAGTTAAACCTAAGTCATTTGCACCATTGTCAGCACATAAAGAACCTTCATCGCCACCGTCTTCAAATGAGTTACCGCTAGATTTCATATTTAGCGCACCTTTACCGTCACGAAGGTTAAGGTTAGGGTAAGACTCAATTGCCTCATCTAGCTCTGAATAACCGATAAACGTAGGGAACGTAATACCGTAACTGCGGTTAAAGGCTGAAATATTTTCAGACGTACTAATACCACTACCAGGGAAGCCATGAGCAAGTAAATCAGTTTGTGCTACTTTATCTCCACCAAGGTAGTTCATACCGATTAAGCCTGCATCAGGTGCAACACCACGGCCGCCTTTGCCATTCCAACCTTTTGCTGCAATTAAGCCGGCAACACTTGTTCCGTGGTCACCACTGTTTGATGTACTTGTAGGGTCTGTACGATCTAGCGCTTCAGCGTTAAGGTTTAAAGAACGATTTGGTAATACGTTATCTACTAAATCTTCGTGGCGAATTTCCATACCTGAGTCAACAACAACAGCAGTTACACCAGCTCCTGTAACGCCTTGAGCATAAGCGGCTGTTACATTCATATCTTCACCAGCAACCAAACCTGTAGCTTCTGCATTAGCAAAACTAGTATCAACACTTGCTTGCGCTTCTTCTTCGGTATCGCCAAATAGATTTACATATAAATTAACTAAGCCCTGCTTCATTTCATCGCTTAATGAGTATGCTTTTTGGCCTGTATTATTTAGGTGCCATTGTTGATTTGCTAATGGGTCACCAACAACTCCTGAAATGTTTATTTGTGCAGAAGCCGTTTTACCATTTGCGTTTACAGTGTAATCAATAACTGCATCATCATCCGTCATTGGAACATAAGTAAATGATGTTCCCTCTACAGTTAGAGTACCGTGACTAAATGTGAATACGCCATCTTCTGCAACCACTTCTTCACCATTTTCCGTGAAGCTAAATGTAAGTGCATCGCCATCGTTATCGCTGGCTTTAAATTCTGCAGTAACAGGGATCCATTGTTTTAAATCTACAACAACTACATCGCTCGCTTTAGGCGCTACGTCAGTAACTAATGGTACGCTACTTTTATTATCGTCATCACTACTTCCACAACCAGAAAGTGATACCACTATTGCAGCAGACAATGCTGACATTTTAAAAATATTATTTTTCATAAACTCTCTTTGTTAGTTATTTTTATGATGGCGTGACGTTACACAACAACAATCAAAATAACAACGAGGCGTTTACAGTCATTAACAATAAAGACAATAGATGTAACGATAGGGTAATCATTGTATGCTTAGTTAAAGAAACAATTATTAAGCACATATATTAACTTGAACATTTAAAGAAGCTAATATAAAACAGGATTAACAATTACTTTAAAAGGGGCAAACATGAAATTAAAAAAAGTATTAGCAACAATAGCACTGGCAACGTGTGCATTTAGCGTATCGGCAAATTCTGCATTTAAAGAGCCAAGTGACGCGATTGAATACCGCCAAGCAGCGTTTTCAATGATCTCAGTACAAATTGGTGACATGGGCGCAATGCTAAAAGGTAAAGTACCTTTTGACGCAGAGCAATTTAAAAAGCGTGCTAACAACGCAGCTGCACTTTCAAAAATGCCATGGGAAGCGTTTTACGAAGGAACAGATAAAGGCGACACAGCTGCACTTGCTGCTGTTTGGTCTGAAAACGATACTTTTATGAAAAAAGCAACTGCATTCCAACAATACGCAGATGAGCTAGCAGTAGCGGCTCAATCAGGCGATAAGGCCGTAATTGGTAAAGCTTTTGGTGCATGGGCTAAAGGCTGTAAAGATTGCCATAAGCAATTTAAAGATTAATTATTGTTGTTTTAATACTTAATGTAGTAATAACAAATGATAAAAAGCACTGAATGGTTAATCATTCAGTGCTTTTTTGTACCCGGCATTTAAGCCCGTATGTTATTTATTGAGCTAAACCTTCTGCGGGCGACGTTTAAATACAGTCCTAATCCCACCCAAAATGCGTGTAATCACCTTACCAATATCACTTAATATAATGTACAAGCATGGCACTAATATAAGTGTTATTAATGTTGCAAACATCACTGCAAAACCAAGCGCTACCGCCATAGGTATTACAAACTTAGCCTGCAGGCTTGTTTCAAACATAATGGGCAATACACCTGCAAATGTAGTAATTGAAGTAAGTAATATAGGTCTGAATCGAGCACAACCGGCATCTATTACAGCATTTTTAATACTAACACCTGTTTTACGGGCTTGATTCACATAATCGGTCATAACGAGTGAGTCGTTTATAACCACCCCTGCTGCTGCAATAATACCAAAGCCAGACATTAAAGTTATATCCAAACCAAACCAGTAATGCCCCCATATTGCTCCCGTTAAGCTAAATGGAATCACCGACATAACAATAAGTGGTTGCGCATAACTCTTAAGGGGTACGGCTAATAAAATATACACCAAAATCATACCGCCGAAGAAAAACATCTTCTGCTGATTAGCCTGATCTTGTTGCTCTTCAATGGCGCCACCTAGTTCTGACTTAACACTTGGATATTCTTCTTTAAGTTGTGGTAGTAGCTTTTCTTTAATTTGATCTACAACTTCGTTTGGCTCAATCACTTCTTCATCTATGTTTCCATAAATATACACAGTACGATAGCCCCCTTCACGGCGGATATAACTAATGCCTGGTGTTTCTGTAAGTTCAACTACATCACCAAGCAGTACTTCACGGCCCTGCGGGGTAGTAACAACCGCATGCTTAAGTGACGAAAATGCCTCTCGAGTCAGTTTAGGGTAACGCACCATTACACGTACTTCCTCGCCTCGGCGAATAACACGTTGAGCCTCACCACCGTAAAAGCTTGCCCCAACTTGATTTGCAATAGAAGCTAAGTCTAAACCTAAGTCGTAAGCGACCGGTTTTAGGCTCATTTGCACTTCTTTACTTGCAGGATCTATTGTTGAGCTAATATCAAACAAACCTTCTTGCTGCTGCAGCAACTCTATAAAACGACGTCCTGCATTATTTAATGTATCAATATCAGAGCCATATAATAAATAACCAAATTCGCCGTCACTGCTCCCTCCATTTACATCATCATAAATGGTTAATGATTTAACACCGGCAATATCGGGCATCGCCTCGCGCCAACGTCGTGATAATTCAAACGCGTTATAAGGCCTTATACTTTCATCAACAAGGGGAACAAGCACTTGTGCTTCAGTTCGACCTTGGTTAAATACTAAAATATCTCTTATGAGTTTTTGACCATATTTGCGTTCGGTATCTTCATCAATCGCAATCACCATCGCTTCTATTTCACGAATAGCATTTATTGTTTGTATGTCTGATACATTGTCGTTCATTTCTAGATTTATTTGCGGGTAGTCATGCGGGATTTTTGGCATAAACCCGGTACGAACTTGATTTGATGAGATTAAAGCAAAGGTTACGATTAATAGAGCAATAAATGAAAATAGCACTGACCAACGCCATTCAACACAACGTATAACAAAGCGTTTATATGGGCCATTTACAAAACCAAAAAATCGCGTATTAAACCGATCTCGCCAGCCCCCCTCTTTTATTGGTGAAAAATGAGTGTGAGCAATATGGGCAGGCAATATCAACTTTGATTCAATCAAACTAAATACCAAGCACAGCATTACCACCACAGCTATACCATAAAAGAAGGCACTTTCTGGGCCTGTAGATAACGTAAATGGAGCAAATACTGCAATGGTAGTTAGTACACCAAAAGTTGCAGGGGTTGCTACGCGTTTTGCGCCATTAATTACATTAACAACACCGCCGCCTTTTTTCTCTATTTCGGTGTAGGCACTTTCGCCTATGACAATGGCATCGTCCACCACAATCCCTAGCACCATAATAAAAGCAAAAAGTGATAAAATATTAATGGTTACACCAAACAGTGGCATCATCATCATTGCGCCCAAAAAGCACACTGGTAAACCAATCATTACCCATAATGCCAACTTAAAGCGTAAAAAGATTGATAGCATAATTGCAACCAAAACAGCACCCTGAATAAGGTTTGTAACCATCATGTCTAAGCGAGCATTTAAGTAGTACGTCATATCCATTAATGGCTCTAAGCGAACCCCCAGTGGTAGCTCTTTATTTTTTAATTCTATAAATGCTTTTACTGAATCAGCAACTGGGATAATACTTTGCTCTTCGGTCGCTTTCACCGATATATAAACCGCATTTTCACCATTGAATTTAAAGTAACGCTCACCTTCAGTGAACTGATCTTTAATCACGGCAATATCTTGCAGTAACACTTTAGCGCCATTAGCCCCTATTTTTACCGGTATTTGTCTAAATTCTTCACCTGAGTAAAACTGATTTTCGACGCGAACAGAAATAACACCTGCGTCTGTTTTTAGCTGCCCCGCCGAAAAGTTAGCTGAGTAACGACGCACTGCATTCATTACATCACTAAGGGTTAGGTTATATTGACGCAGCGTATCGGGTTCGATTTCAATTGCTATTTCATCAAGAGGAACATCGTTTACCACTAACGACACGTTAGATAGCTGTAGTAACTCATCCTCTATTTGGTTTGCTATAGGCTTAAGCTCAGTAAGCGGCAAGTCAGCAACGAGCGTCATACCTATAACATCTTGCCTAAACTCAACCTGACTTATGGTGACCGGTTCCATACCGGCAGGAAACGTTGCTATACCATCAACCCGTAACTTAACTTTATCGAGTATATCGGTCAGCTCTACATCAGTATTAATTTCAAGACTTGCTCTACCGCCATTTCTAAATGCCCTGTACACACCTTTTTTAATTTCGGTCACATCTTTTAGCGACTCTTCAATTTTTATAAGTATGCTTTCTTCTATTTCCTGAGGAGAGGCACCGGGGTAATTAGCCTCAATATTAATGTAGTTAATCTCTACATTAGGAAACATTTGGCGTTGGATATTTAGAAAGCTAATAATTCCCATCACCACAATAAAAATCATCATTAGGTTGGCAGCAACGGAGTTATTAGCGAAGTAAGCAATAATACCGGTTTGTTTTTCAGCGTTAGGCGCTGTATTTGGTAGTTCAGTGTTACTCATAACTCAGCCTACCTTTATAATTTTTCAGTGGAAGCATTTTCAAGTGCCTCTGTATTTTTAGTATTTTGAAGGCCCGCAATTTTTACAGCCATGCCTTTTTGCGGATATTCTGGCAAAGTAATCACCAACTTATCATCTGCTTGCAAACCATCACTGATGTAAAAGTACTCACCCTCTTCACGAATAACTGTGACTTTGCGCGGCTCAAGTTGCTGCTCTTCATTAACGATCCATACGGTTTTGTTATTAACTAACTCTTGCGGTAAGCGGTAAATATTATTAAGCATTGCACCTGCAAAATTTACCTGTACGTAGCTACCAAACTTAATGGCTGGTTGTATATTCTTAAGACCGTATGGGTCTTCTATACGCACTACTAAACTGCTCATACGCGTAGCGTTATCAACAATCCCTAGGTCGCGGTCAATTACACCTTCACGGGTGAAGCTGTTTAGGCCTTTTTGAATAATCGTTGCGGTAATACCTTTAATACGCTCTGGCAAAAAAACGCTATCGAACCCTGCTATAGGAATAATCACTTCAGCGGTCTCAATATTATTGAGTTCAGCAACTTGCGAACCCATAGTGACAAATTGTCCAACACCTATATTTCGACTAATAACCAATGCGTCGTAAGGGGCTGTAACATCACAATTATCCAAATCACGTTGCGCGCGCTTTAATGCAGCTTGCGCCGACTTAACAGATGCTTGTGCACTGAGCACTTGAGGTTTACGTAAAAATAAATCTGTGCGCGCTTTACTTGGAAAGCGCTTGGCTTCGTCTTCGGCTACTTGAGCTTGAGCTTGTTCCTCTATTAAACCCGCTTGTGCGCGAGCAAGCTCGGCCTCTGCAACAAGTACTGCTGCTTCATAGTTGTCTTTTTCGATAGTGAATAAGGTTTCACCGCGAGCAACTATGCCACCGGCTACAAAATTAGGATGCCAACTTAACACCTCGCCCGACACCTGCGCCGAGAGCAGTGTATTTTCAAGAGGCTTTACTTCACCGTAGCTATTAATAATAACTTGATGATCGTTTGCAATCACTGGCTCAACTTGCACTGTTGGACGAGTATCAATTACTTCTTTTTTTTCTGGATCTTTTGCAATGGCATTGATTCCCATAAAGCCAACAACACCAACAATGAGCGCTACAAATGGAAAAACCCATCTAAGTGAATTTGTTTGCATATCCTATTATCCCCAAAATTCTATTAACGCCATAATACCAGAGCCATATGAAACATTAAGATGACATTTGTAAGCAACTGTTGCAAATACATATAAACCGCTGCTATTTAGGGCTATAGAATATAACTTCACATGCAGCTCACCTCATTCGTTATATTTTGTTACAAACTTTTATTCATTAATATCAGTTTATTAGCGTTAAACACTTAAATTTCATCGCGAAGATGTGCGAAATTAAATTAATTTACGTACAGTCCAATTAAATTAACAAATATTAAAAGTCTCAAAATGAAATTAACGACCATCACCCTTGCGCTTAGCTTAGCGTTTGGCAGCCATGCATTTGCAGCCGATAAAAAAGACGAAAAAGAGTCAAAAACACTTAGCGAAATGATCAAAGGACAAACCGAATTTGCCGGTATATTTAGCCTTTATCAAGACGAAAAAACCGGTAAGCACCTTATGGTGATTACCGAATCCCAACTCAATACGCCGTTTGTGTATTTTGCGCACACTGTCGATGGCGTTACAGATGCAGGCCATTATCGTGGTTCGTACCGCGAAACTAAATTAATTGAATTTAGAAAATACTTTGACCGTATCGATATTATTAGCAAAACACCTCGCTACAAATTTGACGAAAGTAGTGCAATTTCAAAAGCAAGTGATGCCAATATTAGTGAAGCGGTACTTGCGAGCATTAAAATAGAAAAAGAAGAAGACGGTAAAATAGCATTTAATGTAAATAAGTTATTTTTAAGCGAAGCACTTCATAAAGTATCACCTACGCCAAATCCAGCAGATAAAAACGCTAAAAAACGCTTTAAAGTAGGTAAACTAGACGATAAAAAATCACGCATTATTAAACAACGTCCATATCCTAATAACTTAGACGTGGTTGTTGATTACGTATTTACTAACCCAAGCCCAACGGTACGTGGCTCAAATGCAGTAAGCGACCCGCGTAGCGTATCGGTAAAAGTTCAGCACTCGTTTGTCGCTCTACCTAGCAATAACTACGCACCACGTATGGATGATGCGCGCATTGGTTATTTTACAAATCAATTCGATCAAATGACATCTACCGATTGGGCACCTTATCAAGATGTTATAAAACGCTGGGACTTACAAAAGAAAGACCCAAGTGCAGCGCTTTCAGAGCCAGTAAAACCAATTACTTGGTGGATAGAAAACACCACACCCATTGAATGGCGCGATACTATTCGTGACGCTGTTTTAACGTGGAATAGCTCTTTTGAAAAAGCCGGCTTTAAAAATGCCTTAGAGGTAAAAGTACAACCAGACGATGCAGACTGGGATGCGGGCGATATCAATTACAACGTACTGCGTTGGACTTCGTCACCTAAGCCTCCATTTGGCGGATACGGGCCAGCACTTGCTAACCCATTAACAGGCGAAATACTGGGCTCAGACATTATGCTTGAGTTTGTATTTATGAAAAACCGCTGGATTTACGACACACTTTTCACACAAGGAACAATGAGCCACGGTGAAACAACAAATACCGGCGAGCTAAATTGCTCTCTTGGGCATGAGATTCAACAAAATCTAATGCTTGCCAAAGGCCTTGCTAGCGGCGACAAAATTGAAGATAAAGAAATGCTTCGCCAAGGTCTAACGCAATTGGTACTTCACGAAGTTGGCCATACTTTAGGTCTTAACCATAATATGAAATCATCAATTTTGTGGGATGAAAAAGAAGTACACGATAAAAACAAAACCCAAGGCATAGTAACCGGTTCTGTTATGGATTATGCACCCGCTAACATTGCCCCAATTGGTGTGCAGCAAGGTGATATTTTTCAAACAAAACCTGGTCCTTACGATGATTGGGCAATTAACTATGGCTACAGCGTAGCGCTTGCAAATGAAGCTGCTGAGCAAGCTCGACTTGAAAAAATACTTGCTCGTTCAAGTGAACATGCCCTTGCCTTTGGTAACGATGCAGACGATATGCGCGCACCAGGTCGCCATATCGATCCACGTGTAATGATTGGTGATTTGTCGTCAAACCCTGCTGCCTATGGCGCAGATCGTATGGCACTAATTAATAAACTATTTACTGAGCTAAAAGATAAAGCAACGGTTAAAGGTGAGTCTTACCAACAGCTTGTTACCTCTGCTAATAGCTTATTTGGTCAGTACCGAGCTCAAGCAGGTGTGGTTTCTCGCCAAATTGGTGGCGTATACGTTGAGCGCGCTGTAGTGGGTGATACAAATGCAGATAAACCATTTACACCGGTATCGCTTGAGCGTCAAACACAAGCAATGGATATACTAGCCAAGTTTGTATTTGCGCCAGACGTACTACAAAACATGCAACCTCTTTATAGCTACTTACAACTGCAACGTCGTGGCTTTAATCACTATGGCAAAAATGAAGACCCTAAAGCACACCAAATGATTTTAGGAATGCAAAAGTCTGTACTTGCACAGCTATTACACCCAGCGGTATTACTGCGTATTTCTGACACAGCTCTGTACGGTAACGAATATAGCCTAACTCAGTTTATGGAAGATTTAACCGCCAGCATTTTCGTGAAAAGCAAAGACGCAAACTCTATTAGTCACAACTTACAAATTGAGTATGTTAACCAGTTAATTGCAATTGCAGGTCTTGGCAAAGCAAGTAAATACGATAACTTAGCTAAAACAGCAGCGTTATATCAGCTAACTCAAATAGCCGATACCAGTGTTGCTTGGGGTGCAGATACAGCAACTAAAGCGCATAAAAAATATATTGATCGTTTAATTGCAAAAGCGCTAGAAGCATAAAATACCTCTACTAATTGAGTAAACCAAGGCCACGATTTACGTGGCCTTTTTTATAACTTAATTCACAGTTTAAATATAAATAGTGCCTTTTAAATACCTTACAGCATGTCCGGTCAAAGTGACGGTTGTATCATCCACTTTGCAAATTAAATGCCCGCCTCTGCTTGAAGCCTGATAAGCACTTAACGTAGTTTTACCCAATTGCTGCGCCCAGTAAGGTGCCAAGCCAGTATGAATTGAGCCCGTTACATAATCTTCGTCGCCACCGCTTGCAGGCCAAAAATAACGAGATATAAAATCGTACTCATCACTAGGTGCTGTAGCCACTACATCAAGTGGATAAAGCGTTTTTAAAAGCTCTGAGTTAGTTTTTAATTCAAGTATTTGATCGGCATTTTCATAAATTGCAAAGTAAGCTTGGCGATTTTTAAGTACTTTGCTCGGTTGTATAGACAAGCCATCAAGCAATTGCTGCGGTACATCTTGTACCTCAATCGGTGCTTGTTTAGGAAAGGTCATTGCAAAGCTGCCATCAGCGTTTTTATTAACGATTAGCGAGCCCACCGCATCAGCAACAAAGCGAATTTTCGATATATTATGCTCTTCACATAAAACATAGGCAGCCGCAAGTGTGGCGTGACCACAAAAGTCGATTTCCATCAAAGGTGAAAACCAGCGAATAACAAAACTTCCATCGTCTTGAATGCAGGTAAAAGCAGTTTCAGATACGTTATTCTCAGCGCCAATCTTTAGCATTAAATCGTCACTTAACCACGATTCTAGTGGGATCACTGCCGCATAGTTACCTTTAAATAACTCATTCGTAAACGCATCAATTTGATGAATAGCTAATTGCATTGTTTAAACTTTGTAATGATTAATAGCTTAAAACTGCCATACTTAAACTAAATTAGCACTTTTATTTTTGCTTTAAGCCATTACAGGTCGCATTCTATAGTATTGCATACAACCAAATTGCACAGCATTGGTAAGCAATAGCATAATAAACATAAGTAAGTGCGCCGTGCTTGGAGCAACTGTCGTAAGCTCAACAACTAAGCCGCAAATACCAGCAATAAACTGCAAGCTAAAGTAGCGCGCGCTTAAATTACTCACATTCCCCGTACGCAATGTTTTATAAGTTTGCGGCATAACACGTACCGAACTCATCACAAGGCCAACATACGTTAAAGCGCTTAATACCGTTGCAGTATCAAGGCTTGAATTTAAAAGCAGTGAAAAAGGCAGTAACGAAAAACCTAGCATAGTAACCAGCTGTACACGTTCTCGTTTAGCTGCGTTGAAACGTGCAAAAAAATATAAAATAAGCCCGCTTAATGCACCGGTTACAATAAATGGTAACGCAATATAATAGCGCTCAAAGAAAATATTGTAGGTTATAAAATAAAGGCTTTGTGCTAATCCAAATGTCATCATTAATAGTGACAAACCAGAGACACTACGATTTTTTCGAATTTTGTTTAGTAATGGTAAAAAACTAAAAACCAAAATAAAAGAAGACAATATAGGCAAATAATGCGCCAAAGCAACCTCGCTCGTTATATAAATGTTAATTAAAAACAGAAATAAAAACATTTAATAAACATCTGTTTTTAAAAGGCTTTTACTATGAGCGCGGCATTGTAGAGCCGCGTAAATTTAACTCAACTAAATAAGACATTCTTATTTTAGGTACTGGCAAGCTAGGTATACAAAAACCGTAGAATTAAGTTCACGGTTTACTTATTTAATAGGAAACCTACTCACAAACTATCAAATGAAAATGATAGTTGTTATCATGCGCAAGTCATTAACTGCAATATAAAACTATCTATGAGAAAAACTCTTTTTAAAATTCACAGTTGGATCGCTCTTATAGCTCTCATTCCCTTGATTGTTATTAGTATTACAGGGAGCGTATTAGTTTTTAAAAGTGAAATAGATGGCTTACTTATGCCAAGCAGTCACTATGTTATAAAAGCACTGCCAGAGCGCATGCCAATCGACAAATTAATCGCAAAAACAGAGCTTGCTTACCCTGAGTATGTAGTAGGTAGTTGGGAAATATTTAACGATGATACTGCTGATCGGGTTTACTTAGTTAAACGCGGGACAGAGCAATGGTATAAGTTTCATTTAAACCAGTATACGGGTGACATTTTGTCAGAGCCTGTTGGTACCAGCCATTATTTTACTGATTGGTTTTTAGAACTGCATTACACCTTTTTACTTAACGACTTTAAAAACCTGCCAGGGCAAACAGGCACAGTACTAGGCTTCTTTTTTGCTCTGTTTTTATTGGTATTAGGTATTACAGGACTTATTATTTATCGTAAATTTTGGCAGCGTCTATTTAGTGTGCGCTGGCGTGCAACACTGCAAATTGTACTTAGCGACATTCATAAAATGACGGGGGTGATAGGGTCGCCCATCATTATTATTTTAGCTATTACAGGTGGCTACTTTAACTGGGCGGTGTGGTATCACGAAGTTATTGAACACGCTGAGGAAGAGCACTTTGTACTAACCAAAAACTTGCACAATAGCGATATTTCGTTTCAACACATACTCGATGACAGTAAAAAGCAAATACCCACTTTTAATGGTACGTTTTTAGTTATGCCACTCGAGCCTGACGAAAATATCACCTTATTCGGCGAAGTCGATACAAATAACCCGCTTGCGAGCGAATACGCTAATACGGTTAGCTACGATAAGCAAACAGGCGAACATTTAACTAACTGGGATATTCGCGAAGTAGGCGTTGGCTGGCAAGTAATTGATAGCTTTAGAAAACTTCATTTTGGCTACTTTGCAGGGCTAGTAAGTAAAATACTGTGGTGCGTAATTGGTTTGAGCCCAGTGTGGCTAGCAGGTACTGGTTTTTACTTGTGGTTTACCCGCCGTAAACGTAAAAAAAAATCACAAAAAAATCGCTCAAGTAAACGCAGTACAGCAAGTGCTTGATTAAAAACCCACCACATTGTAATGTAAAATTTAACAATGGAGTGGGTTTATGATGTTTTATAAAATAGCAGTCTGTATTACTTTTTTATATTTAGTTGGATGTAACACAACCAAGGTTCAGCAAGTAGAACAACAAATAGAGCTTGAACAACTATTAAACCATTCTTTGTTTAATAAACTCGACACTCCTTCTGAGTACAGTATTTTCGAGCTGCCAAATGTTGAAAAAGAAAAATTTTTAGCCTATGCCGAAAAACAAAAACAGTCTGAAATCCGTCATGACCGCATTATTTACAACTACCTCGAAAGCAACTTAGCTAACTTTAAATACCACGGCGATACACTTACTTCAGCCCAAGCCTTAAAACTTTCGCAAGGCAACTGCATTAGCTTAGCTGTTTTAACACAAAGCTATGCACAAGCTCTCGGATTAGAAACAAGCTTTCAAGAAGTAACAAGCCAGCCTGTATACGCAAAAGAAAATAATGTTGTTTATGTAGCAAGCCACTTTAGAACAAGAGTATACGCCCCAAAAGTAGAGAAAAAAGATGATAATATTGTTGAATTTTTCAGAGCGGGCACCTTAATCGACTACTTTCCTACCCGTCGCAGCTTTTATTCAAGCAGTGCAGATTATAACGATTTAGTTTCTAAGTTTTACAGTAATTTAGCTGCAACAGCGCTAGCAGACAAACAGCTGGATATTGCGTACTCACTTATTCTACAAGCAAACAAATACACTCCCAATGATCCTGAATTATTTAATATAGCGGGCATTTTGCATCGTCGGGCTGGTGATTTACAAAGCGCTAAAAACATCTATCAAACAGCACTTAGTAATAATGAAATAAGCATTAATTTAATCAGCAACTATCAGCTTTTAGCTAAAAAATTAGGCGACAAAGAGCTTGTTAAAGAGCTCACTTCACAATTAGTTAATAAAGAAAAAGACCCATATGAATTACTAGTAATCGCTAAAAACGACTTACAAGCTGGCCACGCTCATCAGGCTAAAGCGCACCTTGAGCAAGCTATTACTAAAGCGCCTTACATTGCTGAGTTATACTTGGAACTCGCAAAAGTTCGCTATCAACAAGGTAATATTAAACAAACACAAACCTTACTTGAGAAAGCTATCGAACTAGAACGTGATAACCAAAAAATCGATGTATATCAAGCTAAGTTACTGTCGTTACAAATGGACAAATAACTTAGCCAAACCGTGGTTAACTTTAAACGCTAAAGGGAATAATAAAAGCTTAGCCACGCTCGCATTTCATCTTCAAAACTATCGCCTTCTACTCGCGACAGTCCCATATTAAACGTTAAATCGTTTATACCAGCAGGCCCCATTCCAAAACTAAAATCACCTTGGTGTTTTATCCCGTAACTTTGTGCATATACGGTGCCGTCGAGTTGATGTTGCTTATAATAAAGCCACGGCATGCCTTCTTTAAAGCTAAAGCCGCCACCGTAACCTTGATAGCGCTTTGTAGCTGCGCTATAAAAAGGCAGCTCAGATGAAAGTACATATTCACTATTTTGCTGCTGATTAATAAGATTTGAGCTAAAGCCACCTAATGCAAGGCTGCTGTCATCACGTTGCTTTTGAGAAAAATTTGCATAAAGAGGAATACCAAACGCTTTACCAAAAATTTTGGCGGCTAAATCGTAACCTTGCCAATTATTATTTTTGGTGCTGCCATCGTACCAACTCGCATAAAGGCTTTGGCCTATTACAAAGTCTTGACGATCATATTGCCAATTTTGGGCAACGCCTAAACGCGTCCAATTTTTATGGCTTTGTTTATAATCAGTGTAATTGTAGGCAAGCTCTGGCGTTAAACTTAGCTGCCCAAATTTAACAGGGTAACTTATTGCAGCAAAACCACCACGGGCATCCATATCTGCATTTAGGCTTTGTTGATACTGCCGCGATGTATTTAAATTATAGTCAAACAGTGCAAGTTTCAGTTTTACATCAAGCGCATTATATTTTGCCTGCACATAACCACCGTGCAGTGCTCCATCGTGTAAATCAGTGCTATATCCTGCTTGCAAGTCGAGCTGTTTTAATAAATCGCTACTTTTAATACTTAAATCTAACAAACTGGTAGAAGCCGAATAATACTGCGTCCCTAGTGCAAAAGTAGCGTGCTGGTCGAGCACGTTGTAATTTGTTTGCTGCGTTGTTTGGTGCGTATATACTTTAGCTTTTGGAAGCGTATGTTCGTTTACAATGAGCAGCGGTGCTTTTTTATTAGCCGAAAATTCAGTAACTACAGTGCTGTTTATAGCTTTTGGCAATGTTTTTACATTTGGCCCATCTGCGGTTATCGAAAAATAGAGTAACGAGCCATCAGCCATTTCAATCGGGTGAGCAACGGCTTCCTGCCCCTGAGTTAACTTGCTGAGTGTTTTACTCTCTATGTTGTAGTTATAAATATCAGTAGCGCTATTTAAGCCTGCAACAAAGTAAAGTGACTCACCATTAAGACTAAAGCTCGGCTGACTTAAATATTGATACCCGTTTGGCATAGGTATTAATTGCTGCTTATTACTACCCACATCTTGTATATACAATTGCCAGTTTTCATTTAATGACGTTGATAAATAAGCTAATTTAGTTTCATCAGGACTGAGTATTGGGTAATCGTAAGTTGTCTCAAGGCTTTTTGTAAATAATGGTGTGGTGGTTTGCGTATTGAGATCAACCTTTACTAATTCAGAGTAGCCACCTCTTATTTGCTCGCCATACAAGGTTTCACCGTTACTGGTTACGCTAAATCGTCGTATACCAGCAAGTTTGGTAAGCTGTGTAATATTTCCAGTGTCAGTGTTATAGCTAAATATGTCAGACACTTTGTTATAAATACCCGACTCTTCATTGCTGTACGCATTAAAATACAACGTTGTGTTATTTACCCATTGCGGGTTTGCAATACCGGCTCGATTAATTTGATTAAGCACTTGTTTTTGTTCGCGCTTAAACACACTTGGCGCTGTATCGGGGATGTCCTGTGCATCGTTCTCGAGTAGCTCTTTTTGCGCTTTAGTAAACTCTTCTTGCGCCTTTATGTTGTCACCCGTGCTATAAATTATAAGCTTGGTATTACTCTCTTTATCTCGCTCAACAATCGCAATCTTACTACCATCTTTTGAAAGTGCTGGGTTACTTGCATATAAGTTAAGCTCAAGCCAAAGTTCACTATTAAGTAACACCTCCCCTTGCTCTATTTGCATTGCTTTATAGGTATATTCAGCTATAAATCGGCGATATAGCTTGGCTGCACTTTGCCCAAACACACCGCTAAATGCCTCATCAAAATCCCGCGTTTTTACGCCTTGCATTCGCGTCCAAACACTATCGAGTGTTTGCTCTGAATAGTTTTTCTCTAACCAATTTAAAAAGCGACTACCCATTAAATACGCCATTGAGCCCCCCATAAAGCCCTGCTCGCCATTTAATTGCCCATAGGTTGGCAAAGCACCTTGCTGAGCAAATTCTCGCAGTATTGACTCTGAGTAGTTATCAAATAAACGCCCACGACCCGTCATTTTAGACTCAATCAATGTGGCATAACCTTCGGCTACCCAGCGCGGTGTATCACTGTAAGTTAAGTCGTATAAATCCCATATACCACGTACTTTTTGCTGCCAGTGATTGCGTGTAGGCTGTGCTAAGTGTACTAAGTGAATATATTCATGCAGTACAAGTAACTGCTGCCAGCCAGCGCTGTTTGATATAACGGTGTCGGATTGTGGTGGGGTTGTAAAAAGCGCCATTACAGGGTTATTTGAGGTAGGTAGCGCAAAGCCATTTGCCGCATTTAGGGGATCAAACACCACTACATCAACTGTTTTATCAAGTGCTCGGTTTTGCTGCTCAAGCACTTTGTTGCGTACTATTTCAAGCTCTGCTGCAGTTGATTTAGCAAAATCAGCATGCTCAACACTGTAGTGAATGTTGAAATGTTCGGTATGAATAGTTTGCCAATCGGCTGCAAAGCTCGGTGCTGCTAGTAATAAAGCTGATGCGATAAGTGTTTTTTTCATGAGCGTCCCTAAAAGAATTCCTTAATACCATCTAGGGTATTATTAAATGTCTTTCATGGGCAGTAAGAAAGTGTAATAAAACATGTGAAAATGGGTATTTACACATGCTTTATTAGGGTAATTTACATCCAGCTGCGAGTATCTGACTCAATCTGCTTAATTGTAAAATCAATAATAAAGTCAGCATCCTGCTGCTTTATATAGGGCATAAATGCAAAGCCTGAAGCAAGTTGTATATACAGGCTTTTTAAGCCTGATTTTCTCATTAAGTACGTACTTATACTGCGCGCACTTTGCGCTTTATAAAGCTCAAAAACACGGTAATGAACGCCAATCATACCTTTGCGTACAACCATGTAAAATCGGCCATTATCCTCATGCATGTAATAACCATAACGCTGATACGACAAAGTAACCAAGCCAGAAAACACCACCAAAATACCAAGGCTTATCAAAGTATTAATATCAGCAATAAAACAAAAGCCAAACACGAGTGCACTGGGTAGCAGTGAATAAAAGCCTAAATTTTTATACAAAAGCGCGCGTTCTGCGCGCTTAAAAGCGAGTTTTTTACTATTAAACCACGGGTAAATCCATTGGCATACACTATCAACTTGTTCGCTATTTAATACAGGTAGTACTAACGTTTGTTTATTTTTTTTAGCCGCCACACCGGCTGCTATTCCGCCGCTACTTGCTTGTAAACACTCAACGGTAAATCGCTTTAGTAATCGCCCCATTAGGTTTTGTTTAATAACAATAGATTGCACCTTGTCCATGCTCATTGAAAGCTGATGACGCTCTAACAAGCCAGCAATACGTTTAAACTTTTGACCTTTAAAATAAAGCTCAAAGTTATAAAAGCGAATAAGCGACATAGTCACCGATAGCATTACAGCCACCAAAACTAGCAAAACAATTAAGGTGATCATCGCGAAGGTAGCAGCACTTGCCAGCATACCAAGCTCTTGTTGATAAAAGCCTTCTACTTTCGCAATAATTTGCTTCTCTAAAAAATCAACAATTAGGTTTATAAAAGGGGCCAAAGCAGCCATTGCAAAAATGGCCATATTCGACATCAAACCAAATTTGGCTATTTCTTTATTGCTAATGCTTAGGCTGTTTTCGATAGTGTCTGTTTCGCTTTGTTCAGTATTTGGTACTTCTTGCTGTTGCTGCGCTTTAAAATCAAATATTTGTTTACGCATTTGCTGTGCATAATCTTTAGTGACACCAGGTAAAACAACTTCTTGCGACACACTGCCTGCGGCATCAAAAATACAATTAACTAAGTTTACGGGGGTAAAATAAAACGGCTCGGCAATATTAACGTTTTGCACGCGGCCAAATTTAAGCGTAAGTCGCTCTTTTTTAAATACACCTTTGTTAAGCAATATTTCGTTGTCGCTACTAATACTAAACTTAAAATTTAAATAATATAAAAATGAGTAAACAAGTAGCAAAATTAGTGCAATACCGCCTGCAACCTGCGCCCAAAACAACTTATTTTCTACTTGAGTAACAAACACGACAAGCATGGGCAGTAAGTTTAAAAGGCCATCTTTTACAAAGCGCACACTAAAGTGCACAACAAAGTATAAAAGTGCCCAGGGCGATACTTTCTGCCAGTAAATAGGGCTGGCTTTATCTTCGATAGTTGTATTACTCATCGACTAAAGCTGCCTGAGTAGTTGCGTCGTCTTGGCGGTAGTTTTGTACAAATTGGCGCATATTTTTACAATCATCATGGGTTAGCCCGCTAATTTGTAAATCGGCACTTACACCGCCAGCGCTAAATAATTTAATGCTTGCAAGGCTAAGTTTTCGCTCTATTGGCCCTTGGTGTATTTCCATATGCTGTACACGCGCTAAAGGTAATACCGTCACTTGTTGCCAAATAACGCCTTTTTTAAAAGCAATGTCATGATCTCGCACTGCAAAACCTCGCAACCTCACACTTATCATGTTGTACGCCATAGATACGGCCACCAAAATTGGCATGCCAATTAGTAAATATGTTTGTGCGTTATTAGCAAAGGCTTCATTAAAATAACAAACAGCAATAAGCGCTCCAATTAGCGGTACATAAAACAGAAGCGAGCTAAGTTGTGTATGTAATAAGGCTTTATCAGCCAATGGCTTAAAGCTAATATCACTATGCTTTGGTAAATCCATTATTTGTTGATTGTTAAACACTATTTGTCCCTATTTCTGCTTTTAATTATGACTAGCTTACCAACTAATGGTGGTTATTAAGGTGTGGCTTTGTTTTGGCTCAAGCGTTACTTTATCTGTCAGTACATTAGCGGCCTCTAGGCAGAGCATTGTTTTATATTCATCGTCAGCAAAGTTAGATAAGCGTTTTGATTTTTCTATCCACGGGTTCCAAAGTACACACGAGTTTGAATTTTCACGGCTCACATTAATAACACCTTCTGGCGTGTTAATGGTTTGCATTGTACTTGCTTGTGTATAAACCATGTCGGTTTCGCGATTAAAGCTTACAACATCATTTTGTACAAATGGCCCTTCACTAAACTCAATATATTGCGCGCCTTGCAAACCATCAACATGGGTATTTGTAATATCTGAGGTTGGAAAATAGGTATGCAGTGCTTGAGTAAAGCTAAATGGCACACTTCCTAAGTTAGTGGTCGTTAAGCGAACCTGTAATTTATCGCTTAATATAAACTCAACTTTTAATGCACACTGATGCGGCCAATACGTTGTATTAACAAGTTTCATGGGGAGCTTTAAACTAACTGTAATTTGCTCATCAGATTCGTGTACTTCATCGGCTTGCCATACGCTTGTGCGCGCAAAACCGTGGGCAGGCCACCCATCATTAGCGTGTGTACCAAACCACGGCCAACAAATAGGAATACCACCTCGAATACTCGCCCCTTCTTGATAGGTTTCCTCTTGTGAAACCCAAATAAGTGGCTTGTTATTTTTAGGGATAAACTCGGTAATTTGCCCACCTTGCAAAAATATTTTTGCGTCGCACTTTTCACTAGCTACTTTAATAAACTCAAGTCCGGATTCGCTTTGCTCAATGCTAACTGATGGCGATAATTTCATACCTTCCCCTATAATACTGATACTAAAGATTTTTAATGTTTACATCTAAACAATAATGCATGCTTAAAGTATACGCTATTGATATTAAATATTGATTGCTGAATTTGTTCATTGCCGATTAATACATATACAGTAAACTCACAAACAATTACTTTGTACTAACAGCTGTAAATGAATAATACTAAAGTCTATACAATAAGACTTGCCAATTATTCACAACATACGTACTGTGCGCAACTTAATGCACACAAGGTGCTAAGAAAATTTACCAATATTTAAACAATATAATTTTACATTAGTTACTGCTCTAACTATTAAAAACCAATAAAAGCGGGCTAAAGTACAATATATTATTTGAATTCAATTTATTTGATGTGTAACATTTCGCGATTACGGCAAACTACCGCCCCATCGACGAGATAAGCAAATGCAAAAATATGACGAGTTATTGGTTTCTTTACGTAAAGTTATCCGCGCGATTGACTTACATTCTAAGCAGCTAAATAAAACTTCGGGTTTAACTGGCCCACAATTGCTTATAATGCAAGAAGTGCAAAAAACCGATGGAATAACGGCGAGCCGTATTGCTCAAAATGTAAATTTAAGCCCAGCAACGGTCACCAATATTCTCGACAGAATAGAAAGCAGAAACTTAGTAACACGCGTACGCAGTCAAATGGATAAACGCAGAGTGAGCTTATACCTCACCGATAAAGGAAAAGAGTTACTTGATAAAGCACCTCAGCCATTGCAAGAACACTTTATTGAAAAGTTTTCTGCACTTGCTGAATGGGAACAGAGCCTTTTACTCTCATCAATGCAGCGTGTAGCCGCAATGATGGATGCAGATAAATTAGATGCATCGCCCCTTCTAGAAGTTGGTGCGCTTACTCAAGCCCCTAAAGAATAAATAATAAAAAAAATACATAGTTTTTGTACTTACCCTAAACGTAAGGCGTTTTTTTACGTCTTGAATTTTTTATTTTTTAATCAAAATCTGAGCGGCAATTATGACTAAACTCTCAAAATTAACACTAGCACTAGTTCTAGGTGGTGTTACAAGTACTTCTTATGCGTCTGATGATCTAGACACGTTACAAAGCCAACTTAAGCAGTTAAAGCAACAAATGCAACTGCTTGAAAATAAGTTAGCTGATGAAAAAACAAAACAGCAAAAAATTAATGAGCAACACAAGCAAGAAGTTGCAAAAATTAGTAAAAAAGCTGATAACAAAGAAGTTGTTGTTGCTGCCGCCGAATCTGAGAAAAAAGACGAAGGCGTTAAAATTGGTGGCGCAGTGCGTTTTAATTACAGCACTAATTCATACGATGAAGACACTCAAGATCGTAGCGGCGACTTAGACTTTGAAGTATTTCGCATTAACTTATCTGGCGAAATAAACGATATTTCTGTTAATGGTGATTTTCGCTTTTACGATTACATGACCATTGTTAAGTATGCATACTTAGGTTACGAATTTACTGATGGCTGGGAAGCACAAGCAGGTATTGCACCTGTCCCTTTTGGTAATGGCCCATACAACTCACACAGCTACTTTTTTAGCACTAACTACTATGTTGGCCTAGAAGACGACTTTGATTTGGGTGTAACAGTAAACCGTAAACTAAAAGACAACTGGAAACTAGACCTAGGCTTTTTCAAAAATGATGAAGTGGGTGGCGTTGATGGCAGCTCTGAAGTTAACGAGCGTTACTCTTTTGATATAGTTGGTAGCCGTGCAACAACCGAAGGCACATACGATGCACCTGGCTCTCGCCTTGGTGAATACAATACATTTGCAGCTCGTACAGTGTACCAAATTGAGCATGGCGAAAACGCTAAAACCGATGTGGGTGTATCACTATTAAGCGGTGGCTTACATGATGGTAACGACCGTGCAGGTAACTACGGCGCATGGGCGTTCCACGTAAACAGCCAAATTAATAACTGGAATATTCAATTTCAGCACGGTGAGTACGACTACGATCTAGACGACAACAGCAACCGCTTTGTTGTAGGTGCGTTTGACTACTACGACACCGTATCAAGCGAAGCTACCATGACTAACTTTAACGTAGCTTACGACCTATCGGTTGATTTAGGCCCTATAACAGGCGTGCAGTTCTACAACGATTACGGCATCATTTACGACAAATCTGACGACAGTGCAGATACATGGATGAACGTAACAGGTATGAGCGTATCAGCAGGCCCGTTATTTACCTACTTTGACTTTATTCAAGCACGTAACCAGCCATTTATTGGCGGAACAATTATTGGTGATGGCGATACAGAGCGTCGCTTTAACATCAACGTAGGTTACTACTTCTAGATAAGTAAAACCTATTTTATAAATTTAAAAGGGCAAACTTAGTTTGCCCTTTTTTATGTTTTTACACTTCGATTTTATAACTATTTGGCCTACAATCGAAAGTATCAGCCATTACTAAAAAGAGCCTAAGTGAATATAAAAGCAGTGTTTATTTGTTATAAAAACTTATGGTTTAAAGCACTTGGCTTAATACTTGTAGCCTTGGGTATTATTGGCATTGTGCTGCCGGTCATGCCTACCACTATATTTTTTATTTTAGCGCTCACCTGCTTTACTCGCTCATCACCCGCGCTTGAACAATGGCTGTTAAACCACCCTCGTTACGGTGTAACTTTGCAGCAATGGCAAGCCCATAAAGTAGTGCCCGTAAAAGCCAAATGCTACGCCGCCATTGGCATGTTAATTGGATTTACATTTTTACTGTATTCAGCCGCCCCTATTTGGGTTATTTATCTCGTTGCAGTAATAGAAGTATTGGTAATGATTTACCTTATTTTAAGACCTTCCAGCCCTCCTAAGCGTTAAATATTCATTTTTTACCTACTTACCGCCTTTGTTTTAAAGTTTTTATGTAAAGATAAGTAAGTAAATTTGTAATGGCTAATGCAAATCATTATCATGTTGTAAATTTAATTTATTTACTGTTTTTATGTCGTTTATTAACAAGCGGGCTTTGTATAGCACAAGCCGTGCTCTACATATTTATATTTCTACAGCTTTGTTTTTTTTGCTTATCTTATTTTGCGTTAGCGGCATTGTGCTCAACCATATTGATTGGCTTAAAAACGATAAAAATAATGGCCAAGTAACGGCGGTAATTCCAGCAGAGCTAGTTACCAAAGCGAATGAGCAGCTAAATACGCTGCCAACGCTTTACCCTGAAATAGAAGCTTACCTAGCCGAGCAATATGCACTTACAAAAGTAAAAAGCATTGAGTGGGAAAAAGAAGACGCGCTTGTCATGCTCGACTACCCACTGCCTGCTGGGTTTGCCTACGCAGAGCTTGATTTTACAACTGGCGAGCTAAATCTTGATTACCAAACAGGTGGCTTTTTAAGCCTTATTGGCGACTTACATAAAGGCCGCCACAGCGGTGAAGTATGGAGTTGGGTAATTGATATATCTGCCGTACTAATGATTTTATTTGCCATCACCGGCATGATTATTTTGTTTCAAAATAGAAAAAAACGCTTAGCAGGAATATGGATAACCGTACTAGGAGTGGCAACTCCACTGGTTATTTATTTATGTTGGGTTCCACAAATAAAAGGAGTGTCTTAATGGTTAAATTTAAATTATTTATAAGCGCCGCATTACTGCTCGTAGCTGCGTTTTTTCAAACAACGGCGCATGCGCAAACACCACAGCTAGAGGTTGAATTAACGCTTCCTGACTTAGAAGTACAACCGTATCACCGCCCATACGTTGCAGTTTGGCTTGAAACACCAGAGCGCAAACACGTTACAACGCTTGCACTTTGGGTGCAAAAAGCAGAATGGTTTAAAGACTTACGTCAATGGTGGCGTAAAGCTGGTAAAAGCGATGCCAACTTTGACGGCATTAGCGGCGCAACCAAGCGCGCGGGTACTTACACCATAAATTGGCAAGGTAATGATTTAGACGGTAACCCGGTAAAACCAGGTAAATACTTACTAAATATTGAAGTTGTACGCGAAGAAGGTGGCAGAGACTACACCCGCGTTGAGCTCGATTTAACTAAATCAGGCAAACTAACAATTGATGGTAAAAACGAGTTTTCTAAAAGCTTCGTCACTGTAAGCACTAAGTAGCTGCTACTTAATCATTTGAATTTAAGGAAATACAATGAAAATTAATTTATTAAAAACGGCATTAATCGGCGCATTGAGCTTATCTGCTTTAGTGTCAACTTCAGCAAGTGCACACGGACGTTGGTTACTACCTTCGCATACATCTTTATCAGGAGATAAAGCGCATTACGTAATGATTGACGCTAGTATCTCTAACGAAATGTTTGCACCAGACAAAGCCTTTAAGCCTAAAGAAAAAGGCGCCGAGTACGACGACACATTATTAATGGCACTTGCGCCTAATGGTGAGCCAGTAAGCGACACCATTCGTGCTTATTACTTAAAGCGTAAAAGCTCAGCTGCGGTAAGCTTAACAGAGCAAGGCACTTACCACATTGCAATGACCCAAAAGCCAATGTACATGACCTTCTATAAAAACGAAGAAGGTAAGCGCAAGCGCGTATTTGGTAAAAAAACAGAAGCCGAGTTACCTAGCAATGCAAAAGATGTAACAACAACGAAGGTTGTTTCAACAGTAGATACATTTGTAAGCCGAAATGGCACCTCAAAACCTGCACAGCTAGGTTTAGGCTTAGAGCTTAGCGGTCCAACGCATCCAAACGATTTATTTGTAGGTGAACAAGCACGTTTTCAGTTACTACAAGATGGTAAATCTGCTGGTGAAGGCGTTGAAGTAAGTATTTTAAAAGGCGACACACGCTACCGTAACGAGCGTGGCGAAGTAAAAGTAACGACCGATAAAGACGGTATGTTTACAATTACGTGGAAAGAGCCAGGCCTATACCTAATCGAAACCTCTAACAAGGTTACCGTAAATGAAGAAGGCGTAGATGCAGGACGTTATGCATTATTTACAACGCTTGAAGTTGCCCCTGAATAATTTAAATTACTAAATTTAAAAAATTGAAAGGCCAAGCATTTGCTTGGCCTTTTTACGTCTTACTAACTTTTATCTAAAATCCCCTTGAATTCGCAACCATTCGACACAAGATTGCAACTACAACGATCCAAACGCCTATATCACGCGTAGACAGTGACCTTACTTGTTAATAACTTAGAATATCTTAGATAGTTTTTATCTTTGCACTAGGGTAGTCGCTTCTATATGATGCGCTCCTTTTTAAAATCAATAGTCAGCAGCCCTCAAGGGAATCAACATCATGTTAAAGCCATTATCAGCCAAAAAAGTAGCACTTAGCCTGGCCGTTTCTTCTGCACTTAGTGCACCCTATTCTTCTGTATTTGCTGCAGAACAAGATGTTCAAGCCGAAAAAAGCATTGAAGTGATTTCAGTAACAGGTACTCGCAGAAACTTACGCAGTATTGCCGAAAGCTCAGTACCTGTAGATATTATTACCAGCGGTGATATGCAAAGTACGGGTCAGCTAGAAATAAGCCAAATACTAGCAAACCAAGTACCTAGCTTTAACTACCCAAGTGCCACTATGGGTGATGGTACTGACCATGCAAAACCAGCTGTTCTACGTGGATTAGCACCCGATCACACATTAGTACTTATAAACGGTAAGCGCCGCCATGCCGGTGCGCTATTAAACTTAGCAGGTGTTGTTGGTCGAGGCTCTACCGCTGTTGATTTGAACATGATCCCAACCTCTGCAATTAAACGTGTTGAAGTACTACGTGATGGCGCAGCCGCACAGTACGGTTCTGATGCAATTGCTGGGGTAATTAACATTGTACTTAAAGATGCCTCAGAAGGCGGCAGCGTTAGCGTAACGTACGGTAAATACGATACTCAAATGGCTGGTGTATCTCAGCTAGAAAGCACCTATGCAGACGCAAACGGCGACTTAGCGTTTAATACCGGTGGCGACAGAGAAGTAAACGACGGTGCAACACGCACTGTTAGTGCAAACTCTGGTTTTGCGTTATCTGATAATGGCTTTGTAAACGTATCAATTGAATACCGCGATAACGACTCAACGCAACGCTCAGGCTTTGACCCACGCGAACAATACAGCCGCCTTGATGATGGCAGCCTAGACCCACGCGAATTTACTATCGATCGTTACAATCACCGTTTTGGTAAAGCAGACCTTGAAGATTACGCGTTGTTTTACAACATGGGTTACGATTTAGATAACGGCTTAAACCTTTATTCATTTGGTAGCTACTCAAAGCGTGAAGGTAATTCAGGTGGTTTTTACCGCCGAGCAAAAGACAGCCGTAACGTTTTAGAAGTGTACCAAGATGGCTTTTTGCCGCAAATTGAAACAGACGTACAAGACTACTCATTTGCACTGGGCTTAAAAGGCGAAACTAACGACTGGACATGGGATGTAAGTACCAACTACGGCCGCAACGACTTTGGTTTCGGTGTTGTAAATAGTATTAACACATCACTAGGAGCCGACAGCCCAACCGAATTTGACAACGGCGCACTGGTTTACGATCAGTTTTTAGTAAACGCAACGGCCAACACCACACTCGATTTAGGCTTACCTGATGACGTATTTTTTACCGTAGGTACTGAATACCGCCACGAAAGCTACAAAATTGAAGAAGGCGAAGAAGCGTCTTACATCACCGCACTTGATAGCGATGGTAACCCAATTGCAGCCGGTGGCGCGCAAGTACTTGCTGGTTTTGGACCAGAAAGTGCGACTGACGAAAGCCGTCATAACATCGCTTTATTTGTTGAGTTTGATACCTACTTAACAGAAAAATGGAACGTAGTTTTAGCGGGTCGTTATGAAGATTACAGCGACTTTGGCGACACATTTACTTCTAAGCTTGCTTCGCGTTACAGCATTACTGAAAACCTATCGCTGCGCGGTGCAATTAGCACCGGTTTCCGTGCGCCATCTTTAGCGCAAAGCTCGTACCGCCAAATATCAACCGTACTTGAGAACAACCAACCATTTGAAGTTGGTCTATTCCCAACCGATTCTGCAGCAGCGCAAGCGTTAGGTGCACAGCCGTTAGATGCTGAAGAGTCAGTAAACGTTACTGCGGGCTTTATGTACACTCAAGGCAGCTTTAGCTTAACTGTTGATGCGTACCGTATTGATATTGATGACCGTATTGTATTGTCTGAAAACTTAGAAGGCGATGCAGTTGTTGAAATACTACAAAATGCTGGTGAGCTAAATACCGAAAGCGTACGTTACTTTACCAACGCGATTGACTCACGCACGCAAGGTGTAGATATAGTTGCCACTTATAACCTAGATTTAGACAACTTAGGTGATTTACGCCTAAACGTAGCCGCTAACTTTAACGATACCGAAGTAACACACGTAAACGACAACCCAAGCGAGCTAAACTCACTAGGCGACGACTACGTAGTGTTTGCCCGTCGTGAAGTAGGCCGCTTTGAAGAAGGCACGCCAGATAGCAAATGGAACCTATCAGCAGTGTGGAACTTTAACGAATGGCAAACAACCCTTCGTGCCACACGTTATGGTGAAGTCGCTGATATATCAACCACAGCTGACCGCGATGAATACCTAGACCCTAAATGGATCACCGACCTAGAAGTGGCATACCGTCCAGACGAATATTGGAAATTTGCCGTTGGTGCAAACAACTTATTCGATCAGTACCCACAAGCCACCGTGGATAACATTGGTTACTCTGACTTTGGCCAAATATTCCCGTACACACCGTATGCACCTTACGGATTAGACGGACGCTTTTTATACGGTAATATTACTTACAGCTTTTAATTAGTTCCCTAATAAAAGCTGAGCAATTATAAAAGGATGCATCGCGCATCCTTTTTTATTAATAGTTAGTTATTTTAACCACTTATTAGTATTTCAACTTTCATAAAAAAACACCACCCTATATAAAACAACAGCTTACATTTCGGCCTCATTTTTGCTCTATATTGTTTATATAAATACAAACAATAAATACCAAAGGACTAAACATGAGCTCATCAACACAATTAAGCATTGCAAAACCACTTTCACTTATTGGCGGCATTTTATTATTAAGTGGCTGTGTATTTCATATATCGCCAAGCGTTGCCTCGGTAAAACAAACTAAACAACTATCACTGCCAAGCAATAATCTTGAATATTTAAATGTGTTAAGCGGCGCAGGTAGCCTTGAAATAAAAGGCTCAAAAACGGCCACCAGCATTAGTGTTGATGCCACTATTTACACAGCCGACATTGAAGACGAATACGAGCTAACGCTCGAGCAAGACGGTAAACAGGCAAAGCTTGTTGCCCAAAATAAAAGCCGTAATGGCATTAGCTTTTACAGTGGCCAATCTCCAAGTATTAATTTAGTGGTTACTGTGCCAAGTAATCTAAATTTAGATATTGATGATGGCTCTGGCGACATTTTAATAAGTGCTATGCAAAGCAATATTGATGTAAAAGACGGCTCGGGGGACTTAACTATAAGCGGTGCTAAAAACCTAACTGTTGACGATGGCTCAGGTGAAGTAAACCTTGAAAACATCGCAGGTAATTTAGAATTAACCGACGGCTCTGGCAGTATTCACATTAACAACGTAAGCGGTAATGCAACTATTGACGATGGTTCTGGCGAAATGCACGTGAGCAACATAACCGGTTCGCTAAACGTTGAAGATGGATCGGGTGATTTAGTGATAAGCCATATAAGCGGTGCAGTAAATGTTGATGATAACTCTGGCGACATGATCATTGAGCATATTGGCTCAAGCGTAACAATTGAAGACGGTTCGGGTGATATTCGCGTTAATCATGCAAAGGGGCTGACTATTACTGAGTCGGGCTCGGGCGATGTAAGTATCGATAATATTAGCGGTTCAGTAAAAGTAGCTGACTAACTTTATTTAAGCGTTATTCAACTGCCATTTAATATACTTTATGCCCTATCAATCAGGGCATAAAACACTCCCCCTCAATGTATAAATGATTCAAAAGTAGCACTGTTTCGCGTTAACTATTTCCAAAAATAATATAAAAAGTACTTATTTGATTTATTTTTTGCTTTATAGCTAATTTCGGTACATATTAGTATTCAACTTATTAAAAGGATATTAATACTATGAAATGGAAGCTCTTAATTCTAATCACGACTCTATTCACGCTTGTTGCATGTGGCTCTGGTGGCTCAGACTCCAAAACAGTAACTAAACCGCTCAGCACTAATACAAAGCCTATTGCGGTTATTACCACCGAGCAATCGGAGTTTAAAGTAAATACCGCCCTCGTGTTTAGCGCAGCACAAAGTAGTGACCCCGATGGCGATGCACTCACTTATCAATGGCAATTAGTCAGCAAAAACGAACAAGTAGAAATACCGATTACGGTTAATAATGAAAGTACCGTTGAGTTTTCAGTATATGAAGCACAAGAGTACCAATTAGTATTAACCGTGAGTGACGGCAAGCTTTCAAGCACACCTGCACAAAAACAACTCACCGTTACTGCAAATACCCAACTAATTGCTAACGCAGGTAGCACACAAACCGTTAAACAAGGTGATGTTGTGCTTTTAAATGGCGCGCAAAGTAGCACAACCAGCGGCGCCATTAATCAATACAAATGGCAGTTTATTACTAAGCCTGTAGCAAGTAATGCAACGCTTGAAAATGCGACTCAAGTTAAAAGCCAGTTTGTTGCAGACGAAATAGGCGAGTTTAAAGTTGAGCTTACCGTTACTGATTCACAAGGTGATACAGCAAGCACTGTCGTACTCATAAAAAGTGAATCGCTTAATTCTAACTCATCACCACAAGCGGTTATAAACGTAGAAAATAAAACAATTGCCCCAAATGAAGTTGTTACACTTTATGGTAACCAAAGTACTGATCCCGATAAAAACGATACGCTTAGTTATGCGTGGGCAATTACAGAAAAACCCCAGGGCAGCACACCAGCTCTTTCAAACATGCAAAATCATACCGCTGGATTTTCAGCGTCAACAGCTGGAGATTACGCGCTTTCACTCACTGTTACCGACCAACAAAACAAAAGCGATACCGCATCAGTTACTTTAACTGTTACCACAAGTAATAAAGCCCCCGTTGCAACACTTGAATCCGAACGTGATATTACGTTAAACGAATCAACCACTTTGCAGTGCCAACAATGTAGCGACCCAGACGGAGATACGCTGAGTTATAACTGGCAATTACAAGCCAAGCCTGTAAATAGTGCATCGCAACTGACTAACAACACATCAGCAACGCCCTCTATTGTTGCCGATAAAGAAGGCGATTACGTTGTAGTGCTTACAGTGTCTGATGGGCAATTAAGCTCAAACCAAGCAACCTCAGTACTGCACGCCAGTAGCAATAAAAAGCCTATTGCTTTAGTAACTTATGAAACCTCCATAACGGTTGATGAACAAGTTTTACTTGATGCCTCAACTAGTTACGATCCAGAAGGCCAGCCACTAAGCTACCAATGGGAGATCATTTCGTCGCAAGGCCAAGCAACGCTTAGCAGTAATACAATATCAAAACCAACGTTTAGCGCATCAGTAGAGGGACAAGTAGTTATTTCGTTACGCACTAACGATGGCGTGCAGTTCTCTGACACAAAAACCCTAACAATTGATGTAATACAAAACGCATTGCCAGTAATTAGCTTCACGGGGGAGCAATCACGCTACGATGTAGTGGGCAATGCAGTTAAATTTGATGTAAGCCAAAGTTACGACCCAGAGGGAACCACTCTCGATTACGCATGGACACTATCAGCCCCTTCAGGCTCGAGTACCAGCTTAAGCAATACAAACCAAAATATTACCGAATTTATCGCCGATATGACTGGTAGTTACACGCTAACCGTTGTAGCAACTGATGCTGATGGATTTTCAAAAAGTGTGCAATTTTCAATTATAGTAACTAACTCTGCACAACTTACCGGTCGTATTAAAGGGCAACTCACTAATGTGCAAAAAGCGGCTATAAGCAATGCACAGCTAACAATTAATGGACAGCAGTACAGCACCAACACAAATGGCTTTTTTGATGAAGAGGTTAATTTAGCGCAAGGCGAAAAAATAACGATAACAACAGCAGATCAAAGGCTTGCAGCTGGGGAATATAACTCTGTAGCAATTACGCAAAGCAACTTTACTGTGGATATAGGCCAAAATAGCATGCCCGTTTTACAGGCTGTTGAGGTTTCGGTATTTGTGTGTGCTGAGTTTTCAGGCCCCGACACCGTTAATTTACGTTTTAACATGGTAGATACACTTTTAGCGTCAGATAGCTTTCAATTTAGCTTTGATCAAACAAAACCACTTACTTTGCAAAAAAGCGGAAGTACCTACCTCGATAGCGAATTGGATATCGACCTACCTGCATCAGCCGAATTTGAAGTAACAGTAATTGAAACAAGCGTTGAAAATACAATCAGCTCAAACATTACTATTTACCATTCTGATTCAGGCCAACCAAGCTCAGCAATTATAAGTATTTGTAATATTTAGTCCCCAACAAGCCCTTCAACATAAAGTGCTATTTTTAGCCCAGTAGTTATAACCATTAGTGTTATAGCTACTGATAAATAAGCAACTTTGAGCCATATAATCCATTGTATTTTATAAGCAGCTAAGCCATTCTAAAAGCCTTGATGTTATTAGGATAAACGCGTGTTAGAAATTGCTTTAATTTACTTAGCAGCAGCCATTGTAGCTGTCCCTATTGCAAAACGAGTCGGACTTGGCTCAGTGTTAGGTTATTTAATTGCCGGTATACTCATTGGCCCTTATGCGCTGGGTGTTGTGGGCGATCAAACAGATGTAATGCACTTCGCTGAATTTGGCGTAGTAATGATGCTGTTTTTAGTGGGCCTTGAACTACAACCTTCGCGTTTATGGACATTACGCCACTCTATTTTAGGGCTTGGCGGCTTGCAAGTTGTGTTAACGGCAGCGGCAATTTTTGCATTTTGTTATTGGTTTTTTGCCATGCATTGGCAAACCGCACTCGCCATTGGTTTAATGCTGGCGCTCTCCTCTACCGCTATTGTGCTGCAAAGTCTTGAAGAAAAAGGCTGGCTAAAGCAAGAAGCCGGACAAAACGCTTTTTCGGTATTGCTGTTTCAAGACATCGCAATTATCCCTATTTTAGCCCTATTGCCATTGCTTGCATTTGCCCCGCAAACTAGCACAAAAGAAATCAGCGATTCGATTATTGCAAGCTGGCCTGTATGGCAACAAGTATGTGTATCGGTCGCGGTTATTGCCGCTATTATTGCCGGTGGTAAATATGTATCGGCCCCGTTATTTAGATACATTGCCCAAACACACATGCGTGAAATATTTACTATTTTTGCACTGTTTTTAGTGGTCGCTATCGCGCTGGTTATGCAAAGTATTGGTTTATCGCCTGCTTTGGGCACATTTTTAGCCGGCGTTGTACTTGCCGAGAGTGAATTTAGACACGAATTAGAAGCCGATATAGAACCCTTTAAAGGCTTACTTTTAGGATTGTTTTTTATAACTGTTGGCGCATCAATTAACTTTGAGCTGCTATTTAACGAGTTTAGTACTGTTATTGCCTTAGTGGTTTTACTTATTGTAGTTAAAGCCTGCATTTTATTTGCCCTTGCCGTTACCTTTAAAATTAACAGCAAACAGCAATTATTATTTGCCTTAGCGCTTGCCCAAGGGGGTGAATTTGCCTTTGTACTGTTAAGCGTAACCACAACCTTAAGTATTTTAACGCCCGAGCAAACCAGCCTTGTTACCTTAGTTGTGGCGGTATCAATGCTAATAGCGCCGTTATTACTTATGGTTTATGAGCAAATACAAAAACGCAGCAGCAGTGCTTTACCTGAGTTTGATAAGCCAGAGCAAATTAGCACCGCTAAGCACGTAATTATTGCGGGCTACGGACGTTTTGGTCAAATTATGGGGCGTTTACTGCACGCGCAAGGCTACGAAATTACCGTACTTGATCACAGCCCTAGCCAAATAGAATTACTACGCCGTTTTGGTAACACCGTATTTTATGGCGATGCCGCACGCCAAGAACTCCTTGAAGCCGCAGGCGCGCACACCGCGCAAATGCTGGTAATTGCAATTGATAACCCCGATAAAACCATTGAGATAATTAAGCTCGCCCATAAAAACTACCCGCAGTTAAAAATTGTTGCTCGCGCAATCGACCGCCGCCATGCGTATCAGTTACTTAATTTAAAAGTAGATGCGTTTAACCGCGAAACCGTCGACTCAGCTATTAACCTTGCTGTAGAAGCACTCGAGTTACTAGGTAACACTAAGCAAGATGCAGAACGTGCTG
This sequence comes from Pseudoalteromonas sp. SG43-8, assembly GCF_014164245.1. Taxonomy (NCBI): domain Bacteria; kingdom Pseudomonadati; phylum Pseudomonadota; class Gammaproteobacteria; order Alteromonadales; family Pseudoalteromonadaceae; genus Pseudoalteromonas; species Pseudoalteromonas sp. SG43-8. The sequence continues at coordinate 36,606 of NZ_JACJEX010000009.1, read as the reverse complement.
GTAAGCTATTTAGAGACCACGACCGCGCTGCAGTACTGCAACTTGCTGCATTATGGGGAGACGACGCCAGCTACGGCGTAGCAGTTCGCCAACGTATGGAAGATTTAAAACAAGTGCTGCAACAAGATAAACAAGCACAAAGCGATTTAAATACCTGCGACAGCGGCGATTGCGAAGACGGCTTAACAGAAGTAGCGAGTAAACCTAAAAAGCCTGATGATGCTCATTTGGAGTAGCATCAGATAGTTGAGTTTATATTTTCAATGCGATGGTATTGCCTCGTTAGGAGGCAAATAAATAGTTGCTTATATTTACTAGACTCAAGCAAAAAACAGCTATTTTAGATCTGTTTAAGTGGCTCACGGTTTGTTTGTTTTATTAAGAACTCCGCCTTAGGAACAACCCAACTTTCAGTATTATTACTTTCAGCGATAATTAATAGTGCCTTTACCCCTAGATCGTGCTTTAAAATTCTTCGAGCTGAGTTAGTTTTAGTAGTTGCGGAGTTTGCACTATATCTTTCTAGTTTAATAAAGCCTTCAATTAAATCCTCCGACGATATATTTGAGTCACAGAAAATTTCATAATATTTTACGAATGTCCCCATACCAACACGTTGAATAGCTTTAATTAAATCATCATTATTCATTTAGATTCCTAAATACTTTACAAGTTTTTAAAAATTGGAACGAAGCAATATGGTTTGTGTTACACATCTTAGCGAACCTGCGCACGATTCAAAACACTTCTAATGGGCTTTAAACCGAACCCTACATTTTTATATTAATTTTTAATCCTTAAAAATCCATGCGTATAATTAGAATTTATCGCTTACTCATTTGATGAGCAAAATCAGCTAAAATTTCATCATCAAAGCCCTCATCATGGAGAGATTCCATACTTGACCTTATTTCTGGATCTAATGCTTGAGTCATTCCTTCAAGAACAGAGTCTTCCCTACCTGCCACAGCACGACTTAACCATGTATCAAAATAGGAATCTATGACTTCTTCTTTAACCCTCTCCCACCAATTTTCACCTGACACAGAATGAATACCTTTATATAAATAGCCCACACGTTCGCCATTATCATAGGTGATTAAGTGTACATTCCCAATAGTGGGGCTAGGATAATTACTATCCATAAAAGACTTCCAAGCTTCAAGGTTACCTTTTATCCCAAGCGGAGCACTAATCCAATTTACTTTTCTCATTTTGCCTCTTTCTATCCTTTGTTACACTGATAACCATACACTTCCCGAATACTCGCAACATTAATGATATTGAACTCAGGTTAAGCATATCAAAGACCCTCAAAGAACATTTCCTTATCTCACAAAAAACGTCCCTATTATGTGAACTTCTATTAATATCAAATAGTGTAAATTATTACCAACTATAAATATTATGCGGCGGGTAGTTATTTTGGAAATGAGGGGGGGGAGAGTTACTTTAATAGCTGTTATTTAATCTTAAATACTTAATTGTAGCCCATAGTCGCCTATCTGCTGAAGTATAAGCTTAATCTTCAAAACAGTAAGGTTAACTATGAGCTACAGCATTTAAAACCTAGTGGTGATGTCCACCTTGAATAGCCTCACCCTGCTGGTTATAAAAGCCAGTTGCGCTGTGCTCAATAAAACCTAGGTTTATCATTTTAGCTAAAAACGGGTCGCCTTCGTTATCGCCAATATCGGCGTAGTCGGTGGTTTGAAAACGATCCCACTGTGCAAATTGAGCACTAATTAATGGCTCATCAGTGCTTACCTTATTAAGGCTAAGTAAGGTAGTTGCTTGGCTTTTTTTATTACTAATACTAAATGTTTTAACTAATTTTGAATGCGTATAAAAGGCGAGGTTAAAGTCGTTGCCATTTTCGCTCAGTGTATAGTTTTTTACTTCATCGCAACCTTTGCCTTGTGTGCTTACTAAGGTCATTTTTTCGATTAGGTGGTTATCCACCAGCTGGCTTTTAGCACTCCAGTTTTGTACGCCGCGTACCTCAGATGGTTGGTATTCAATACCGCGTTGCTGGGCGTTAAAATAACGTATTGGTCGTATTTGATTATTAGCTAAGTGCTGCCAAAGCTCGGTTATTACTTCACTTTGATGCGCTACTTGCTGGTTGTTTCGCCAAAGGGTAAGTGACTCGCTACTTTGCTGCGCTTTATGGCTGTTGGTAATTTTATAATCCGCTTTTAATTGCTTGGCATCAATATCACATTGCGAGGCAAAGCTACTTGTACTTACAAGCGTGGCAATTATTAATAACGCTTTTTTCATTTAGCTATCTCTTATTTATATTTCAAGTTTATGGCAATAACATAACGATTATAAATGTCAGTTTAATGACAAAAACCCCGCACAGTATGCGGGGTTTTTTATTTAGATATATTTAACTAAATTTATAACTAGCCGGTATTTATTGCGCTAGTTTTTCGTCTGCGGTTTTTACAAAGTCAGCGGCAAAGTCCATTACATGGAATAAAAAGCTTTGCTCGTTTGTGCCTGTTACCAAGTGTGCACCAGGTCCCATTGCATAAACGCCTACGTCTTCACCGGCATGTGTTTCAGAGCCCATTGGTACCAGTGCTTCTTGATGAAAACCAGGTGTTGTTGTATCAACATCTGTTAAATCAACACGCCCTGTAACCGGTGCAAAGGCGTAACCTGCATCGGCATCAGTCTCGCTACCTAGATTTCTAAAGCCACCACCATTGGTGTAACCAACCGTTGTATAAGGCATATCGTCGGCAGCTAAGCTTGGCTCAGTTGCACCTACTGCAACCACTTTACCTAAAATTGGGTTACCGCGTTTAGGGTAACCGGCAATGGTGAATACATGGCTGTGATCGGCAGTTACAACTATTAATGTTTCTTCTGGGTTGGTGTTTTCCATCGCCACTTTAACGGCTTTGGCAAGCTCAATAGTGTCGTTTAACGCGTTATAAGCGTTACCCGCATGATGCGCGTGGTCAATTCGACCCGACTCAACCGTTAAGAAAAAACCTTGCTCGTTGTTATCAAGTACGTTTATTGCTTTTCCGGTCATTTGTGAAAGCGAAGGCTCGCCTGCAACATCGTTTACGCGGTCAGCTTCGTACTGCATGTGGGATTCGTTAAATAAGCCAAACACTTTAGTGGCGTCGTCACTTATTGCATCAAAACCGGTTTGATCCATTACGTACGTGCCATTTGGATATTGCGTTTTCCACTCTGCGGTTAAGTCGCGGTTATCTGTTCGATCCCCTTCAACAGCACTTACTGCATCGGCTGAATTAAACGCGGCATCTTTTGGTAAAAAGTGACGACGACCGCCGCCCATTACTACGTCAATACCGTCTACATCAACACCACTAAAGCGTGCTTCTAGGTTGGCTTCAAAATTAACCAGTTGCGATGCAATGTCTTCACATGTTGCGGCACTTTCTGGCATATCGGAGATATCTTCCCAGTTACGCTCTGCCGATTTAGCATACGTTGCAGCGGGTGTTGCGTGAGTAATACGCGCTGTAGAAATAATCCCTGTTGCTTTGCCTGCAATTTCAGCAAGCTCTAACGAGGTAACAAGTTCGTGCCCTTTGCCTGATGCACAATTACCACGCTCAACCGCTTCATCAATACCAATAACGCCTGCGTCGGTTTTAACGCCCGATGCCATTGCGGTCATAGTGCCTGCCGAATCTGGCGTTTGCGCATCTACGTTGTATGTTTTTACAAAGCCCGAAAAAGGCATAGTTTCAAAGCTTAACTGGTGATCTTCACCCATTTCGCCCTCTAACTGACCCGCTAAAATACGTGCTGCGGTTATGGTAGAAATACCCATACCATCGCCCACAAATAAAATTACGTTTTTAGCTTTGCCTGATTCTGTAACAATGTTGCTACTGGCTGTTTGTGCAGCGCCTAATTTTGTTTGTGCTTCACTAAACCACGTATTACTAGTGAGTGAGGCTAACTGCTCGGTAGTTAACGACGTTGCAGGTGCATTACACACTAAATTAGTTGAATTAACTTCGTCGCTGTCTAGCACGTCGTTATTATTGATATCTGCGCCTACTTGCGTCTCTACACCGCCATTAATACACTGCTCAGAGCCTACTGCAATAGCGTTATCTACTGCGATAATATTATTTTCATTTTTGTTATCGTCACTCGAGCAACCTGCAAGCGCGACCATTACTGCCAAAGAAAGTACCGTTAATTTGTTCATGTTAGCCGCCATTATTGCTGAGTTAGTTCAAGAGCTTGATTAATTAAATGAAATACAACGTTTTGTTCAATTACGCCCTGTGCTAGCTGAGCACCAGGACCTTTTGCATGTAAAGATATGTCTTCACCTGCGTGTGTTTCTGACCCCATTGGTACAGTTGCTTCTTGGTGAAAACCTGGGGTTGTTGTATCAACGCCATTTAGCTCAACACGCCCTGCTACAGCAGCACTTGTGTAGCTTGCATCAGCATCAGTCTCGTCGCCTAGATTTCTAAAACCTAAGCCATTTGCGTAACCGACTGTGGTGTACGGCATATCGTCGGCGGCTAAGCTTGGAGTAGTTTCGCCTACTGCAACTACTTGACCTAAAATTGGATTACCACGCTTAGGGTAGCCTGCAATAGTAAATACATGGCTGTGATCGGCGGTTACTAAAATAAGGGTTTCTTCTGGGTTGGTGTTATCTACTGCTGCTTGCACGGCTTTAGCAAACTCAATGGTGTCGTTAAGCGCGTTGTATGCATTACCCGCGTGGTGCGCGTGGTCAATTCGACCCGACTCAACCGTTAAGAAAAATCCGTTATCGTTTTTACCAAGCACTTCAATTGCTTTAGTGGTCATATCGGTAAGTGAAGGCTCGCCCGCTACATCGTTTGCGCGGTCAGCTTCGTATTGCATGTGGGATTCGTTAAATAAACCAAATACTTTAGTGGCGTCGTCTGCTATTGCATCAAAGCCTGTTTGATCCATTACGTACGTAGCATCTGGGTATTGTGTTTGCCACTCAGTTACTAAGTTGCGCTCGTCAGTACGGTCGCCTTCTATAGCGCTTACTGCATCTGTTGAGTTAGCCGTTTCGTCTTTTGGTAAAAAGTGACGACGACCGCCACCCATTACAAAATCAAGGCCGTCTACGTCGGTACCTACAAATCGTGCTTCTAGGTTTTTTTCAAAGTTAACCAGTTGCGATGCAATGTCTTCACAGCCACCCGTTACGGCATCTTCTGGCATATCTGATACGTCTTCCCAGTTACGGTCAGCCGATTTAGCATACGTGGCAGCAGGAGTTGCATGCGTAATACGTGCTGTAGAAATAATACCGGTAGATAGCCCTTTAATTTCAGCCAATTCAGTCGCGGTAATTAGCTCGTTACCTGCCACTGTTGAACACACGCCGCGTTCAATATCTTCGTCTACACCAATAACGCCCACATCGGTTTTTACACCCGAAATAATAGCCGTCATCGTGCCTGCTGAATCGGGAGTTTGCGCATCTACGTTATACGTTTTAACTTGTGCAGAGTATGGGAACTCTTCAAAGCTTAAATAACCTTCTTCGCCAGATTGGTTATTACGCTGCCCTTGCAAAATACGCGCGGCGGTAAGAGTAGATATACCCATGCCATCGCCCACAAATAAAATAACGTTTTTAGCTTTAGTGGCTTGTGTAGCCTGCGCTTGTGCTGTTTTTGTTGTTAGTTTAGTTTGCGCAGCGCTATACCAGCTGCTGTCTTTTTGGCTTTGCGGTAGTACGTCAGCATGGCTAACTGCGCTAAACGCAAATGTTAGCGCGATTGCCGCAGCGACTTTTTTAATTTTCATCCGTAATTCCCATTGTTTAGTGGTTATTTTTTGAAATGTGTAAACACAAAAAAGATCAACCGCTGCACTATAGAAAACAGATGTGACTGATAAAGGTAATTTTGATGAAAGTAAGATGACTAAACTATTACAAAAATAAGTCACAAAAAAAGCGCAACGCGTTAAACGTTGCGCTTTTAAGGGAAATTATTGAGGGAGTTATTTAAATATTAAAAACGTGCTTTAAACGATACCCCAAAATAGCGCTCTGCATCGCGCGGTATTTGATAACGGAAGTTATCGCCACTGTAGGTAGTTACGTAGCTTTCGTCGGTTAAGTTTTTAGCAATAAGCGATACTCTAAACGCGTCATCTTTAAACGATAAACCCACACTTGCGTTTAATATACCGTAATCTGGTAATAAAGCAGCTGGATTAAATTCGCCTACGTTGTCTGGTAGGTCTGAGTATTGCTCATCGGTGTAAATGTATGAGCTGTTTATGTGTACGTTAAAACCATGGTCGGTTTCAATAAAGTAATCAGCCGTTAGTGAGTATTTAAGATCTGGCGAAAATGGGACATCTAAACCTGAGCGGTCAGTACACGAGCCAGCAGCTACCTCTGCCGGACAATTAAACTCGTCAATTTCAGCTTTAATATAAGCAACACCACCGGTAAGCGTTAGCGACTCTGTTGCAGCCCACATAAAGTCAACTTCAACACCTTGTGTACTTACGTCGCCCGCATTGGTTAAGCGCGTAATACAGGTGCCGTCTGAACAGTCAAAATTGTTAGCTTGAAAGCCTTCAATTTCGGTTCTAAAAAGAGCCATGTTAAATACAAATTCGCGGCTTGCGTATTTGTAGCCTATTTCATAAGCGTCTGACTCTTCAGGTGCTATTTCACGGCTGTCGTTATCTGGATTAAAGTTATAATAAATATTAAAACCAGGGCCTTTGTAACCTTGCGAGTAAGTACCGTATACCATTTGGCCATCGCCTAAATCGTATTGCATACCTAAACGACCCGATACGTTGGTTTCTTCGGCTTTGCCTTCATCATCTGTATTAAGTGTAGCTGGGCGCACGCCTACACCGGTGCGGCCATATACATCATTACTTACACGGCGATGCGTGTAAGACACTTCATCGTCGGTGTAACGAATACCAAATAAAACACGTAAATCTTCAGATAAATCGTAGGTACCATCGGCAAAGGCTGCCCAGTTATTAAATTCTGTGCTCATAAAAGCAGTGGCCGATACAATATCGTTTGCGTTACAGCTAACGCCTAGGCTTTGTGTGTAACCTTCTAAGTCAGCAAGTGCTGTATCAAGCTCAGCGCCCGATAAGTTATTTTGCGCGTAAAAAGCCATTGCGCTATCAAGCTGGCCACCATTATTTTGACAACTTGCATCGCGGGTAAAGTTACGTTGTGAATCCATGTTCCAATAAAATAAGCCGGCAACATAATTAAATGGCCCAGCTAGGTTTGATGTAACTCTAAACTCTTGTGAAAACTGATCCCATTGCTGTGCACCAATATCATGTAACTGAAACGGCGCACCAAATACCGGCTCGCTGCTGTCGCCTGCAATTGAGGTAAAGTCGCCTTCGCGGTATTCTGTGTTATCCCACGAACGCTGCGCTGTAATTGAAGTATACGTATAGTCGCCAATTGTTTTATCAACTTGCACCGAAAATGCGCTATGTTCGTCAATTGTGCGCGACTCGTAGTCATGGTCAACTTTGCGCTGGTCTAGGTCAATATCGGCTACGCCATCCACAATGCCGTTACTGTTTGGCGCTGCTTTTGAATCAGGATTACGGCCACTTGGCAGGGCTTCTAAGTCGGCACAACAGTCATCATCTGCGTTATAAAACTCAGCTATAAACTTTACGCTTAAGTCGTCCTCTGGCTCGTATTTAAATACAGCACGTGCACCTTCACGGTCGTAACCATTTACTTTTTCGTTGTTGTAAACGTTATCAATGTAACCGTCAAACTTGCCTTTAAATACCGTTAGGCTAGCGGCTAAATCGTCGGTTAAACCGCCGCTTATAACGCCTTTAAAACGGTATTCGTTATCTTGATAAAACGAAGTTTCTACGCTGCCGGTTGTGTCGTACGACGGATCTTTAGTGGTAATATTTACCACACCTGCTGAGGCGTTTTTGCCAAATAACGTACCTTGTGGCCCGCGTAATACTTCAATGCGGTCTACGTCGTATAAATCGGCAAATGCTTGACCCGAGCGGCCAAGTACCACACCATCAACAACAGTTGCCACACTTGGCTCGGCAGCAATACTAAATGAAATAGTACCAATACCGCGCACTGTTAGCGCTGAGTTACGGGTTGTGGTGCCTTTTCTAAAGCTAACCGAAGGAACAAGCGACTGTAAGCCTTCCATGTTATTAGCAAAAGCTGAATTAATTTGATCGCTATTAAGTACCGATACCGCAACAGGTACTTCGTTTAAACTTTGCGTTCTTTTTTGTGAAGTAACGACTATTTTTTCAAATGTATCATTTTTAGCTGTTTCTGTTTTTTGTTGTTCTTGCTCGGTTTGCTCTTGCTGTGCATGTACCTGCGCGCTAAGCGCTAAACCGGTTGTCATTGCTAACGTGACTGCCAAGCTTAAGACGGACTTTTTAGCTCTCATGTCATTCTCCATATTGTGCGTGTGTGCTGTGTGGTACCGCGCTAGCAATTGTGTGGGTTGCTAAAAAGCGGTGTCAGTGTGTGATACTTTCCTTAAAGCTCTTATATCTTATATAAGAGCTTTAAATTTAAACAAACTATCTTACTAATGCAATCATTATGTGAATAAAATGTAATTTTAAATTAAGTAATGAGGATTCAGCCGCATGTTATACGGCCTTTGGAATCCCAATATGCGCTAAGCTATTTTCGTAACGAACCTGCCAACGACGTACACTCCACCAGCTAAGCACTAAAACAGTAGACCAAACAACAACTAAACTTGGTACAAAGTACACACTGGTTCCACCAACCAATCCGAGCGGCGAAAACAATATATACAAGCTAACAATCAAGCCTACTAATACAATTGCGCAAGGTAATGCGTATTTCCAAGGATTAAGGTCTACCTCGGCTTTGCGTGTAAATTGCCATGGTGTTTTAAGGGGTTTGTAGTAACCAATACCCAACATTATTGCCAATTCAATTAAGAACAAAATGGCGTAAATATGAATAAAGTTAATGTCTACATCCCATACAAATTTAAGCAAGGTATAGGCAATAATATGGAATATAATCGCGACTTTAGCGCCCAGTGCAGGCACTTTTCGAGTAAACAAACCAACCAATACAATTGTGATGACCGGAATGTTGTAAAAACCTGTAAACACACGAATAATGTGCCATAAACCTTCAGGTGCAAACATCAATAATGGCGCAGTTATAAACGACAATATGGCAATAACAATACTGGTAATTTTGGCTACTTTTATAAGTTGGCTGTCTGTTACCTTATTTTTTTTCATTGGCTTATAAACATCTAAGCAAAATAAGGTCGCCGCGCTGTTGAGCAATGAATTAAATGAGCTAAATACAGCACCTAGCAATACGGCCAAAAAGAAGCCAGATAAATACTGTGGAAGCACTTCTTTTACCAAATGTGGGTAAGCTAAGTCGATAGTTGGCAGGCTTTCGTGTTTATAAAGATGGTAAGCAATAACGCCAGGGATCATCATCATAAACGGTACTAGCACTTTAAAGTACCCTGAAAACAACACCCCTTTTTGACCTTCAACTAAGTTTTTAGCGCCCAATGTGCGCTGGATCACATACTGATTAGTGCCCCAATAAAACAAATTAGCTAAGATCATCCCTGTAAAAATAGTGCCAAATGGCACGGGATCATCGCTACTACCAATAGCATTGAGCTTTTCTGTGTCGGTGTTTACTAGGGTGCTTAACCCTTCTGAAAAACTACCATCACCCAATGCAATTAAGCCCAGTGTTGGCACTAAAATACCAATGATAAGTAACCCAACACCATTAATGGTATCTGAGACCGCAACCGCCTTTAAACCACCAAATACAGCATAAATAGCCCCAACTGAGCCCACTGTAATAATGGTCACAATTAGGCTTGCTTGGTAGCTCATATTTAATAAGGTGGGTACATCAAAAAGTCTAAGTACGGCAATTGATCCTGAGTACAAAACAGAAGGGATCGTTATAAAACAATACCCTACCATAAATAAGATCACCGTCATGCGTCGTACGGTATCGTCAAAACGATCCCGTAAAAATTCAGGTAAGGTAGAAAACGCGCCCGCTAGATAACGAGGCAAAAAGATCAACGCCATAATAATGGTTGATACTCCTGCGGTTACTTCCCACGCCATTGAGCTTAGGTTGTAACCATAGGCTGAGCCATTAAGGCCAATTAGTTGCTCGGCCGATAAGTTAGTGAGGATCATTGACCCTGCTATAAATGTACCTGTTAACCCACGACCCGCTAAAAAGTAGCCATCTTGGGTGTTAACTTCCCCTTTGGTTTTTTGGTACGAGATATATCCCACCAGCGCCATAAACGCCAAGCACGATAGCAGTGTTATGGTAATGTTCATACCTTCCATCTTGCGCCCCTTTTAGCTTACTTTACTCGGTAAAAAGTAAGCTAATATCTTTATTATTGTGTGTGTTGTGTGTGTTTTATTAAGCCGAGTTTTATTTAGGCCATGCTGTTAATTGGCTCATGTCTTGCTCTGTGTGTTGAACCTCTGGGCCAAGCATTAGGCTGTCGCCTTCGCGTACAAATACTGCCATCTCTTCAAGTGCGAGTGTGTGCTCGTAGTACTTACTCCCTTCGTAAACTTGTTTATCGGGGAAGCGAATCCAATTACCTTGCGGTAAGTAAAACTTAACTTTACCGTTTGGTACTACACACGGCACAACCAGTAATTTTTCACCGCACATAAATTGCTGATCAAAACTATGCGCCAGTACATCATCAGGAAATGCCAATGCCATGGCACGCTGAACCGGCAAGCCTGTTTGCTGCGCTTGCTCTGCACATGTTTGTAAGTACGGAATTAACTGGTAGCGTAATTTAAGTGCTGCAAATACCGCATCACTTGCTTGCTCGGTGTAAGACCACGGTTCGCGAGGACCAATACCGTGTAAGCGCATATGTGCGCTAAATACTGAAGCTTGTGCCCAGCGCACGTAAAGTTCTGCGTCGCGGGTGTCTTTGTAAAAACCACCAATGTCGGTTGCAAAAAATGGCCCACCCGACATACCCCACGCTAAACTGCCACGAATGCTTGCCGCTAAACCCTGCCAATCGGCTTGCGGGTCGCCGCCCCACTGTGCAGGAAAACATTGGCTGCCCGTCCATGCTGAACGGCTGAACAAAAATGGCCCAGTTTTACAGTATTTTTCGGCGGCCTCAAAAACGCAGCGGTTGTACAACATGCTGTAAACGTTGTGCAGCCTAATACCGCTGTCACCACTGTGAGATATCATATTGTCGTCTTCTAGCTGCTCGCCAAAATCCGCTTTTATCATATCTACGCCAAGCTCAAACAAAGGCTTATGCGATTCGAGCCAATATTCGTAAGCATCAGGGTGCGTAAAATCTAAAATACCCGACTCAGGCAGTGGCGTAAGTACTTCGCCAAACGGGCTTAAATCCCACTCGTATTGATACGCTTTACCTGTGCGTTTGTCTTTTATTAGCCAACCGTTTTCGGCCGCTTTAGCAAATAATGGGTTGTTTACCGAGATCATGGGGTATTCCCACACACAAATTTTAAAATCCATCGCTTTTAGTTCATCAAGCACAGGTTTTGGGTCTGCGTAGCGTGTTGGGTCCCATTCAAATGCAAAGCGGGTGTCGGTGTCTTGCCATGCACGGCCATCAAGGGTAATTACATCGCATGGCATGTTTTTCGCGCGTACTTCGCGGGCTACACTAAGTAATTCGTCAGCATCTTTGTAATACGCTTTTGATAAAATAACACCAAAACTCCACTGCGGTGGTACCGGTGCAAAACCTGTTAGCTCGCAGTAACGGTTGATGCTTTGGGCAGGTGTTTGCTCTTGGTATAAAAATACATCTAGCGCGTCGTCTTCAACTAAACATACATATGCGCGTTGCGACCATAACGCATAACCTACACCATGTGTAACAGGCGCGGCTGTATGTACAAATAAATTCCAGCCTTCTGGGCTCCATGCATACGGGGTATTTTTATAAGACTTTTCGGCGTTAACACCTAGCGCATCGTGGTTGTATGAACGAATAAGTTGGCCGCGTTTATCAAGCTTGCCCCATTTTTCGCCAAGACCATACACGGCTTCGTCGTAGTTAAGCTCAAGACTTAAAATCCAGCCGTTATCGGTTTTAGCCAGTGGCGGTAAACGATGCTGGCGTACAAAGTGACCATCAGTTGCTGATTGCTGTACTAGCTCATCGTTTTTATAAAGTTTGAAATGAAAAGGGTCACTGTAAAACTCTAGGCGGTATTCGCCACCACTTACACTGTAATCATTATTGTTTTTGCTAAGTGTAAGGGGGCATTCTGATGGGGTTGTGGTTAATATTTTAAACTGCTCGTCATGCGTGGTGCCTGCATTTAAACGTAAGCCAAACTGGCTAATCGTTACGCTAATATCACCAAACTGAGTGGGCAAAACCAGCACATTACCTTGTAACTTTGGCTGTGCGGTTAAGCGTGCTGGCTCTATTGCGTTCCAGTCTGGCTCACGTAATTCAAATGCATTCATGGGAGTTCCTTAACCAATTATTAGTCTTGTATAAGACACAAGTTAAATAATTGTAATCCCCATGTCAACGTAAATAAACTCAAGATGAATTATTTACGTCGCGATTTTTAAAATATACCCGGCGCCGATGTTGCCACCAGCGATATACCACTTAGGCCAAGCAATACAATTGCTATAATACGTACCCATTTAGCGTCAACGTAGGGCGTTAATTTACGAGCAAAATGCGTAACTAGCAACACTAAAGGAATAGCCGCTGCAATTAAAAACATAATGTCGAGCCCAGGCAAAGTACCAAATAAAGCGATACCTACACGTACTAGTCCACCAATAGTAAATACCGCTAATAACGTACTGCGAATAGCTTCAATAGACCAACTTTGCTTATAACACTGAAACACAAGCGGCGGCCCTGAGGTTGAAAACAACCCACCAAGTAACCCACTTACTCCACCGGCTATTAAAAATGAACGAGGACGACTTTGTTTATTTGCACGCTCGCGGCCAATCAGCATTAAAGCGCAGCAAAGCAAAATGCTTACACCTAAAGCAAAATTTAAATAGTGTGTTAAATGCGACGACATATACTCAAGTAGCACAAAACCTAACAGCATTAGTGGAATACCGGTATACAACATAAGTTTTAGCTCGGGTACTTTTACCGAACTGCGGTTTTTAACGACCACGGTTGTTGAATTAACTAACCCCAGCAAACTCACTAAAAATGTAGTTGCCGTAAGTGGTAATACATCAAGCAACGTAAAGCTTGCAACCACCAGCAACCCAAAGCCAAACCCGCTAAGAGTTTGCATTACAGTGGCAAGGCTTAGGCACAGCGCCATAAGCAAAATGAGTTCAAAAGATATACTGAGCACTTTTAATTCCCTAAGGGTGAGCTATTGTAGTGTAACGATTTGTTTTTAGGCATAATGTATATTTTGCGCCTATTAAACACTACAGCAGTAGTTCACGTTTAATTGAGCTAGCGCAAATATGCGTAAAAGGTTTCACCTATGCTATAACTACAGGTGGATTAAATTTAATGGTAAATAATAATGAGTAACTCTATGTTTGATCACAAATTAAGTGGACCAAGCTTGGCTTTTCAACCACTTTACTTACAAGTGGCTGATTATATTAAACAGCTCATTGTTGAAAGACGTTGGCTACCTGGCGAAGCACTACCAAGCGAATTTCGCCTTGCTGAAGAATTTAACGTAAGCCAAGGTACAGTTCGTAAAGCACTAAACTTATTAACCGACAATAAAATAGTAACTCGTCGCCAAGGCGTTGGTACGTTTGTATCAGAGCATACTGCGCAAGATGCCTTATTTAGGTTTTTTCCGTTACAAGCAGACGGTAAAGGTGCCGATTTACCAAAGGCTGAACTGCTATCGGTTGAGCTTTGTGCAGCGCCAGTTGAAGTAATAGAAGCGTTACAACTCAATAAAAAAGACAAAGTTACCAAGCTTGTTCGTAGGCGCATTCTTAATAACGAATTTTGCATGAGCGAAACTATATACCTACCGCAAAGCTACTTTCCTGATATACATCAAAGCAGTGATATTCCGCATACATTGTACCATTACTATCAGACCAAATTTAACCAAACTGTACACAAAACCCAAGACAGTATTAAGGCCGTACTTGCTACAATGGATGATGCCAAAATGCTTGCTATAAAAGCTGGCGATCCACTGCTGTTGGTATCACGCATTACCGAATCAATCGAAGGTAAACGTATTGAATACCGCCAAAGCAAATGCCGTAGCGATCATTACCACTATCAAATTGAACTTGATTAATTAAAAGCGTGTTTAGTGCTAAAAACCCACTTTAGCGCATAATAATTAAATATTTTTTAAAGGCAGCAAACGCTGCCTTTTTGCTGCCTGTAGGTTTTTTAACTGAACCATTTACTGCTTTGCTGTTAACACAGTATTGACACTGTTTGATTCGTATAATAACTTATGTCTTATACAAGACCTAAGTCATTATGCATTTTTAACAGGAATTCCCAATGAGTTCATTAAATAATATCCCTCCAGTAGGGTTCGGTTTATGGAAAGTCGCGCAAGAAGATTGTGCACAAACGGTATACCAAGCCATTAAGGCGGGTTACCGCCATCTTGATTGCGCATCAGACTACGGTAACGAAGAACAAGTAGGCGATGGCATCGCCCAAGCATTAAACGATGGCTTATGTACCCGTGAAGAATTATGGGTAACATCAAAACTGTGGAATACCTTTCATGCACCAGAGCATGTTGGCCTCGCGATTGATAAAACACTGAGTGATTTAAAGCTAGATTACCTAGACTTATACCTAATTCATTTTCCGATTGCGCAAACATTTGTGCCAATAGAAACCCGCTATCCACCAGAGTGGTTTGTTGACCCTACAGCGCAAAACCCACAAATGGAGCTTTCAAAAGTACCATTGTATTTAACGTGGCAAGCAATGGAAGAACAAGTACACAACAACAAAGCAAAACGCATTGGGGTATGTAATTACTCAAGCGCACTGCTTCACGATTTAATGACCTACGCAAATATCAAACCCGCTATGTTGCAAATTGAGTCGCACCCTTATTTAACGCAAGAGCGATTAGTAAGACTCGCAAAGCAGTACGATATTCCGGTTACTGCGTTTTCACCACTGGGTGCGCTTTCATACCTTGAGCTAGAAATGGCTGATAAAGCTGAATCAGTTCTTGAGCAAAGCGTTGTTAACGCGGCTGCACGCAATCATGGCAAAACGCCAGCACAAGTAGTTCTTCGCTGGGGCGTGCAACGCGGCACTGCCATTATTCCAAAAACATCAAAACTTGAACGCATGAAAGAAAATCTCGCACTGTTTGATTTTGAATTAACAGAGCAAGAAATGGCGCAAATTTCTGCGCTTAACAGTAATCGCCGGTTTAACGACCCTGGGCACTTTTGTGAAGCTGCCTTTAACCGTTTTCACCCAATTTACGATTAGGATAATAAAATGTCAGCTACCGAAATTAACTACGCCTCAGTGCCAACTCAATTAACGTTTGATGACTCGGTTTTTCCGTGCATTGTGGTTAATAACAATAACGCCAGCACCGTTGAAGAAGCGGTAGCTTTCATTCGCGCAAATAAAAGTGAATTGGCTAAAAAACTTCGCAGCTCAGGTGCTGTGTTGTTTCGCGGCTTTCCTATAAATAGTGCCGAAACCTTTGATACTTTTTCAGCCGGGTTTGACTACACAAACTTTACCTATAAAGAGTCACTCTCTAACGCGGTACGAATTAATTTTACCGAACGTGTATTTACAGCTAACGAAGCGCCAAAAGATGTAGAAATATACTTGCATCACGAAATGGCGCAAACGCCTATTTCGCCAAGTAAGTTGTTCTTTTTTTGTAAATCGGCCGCTGAAGAAGGCGGTGCTACACCTCTTTGCCGATCAGATAAATTATTTAGTGCGTTAAAAGAATACGACAGCAAGCTTGCCCATGACTTTGAACACAAAGGCCTAAAATATACCACCTATATGCCAGCCGCTGACGACGCAACATCAGGCCAAGGCCGAAGCTGGAAAAGTACGCTAAGTGTAGAAACCAAAGACGAAGCACACAATAAATTAACCGAACTTGGTTACGAGTGGGAATGGCTTGAAGACGGCTCACTAAAAGCCGTTACACCGGTACTGCCTGCTGTAGTAACTCTTGAAAATAACGTACAGGTTTTTTATAACCAACTGATTGCCGCTTACATGGGCTGGAAAGGTGTACGCGAAAATCCATCAATCGCCATTACTTTTGGCGATGGTAGTGCAATACCTAAAGCAGGACTTGATAAAATTGTTGAGCTTTCTAAAGTATTTACCTTTGATCTTGCATGGCAAGACGGTGACGTTGCTTTAGTTGATAACGAAATGGCTATGCATGGTCGTCGCCCTTTTACAGGTGAACGTAAACGCCAAGTGTTAGTAGCACTTACCGCAGCTAAAGCGTAATGCAGCGCTTAAGTGGTAAATTAAGCAGTAAAATATCACCTTTATGGCAAGGCGCCAGCATTGCTGCAATGACTGGCCTTGCCGCTTTATTTTTGAGTGAGCATTACGGCGCGCCAGCCATGCTGTTTGCTTTGTTACTGGGTATGGCAGTCTCATTTTTGTATCAAAGCGATAGCCCTTGCGCCAAAGGTATCGACTTTACTGGTACCACGGTTTTGCGCGTCGGTATAGTACTGCTAGGCACACGCATAGCACTGGGAGATTTAGTAACACTGGGTTGGCAAACAGCACTTATGTTAGCGGGCGCCATATTTACCACTATTATTTTAGGTGTAGTGCTAGCGCGCGTATTTGGCTTACAAAAACGCTTTGGTGCACTAACAGGTGGCTCGGTTGCTATTTGTGGAGCGTCTGCTGCGCTGGCTATCTCGTCTATTATGCCAAACAGCGAACATAAAGAACGCGATACCCTATTAACCGTTATTGGCGTAACAGCTATGTCGACTCTCGCTATGATCCTCTACCCTATTGTGGTTAATTATCTTGAGTTTGACGCCCATAATGCAGGCGTATTTTTAGGTGGCACAATACATGATGTAGCCCAGGTAGTGGGTGCAGGTTATTCGGTATCACCCGAGACAGGCGATATAGCAACTCTAACTAAGCTAGTACGTGTTGCAATGCTACTACCCGTTGTACTTATTATGATGGTCGTTATTAATCGCTCAAATAAAGAAAAACACGGAGAGTTACCTAAAGTACCTGGGTTTTTAATTGGCTTTGTAATACTTATGGTAATAAATAGCTGCTTTTCAGTTCCTACAATAGTACTTGAAACCGCTAACGAACTTTCGCAGTTCTTTTTAATTGCTGCTATTTCAGCCATAGGTATGAAAACTAATTTAGGAAAACTAACCGAAGTAGGTATGAAACCCATTATTTTAATTGTGGCTGAAACACTTTGGATTGCGTTATTAATACTTGGATTTGTAATTTGGAGCTAAAGAATTACATTATTTAGGGTATATCTAAAAAAATTTAGTAGGTAATTAGGTCATGTTTCAACCAATTAAAAGCTGTATTTTGCCTACTCTAAAACTACGCACAAAAACAAGCTTAACGCATTGATTAAACAAAGCTTACCTTTATTTTAAAAGTATAAAATATCATCTTAATCATAACTAGTTAGTTAAAAAAACAACAAACAAATAAAGTACTTACTCTAAAATAAATTTACAATAGGGCTTGGTATATACTTTAATTTACTGTTATCCTGCCTCGCATCGGGTTGACAGAAAACCCTATTTATTTGTAAGTACCACGTTGTTTTAGTAATAATCCTTCGCGTTATCCTCAGTTAAATGTATGTTTTCTTCCTGTTAAATTGCCTAATTTAAGGCGCACTTTTATTAATCCTTAGGATACTATTATGTCTACAACTACAACTGGTACAGTTAAATTTTTCAACGAAGCAAAAGGTTTTGGTTTCATCGAGCAAGAATCTGGTCCTGATGTTTTCGCACATTTCAGCGCAATCTCTGGCGACGGTTTCAAAACTTTAGCTGAAGGCCAACGTGTACAGTTTACTGTTACTCAAGGTCAAAAAGGCCCACAAGCCGAGAACATTGTTAGCATCTAATTGCTACACAATTTAATGGGTTAGCAATAACCCATTTTGAATACTAGTTTGAAAGAAGTTTTGTTTTATTTGTTAGTACCGAGTTGTTTTAGTAATAATCCTACGCGATATCCTCAAATTAACTATTTTTTCCGGCTCAATCGCCTCTTTTCAGGCACACTTATATTAATTTTTTAGGATACATATTATGTCTAATACAACTACTGGTTCAGTAAAATGGTTTAACGAAGCAAAAGGTTTTGGTTTTATCGAGCAAGAATCTGGTCCTGATGTTTTCGCACATTTCAGCGCAATCTCTGGCGACGGTTTCAAAACTTTAGCTGAAGGCCAACGTGTACAGTTTACTGTTACTCAAGGTCAAAAAGGCCCACA
>NZ_JACJEX010000009.1:0-17948 GCF_014164245.1 Pseudoalteromonas sp. SG43-8 | reverse complement strand
ATCGCCTCTTTTCAGGCACACTTATATTAATTTTTTAGGATACATATTATGTCTAATACAACTACTGGTTCAGTAAAATGGTTTAACGAAGCAAAAGGTTTTGGTTTTATCGAGCAAGAATCTGGCGCAGACGTGTTCGCACATTTCAGCGCGATCTCTGGCGACGGTTTTAAAACTTTAGCTGAAGGCCAACGTGTACAGTTTACTGTTACTCAAGGTCAAAAAGGCCCACAAGCCGAGAACATTGTTAGCATCTAACTGCTACACAATTTAATGGGTTAGCAATAGCCCATTAATATACTTATCTATATAATTTTTAGTCAAATATCGTCAAAATCCCCTTCTATAAATATTTTCCAAGCGCCATCTCATTTGTATCCGCAACTCATTAATTAGTGCATTTTTAAACACATTTACTACTATCTCTCTTGAGCGAAAGCTTTGTATTGCCTACAATAGCGCATACTTCATTCAATATAGAATATGACCATGAACGACACTACCGCAAAACCTGCTTTACCAGATCGCCTTTCTATTAATCCACGTAGCCCACATCATGTGGAAGAAGTTTTTGAACACGATATTGGTATCACGTTCAACGGCAAAGAGCGTTTTGATGTTGAAGAATACTGCATCAGCGAAGGTTGGATAAAGTTTGCATCTCCAAAAGGCCTTGATCGTCGCGGACAACCACTTTTACTTACAAGAAAAGGCACTGTTGAAGCCTTTTATAAGTAAGCAAATACTACTTACTAAAAAAGCGACACCATATTGGGTAGTCGCTTTTTTTGTGCCTTTTTAATAGGTTGAGCTTTTTTCATGCCCAACCTGATGAAGTTTCATTATGATTTTTTAAAAAATATGTTTGAATAGCGCCATACTATTTAGACATATAGAAGTCCATAAGTGAAAAAGGTAACAATTTTAGATGGCGGCATGGGGCGTGAACTTAAGCGCATTGGCGCACCGTTCTCACAGCCACTATGGAGTGCACAAGCACTTATAGAAGCCCCACACTTTGTAGCACAAGCCCATCAAGGCTTTATAGATGCAGGCGCTGAAATAATTACGGTTAACAGTTATGCCTGTGTACCCTTTCATTTAGGTGAAGCGCTATACCAAGCTCAAGGCGCAGCCCTTGCAAAGCAAGCTGCCGTTTTATCAAAAAAAGTTGCTCAAAACGCTAAACAAAATATATTAGTAGCAGGTTCATTACCACCAGCATTTGGCTCTTACCGCCCTGAACTATTTGAAAGCGAGCGCGCATTTACTATTTTAGATACGTTATATAAAGCGCAAGACGAGTATGTAGATTTATGGATTGGCGAAACCATATCGAGCATTGAAGAAGCACACGTTATGGCAAGCGTACTTAAAAGCTCAAACAAGCCATGTTATTACGCATTTACCCTAAATGATGAAATAAGCGAGCAAGCTAAACTGCGCTCTGGTGAACTGGTAAGTGACGCAGTAGCGGCTTTGCTTGAACAAAATGTTGCTGGTATTTTCTTTAATTGCTCGATTCCTGAGGTTATTGAGCAAGCACTGCGTGATACTAATAACGTATTAACTAAGCAAAATAAAAAAGTAACGTTAGGCGCATTTGCTAACAGCTTTACTCCTATTTCAAATGCTCACAAAGCAAATGAAGCAGTGCAAGACTACCGTGATTTATCTCCTAATGAGTATCTTGAGTTTGCAAAACAATGGCATAGCCTTGGCGCTAATATTATTGGTGGTTGCTGCGGAATTAACCCAAGCCATATCAAAGCACTCGTGCAATGGAGAAATTCCATTGAAAAACCTTAACTTTGAGCTGGCTATTCCTGCAATTACATTAGTGATTACCTTATTAGTTATCTCAACTTTATATCCAGAGCAATCACAATTATTAGCAAGCAACGCTATGCATTTTGTAACAGGCTGGTTTGGTTGGTTAGTAGAGCTTGTGAGCTTGGCTTTAGTTGGTTTTTTATTTTGGTTAGCTTTTTCAAAGTACGGATCTATTAGGTTAGGTGAAGAAAAAAAAGAGCACTCTAACTTTTCGTACGGCGGTATGATTTTTACCGCAGGTGTAGGTGCTTCTCTTATATATTGGGGAATTGGTGAGCCGATGTATTATTTGCAATCGCCACCACTTTTTGCCGAACCAAATAGCTACGCAGCAGCAGCTTGGTCTGTTACTTATTCTATTTTTCATTGGGGCGTGACTGGCTGGGCCATTTACTGCTTTCCGGCAATCCCGTTTGCGTACGCGTTTTACGTACAAAAAAAGCGTACTTTAAGACTTTCAACGCTTTGCGAACCGGTAGTAGGCAGCAATCCAGTTATTGCTAAAGCAATCGATTTACTTGCAATTTTTGGCACCCTCGCAGCTTTTGCAAGCTCGCTAGCACTTACTGTATCGTTGCTTAGTACTGGCGTTTCTGCATTACTAGGAATTAAAAACAGCTTATTACTCCAAGGCAGTATTATTTTATTATTTGTTTTAATGCTTGTTGCGGTAATGCTTGTAGGCTTTAAAAAAGGCATTAGTAAAGTGTCCGACTATACGGTTGTAGCAGCAATATGTTTTGCCTTATTTGTATTACTTGTGGCTGACTCTCAGTTTATTTTAAATAACTTTACCGACTCAATAGGTGTCATGCTTGATAACTTTTTTAGAATGTCACTTTGGACCGACCCAGTTCAAAAAAGTGGTTTTTCGCAATCGTGGACTCAATACTATTGGTTTTGGTACTACGCTTATTTAATTATGATGGGGCTTTTTATTACCCGCATTTCGCGTGGACGTACTATTAAAGAAGTTATTTTGTACACTATCTCGATGGGTTCACTCGGTTGTGCATTCTTTATATCAATCTTTGGTGGTTATGCAGTATGGGCACAATTAATTGGAGGCTTATCTGTTCAACAATGGATGAGTGAAGGCGGTTTAACGTTTGCAGTAGTTTCACTAATTCAAACTCTACCATCGGGTAATATTGGCTTAGTATTATTTTTGATTATTCAATTTTTTTTAATGCTAACGACTATGTCAAGCGCAAGCGTTGCCACCGCTATGTTGACAACTAATAAGCTAGAACTAAATGGCGACCCCGATCATAAAGTTAAGCTTCTATGGGCTGGTGCAATTGCGCTCATTAGTTTTAGCGTATTTTTATGCGGTGGTGAAATAGATACTATTAAGTCACTCTGCGTTGTAGCAGGCCTACCAATGATGTTTATTTACATGATCTTAGTAAAGCAATTAATGATGCAGCTAAAGGGTGTAAATCAAATAAAAACACTTGATCAGTATAAAAGTATAAATTCCGAAACAGTTAAAGTGAATTAGTAACATTTTAAGGCCTCATATTATGAGGCCTCATTTACTATTACTGAGCATGTTACTACAGCATGAAAGAGGTCGCCTTTTAAAACAAAGAAGCCTTAGTATTTAAAATAAATCAGTATTAATTTAGCCGACGAGAGCCATACCACCAGCAGCAACTAAGCGTTAAACCATTTGATCCAATTTGCTACCTGAACACGGGCATTTTTCGTCATTTTGCTTAAGGCATTGCTGATAATTAAACCAATGGGCCACAGCAATAAACGCTGATCCTATT
Organism: Pseudoalteromonas sp. SG43-8; assembly: GCF_014164245.1. Classification (NCBI taxonomy): domain Bacteria; kingdom Pseudomonadati; phylum Pseudomonadota; class Gammaproteobacteria; order Alteromonadales; family Pseudoalteromonadaceae; genus Pseudoalteromonas; species Pseudoalteromonas sp. SG43-8. Next base: position 14,337 of record NZ_JACJEX010000009.1, on the reverse strand, counting down.
AAGGTTAGCGCTTTTTCGGCTATTTCATGCCCTAGCAATACTGCGCATATCATAAAGGCTAGCCCAATAACGCCGCAGGCCATGTAACGTTTACGCTTATGCTTTTTACAGCCTAAGCTTAATGCTAATAAACTGGTGGGTAATACCGCTGCAAGAATCCATAAATGAAATTGTTCACTATCTATTTGCAGTACAGCAAAGCTTGGCAATAGCGCTAAAATAACCGGGGTTGCAAAACAATGTACTGTACACATTAACGATAACCCAATCGCCATACGATCCATAACACTTTGACTCGACTTCATTATTTCCTCTACTAAATCAGTGTCTCCACTCAAAACGTTACTTTTAAGGAGGCTTTTTAATAACATAAGTTAATTACTGTTGATATATTATAACATTACTCGCATAATTGATATAATATAACATCTAACAAGGTAGTCAAATGAAACCTAGATCACAATTAGCTGTTCTCATCGCAGCTTTATTACCAGCAAGTGTGCTGGCATCCACAATTGAAGGCGTTGTTTTAAACAATCAAGGTAAAATAGTTACCAATGCAACCATAGAAGTTGAAGGCTCAGACCTTAAAGTCACCACCGACGAAAACGGTAAATTTGTTATAGCAGAGCTAAACAATGGCTTAAAAGAACTTCACGTTGTAGCCCCTGGCTATGCGCATCTTCATCGCGATATAACAATAACGAATGATGAAAACCAATCGGTTACTTTTAATTTAAAGCGCTCACCTATTGAAGTTATTGATATTGAAGCGACCCCTATTCATATGTCGGCAATGGAATCTGCATCGCCTGTTAGTGTTTTATCTGGCGAACAACTAAGACGACAACAAGCTGCAACCCTTGGCGACAGCCTTGAAAAACTCCCAGGTGTTAATACAAATTTTCACGGAAAAGTAGCCAGTACACCAATTATTCGTGGTTTAAGCGGCCCACGTGTACTTATTACTCAAAATGGCCTCGATGTAAGCGATGTTTCGCGCGTTGGCCCCGATCACTCTGTTGCATCAGAAGCCTCTACCGCACAACAAATTGAAGTATTACGCGGCCCAGCAACACTGTTTTATGGTAGCGGAGCGATTGGTGGTGTAGTTAATGTGGTAGATAGCCGTGTACCAACCGACAGCACAACACGCGGCGAGTGGAACGTAGAGCATAACTCGGTAGATAACCAAAAAGTAGCCTCGTTTAATGCCACCACAGGCACAGACTCGGTGGCTTTTTACGCCGATGCATTTTGGCGTGAGGCCGACGACTACGAGGTGCCTGTAGCTGCCGATATAGATAGCGATGGTGAAGAGCATCGCGGCGATTACACTGTTGAAAACAGTAATGAAGAGTCTGACGGTTTTACTGTTGGCGCTAGCTATTTAATGGATAACGGCTTTATTGGCTTAGCAGTAGAGCAATTTAATCGTCAATACGGCATTCCAGGCCATACGCACGGCGAAGAAGAAGAGGAAGAACACAGCGACGAAGAAGAAAGCGTATTTGCTGATTTAGAACAAACTAAGGTGCAATTATTAGGTGAGTACAACCTAGATAATAAATGGCTAAACAAAGTAAACCTGCGCGTTGGCCACACCGACTACGAACACGCTGAAATTGAAGGTGGCGCTGTAGGCACCACATTTAAAAACGAAACAAATGAATTACGTATAGACCTACTACATAACCAGTTTAGCGAGTGGAATGGCGGCATTAGCTTTCATTACAAACAAAGCGATGTTGAAGCACAAGGTGAAGAGGCCTTTACGCCTCCATCAGAAACCGAAAGCTTTGCTGTAGCACTAATGGAAGAAAGACACTTTGGTGATTTTTTAGTGCAAGTAGGTGGGCGTATAGAGCGTGTAACCATTGAAGCAGGCGACGTATTACTGCCAAATATTGACGCTCACGCACACGATGAAGCAGAAGAAGCCGACGAACATGATCACGAAGAAAGTGCAGAAATTACGCGCGTATTTGATGTAGAGCATGAATTTACACCAGTCAGTTTATCGGCAGGGGTAGTATGGGATTTTACATCTAACTATAATTTAGGACTTTCTGTATCGCGCTCTGAACGTGCGCCCTCTGCCTCTGAGTTGTTATCGTTTGGGCCGCATATTGGTACTGGCACCTACGAAGTAGGCGCACTATTTGATTTAGATGAAGATGGCCATTTAGGTTTATCTGAACAAGCAATTGACCTGGAAACAGCCAATAATATCGATTTAACCCTGCGTAAAACTCAAGGCGATGTTGGCTTTATTTTAAATGCCTTTTACAACCAAGTAGATAACTATTATTACCAAATAGACACTGGTTTATATGCACAAAGTGGCCACGACCATGGCGATGAAGAAGGCGCTGACGAACACGACCATTCATCAGAACTGCCGGTTTATTTATTTAAAACAGACGACGTAATTTTACACGGTTTTGAAGCGCAAATTGCGTGGCAATTAACCGATGAATTTAAAGTAGATTTATTCTCAGATTACGTTCGTGCACGCCTTAAAGACGGCGGCGATTTACCCCGTACTCCACCGCTTCGTTTTGGCAGCGAGTTAAGCTATCAAACAGATCAATTAAGTGCGCATATTCACGTTACTCGCTATCAAAAGCAAGACCGCACAGCCCCACAAGAAACAGCAACAGGCGGCTACACATTGGTTGATGCAAGCATCTCTTATGACCTTTCAGTATTAAACCAAGATATGTCTGTTTACCTACGAGGCACCAACTTAACAGATACAGAAGCACGCGTGCACAGCTCGTTTGTAAAAGATATAGCACCACGTCCAGGGCGTAGCTTTGCGCTAGGCATTCGCGGTTATTTTTAAGCATTAAAAAATTATAATTAAAGGAAATAAACATGAAAAAACTATACAAATTAAAGCTTATTGCACTGGCTATTAGCACTACATTTATTACAGCCTGTGGCGATGCAGAGACCAATATTGTAGAAAAAGATCCTATTGTTGTAGAGGATGGGCACGATCATGACGATGATCACGACCATGATGATGGCTACACAATTGATTCATTAGGCAGATTAGCTGTGCTTGCAGGCAACAGCAACGAAGCCAGCTTTTATGACCTAGATGACAACTCTCTGCTTGAAACATTTACCCTTACGAATGATTCAAACACGCTGTCGTCATCCCCTGATTTTCGTTATGCCGTTATTGCAAGCCGCGCACAAGATTACTTAGGCTTTATTGATGGTGGTTTATGGCGTGAAGACCATGGCGAGCATTTACACGATTATGAGCAAAGCCCAGCAGCTAGCAGTTATGAGCTAACAAGTGGCAGCCGCCCTACTCACCTTGTAAAACATGACGGCCAATTAGCTGTTTTTTATGATGGTGATGCAGACTCAGGCACGGTTGCCTCTGTTGAAGTATTAACAGATAACAACATAACCAGCGCAACAGCAACGCTACCGGGTATTAGCTACGATATTAATATGCACGGCGTAGCAGAGCCTCGCGGTGAGCATTTATTATCAACCATTCGCCGTGATGACAGCGAAAGCACATCGGTTGCTAAAGTACTGCCAGACCAAGTAGGTGTTTATCACTTTCATGATGGTGAATACGAGCTTGAACAAACCTTAGAAGTTACGTGCTCTGATTTACATGGCGCGGCACAAAACCACGACTACGTAGTATTTGGCTGTAGCGATGGCGTGTTATTAGCCCACCAGCACGATGATGAATACGAAGCAGAAAAAATAGCGAACATTTCAGCCGTTGGCGATTTACGCATTGGTAGTATTTATGGCCACGAAGATAGCGAGACCTTTATTGGCGTAGCGTCTGGCCATGGAGGCGGCGAAGCCGTAATTGTAACTATTAACCCTGTAACAGCACAAATGGAAGAATTAGAATGGCAACTAGCCGATGGAGCAAGTGCTGTGTCGTACTCTTTTTCTGCCCATGGCGAGCACTTTTTAATATTAGACAGCTTAGGCTTTTTAAATGTATTTAGCGCACACGACCATGATGGCGAAATGCATTGGGAGCTTGAAGGCCAAGTTGATATTACCGAGCAAGATGTATCAACCATGCCAGAGGGCATGAGCTTTAGCATGACAGTGGCACAAAATGGTCAGTTTGCTTATGTAGCCGACCCGATTGCTCAGCACGTTGTGCAAGTACACCTTGAAGACTTAGAAATTGAAAGTGAGCTAGAGTTAACTTTTCCACCTACAAGCATTACCTGGTTAGGGATTGCACAAGAAATAGAAGATGAAGATCACGACCATTAATTTAAAACTAACGCTTTAAGTTAAAGCCACAAAACAAAAAACCCGTAATTAGGTTTACTAATTACGGGTTTTTACAGCTATTTATTTAGCTCTATTGTTACTTACGGCGCCAGCCACTCCATACATCATCTATATCATCGGCTTTATTTTTTTTCTTTTTCTTACCGGTGCCTTCTGGTTTTGCCATTGGCTTTTCATTTTTAAGCGCCTCGGCAGCATCAAGATTAGCTTGGTTTACAACAAAACCGGTTACTTCTTCACGCTCTAAACGTAGTTTGTTTTTCTTTTCGATTATTTTAAAGTGATGAAAGTCTTCATAATCAATTAACGATAACGCTAGGCCAACTTCACCGGCACGGCCGCTTCGACCAATACGGTGCATATAATCAGAAGGACTTCGTGGTAGATTAAAGTTTATTACCACTGGCAGTTTTTCAATATCTAAACCACGGGCTGCTATATCGGTGGCTATAAGTACTTCGATTTCACCGGCTTTAAATTTTTCTATTACGCGAGTACGTTCACTTTGGCCTTTATCACCATGAAATACCTGTGCGTTAATACCACGCTTTTCAAGCTTACCCGCTAAGTGCTCACAGTCTTTTTTAGCGTTTACAAAAATAAGTGCTTGGCGCCATTTATGCGCTTTAATTAAATGCGCTAAAACCGTAGTTTTTTCGCCTTTATTTACCGTAAACACGCGTTGAACAAGTGTGCTTTCATCTTTATTTTGTACTTGTATTTCAACAGGATTAGTTAACAGTTCTTGCGTTAATTGAGTGACTTGCTCTGGGAAGGTCGCTGAAAACAACATGGTTTGTTTTTTAGCAGGCATTAACGCTAAAAGATCAGCCAGCTCTTCGGTAAAGCCAAGGCTTAGCATACGGTCGGCTTCATCAAGCACTAAGGTCGTCACTTTATCGAGCTTAATAGCATTGCTTGAGATTAAATCAAGCAAACGACCTGGCGTTGCAACAATAATATCGGCGCCGCCGCGCAGTGCCTGCATTTGTGTATTAACCGACACACCACCAAACACGGCCACCGTTTTAATTGCGCCATTAAAGTTAGCAGAATACGATTTAACGCTATCGGCCACCTGCGTTGCAAGCTCGCGAGTAGGTACCAAAATAAGCCCAGTAACAAAGTTACCTTTGCTGGCAGTATTTTTAGCGCTCTGCTCTAAAAATAGGGTTTGTAGCATAGGTAAAGCAAACGTCGCTGTTTTACCTGAGCCAGTATTTGCCCCCGCAATTAAGTCACTTCCCGTCAAAATACTCGGAATTGCTTGTGCCTGAATAGGTGTAGGTTGTGTGTATTCAAGATCAGACAATCGAGCAATTAGCTCTGGAATTAGGCCAAGTTCGTTGAAATTACTAGGATTTGCGGCTGAGGTCATAAAATTTGCGGGCTCATTACTAAAATAGCCTGCAATTTTAGCGTATTTATTACCCGTTAAGTAGGGGTTAGTGATTTTAATGTGGTTTTAGAAAAAGAGAAAAGCTGTTACTCCCTTTTCTCTTTAAATATATAACAATCGAGTTGGATTAAAAAGTGGTTATGTTTCGTCTTTGCCTAAAGCTATTTGTAGTCTAGCTTTTGTTTCTTTTAAGTAATTTATATAAGGGTATGAGTCATCTGCAATTGCTAGAGCAGATTCCATATTTTCAAGCGCTTGACGAGTATCCCCCTGCATTTCATAGCCATAAGATAAGGCTGAAAGCGCATCGACTGATTTTGGGTAGTTTTTTATATTGTACTTAAACACCTCTATAGCGCGGGTAAACTGCTTGCTGCCCGTTAAGTTATAACCGAGTGATCTAACAGCGCGGTCTGGTGGCGCAACCTGCTCGCCCCATTGTTGAGATAAGTTTTTATAATAAGCATCAATAGAGGCTACATCGTCAGTTAAATCACTTATGGGCATTTGTTTAGGCAAAAATAAGTTGTGATAGGCATTAAATGCACCAGCAACGGAAGTCAGGTTATGCGAGACACCGTCAAACGCATTACTAAAGAAGCGTAGCTCTCGCACTTTATGCGATTGCAGTGATTGCTGTAATTCATCGTATCTTTCACGCATTATGCCGGCTTCTTCGCCAATATTGATATAAACGTAGTTATTCAGGTCTTTTGTTTTAGCTATAAACGATTTTGTACTTTTTACCGATGCGCCATAGTTCCACCAAACGGCAGGGCTGTAAGCAATATGCGCTTGGAAAAGCTCAGGGTTAGCTTGCATAGTATAAAGTGCAAACACGCCTGCTGCTGAGCCCCCAGCAATCACATTAAAGTTATGCGTACGATAGTTTTTATTAATTAAGGGCATAAGCTCTTGCTCAATAAATGCTAAAAACCTTGCTGCACCACCGCCTTCACCTACCGGGCCTTGTGGCTCTTTATTAACTGTGGGGTATAAATCTCTTAAGCGATTGGTGTTTTCAATAGCGACAATAATAACCTCAGGCGCACGATTATTATTTTGCAGTCGATCCATTACAGCACTTATAAGCGGTATGTTACCCGCGCCATCTAGGCGATAAATAACTGGATAAACTTTGTTTGAATCAGCTTGGTAACTCTTTGGAAGCTGGACTACAACGGTACGTAGCTCATTTAAAATTACTGAATTGATTGTATGTGTTTGTTGCGTATAGCTAATGGTTTGCTGTTTTAAATCAGGCTCTGCAAGTGTGTTATTAGAAACTATAAATAAGCTACATATAAAAACAGCGGTTAATAAATGCATTACTAATCCTTTAGAAAATAGTGTGTTATTTAATCTAACAGGCTTTGAGGTACAAAAAAAGGCGCATCGAGCGCCTTTTTAGTTTTAACTAATAAATAATAACCTATTGATTTTACTCAACCGTAACAGATTTAGCTAAGTTACGAGGTTGGTCAACGTCAGTACCTTTAATTACCGCTACGTAGTACGACAGTAACTGTAATGGCAGTGTATAAACAATTGGCGCAATAATATCGTCAGTATGGTTTACGTTGATTACACGCATTGTGTCGTCTGACTCAAAGTGTGAATCTTTATCTGCGAATACGTAAATAATGCCGCCACGTGCGCGTACTTCTTCTACGTTTGATTTAAGCTTTTCTAATAGCTCATTGTTTGGTGCTACAACAATGATTGGCATGTCGGCATCAATAAGTGCAAGTGGCCCATGTTTTAGCTCGCCCGCTGCGTAGGCTTCTGCGTGAATGTACGAAATCTCTTTAAGTTTAAGCGCACCTTCCATTGCAATTGGGTATTGCGAACCACGGCCTAAAAACAATGAGTGATGCTTGTCGGCAAACTCTTCTGCAAGGTCTGCAATGCCATCAGCTAGTAGCAATGTTTCTTCTAACTTAGCTGGAAGTACTTTTATAGCATTAACAATAGCACTTTGATCAAGGCCTTTTTCTTGCGCGATAGAGGCAGTAAGCATTAACAAACCAACTAGTTGTGTAGTAAACGCTTTAGTAGAAGCTACGCCAATTTCAGCGCCCGCTTTGGTCATAAACGCTAGGTCTGATTCGCGTACAAGCGATGAGCCAGGTACGTTACAAATGGTCATTGATGCCATGTAACCTTGCTCTTTAGCTAAGCGTAATGCCGCTAGCGTATCGGCTGTTTCACCCGATTGTGAAATAGTAACAAGTAAGCTATTTTCATGAACAAACGACTGTCGGTATCTAAATTCAGAAGCTATTTCTACATTACAGCTAACGCCTGCAAATTGCTCAAGCCAATAACGGGCTACCATACCTGAATGGTAAGACGTGCCACAGGCAATAATTTGCACGTGTTTTACGTCTTTAAATATTTGCTGAGCGCTTTCGCCAAACGCATCAATTGCTACGCGATCGTCGTTTAAACGCCCTTCAAGCGTATTACGTACTGCAAGTGGCTGCTCGTAGATTTCTTTTAGCATGTAGTGGCGGTAATCGCCTTTGCCTGATGCATCTTGCGTAATGTTTGACTCAATCACTTCGCGCTCTACAGCGTCGCCGTTTTCATCAAAGATTTCAACAGTATCGCGTGTAATTCGGGCTACGTCGCCTTCTTCTAAAAAGATGAAGCTACGAGTAACTGGTAATAGTGCTAACTGATCAGAAGCTATAAAGTTTTCGCCAAGGCCTAAACCAATAACAAGAGGGCTACCTGAGCGCGCTACAATGATTTCGTTGTCGTTTGCTTTATCAAATACAACTGTACCAAACGCACCTTCAAATTGCTTAACAGCTGCCTGTACTGCTGCAAGTAAACTAGTGTGCTGCTTACGAAGCTTATGAATTAAGTGCACCATTACTTCGGTATCGGTTTCAGATAGAAACTCGTAACCTTCTTCTTTAAGCGATGCGCGTAAGCTAGCGTGGTTTTCAATAATACCGTTGTGCACGAGTGCTAGCTGGTTGTTTGATACATGCGGGTGTGCGTTTTCTTCTGTAACGCTACCATGTGTTGCCCAGCGAGTGTGTGCAATACCTGTATGACCGCTAACGCCTGCTTTCTCAAGTGCAGCTTCTACGTTTACTACTTTACCTACTGCTTTAACAGTATTAAGTGTGTTGCCATCAAGCAATGCTACGCCTGCTGAGTCATAACCACGGTATTCAAGACGTTTAAGGCCTTCAACTAAAATTTTGTTTACTGGACGTTCTGCAACTGCCCCAACTATTCCACACATAGTGTCTCCATTAATTTTTTAATTCTAGTAACTCACTTTGTAGTTACTATTCAATAATCTCTGCGCAAATTAGTTTTACACCACACGCCTCAATTGCTTTGCGCTTTTCGTCTGCCAAGCCATCGTCGGTTATTAATGTGGTTACTATTTTCCACGGTAATTCTAAATTTGGTATTTTTCGGCCAATCTTATCTGATTCAACCATTACAATTACTTCACGAGCCGCTTTTGCCATTACTTGGCTCAAACCAACTAACTCATTAAAGGTTGTTGTGCCACGTTTTACATCTATACCATCCGCACCAATAAAGAGCTGATCGAAGTCGTAAGAGCATAATACGTTTTCGGCAACTTGCCCCTGAAATGACTCAGAATGTGGATCCCAGGTTCCACCGGTCATCAAAAGTGTTGGCTCGTTCTCGAGTGCTAATAAACGACTTGCTACTTTAATTGCATTGGTCATTACAACTAACCCGCGCTTATTTGCAAGCTCAGGGATCATGGCGGCCGTAGTACGCCCGCTATCAATAATAATGCGGTTATGATCTTTTATAAGCGTTGCTGCTGCTTTAGCTATAGCCACTTTGCGCTTAGAGTCTATCTCATCGCTAACAATTTCTTTAGGCAGTGCAATAGCACCGCCGTAACGGCGAAGTAATAAACCACTTTTTTCAAGCGAGGTTAAATCTTTGCGAATGGTTACTTCAGATGTTTGAAACTGCTGTGCTAACTTTTCAACAGCGACTTCACCTAATTCATTAACTTGAACGAGTATATTGTGACGACGCTGCTGTGTGTTTCGTTTAGTCATAGAGCTCGTGAATTAAGTTTCGTTTCGAAAGTTATGCAATTTTAAACGAAACAACCTAAATGGCAAGTTAATGAGTAAAAAAAGCGCAATGTGCGCTTTTTAATTTAACAGCATGTAGATGTGGTGAAACATTCTAACTTGCTCAGTGAACTATAAACTAGATTACTGAGCACGCTATTATTTTTTAGTTCAAATAAGGATATATTAAAAACTCACTACCTAAAATATATAAACTCCAAGAATCACGCTCATCTTTTTGAATTAATACATCGTGGTAATTATTCGAGATTTGTGGACTCTCCCAAATAACTTGATTTGATAACTTATCCACTAGGCTAATTGTTTTTTCTATAGAGTAATGTGCCAGATAGTTTCGGCCATAAACGCCACCTATAGCTTCATCGAGGATTTTCTCTTTGTGGTAAATTGTAAAGCCCTTAATTTGTTGTTCGTCCAAAATTTCTAATGCTTTCGTTTTCGTATCTAATACTATTAAACCACCTTCTTCATCGAAACTACCAAAAGTACGATAATCAATTATTAGCTCTAGTTGAGGATCTGAATCTAGCTGAATAGCATGTACATGCGCTACATGGCTTGTTGTTTCTTGTAAGAAATCTAAAGGTACAGGCCAATTGCTACTGTCAATTGAAATGGGTGATAAGCTTGGATTTTCGTAAAAAGCTATACCTAAATCGTAATAACCTATTATTATTTTTGACAACTCCTCAGACGGCAAGTAAGGAAAGTAGGCTCTTGATACGACTTCTCCTGTTTGTTTAGCGATTGTGTAATATCTAATATCACTTTTAAGGCTCAAGTGTGTTTCGGACTCTGTAAAAGCAAAATCATACGAATTAGAAAAAGTCACTTCTGCAACGCTAGTTTGCCAAATTACACTGGTTGAACCTGTATTGCGTTTAACAATAAATGTCTCGTTGTTAATTTGAGTTAATGAATACTCAATTTGATTTTCATTATCTTGCGTTAACAGCATCTCTCCAGTGAAAGTAACAGGTGCATTATTGTGCGTTACCTTAGCCGAACGGCCAAAATCTGAAATGCTAACCGTATCATCAACAGCACCAACAATATGAAGATTAGGAAGTTGACCTTGAGCCACTGATGAATACTCAAGCTGCCATAGCCCATTCTCATAGCTAAAGCTTTGCATCGTATATTCTTCGTATAAATAACTTCCTTCTAAACTATCTGTTTTGCTTACTAATAATGACTGTATTCCATCATTATCAAAATCAACAGCTCCTATTACTTTCCCAATGGGGTTTTCAGCAATAGATACAGAGAAAAATTGCCACTGCTGATTAAAGTAATAAAGCTCTTTTGAATTAGAAAAATAAACATGACTATAAGGACTATCTACTTCAAGGCTGATCGAAATACCATCATTGAAATTAGTCTCAAACTTTTCACTACCCACCTGCAGTTCACCATCTTCCCACCATATTAGTTCACTATAATGTTCGGAGGCCTTATATCTAGTTACACGACAATTATCAGCACTGGTAAATGCCTTAAATTTATATTCAGAGTAGGGTCCTATCAGGTATTTGTTCTGTTTGACATCAAATATACTTTTCCTATCAATTAACTCTTTATAGCCGTCGTTATTCAAATCACAAACTTGAATCAAGCTATTTGAATAATTAAGTGAAAGGTCCGGCGCAACAATAAGCGTAGTGATAGAAAGATCATTTCCATTAATAAGATAGCTATCATACGAATGCCCCGCCGAAAGAAGAATATCTTCAATACCATCGCCGTTGTAATCAAATACCATAGAGTTATAGTTTTCAGCCGAAACATCATCTATCAGCAAACTACTTGAGCCCTCATTAGTTAAAAATATTTGATGTTTAGCTGCCTCTTGGTTGTAAGTAATACTTAGCCAATTTAGTTGCGTCCCTGACTGATTAAGAAATGCACCTACATGCTCAACATTTGAAGGTAAGGGAGGTATCCATTTATTGTATTCTAGCAACCCTGTCTCACTGAGACTTAAGATATAATTATCATTACCGCGTAATACACCCCTTTTTTGGTTCGAAAGCTTAATTGAAGCTACACTGGATGTTGAGTTGTTCACATAACCAACTGAGCGATTATCTACGCCACCGAGTGATTGAAGGTTGATTTGGTGCTTAATTCTTATTTGATTGTCAGAGTTTGAGATATCAACAGCAAAATTTACGTTTAAATTACTACCAAAGTCAGGCGCGTTGCTTAACCAATTAATCTCTCCTTGTTCTGAAATCGAGATATTACTTGGCCCATAAGCAATTTTGTATTCAAAAGGACCATCGAACTCATTATTAGATAAGTTAATAATGGCTGTATAGTGTTCACCTAATTCTATTTCATCATATGCAGTAATGTCAGAAACAATTGCTGGCAGTTTTTCTAATTTAAACTCATGCTCCACAGTATTTTCTGCACCACTAGGGTCTACAACTGTTAACGAAATACGATAGAGGCCAGGTAGGTCTCCAATAAAGTCAATTTTGCTACCGGTGCCAAGTTGCCAACTAGCATTCTGCGGAAAAGTTATTAATTTCCACTCATAACCTAATGGTTCAAAATCAGGGTCCTTGGACTGCATTGCATCAAGAGTAAGGATAGAGTGTCGTAGAGCTTTGTTCGAGCCTGAAATACTTGCTATAGGAATAGAGTTGGCAGTATTGTTATAAACATTATCTAAGTCAGTTAAATAAAACTCTAGTGGCAAAAATTCATTAGATAGATGTATGGTCGAAATACCATTAGCTTTGAGATCTACACTAGCAGTATTTTGTGATATTAGGGTGTACTTTGCTCCTATTATTGAAGGCAGAGATATATCATTGGTTGGATAAAACTCATCAGTTTTTATTGTTAGTTTCCCTAAATCACTAAAATAAACTTCACCATTAAAACCAATACCATACCCAACATTGGTTGCATCTAAAACAGCATCAAGCCTTACATTAGAGAATAAAATATCAAGCGAATTTTCATCAGCACCTTTAAATTGAATATTCACAGTAGCGCTACTGTCACTATTTACTCCCTGACTATTAGCAATAGCAAAACCTTCTGTTAAATAGGTAACCCCAAGCACTTCGTTACTAATTGTTAAACTAGGGACTACCCCATACTCTAAAACAAATTCAGCGTTAGAGTTTTCGATATAAATATCAGATTGCCCATTAAAAACCCACCCAGCAGCAGAGCAATTGTTATAAGTAATTATATAGTGCTGATTAGCCTCTTCCTCTTTCATGTCAGCAGAGCCAGTAACACAACCGAAATTATCAGATTGGTTATCTAGCACTGGGTCGTGGAGAAATAGATTTTGATAATCCTCTCCAAATACTATGGAATTTAGGCTATCTATTAGATATGAGTACTGAGTTGTTAGTTGAGTTACATTACTTGCTGTTATTTCGAATAAAGATAACTCACCGTCATAGGTAGGCGTATTTTGATAATCAGGCTTAACAAATTTAGTTTTTCCAGAAGAACCAGAATCATTATTAGCAGGTTGGCTGGCATCATTACCCCCTCCCCCACAACCGGCTAAAATAATTGTTAAACAGAATAATTTAGTTAGTTTATTTAATTTCATTACTTACTCCTTGTAACATGAATTTTACATTATTAAAGCTTTTTTAAAAAGGAATATAATAAAAGTCAAAATTTGTTTAAAACCTTTTTAGCCCATATAAAAAGGTAATAACAACTTTTCAGTAAAATATATAAGCATGAGATAATACTTAATAATGTATGCATATAAATGAATAACAAACTCAATGAAATTATTTAATAGCGTGACTAAGCCATATTTAATGCAAAGAAAACAAACAGGCGAGATATGCCGATTATTCAATAAAAGCCCGAGTAAAGGTAATTTAAAGCGTATTAAAGAGCTGTTCGCACAATGCGGTGAAGAGGTAATTATAGAATCAGGTTTTCATTGCGATTATGGCAATCAAATAGTTATTGGTGATCGTACTTTTATGAATATTAATTGCACACTTCTCGACTCGCCATTAGCCAATCACTCAATCACCATTGGTGATGACTGCTTAATAGGCCCAAACGTTCAGCTTTTAGCTGTGTCACATGCTACTAATCCAGCAGAAAGGCTTAATAAGGAAAACTTTGCAGCCCCTATCGCGTTAGGCAATAACGTATGGATTGGCGCAGGCGCTATTATTCTTGCTGGAGTTAATATAGGCGAAAATAGTATTGTGGGTGCGGGTGCTGTGGTTACTAAAAATGTAATGGCTAATACCGTAGTAGCGGGTAACCCAGCTCGTGAAATAAGAACACTATAGTTATTACCGATGTGATGTTAGCGTCGGGTGTTGCTGTGAGTGGATGTTAATTGCGCGTATTTCACTTTTCTGCAGACGTAAAAAAGCCCGACTATTTCTAGTCGGGGTCTCTACAATTTGAAGCCTGGTAATGTCCTACTTTCACATAGCAAATGCTACACTATCATCGGCGCTGTTTCGTTTCACTACTGAGTTCGGCATGGAGTCAGGTGGGTCCAAAACGCTATTG
>NZ_JACJEX010000008.1:0-144719 GCF_014164245.1 Pseudoalteromonas sp. SG43-8 | reverse complement strand
GGTTACCGTCCACAGTTCTACTTCCGTACAACTGACGTAACTGGTGACGTACAGTTACCAGAAGGCGTAGAAATGGTAATGCCTGGTGATAACATCAAGATGACAGTAACTCTAATCGCACCAATTGCGATGGATGAAGGTCTTCGTTTTGCTATCCGTGAAGGTGGTCGTACTGTAGGTGCTGGTGTTGTAGCAACTATCGTAGAGTAATAATTAACTTTTAAGTTAATTATTAGAAAAAGGTCACTCAGGTGGCCTTTTTTAATGTCTGAAGAAAAGGTGGTGCTCTTACCTTAGGCGTAGGTACTTTGTAGCAACAGTCAAAGAGTAATAATTAACTTTTAAGTTAATTGTTAGAAAAAGGTCACTCAGGTGGCCTTTTTGAATGCCTGAAGAAAAGTGATTTGCTCCTAGGTATAGAATTATTGCCGTAGCTTGGGTTGAGTTTTACGAAACCCGAGGGGGAAATAGTACCGAAGTTATCTATGCTGTTAAATATAAAAAAGCACGGCTAGGCCGCGCTTATATTGAGTTAGCTCTTGGTCTTTTAGCCAATTACTAATATATGATAAAAGCTTTAGTGTTTCTTCGCATACTCTTGCGCTTGTTTTAAAACTCTTAATAAATTACCGCTAAGAATCTTTTTAATATCTTTGTCGCTGTAATCTCTGTCCATTAAACCTTGAACAAGATTAGGATAGCTAGATACATCTTTTAAGCCGATAGGCAATGAATCGCCAACTCCATCGTAATCAGAGCCAATACCTACATAATCAATACCAATTAGCTCAACTACGTGATCAATATGGTCAAGTACTTGCTCAAGACTTGCAAATGGATACGGATTTTTAGCACGGTACGCAGCATCAAAATCTTTACTTAACTTAGTGCCTTCTTTTTTAGCTGACTCTTTTGTACTTTTTAATTGCTTGCCCCAACTACCTGCTTTAGCGGTAACAAAGCTTGAGCCAAAATTGATTTGAATAACACCGCCATTTTCCTTCAGCGCTAATAGCATATCGTCATTCATATTACGCTCAAAGCCAGGCGTGTATTTACGAAGTGATGAATGAGAGGCAATTACTGGCGTTTTAGAGAGCTCCATAACCTGATAAAACGCATCATCAGAAATATGCGATACGTCAATTAGCATGCCTATATTATTCATTTCAGTGACAAGCTTTTTACCAAATGGGCTTAAGCCTTTCCATTTACGGCGTATATCGTAAGACGAATCCGAAATATGGTTGCTTTGCGAGTGCGCTAGCGTGATGTAACGAATGCCACGGTCGTAAAAGTGTTGAAGGTTTTTCATATCACCTTCGATTGGAGAGCCATTTTCCATACCCATGGCTATAGACAGCTTACCTTGTTTAAATTGCTCTTCAATATCAGAGCTTGAGCTAGCAATAGCAAACTTATCGGGTGCGCGCTGGACTATGGCTTCCATACTATCAATCATTTGATTGGCTAGCTGGTAGCTTTTTCCTTTACCCTCAAATTCTAAATGCGCAGGAATATAAATCGACATAAATGGGGCGTTTAAACCGCCTTTTACAGCGCGAGGATAGTCAAAATCGCCATCACTAGTTGCTTTGGTTACATCAACCCAGCTTTCGTGAATTCGATAAGGTACGTCAATATGGGTATCAATTAAAATGGTATCTTTAGCGAGTTTAATTGCCTTATCAGATGCTGTTATTGTTTGTTCTGCTTGGGCTTGGCTAGTTAAAGCTAGTGATATGGCTACCACTAGAGTGCTGAGTTTTATCATGTTTTGGCTCTTTGGGTAAAAAGCCATTGTGTACGTTCAATTCAAAAGTTACAAGTACTACGCCCTAATCAAACGACTGTGCTTGATGCTCTTCACTTTGCAGCGCTTTAAACTCACCTTTTGAAATTATAGTTACAGACTCGTGTAATTCTGAGAAAAACACCATCGCTTCGCCATTTTTAAGCTGCAGCTTTACTTGGCTTACTTTAGATTCGATGCTTGCCTCTACTTCACCATAATCGGTACCTTCGCGTAATACGTAGCTTTCGATTAAGTTATAAAGAGTGTCTTGATCGAGTTGTTCAAAAGGGATAATCATTACTACTTGTTACTCGCTTTATTTGATACGTGCTGGCTAAAATAATGAGGGACGGCTTTTTCTAACCAAAATATAGGTTTAAACGGATTTTTACCGCTAATAAAACCAACATGCCCGCCCTTGTCAGAGATGCGCAGCGTAACATGCTCACTTACGTCTTGCCTACTCGGTACGGCTTTAATTGAGAGCATAGGGTCGTCTTTGGAATGAATAATAAGTGTGGGTACAGCGATATCTTTCAAGTACGGCATAGCACTGGCTTTACGGTAGTAATCGTGTGCGTTTTTAAAACCATGTAGAGGGGCTGTTAACTGATTATCAAACTCTAATAAATCGTCAATTTTCATTAACTGTTTTGGCGTTAATGAAATTTGCTGCTTAATTTGTGGCAGCTTTCGCTGCATTGATTTTTTCATCCGATCGAGCAGATATTTTTGGTAAATTTTACCTAAGCTTTTACGAATAACATCGCTCGATGACGACAAATCATAAGGAGCAGATACCACTGCAGCTGCATTGAGCGGGCAGTTTGTATTCTCTTCGCCTAAGTACTTAGCAAGCACATTACCACCAAGCGAAAAGCCTACGGCAACCATCGCTCTATTTGGGTATTGCTGCTTTAAATGATTTATAAAAAAAGCTAAATCGGCGGTGTCACCGCTGTGATAAGCACGTGGTAGGCGATTTACTTCGGTTGAGCAATTTCTAAAGTGCATAAGCACAACTGCATAACCTTGTTTTTTTAATGCCTTCATCATGCCTTTGGCATAAAAGCTATTTATATTGCCCTCAAGGCCATGCAAAACAACAGCAAGTGGTGCGGTTTCATTATGTGGAAGTGACCATGCAAGCTCAATAAAGTCACCATCAGGTGTATCAAGTTGCTCAAGTTCGTAGGACGTATTGTGAAATGGGCGGAAAAAACGCGGCATTATGGTCTGAATGTGACGATTGGTCATCCACCATGCTGGTTTGAACTGAGAGATCATGTTTGTACTACGCACTTTGTATTAAACGAAAAGCTAGTGTATCAAATTTTTCGCTTCAGAAAATAAAAAGCGCCTAACTAGTAAACTAATAAGGCGCTTTAGTGCGTCGTGCTTAATTTTGTTCGGGAATTTCTGCATCATGTATTTTTTTCAAAAAGAAAAAAGCAAAAAAGATACACAAAGAAACAACGATGGTTAAAAACCCAAAAGACATAAATAAAACTGGATCTGTAAAAAAGTCTCTAAAGAATACGTTCATGAGTTGCTCCCCTCTTTGTTGATGGGTTAATCATAAGCGGTGTTTGCAGGTCGCAACGTGATCGAGATCAAGTTATTTTTCTAAGCAACTGTAGGAGTGAAGCTAAGTTGATTTAGATCATGTTTTAAGGGTTGGTAAGTTATTACCACTGAGAGCTAAGAGAGTTTTCTCTTAAAATAGTGAGCTGATCGTAACTCATGTTTTTTCACTTTATCTAAAAGCGTAGCGCTTTAAACTTTTTTGAGTAAACCACTTAAAGATTTTTTGCACAAAGAGAAAAGAATGAGAAGTAAATGCGGGGAGATCAATGAACTACTTGAGCTGTACTAGCTCAGACTTGATCTGACAGTTACCCATTTTCACTTGGGTAATTTAGTTTGTTTTCCTCTAAAAGCGAAGCGCCTCTTAACCTCTTTGTGAGTAATTACTTGAAGTTTTTTTGCACAAAGAAAAGAGTATAAAAAGTGGAGGAGGCTACAAAAACTAACACCCTAAGTGGCTTTCACATATAGCTCAATGTTGTTTGGCTCAGAAAGCTTAACTAATTCAAGCTCATTTACTGTTTCAATCAACATATGTTGCTGTTGTTTTTCAAGCTTCAGCTCAGCGCTTAGTAACTCTGCGCGTATTGTGGCGTAATCACTTATCGCATTCTGGTTAGCTTTTAAATAGCTACGAGCGGCGCGCATAGGTTGTAATGCGTGAGTATCAAACTCACTAATTGCGTCTATTAACTCATTTAACTGTTGGGTATTAATACTTAAATTTAATGAATCTAAATAAAGCAGTAATAAGCATAAATTAACGTTTTTTCCTTGCTGGTTTTGTAGTGCTAGCAAGGTTATTTGTTGCTCAGGCTTTGCGTACAAAGTGCACGCAAATTGCCAAAAATGGTCGCTATTGAGCAAGTTCATCGGCGAATGCCTGCTCTTTTTCTTCCATTTCTTCAAGTGCCATAAGTAACTCTTCTTCAACGTCGTTAAGTTTAGGCGTAAGGGTTGCTTGCTTGGCTAATAACTCTTTAAGCTTGGCTTTGTTGTCGTCGTTGTAGAGTTCGTTATCACCTAAGGTCACTTCAACTTCACTTAACTCGGCGGTGAATTTATCGAGTTGCTTTTCAAGCTTTTCAATTTGCTTTTTAAGTGGTTGAGTGGCCTTTCTAAACTCAGCCTCTAAGCGTTTTTGCTCTTTACGGTTAACACCCGGATTTGCTTTAGGCTCGTCGCTTTGCTGCGCTTTAACCGCTTCTTTATTGGCATTGAGTAACCACTGGTAATACGCATCTAAGTCGTAACCAAACTGGGTTACTTTGCCGTCATCTACTAAGTAAAACTCATCGGCGGTATTTTTAAGCATGTGGCGGTCGTGTGATACGGTAACCATGGCGCCTTCAAAGCCTTGCAGTGCCATAACAAGTGCATGGCGCATTTCTAAATCAAGGTGGTTTGTAGGCTCATCGAGAAGCAGCAGGTTTGGCTTTTGATATACCAACATGGCAAGTACTAAACGTGCTTTTTCGCCGCCCGAAAAAGGGGCTACAGGTTCAAGTGCTTTATCGCCAATAAAGGCGAAACCACCTAAAAAATCACGTAGTGATTGCTCAGTGGCTTTTGGGTCGAGGCGTTGTAAGTGCATTATTGCACTGGCTTTTAAATCAAGAGATTCAAGTTGATGCTGCGCAAAGTAACCAATATTTAATCCGTGATGCTGAACAACTTCACCAGCTTGCGGCTCTAAATCACCAGAAAGCAGTTTAATTAACGTTGATTTACCCGCGCCATTTCGACCTAATAAAGCAATTCGGCTACCTGGAACAAGGTTTAGCTCTATATTATTTAAAATGGTGACGTCACCATAACCCGCTTTGGCTTTATCTATTGTCATTAGTGGGTTTGGCAATGCTTTTGGCTCTGCAAACTCAAAGTTAAATGGCGAGTCGGCATGTGCCGGCGCTAGTTTTTCCATGCGTTCAAGCGCTTTCACACGGCTTTGTGCTTGTTTAGCTTTACTGGCTTTTGCTTTAAAGCGCGTTATAAACTGCTCAAGGTGAGCAATTTGATCTTGTTGCTTATCAAACATTGCTTGTTGTTGTAGTAAGCGCTCAGCTTTTTGGCGCTCAAACTGCGAGTAGTTACCTTTGTACACGTTAATAAGTTGCTTATCTACATGCCAAATTTGATCAACCACCGCATCTAAAAACTCACGGTCATGCGATATAAGTACAAGGGTGCCGGTATAAGCACGCAAAAAGCGTTCAAGCCAATAAACGGCATCTAAATCAAGGTGGTTTGTTGGCTCATCGAGTAATAGTAAATCGGCGTCGCGTATTAATGCTTGGGCAAGGTTTAAACGCATACGCCAACCACCCGAAAACGAGCTTACAGGATTTTCTATAAGGTTATTGGCAAAGCCTAAGCCGTGTAATAGCTCACCTGCGGTTGATTCAATGCTATAGCCTTTAATGTTTTCAAGCTGAATATGTACTTTAGCTTGTGTGTCGCCATCGTTGTTTTTCTCGGCCTCACGCAGTGCTATACGCATTGCGTAGTATTCTGGGTGGCCTTGAAGTACATAATCAATCGCGCTTATTTCAAGGGCAGGTGTCTCTTGCTTAACAGAGGCGATAGACCAATCTTTTGGAATGCTGCAGTTACCGGCATCTAGTTGTAGTTCTGATTTTAGTAAACCAAATAACGTTGATTTTCCACAGCCATTAGCGCCAACAAGGCCTACTTTGTGTTCTGGAAATAACGTAGCTGATGCGTTTTTTAATAAGGCTTTACCGCCACGAAGTAGTTCTATTTCTGAGATTTGGATCATGAATGCGTTACTTTGCTGTGCCCTTGTTAAGTTGGCGCTATCATAACATAGAACTTAATGCTCTTATCAAGCGTATCAACAAGTGAAGTTATACGATAAAATGACAGCAGTTCAAACCACAGGAAAAATGTTGTGAGACAAAAGAAGCGATTTATTGCTGGTGCATCGTGCCCTGACTGCAAAGCCATGGATACCATGATGCTATACAGAGAACATGATGTTGAAAAAGTAGAGTGTGTTGAGTGTGGTCATAAAATGGCGCAACCCGATAACGCTGTTCAGGCGTCTACTCGCCAATTTGAACAAGTAATTGGTGTGTTTAAACCGGGCGACTAACCCGGTTTTTTATTGCCTAATTTTTACCGGTTTTAGTAATGCGGTGGAGGTGGCTCAGGTACTTCAGACATCATAGACGATGATGACTGCGACTCTTTAATTTTTTCTGCTAGCAGCTCGGTTTGGCGTTTCATTTTTGCTAACAGCTGTTGGTGCACTTTTATTTCATCATTTAAGACTTCAATCGTTTCGTCTTGAAAAGCCACTTTGGCTTCAAGTTCCATTAAGCGATGTTCAATTGTGTTCATTATTCTCTCGTATAATAAATCGCTCTGCGATCCCGCTGGAGCTTTCGGTTAACAACGACTTACCGTTATCTGTAAATGTCACATCTAGCACCACCGCCGATTTAGGCTTACTGCCTTCGCGCGGGGTAACCTGCCAAGTTTGAATTTTTTCACCGCTTGTTATTTGCCACAAATCTACACGCTTATTTGGCGAGCCGGTTGCAAGCAAAGTGCCTTGTTCGTTAAAACGCACAGCAGTAAAAATTTTCTGACGCGCAATATACTTCAGTTTACTCACAAGATCACCTGTAGTCAGCTTCCATACATTTGCTTGTGCCATACTATCGGCCGTAAACGCATAGCGACCTTGTGGATCTAGCGTTACTTGGGTAACACGCGTTGGGTGATTAAAACGATGAATTACTTGTCCGGTACGTGTATCCCAAAAATAAGCAACATAATCGTTAGAACCACTTAAGGCAAAGCGTCCGTTAGGTGACAGGTCAACGGTGTTAACTTTATCTTGATGACCTAAAAACTCAATACGACGTCCGGTTTCTAGGTTTACAAATACGACAACGCCGTCGCTACGGCCGTATAAAACACTACGGCCTTGATTGCTAATAGCAATATCGCGAATACTGGCTTTTTGTATTTTGTAATAACCTTTATTTTTGCCTGTGGCTATATCCCACACAGCAAATGTGGTTTTTTCGGCGGTAACAGCCACGCTGTTATCAAAAGCAATAGCAACGGCGTATACCAAACTGTCTTGATCTTGCTGCTGAAACCATTGGTATTTTAGTACCTGCTGTTGATTATCCCACAGGGCGACCCCATGGTTGATAGAGGAGATCAAACTGTATTTACCATCGTTTGAAAGTGTTGATGAAAACGCACCTTGTGCAGCATGTTCGTAACTTGCTACAGCGTGTTGTTTTTTATCGGTACAGGCGATGGCTAAAAAACAGCTAAATACGATTAAAAAAGTACGAAATATCGACATATTACAGGTATTTCCCCTTAACTCTTAGTGACTGAGAGGTTAGACTAGGACGCGTTAAATGCCTAGGTTGTTTGTCTAATCACTGGATATGTTTTTAGTTTAGCTAACAATATGGAATTTAGTCATTAAACAAGCAGCCTATCATGTGGGCCGTTAATCTTTCACTAGTAATAATACATTAAAATGACAACTGCAAAGTATGTCGGAGATTTAAAATGAAAAAGACGATTAGATTGTCATTGATTGCAGCGTCAGTTTTAGCGCTTACAGCTTGTAATCAAGAAGCAAAAAAAGAACAAGCTGAAGTTAAATTAGACACTGTAGAACAGCAACAAGCATACGGTATTGGTGCATCTGTAGGTAACTTTTTAAATAAAGACCTAGCAGACAAAACAGAAATTGGTATTGAACTAGACCAAGCACTTTTAATTCGTGGTTTTGAAGATGCGCTTGCTGGCAATGCAAAAATTGACGAAGAAAAAATTCGCGAAGTATTAACTGCACTAGATACATCAGTACGTACTAAGCAAGAAGAAAAAGCTAAAGTAGAGTCTGAAAAAAGTAAAGAAGCAGGCGCTAAATACCTAGCGGACAACGCTAAAAAAGAAGGCGTTACAGTAACTGAGTCGGGTCTACAGTACGAAGTACTTAGCGAAGGCGATGGCGAAAAGCCAGTGGCAACTGATGTAGTTAAAGTACACTACAAAGGGACTTTATTAGACGGTACTGAGTTTGATAGCTCATATGCACGTAACGAACCGACAACTTTCCCTCTTAACCGCGTAATTGCGGGTTGGACTGAAGGTTTACAACTCATGTCAGTGGGTTCTAAGTACAAGTTCACTATACCTTCAGAACTTGCTTACGGCGACCGTGACTTAGGTAAGATTCCAGCTAATTCAACACTTGTATTTGAAGTTGAATTACTTGAAATTCAAAATGAAGAAGCACCAGCACAATAATAAGCTTATTGTGTAAATGCAAAAAGGGACCTTAGGTCCCTTTTTTAATACGTGTAAGTAACGTATTAATTCGTGTGATTAGAAAACAAGTTATCAATAAGCTCATCTTCAAGTGCAAAACGAGCTTCTAATGCCTCACCAATAACAGATAAGTCATTATCAAAGTCTTTTAATAAGTCTTCTTTGTCTACTTCTGCGTACTTATCATTAAAATCTAACGCCACATCGGTTGTGCTAGAAATACGCGGGTAAATAGAGTTTGCAAGCTCTTGGCTTTGTAAGCCCTTTTTTTCGCATGCTTTTGCTATATCGTCATATACTTCAAAATGGCCTGCAGATAGGTAATCCATTAAAAGCTGGCAAAATGATTCAATTAGTTTTGGCTCTGGCAATGCTTGATCTTGCTTTTCGTATGGCGTAAAGCCTGCAATTTTGCAGTAAAGTACAATAAGTTCTTGGCGTTCGTTTAGCCATTTATCAATTACTGTGTGGCTACCACCCCATTTTTGTTGAGCTTTTTCTACACGCGTCAGCATAACTGTTCTCCTAGCTGGGTTGGTTTTTAATTTAAATATAATAAGTTTATATACATCAAGATATATTTAATTTGCGCGTATATCAACAAGTAAAGTTAAGCTACTTTGAGGGGTGTACCTTTTTATATAAACCGAGGTGAGAGATTTTATTTTAGGCAAGAAAAAACCACCAGTTACGGTGGTCTAATTTCTTTCAGTGACTTGTTATAACAAGCTTTCTTATTTTTATGAGATGATTTTTATTGTTATTATTTTAAAACATTTATTTTTATTGTTTTAAGATTTTTATTATTGTTTTTGTTAACGCGGGACAAACAATAACAAGGTTTTTGCAATGTTGCAAACATATTAATAAAAAGTTTTAAATGTTATTTATTTTTGTTTATTTTATAGTCGAAAGGGATTAAAAAACTCCATTCTATTGATCTACCCCTAGGTAAAGCTGTTTTCGTCCCTAAGCAATAGAGGGTCGGAGAATATGGTGGTACAATCTTGCACAATTTATACAAGTCTTAGGATCATTTACGCCATGAGCGAATTAAAAAACGACCGTTATTTACGTGCACTTGCAAAACAACCTGTTGATGTAACTCCGGTATGGATGATGCGCCAAGCAGGACGCTATTTACCAGAGTATCGCGCTACACGTGCACAAGCGGGCGATTTTATGAGCCTGTGCCGTAATGCTGAGCTTGCATGTGAAGTTACACTGCAGCCTCTACGTCGTTACCCGTTAGATGCCGCTATATTATTTAGTGATATTTTAACGATTCCAGATGCGATGGGCTTAGGCTTGTACTTTGAAACTGGCGAAGGCCCTAAGTTTGAACGTCCTATTTCATCACTTGCTGATGTTAAAAAAATTCCAAAGCTAGACCCTACAGACGAGCTTGGCTACGTAATGAACGCAGTAAGCACTATTCGTCGTGAACTTAAGGGCGAAGTACCACTTATTGGTTTTTCTGGTTCACCTTGGACGCTAGCAACTTATATGGTTGAAGGCGGTAGCAGCAAAGTATTTGGTAAAATCAAAAAAATGGCGTTTGCAGAGCCGCAAACACTTCATTTATTACTCGATAAATTAGCTGATTCAGTAATTGATTACTTAAATGCTCAAATTAAAGCTGGCGCGCAATCGCTAATGGTATTTGACTCGTGGGGCGGTGTATTAAGTCCGCGCGATTACAACGAGTTTTCACTGCAATATATGCATAAAATTGTAGATGGTTTAATTCGTGAATACGATGGCCGTAAAGTTCCGGTTACTTTGTTCACTAAAAATGGTGGTCAATGGATTGAAGCAATTGCAGCAACAGGCTGTGATGCAGTAGGTCTAGATTGGACTATTAATATTAGCGATGCTAAACGCCGTGTAGGCGACAAAGTAGCACTACAAGGTAATATGGACCCGTCAATGCTTCACGGTACACCAGAGCGTATTCGCCAAGAGGTAGGTACTATTTTAGAAGACTTTGGTACAGGCAATGGCCACGTGTTTAACTTAGGCCACGGCATTACACCAGATGTAGACCCTGAAAATGCTGGCGTATTTATTAATGCAGTACATGAGCTAAGTGCTAAGTACCATAAGTAATAGTCACTTAAACGAGCTTTAAAACTGTTTAAAAGTAAAAAACCCGCTAAGTTGCGGGTTTTTTGTTACCTATTTATAAAGGCTTTTAAAACTACTTATTTAAGCGGTTATTTAAATAAGCGATTTAAGCCATTTAATGCCGCAACACGGTAGGCTTCAGCCATGGTTGGGTAGTTAAATGTGGTATTTACAAAGTAGTCGATATTATTGCCACCATTTTTTTGTTCCATAATAGCTTGGCCAATGTGAACAATTTCAGAGGCACGTTCGCCAAAACAATGTACGCCAAGTACTTCTTTGGTTTCAGTGTGGAATAATATTTTTAAACTACCTACTTCAGTACCAGCAATTTGCGCGCGAGCCAAATGCTTAAACTGAGCACGGCCAACTTCATACGGTACTTTAGCGGCTGTAAGCTCTTGCTCGGTTTTACCGACTGAACTCATTTCTGGAATGGTATAAATACCAGCTGGAATATCAACAATCAGCCTGTCATCGCAGTTACCACATGCAATTGCATCAGCAGCTATACGACCTTGGTCAAACGCAGCACTTGCAAGGCTTGGATAGCCAATTACATCACCTACAGCGTAAACGTTATCAATTTCTGTTTGGTATGTTTCGTTAACTTTTAATTGGCCACGGCTATCGGCTTTTAAGCCAATGGCTTCAAGATTTAGTGTATCAGTGTTACCAGTACGACCATTAGCAAATAAAATACAGTCAGCTTTTACGCGTTTACCTGATTTTAGATGCATTATAACGCAGTCGTCACGCGTCTCAATTCGGTCAAACTCTTCGTTATGGCGAATAACAATACCGCTATTCCAAAAGTGATAGCTAAGTGCGTCAGATATTTCTGCATCCATAAAAGCAAGTAGTCGATCGCGTGTATTAACCAAATCAACTTTAGCGCCTAAACCTTTAAATATTGACGCGTACTCACAACCAATTACACCTGCACCATAAATCAGTACACGATGAGGGTCATGCTCAAGGCCAAGTATTGTGTCACTTTCGTAAATACGAGAATGCGTAAAATCTACCTCTGGTGGGCGATAAGGGCGTGAACCCGTTGCTATAACAATCGTTTTAGCAGTCAGTCGCTCAGTTGAACCATCATTTCGTTTTACTTCAATTGTGTGCTTATCTACAAAGCTCGCATCACCTTGAAACATATGAATGCGGTTACGATCGTAAAAGCTACTACGTAAATTAGATTGCTTAGAAATAACAGAACTTGCGTGACGTAAAATATCAGGAAATGTTAAGCGGCTAGGGCGCTCACCAACATTAAATAACGGATTTGCTTTGTATTCAATATAGCGGCTAACAGAGTGGCGAAGCGCTTTTGAAGGAATTGTTCCCCAATGTACACAACCGCCACCAACTGATTCTTGGCGTTCAATAACCGCTACTTTTTTATCGTTTTTTGAAAGGTTCATGGCGGTACCTTCACCGCCAGGACCCGTGCCAATAATTATTGCATCATATTGGTATGTCACGGGTACTTTTTTTTGTTCTGGTTGTTTGGCCACAGCCACTCCTAAATTAATTAAAAGAGGCTTTTAATAACCTCGCATTAAGTGCTAGCCATGCCTGTTTTTGATTTTCCCAGGCGGCTTCCAACTCATGGTATTGTGCCATTAATGCTGAGCGTTCACACTGCTTTGCCATGTTATTTTTTTTAACTTCTAACACTTGTTTTTGTAGTGAACAATAATTTTGCAGTTTTTTCAGCAGTAAATCGTACTCTTGTTGTAATAATGTAATCTTATCTTGTGCTAAAGGCAATTTTGCAAGGCGCGTTTGCGTTTTGCTCATGAGCGTTTCGGCCTTCGCTTTTTCTATACGTTCAACAGGAGTACGCTTTAACTTATTGGCTAAACCTACAGCTGCTAAGGAGCGAATCATCCATTTTGTTGGATCGTAATGAAACCATTTAATACCGTTACGGTAGTCGCTTGCAAAAATATGGTGGAAGTTGTGATACCCCTCACCGTATGTAAATAACGCTAAAAAGCCGTTATCACGTGCCGTATTTTTTTCGGTGTATGGGCGAGAGCCCCAAATATGTGCAACTGAGTTTATAAAAAAGGTAAAGTGTTGACTCAGTACTAAGCGTAGTAAACCTGCAAGAATTAACATCCCCCACACATCACCAACCAATAAACCAAGTGCTAGAGGCAAGCCTACGTTCATAGCAATCACAAGCTTTAAGTAATGTTTGTGTTGCCACATAACTATTTTATTGCGCTGTAAATCACGACAATTACTATAATCACCGTAGCTATCGCCTTGGTAGTCACGTAACATCCATCCGATATGGCTATACCAAAAACCATTGGTCGCCGCGTAAGGGTCTTTTATTGGGTCGTCAACTTGACCGTGATGTATACGGTGATCGCTACTCCAATGCAAAGCACTGTTTTGTAGTGCAAAAGCACCGCCAAGCGCAAAAATAAATTCAACAGCAGGGTGTGCGTTATAGGTTTTATGTGCCCATAATCGATGGTAGCCGGCAGTAATTGATAAGCCCGCATAAAACATGCAGCCTACAAAAGCAATCCAATGCGCGCTGGTAAATCCGTAGCTAATGGCGTACCAAGGTACAAGTGTGGCAGCCGCCAAAAAGGTTAGGCTAAAAAATAGGACGTTTGTCCAAATAATCGGTGGTTTATTCATAATTCTCAATCTCAGCGTACAACTGTAAGCTAAAATAGTATTTCAAACTCTCGTCGTCAAGTATTAGACTGGACAATTGAGCTAATATCACTAAATATTCATATAAAATAATTCAGGGAGCTGTTGATGTCGGGTGTTAGAGCGCAACAGAAACAAAAAACACGACAGGCGTTAATTCAAGCGGCATTTAATCAGCTGAGTGCTGATCATAGTTTTTCGAATTTAAGTTTACGCGAAGTAGCACGAGAAGCCGGTATTGCCCCAACTTCTTTTTATCGTCATTTTAAAGACATGGATGAGCTAGGTTTAACCATGGTAGACGAAGCCGGCTTAACTCTTCGCCAACTAATGCGTCAAGCTCGTAGACGAATAGCGAACGATGGCGGCAGTGTTATAAATACCTCAGTGGTTACTTTTATGGAGTTTATTGATAACTCAAGTAACCAATTTAGGTTGTTGCTACGAGAACGCTCTGGGACTTCTAAAGCATTTAGAGCCGCAGTAGCGCGCGAGGTAAAACATTTTATTTTAGAGCTGGCTCATTATTTAGAAAGTGAAACTAAGTGCAACGCTATGCATGCCTATATTCAGGCTGAATCTATGGTAACGCTCGTATTTAATGCGGGTGCAGAGGCGCTCGATATAGAAGGATTGCAACGCGACGAATTGATTGAGCGCGTTATTTGGCAGCTGCGTTATATTACTCGTGGAGCCGGGCATTACGTAAGAGAAACGAGTAAAGAAGCATAGCTTAAAAAAATTGTAAAAAGTTAATATAAGCACGGTATATTGCAGTGCTTATTAATTTAAGCGTCACTAGTCATGTATTTGTTATTTTAATTCTTAATAGGTGCCTTGGTTGAATTAAAAAACCCAATTGAATCGTTTTTAAATCTGTTTTGTGGAATTTTTATGCTTGCTTCCGTCGCTTTGCAATGTTAAAAATAGGCTTCACTGAACACACACACAAGAAAACAAGATGCATATTATTCGTTTAATTACACTAAAACTTAACCTCTTACTGCTATGGCAAGTAAGCGGGGATTAGTGTGTTTGCATCGAGTTGAACACTAAAAACCCCGCAATTGCGGGGTTTTTTTTATCTCGCGGCTGGGATAAATTGAAATTTGGGTAACACAGGAATGAGGGGCAGTTATGCAAGACAAAGATAAAGTATGGATTTTTGATACCACCTTACGTGATGGCGAGCAGGCACTTAAAGCAAGCCTTACAGAAGACGATAAAATTCAGCTAGCGCATACTATTAGCCGCTTGAACGTGGATGTGATGGAAGTGGGTTTTCCAGTTTCGAGCCCCGCTGATTTTCGCTCGGTACAGCGTATTGCAACCGAGGTTAAAGGCCCTATTATTTGTGGTTTAGCACGTTCAGTAGCAAAAGATATTGAAGCCTGTGGTGAGGCGCTTCGCACAGCACAGCAAAGCCGTATTCATACTTTTATTGCCACAAGCCCTTTGCACCTTGAACATAAATTACGTATGAGCTTAGACGATGCAACGGCAATGGCTGTTAAATCAATTAAATTGGCACGTAACTATACTGATGATGTTGAGTTTTCGTGTGAAGATGCCGGTCGTACCCCGCATTGGGATTTATGTAAAATTGTTGAGCAGGCAATTAACGCCGGAGCTTCAACTATTAACTTGCCAGATACCGTTGGTTTTGTAACGCCAGATGAGTACGCCGCAATGATCCGCCATTTAATGAATAACGTGCCAAATATTGATAAAGCGCGTTTAAGTGTGCATTGCCACAACGATTTAGGTTTAGCAGTAGCAAACTCGGTGGCTGCAGTGCAAGCCGGTGCACGCCAAATTGAGTGTACTATTAATGGCATTGGTGAGCGGGCTGGTAACTGCTCGCTTGAAGAAGTGGCGATGATCATGAAAATGCGCAAAGACCATTTAAAAGTATACACAGATATTAAAAGTGAAGAAATTTACCGTGCATCTCGCCAAGTGGCTAAAATTTGTAATATGCCAGTACAACCAAATAAAGCGATTGTTGGCGAAAACGCCTTTGCGCATAGTTCTGGCATTCACCAAGACGGTGTATTAAAAGCTCAAAATACTTATGAGATTATGTCGCCAGAAAGCGTGGGTGTGCCAAGCAACCAATTAAATATGACTTCGCGTTCGGGTCGTCATGTTATTGAGCATCGCTTAGAAGAGTTAGGCTATCAAAAATCTGATTACGATATGGATGGCTTATATAAAAGCTTTATCGAATTGGCTGACCAAAAAGGCACAGTATACGATTACGACCTTGAGGCGATGATTTACTTTAATCAAATTAACGACAAAGACGAAAAATACCAATTAGAATTTGTTAACTCAGCCTCTAACTCACAATCGGTAGCAAGCTCTACCATTGGAATGCGAATTGATGGCGAAGCTAAACAAGAAGCCGCGACAGGTAATGGCCCAGTTGAAGCCTCGTTTGCAGCGATTGAGCGCTTAACCGGTATGAGCGTTGAAATGATTGAATATAACTTAGAAGCGACAGGCCAAGGTGCAAGCTCATTAGGCCAAGTAAATATTATAGCTAAATACGATGGCCGACCTTACCACGGTGCGGGCATTGCAGCGGATGTGGTTGAAGCGTCGGTACGCGCCATGATCCGTGTTTATAACTTAATTTATCGTGCACAAAAAGTGTCTGATTTAAAACAACAAAGGAAAGCAGGATGAGTAAAACAAACTACAGCGTTGCCGTATTAGCTGGCGACGGTATTGGTCCAGAAGTGATGGCAGCAGCAGAACAAGTACTTGATGCTGTGAGCAATAAGTTTGGTTTTACCCTGAACCGTGAGCATTATGCAATTGGTGGCGCAGCCATTGACGAATTTGGTAAAGCATTACCAGAGAGCACACTTGCAGCGTGTGAAAACGCTGACGCTATTTTATTTGGTTCGGTAGGCGGTCCTAAATGGGAAAACCTACCACCAAACGAGCAGCCTGAGCGCGCATCGTTATTGCCGCTTCGTAAGCACTTTGGTTTGTTTTGTAACCTGCGCCCTGCACAGTTATTACCTGCATTAAGTGCAGCGTCACCACTTCGCGCTGATATTAGCGAAAAAGGGTTTGATATTTTATGTGTGCGCGAGCTAACCGGCGGCATTTACTTTGGCGAAAAAGGCCGTAGCGGCGAAGGCGCTGAAGAAGCTGCTTTTGATACGCAAACATACTCGCGTAAAGAGATTGAACGTATTGCACGCTTTGCTTTTGAAGCTGCAAAATTACGTAGTAACCATGTTACCTCTGTTGATAAAGCAAACGTACTTGCATCAAGCGTACTATGGCGTGAAGTAGTAACCGAAGTAAGCAAAGACTACCCAGAAGTAAGCCTAGATTACATTTACGTAGATAACGCCGCTATGCAGTTAGTTAAACAGCCTAGCCAGTTTGACGTACTACTTTGCGATAACTTATTTGGCGATATTTTGTCAGATGAGTGCGCCATGATCACAGGCTCTATGGGTTTATTACCTTCGGCAAGCTTGAATCAATCGGGTTTTGGGTTGTATGAGCCAGCAGGCGGTTCAGCACCAGATATTGCAGGTAAAGGCGTTGCAAACCCAATAGCACAAATTTTAAGTGCCGCATTAATGTTACGTTACTCGCTAGGGCAAGACGAAGCTGCGCGCACCATTGAAAAAGCAGTAGCAGAAGCTGTAGAAGCAGGTGTAGGCACGCCAGATATATATCCAAATGCCGGTTACAGCACAAGCGATGTGGCAGCCGCTATCGTTTCACGCATTTAATAACATATTAAAGTTGCAGCACCGTTATGCTGCAACTCAAACAGATTAGGGAATTAGCAAGTGGCCCAAACGTTATACGACAAAATTTGGCAAGCACATACCGTTGCCAGCATAAACGAGCAAACCGACTTACTTTATATTGACCGCCATTTAGTGCATGAAGTTACTTCTCCGCAGGCTTTTGCTGGTCTACGTGAAAAAAACCGTACTGTACGTTGCCCAGAAAAAACCTTTGCAACGATGGATCATAACGTATCGACTAAGAGCCGATCACTTGATGCCGCAAGCGAAGTATCTAAAAATCAATTAATGGCGCTTGATAAAAACTGTAAAGAGTTTGGTATTGTACTTTACGATTTAAACTCAATTAACCAAGGCATTGTGCACGTAATGGGCCCAGAGCAAGGTATTACTTTGCCAGGCACAACCATTGTATGTGGCGATAGCCATACTTCTACGCATGGTGCGTTTGGCGCATTAGCGCATGGTATTGGTACGTCTGAGGTTGAGCACGTATTAGCAACGCAAACGCTACAGCAAAAAAAGGCGAAATCGTTAAAAATTCAAATTAACGGTGTATTGCGCCCAACGGTTACTGCTAAAGATTTAATTATGGCGGTAATTGGCAAGTTAGGTACTGCTGGTGGCACAGGCTATGTAGCAGAGTTTTGTGGTGCAGGCATTGAAGCGCTTTCAATGGAAGCCCGTATGACGCTATGTAATATGAGCATAGAAATGGGTGCAAAAGCGGGTTTAATTGCATCTGACCAAATTACTTATGATTATTTAAAAGGTCGTCCGTTTGCACCTAAAGGCGCAGATTTTGATGCAGCCGTTGAATATTGGGAAACATTAAAAACAGACGAAGGCGCACACTTTGATTTAGTTGTTGAGCTAAATGCTGACGACATTCAGCCACAAATTACCTGGGGCACAAGCCCAGAGCAAGTAATTGGTGTTGATGAGTGCATACCCGATCCAGATAAAGAGCCAGATTTAATTAAAGCCGATGCCATTCGCAGCGCACTTAAATACATGGGCTTAAAAGCGGGCGATAAATTATCAAGCGCAAAAGTAGACACGGTATTTATTGGCTCATGTACTAATAGCCGTATTGAAGACTTACGCGCAGCTGCAAAAATTGTTGAAGGCAAGCAAGTTGTAGCCGGCATAGAGGCGTTAATTGTACCGGGCTCTGGCTTAGTTAAAAAACAAGCTGAAGATGAAGGCTTAGCCGATATTTTCAAAGCCGCTGGCTTTGAATGGCGCGAACCAGGTTGTTCTATGTGTTTAGCAATGAACGATGACCGCCTAGAAGCAGGCAAGCGTTGTGCATCTACTTCTAACCGTAACTTTGAAGGTCGTCAAGGTCGTGGCGGGCGTACCCATTTAGTTAGCCCTGCAATGGCTGCAGCCGCTGCAATACATGGTCACTTTGTTGATATTAGAGGAGAAGCATAATGAGCGTATTTTTTAGTGGCTTAATGGCTCCACTTGATAAAAACAATGTAGATACTGACCAAATTATTCCTAAGCAGTTTTTAACATCAACTAGCCGCGAAGGTTTTGATGCTGCCTTGTTTTATGATTGGCGTTACCTAGATAACGGTGAGCCAAACCCTGACTTTATTTTAAATCGCCCATGCTACCAAGGCGCGCAAATATTATTAACGCGCGACAACTTTGGTTGTGGCTCATCTCGCGAGCACGCGCCATGGGCGCTTAAACAATATGGTTTTGAAGTTATTTTAGCTGAAAGCTTTGCTGATATTTTCTTTAATAACTGTGGTAATAACCAAATGTTAGCCATTGCGTTACCTGCCGACACGCTTGAGCAATTGTTTGTACTTAGCGAGCAGCACGACGATATTAACATTGAAATCGACCTTGAAAATCAAACATTAACAAGCAGTAAGTTTGCGCCAATTAGTTTTGATATTCGTAAAGACGTAAAAGAGCGCCTATTAAGTGGCTTAGATTTTATTGGTGTAACCGAAACACTAAACCCACAGATTGATGCGTTTGAAAAACAACTAGCAGCTGAGCGTTCTTGGCAGTAATTACTTAACCGTGTGTATTAAGAATCACGTATTAAAAAGCACGGCAATTGCCGTGCTTTTTGTGGGTAAATATTAGGTTCAGTACCTAAGGGTTAATGCCTAAAGTCAGCCATTAACGCCGGTATACCAGGTAACATGCCTACAATTGCCATTACAGTGGTAAGTAACACAAACATAATAAGTGGAATCACCCAGCGGCTCATTTTAGTTAGTTCAGCGCTGCGCTCTTTACAGCCAATAAGCCCTAAGTTATCAAGTAACATAGTAAGCGACCAACCAAAAGCCGGGTTAACCAAGGTTGAGGCAAACACCACAATAGCGGCTGATTGCGTTGTTTTGCCTTCGCGCGTCATTTCCATGCCAGCTTCAAGTAGCGGAATAAACACACCTACAATAAGCGCTACACAAAGCACAGGTTGCCAAATGGCTAAATCCATAGGGTAACCCCATAAACCAGCAATAATACAAAATACGGCTGTTAAAATAGCGCCAGCAGGAATAGGGCGCTTAGCAATAGCGGCAGGTACAATGTAGGTTCCCCACGATGAGGTAAAGTTAGCACCACCGGCAAGTGAGCCAAATGTTTGTCTAACCGATGCGCTCAGCATGGTGTCGTCGATATTCATTTGTACTTTTTCAGTACGTTGCGGATAGCTTATTTTTTGAAATACTTGATGACCTAAAAAATCTGGTGACCACATAGCAACGGCGAGCACTGCAAATGGGAGTACAACCACAAAGCTTTCAAGCGTTGGCAGGCCAAGCATCCAACCCGTGTTTTCGCCCCACCAGTAAGCTGGGTTCATATTTGGTAAACCCGGAGCAGTATGAAACTCAAACGGTGCACCTAAAGCAAAGGCAACCACGCCACCAATAAGGCAGCTTAACGGCACGGCTAACCAACGATTTTTAAAGTGCTCTAATAGCGCATACAATAAAATGGTGGCTAAAATAACAATAAATGCAATGTGCGCCATATCAATGGCTTCAGCCCAAGCAAACAGCTTTTTAACTTGCGAAATAGTACCAATAAAGCCTAAATAAATAAGTAGCCCGCCACATACACCTTTACTGGTTAGGCGCGCGAGCATACTTCCTCCTTTGGTTATGGCCAAAATAAAACCAAAGGCACCAATGAGTAAGCCAAACGCCATAGGGTGGCCGCCAGCTGCAACTACAATAGGAATTAACGGAATAAGCGGGCCGTGAGTACCAGCCAAGTTGGCTGTAGGTAAAATAAAACCTGAAAACAAAATGATAAAAATAGAAACAATGAGTAATTCGTAGCGCACGTTTTCTAAAACAAACGCATCGCTTAAACCAAGAGGTGCTGCAAATGTTGCCGCAATAGCCCCCACCATAACGACTTTACCAATAGTGCCCGCCATTGCTGGAATGGTGTCTTCAAATTCAAATCGGTAATCTCTAAACGGTATATTAGGACGCCAGCGTTTAGGCTGCATAATTTGTAATTCATGTTCGAGATACTCGTCGCGAGTATTAAACGCTGAACTCGGTTTGTGAAGCTGCTCGTAGCTTTGAGCATTCTTGTGCGTGTTTGATGGTGCATCACCGGGTGGTGTAGTTTGCATGCGTTCTCCTGCAACATTGTTGCTTAATCAAATAAATACGGCTTTTGTTAAAGCAAATGAATATTGAACATGCAGGGTAAATCAGCTTTTAGGGTGCTATGTATAGGCAAAAGGTCGTGCATGGTTGTTTTTAATACAGTTAATTTAAAAAACTGCTTTACACTAAAAATTATGAAATTACAGAGTGTGATTAAAAGTTGTTATAAATTAAGCGCTTGAGTTTGTTATTAACGATGCGGAGCACTATTTACCTAATAGTATAGTGTTAACGGCAGGTTATTATCCTTTAGTCTTAGTGGCTGTGAAAGTCGTTTTATTTCAAGCTATTTGCTTGCAGGAGCCGTTAATATTGTTTTATTTGTGGTGGAATAATACTTCTGTTACTTTCTGATTGTTAATAACAATAAAGAATAGACATGCAACTCAACTCCCCTAAATCAATTGGTATTTTACTTGGTACGCTTTACGGCATATTTATGCGGCTGTTTATAGAGCTACTTGATACTTATAATTTAAGTAGCCTAGTCTCTATATCATTTATGTTTTTAGTGCCCGTTGCAATTGGTTATATTCGTGTTCACTTTGAGTACAATGAATCAAAAACATTAACTAAAAGGCAAATGGTCACGATTGCTTGGCAGCCTATTTTTGTTTTTTTATTTGTAAGTGTAATTACTTTACTTGAAGGCAGTATTTGTGTGGCTATGGCTTTGCCTGCTTTTATGTTTTTTGCCAGCATTGGTGGATTACTTGCGGGTTTTGTTAGAAAGCGTGAAATAAAAAAAGCGAATAGTTCTTTATTATCAATCGCGTTGTTACCTATATTGCTCTCACCTATTGAAGTTAATTTTTTAAATTTATCAAAAACATACGAAGTAACAAATTCAATAACTATTAACGCGCCCATCAATGCTGTGTGGCAACAGTTAGCTAATGTGAGTGATATAAAACCACAGGAAGTGCCTTTTTCACTCACTCAATTAATTGGTGTACCAAAGCCATTAAGGGCAAGTATAAATGCAAGCGGTATAGGCGCTGTTCGCACAAGTACTTGGCAAAAAGGGGTTATATTTAAAGAAGTTATTACAGATTGGCAACCAAATAAACA
Organism: Pseudoalteromonas sp. SG43-8; assembly: GCF_014164245.1. Classification (NCBI taxonomy): domain Bacteria; kingdom Pseudomonadati; phylum Pseudomonadota; class Gammaproteobacteria; order Alteromonadales; family Pseudoalteromonadaceae; genus Pseudoalteromonas; species Pseudoalteromonas sp. SG43-8. The sequence continues at coordinate 122,670 of NZ_JACJEX010000008.1, read as the reverse complement.
GATGCTTTATAGATTTGACATAGACCCAGATGCTATTCCCGATGACGCACTCGATAAACACGTAAAACTTGGCGGTGAATACTTTTCTCCACTTTACGGTGGTTATCAGCTAAGTGAAGAAAAAAGCGGCAATACAATTTTAACGTTAAAAACGACCGTGCAAGACAATACAAATTTTGGTATTTATTCACGAATATGGGGAGAGGTGATATTTCAAGATTTTCATCATTCACTTTTAACGTTGATGAAGAACAGAGCTGAAAAGTCACTTATCGCAGCTGTTTCTTATAATTAGCTTAAACCATTGTGACTATAAAAAATATTACACACTAAAAGATAAAGCCTTTGCAATTGCAAAGGCTTTTGTTTTAACTGCTAACTTTTACCAAATCATTTCTACAAATTCAGAATGGTCGATATACGGGTTACGATTACCTTGAAATTCAAAGGCTGCTTGGTTACGGTCAATTTCCATTTGGCTTACAGGATCACTGTTATGCCAGTTAAGCAGCATGGCTACTACCCAGCTTTCAAACACTTGGTTGCTTGAACCATTAAGCACTGCATTACTTGAGGTCGTTTTGGTTTGCCAAGTGCCTATTACATTTTCGTAGCGCGTTGCCATGTAAAAATAAGCGCGAGCAAAGTCACCTTTAAATTCGTCAATTGGCTCAAATACAGTACCTGAGTAATTTAATGAGCTTGCGGCAGAGCCTAATTTACTTCCGTTGGTTGATGTAAATGAAGCGCTTGCTACTTCACCAAATGGGAAGTTACTACGCTTTGAGTTTACATAACCGTCGGTTGCGTAAATATGATGCACATCTGAGTTCATTGGCTCAATAGTGCCGCCAAACCAGCTTTTAGGAAATGAATGCTCACGGTTGTAACAGCCGCCTTCTCCACTATAGTTACCACATTGGTCACTCACCGCAGTATAATTGTAGCTATCTGAGCCGTTTGGTTTCTCGCTATACATATCTAAAATGCTGTTATCGTTTTCAAAGTATTTATCACGTGCAGATGAGTCGTAAAAATTCCAAATAGCCGAGTAACCCTGTGCATTATGATCTTTAATAATATTATAAAGCTCAGTTTTTAGTGCATAACCCGATAACCCTTGAGCAGTAACATAGTAGCCAGTGGGTGTTGGGTTGGTCCCGCCGCCATCACCAGAGCCACTACCTAAAGTAAATGCCGTGCTGTCTGTATTGTTAAAACTTGCACCGCTAGCAAGTGTGGTAGAGCCTTGCTTAAGCGCATAACTGCCATTACCTGTTGAACAACACATGCCATCGCCGTAGCTGTCGCTAATAACAAGTGTGTAAGTACCATCAGTTAGGCATATTTGCTCATCATACAGAGTGTTTGATGCGTAACCACTGCCGTTAACAACAGCGCTACCTTGATTGTTATTAACGGCCCAGCTAGTTTCGCTACCGTAATTATCGGTGTTAAGCGTTAAGGTAAGGCTATTGTCGGTGCAACTTGTTGATGCGTTGCCATCAGTATTTGGTAAAAAGTTATCTACGTATACGGTTTCGCTGCCATCAAATCCACTTACATCGTAAAACCTAAGCCCAACATTAATTGTTTTATCACTGCTTGGCGTATAGCTATGGCTAATTGTTTGCCATTGGTTAGTTTGTGCTTGATTTGAATAGCCTTGATAGCCATCTACATATAAGCGCGCTTTAATTTTACCTTCGGTGTGGTAAACATCAGCCGAAAAGTTATAGGTTTTACCAGCTTCTACAGCAACCTGTTGTAGTAAATCAGTGTTACTTTGCGATCCTGTTGTTACATTGACAGCAGCAGAGCTACTACCGCTTTTAACTGTACTAGTTGAGCGCGTTAAGCTGATTCCGCTATCAATAGTGCTCCAAGAGCTAGGTGTATTACCTGACCATTGTTCAAATCCGCCATTAGCTACATTGGCCATTACAGGTAATGAGCCAAGTAACAAAGCGGTACTAAGTAGATTATTTTTATATTTCCCGTGTAACATAGTTGTTCCTATTTTTATTTTGAATGAAGAATATACCCTACATTAGTTAGGTTACAAAATTGTTAATTTAAAGTGCAGTAAAAAGCAATAATAAGTCTTTAATCTGTTTTTGAAGGTATTTTTATAAATTAATAACTAAATGGAATATCAAAGCAGATTCTATTCTTTTTTTATCTATGCTGAGCCCGTTATCCTACTAACTTAGAAAACCTCAACAGATACGCTCTGGATGAGGTAAAACTCATTTTTAACAATACACAAAGTGTATTGTGTTTAATTTTCAGGGTTATGGGGAATCGATTCATGTTGTTAGGTCAACTAAATGCTGCGGCAAGCCCGCTATCGCAAGATCAAGTACAAAAGCTGCAAGCTTTAGTGGCTGAACTTAATCCAATTCAACAAGCATGGGTAAGTGGTTACTTAGCTGCAAATGCTAATTCGGCTGCGTTAGGTGCTCCTACGGCAGGCGTACCGGCTGCGGGTGATGCAGCAGCGCTAACTATTTTATATGGTTCGCAAACAGGTAACGCAAAAGGTGTAGCTACCAAAATGAAAGAGCAGGCTGAGTCGCGAGGCTTAGCAGTTAAGCTTGTGAGCATGTCAGATTACAAACCAACAGCCCTGAAAAAAGAAAAGTTTTTAACTATCGTTGTATCTACTTACGGCGAAGGTGAGCCACCAGAAGACGCAGAAACACTCCACGAATTTTTAGCCACTAAAAAAGCGCCAAAACTAGACGATGTGAAAATAGCGGTTATTGGCTTAGGTGATTCTAGCTATGAGTTTTTCTGCCAGACAGCAAAAGATTTTGAAGAGCGTTTAAATAAACTCGGTGCACAAACTATCTATCAACGTGCTGATTTAGATGTAGATTACGAAGATGAAGCCGCTACGTGGATCGCCGGTGCAGTTGATGCATTTGAACCTGATTTAAAAGCGCAGCAAGAGGCCGCTGGTGGTCAAGTTGTATCAATGCCATTTGGTGCTCCAACCGCTGCAGCAAGCCAATATACAAAACAAAATCCATTTGAAGCAGAGCTATTAACTGTTCAAAAAATTACCGGTCGCGACTCGACTAAAGATGTACGCCACGTTGAAATTTCGCTTGAAGGTTCTGACATTACTTACACGCCAGGTGATTCATTAGGTGTGTACTTTTTAAATGACGATGTATTAGTTGATGAAGTACTTACACTTACTCAAATAGATGCAACAAGCATTGTAAAAGTAGGTGATGAAGAGCTAAGCGTACGCGATGCACTTATTGAAAAACTAGAGCTGACTCAGTCGTACCCAGGTTTTGTAGAAAAATACGCAACAGCAACAGGTACGCCTGAATTATTAAAGCTTGTAGAAGATAAAGCTGCAATGCGTGCGTATATTGAACCTCGCCAAATATTTGATGTGATTCGCCAAAATCCAGCAAAAATTGATGCGCAAACATTAGTAGATTGCCTACGTAAACTACAAGCTCGTTTGTACTCAATTGCATCTAGTCAAGCTGAGGTTGAAGATGAAGTACATTTAACACTAGGTCTAGTACAGTTTGATGCATTTGATAGCGAGCATTTAGGTGGCTGTACTGGTTACTTAACTCGTCGTGCAGAGGAAGGTTGTAAAGTTAAAGTATTTAGCGAACACAACGACAATTTCCGCCTACCAACTAACGATGATACACCTGTGATCATGGTAGGCCCAGGTACGGGGATTGCGCCGTTCCGTGCATTTTTACAAGAGCGTGATTCGCGTCAAGCACAAGGCAAAAACTGGTTGTTCTTTGGTAACCCACATTTCACTCAAGACTTTTTATACCAAGTAGAAATACAGGGTTATTTAAAATCGGGTTTACTTAACAAAGTAGATGTTGCATTTAGCCGCGATCAAGCAGAAAAAGTATACGTACAAGACAAATTACGCAGTAACAGTAAAGACGTGTTTGAGTGGTTAGAAGCCGGCGCTCACTTTTATATTTGTGGCGATGCAAATCGCATGGCAAAAGATGTACACAACGCCTTGGTTGATATCGTTAAAGAAAACACAGGCAAGAGCAATGAAGACGCAGAGCAATATTTAAAAGATTTGCGTAGCGCAAACCGCTATCAGAAAGACGTGTATTAATCACGTTTCTTATTTTATTTAACAGCTAGCAGCCGTCACTGTAACAAATTTAGGATTTAAAATGAGCGAACAAGATAAAAACGTAAAACTTTCTGATAACGAACGTTTGAAAAGAGAAAGTAACTTTTTACGTGGCACCATAGAGCAAGATTTAAAAGACGAAATTACCGGTGGTTTTACTGCCGATAACTTTCAGTTAATACGTTTTCATGGCATGTACCAACAAGATGACCGCGATATACGTGGTGAGCGCGCTAAGCAAAAGCTAGAGCCGCTACATAATGTAATGTTACGTGCACGTATGCCTGGCGGTATTATTAAGCCAGAGCAGTGGTTAGCAATTGATAAGTTTGCTGATGAAAAAACAAGCTACGGCAGCATTCGTCTAACTACGCGTCAAACATTTCAGTTTCATGGTGTATTAAAGCCGAATATTAAAGGCATGCACCAAATGCTTAACAGCGTAGGTATAGACTCTATTGCAACTGCGGGTGACGTTAACCGTAACGTGCTTTGTACTACTAACCCTGTTGAGTCTGAGTTACACCAAGAAGCTTACGACTGGGCTGCAAAAATTTCTGAACATTTATTACCAAAAACGAAAGCGTATGCTGAAATTTGGCTAAATGGCGAAAAGGCAGAAACCACAGAAGAGCCAATTTTAGGATCTAACTACTTACCGCGTAAATTTAAAACAACGGTAACTATTCCGCCTAATAACGAAGTTGATGTGCATGCGAATGACTTAAACTTTGTGGCAATTGCTGATAACGGCAAGCTTGTTGGCTTTAACGTACTTGTTGGTGGTGGCCTTGCCATGACTCACGGTGATACGGCTACGTATCCGCGTAAGGCTGATGACTTTGGCTTTATTACGCTCGAAGATACCTTAAAAATTGCAGAGCATGTTGTATCTGTGCAGCGCGATTGGGGTAATCGTTCAAACCGTAAAAATGCAAAAACTAAATACACATTAGACCGTGTTGGCGTTGATGTATTTAAAGCAGAAGTAGAAAAACGCTCAGGCGTTACATTTGCACCAAGCCGCCCGTTTGAGTTTACTCACCGTGGCGATCGTATTGGTTGGGTTGAAGGCATTGATGGTAAGCACCACTTAACGCTATTTATTCAAAGTGGTCGTATTTTAGACTACCCAGGCAAGCCGCTTAAAACTGGTTGTCGTAAAATCGCAGAAGTTCACCATGGTGACATGCGTATGACGGCAAACCAAAACCTAATTATTGCTGGCGTACCTGCAGATCAAAAAGCCGTGATTGAAGAAATTGCACGTAGCCACGGCCTGATTGACGACAAAGATTCGCAGCAGCGTAAAAATTCTATGGCGTGTGTTTCACTGCCAACGTGCCCACTTGCAATGGCCGAAGCAGAGCGTTACTTACCAAGCCTAGTAGAAAAAACTGAAGCATTACTTGCTAAGCACGGTATACCAGATGACAGCATTATTATGCGCGTTGTAGGTTGCCCTAACGGTTGTGGCCGCGCAATGCTTGCAGAAGCTGGTTTAGTGGGTAAAGGCCCAGGTAAGTACAACGTTTACCTAGGTGGTAATTTAGAAGGTACACGTATTCCTAAATTGTACCTTGAGAACGTAGGCGAAGACGTTTACCTAGAAGCATTCGATAAGCTCATTGGGCAATGGGCAAAAGAGCGTAACGATGGTGAGTGTTTTGGTGACTTTGTTATACGCAAAGGCATAGTTGCTGAAGTAAAAGTATCAGTAACCGATTTTCACGCTTAATTAAATACCAGCGCCAAAGCGCTGGTGAGGTTTGGAATTTACCATGAGTGAATTTAAAAACATTTTACAGCTAGATAAACAAAGCCAAGCGGCTATGTTAGCTGATGCTAATGGTTTGCTAGCGAATATGAGCGCAGAACAGCGTGTTGCATGGGCGCTTGATAACTTGCCTAATACGGCTTTTTTATCATCTAGCTTTGGTATTCAAGCGGCAGTAATGCTGCATTTAATGACCTCACAACGTCCAGATATTCCCGTTGTATTAACCGATACAGGCTATTTATTTCCTGAAACGTATCAGTTTATTGAACAAATGAGTGAGCGTTTATCACTTAACTTAAAGGTGTATAGAGCGCAGCTAAGCTCAGCATGGCAAGAAGCTAAGTTTGGCAAGTTGTGGGAGCAAGGCGAGGACGGCATTAAGCAATATAACCAGCTTAATAAAGTTGAGCCGATGACCCGCGCACTTAAAGAGATCGAAGCGGGCACGTGGTTTAGTGGTTTGCGTCGCGATCAATCATCTACACGTGCTGATAAACAGTTTGTAGAAATAAGCCGTGGTACCGTTAAAGTGTACCCGATTATTGAATGGTCTAACCGCGACGTGTATCAGTACCTGACTAAGCATGATTTACCTTACCACCCATTATGGGAACAAGGTTATGTGTCGATGGGTGACGTACATACAACACGTAAGTTAGAACCAGGAATGACAGAGGAAGAAACTCGCTTTTTTGGTTTAAACCGAGAATGTGGACTACACATGGATGGTGACGGTATTTAACGTCACTACGATGTAGTTAAATCGCAAATAAAAACGCAGCTTCGGCTGCGTTTTTATTTTCTTTTATTCGGGTACAAAAAATTGCCTAATTAAGTATTTTTTATTAGACTCAAGGCATTAAAGGATTAATTAAAGCAGGAACGCTATGAAATACTTTACCTACTTAGCTATATCAATCATGGCTATTGCAGTCATCTCTTTGTTTTATTTAAAAAAGCCCGATGGTCAAACATGGCTTTCTGCATCATCAATTAGCAGTGAATCTCAGCAAATTAAAGAAAAAATGGTCGCGCTATCTAGCAATACTTTGGACCAAGCAGTGTTGGGCGTTAAGCAAGCTGGCGATAAAATTGCGAGCAGTATTTCTGATGAACCAATTGCTGCAAATGCTACCTCAAGTGGTAAAATTTTTAAGTGGCAAGACGAAACAGGCCAATGGCACTTTTCTGATACACCTAACCCACATGCAAAAAGTATTGAAGTAAAACTCGATCCTAAAGATATTACTGTTATTGCTGCAGAAGACACGTCTATTTTAAATACCTCTTCAACTCCAAACACAACGTCGGCTGCACCAGAGGGGATCAGTATTTTGAACCCAGATTCGGTTAAAAAGCTATTTAATGACGCCGAAAACGTAAAAGACAAACTAGAAAAACGTAATAAAGAAATTAATAATTTAAGTGCACTTTAATTATTTAGAGTGAGTGCTTTTATGGTTTTTTAAATAACGTTTTTCGGCTTCCATCAATAATACTGTTAAATATATTTTAGTGGGAAGCGACAGCAGCACGCCTACAGCAATGCATGCCGCCGCTATAATTATTCCTTTAATACCATGCTCGACGGTAAAGTAGTTCGACACAATTAACGTATGGCCAGTCACGATAAGGCACAACCCAAGCACTATTGATGTTTTAAGCAGCCTAATTATCATTATTTGCGACATAGTTACCTCACTAAGAGTAAGCTTATTGTAGACAGGCTTTAAATACTTGGCATTGATTTAAGACAACAAACAGTACAAAAAAAGCCCAGCTTATTACTAAACTGGGCTTTTAAATGTATTAACTACTGTCTTTGTTAGTCGAGCATATTACGCAGTACATATTGTAAAATGCCGCCGTGTTTGTAGTAATCCCACTCTTTAGGGGTATCAATACGTACGTCTGCACTCAAGGTTACTTTTTTACCTTCGGCATTTGTAGCAATAACGGTGACTTCATCGGTTTTATCGTACAGGCCATCAATATCGAATTGTTCTTGCCCTGTTAACCCGTGTGACTCGTAGCTTTCACCTTCTTTAAATTGCAGAGGTAGTACACCCATACCAATTAAGTTAGAGCGATGAATACGTTCGTAGCTTTGTGCTACAACGGCTTTAACGCCTAATAAAAGTGAGCCTTTAGCAGCCCAGTCACGAGATGAACCCGTGCCATATTCTTTGCCCGCTAAAATAATGAGTGGAGTATTATTTTTTTGATACTCCATTGCTGCATCATAAATGCTCTCTAGCGTATCGCCAGGCTGAGTACGTGTTACGCCGCCTTCAGTACCAGGAGCTAGTAAGTTTTTAAGACGCACATTAGCGAACGTTCCACGCATCATTACTTCGTGATTACCACGGCGTGAGCCGTACGAGTTAAATTGCGCTTTATCTACACCTTTCTCTTGCAAGTATAAACCTGCTGGCGCTTCTGCTTTAATAGCACCCGCTGGAGAAATATGGTCAGTGGTTACTGAATCTCCAAGTTTAGCTAAACAACGTGCACCTTCAATAGAAGGAATGCCCGGTGGTTCTACTTTCATACCATCAAAAAAGGGTGCTTTTTTAATGTAGGTAGATGCATCATCCCAATCGTAAAGTTTGCCATCCGGTATTTTAATTTGCTGCCAACGGCTATCGCCTTCGTAAACGTTAGCGTAGCTTTTTTCAAACATTTCCTTAGTTACGGTTTCTTTAACTAAGTCACTTACTTCTTTAACGCTTGGCCAAATGTTTTTAAGGTAAATATCGTTACCGTTAGCATCTTGCGCAAGGGGTTCGTTGTATACGTCAATATCGGTTCTGCCTGCAATGGCATAGGCTACAACAAGTGGAGGAGAGGCTAAAAAGTTCATTTTAACATCTTGGTGAATACGCCCTTCAAAGTTACGGTTACCCGATAAAATAGAGCTCACTACTAATTTATGCTTTTGAATCGCGTCTGATATTTCAGTTGCAAGAGGCCCTGAGTTACCAATACAGGTAGTACAGCCGTAGCCAACTAAGTTAAAACCTAAGCTTTCTAAGTCATCCATTAAGCCTGCTTTTTCTAGGTAGTCGGTAACTACCTTAGAGCCTGGTGCAAGTGATGTTTTAACCCAAGGTTTTACATTAATGCCTAACTGTTTCGCTTTTTTAGCAACCAAACCAGCAGCTAAAATAACACTTGGATTAGAGGTGTTGGTACAGCTGGTAATCGCGGCAATAACACAAGCGCCATCGTTTAGCTCAAACTCTTGGCCTTTAAATTTAACCTTAGCGGCACCCATAAACTGCGCTTCGTTAACTGGCTCATCTGGATTTGTTGTCGGTCCTTCACTCTCAATACGAGCTTGTTCTTCATCGCTTTTATCACGACGAGCCATACGTTCGTCTTGGAAGCCTTTTAAATGATCGCTAATAACTTTGCCAGCTTCGTTTAAGGCAATTCTATCTTGTGGGCGCTTAGGGCCTGCAAGGCTTGGTACAACGTCATCTAATTTAAGCTCAAGTGTATCGGTATAATTAGCTTCGTCGCCATCGTTACGCCATAAGCCTTGATGCTTAGCGTAATCTTCAATTACTTTTAAGTGTTTTTCGTCGCGGTTTGTTAAGCGAAGGTAGTTAATGGTCTCATCATCAATTGGAAAAATACCACACGTAGCGCCGTATTCTGGTGCCATATTGGCTATGGTTGCTCTATCGGCAAGTGGTAGGTCGGCAAGGCCGTCACCATAAAATTCTACAAATTTACCCACTACGCCATGATTACGCAGTATTTCGGTTACTGTTAACACTAAATCGGTTGCGGTAGTACCTTCAGGTAAACGTCCGCTTAGCTTCATACCTACTACTTGTGGAATGAGTAAACTTATTGGCTGACCAAGCATGGCTGCTTCAGCTTCAATGCCGCCTACACCCCAGCCAAGCACACCTAAGCCATTAATCATGGTGGTGTGAGAGTCAGTCCCTACAAGCGTATCTGGGTAAGCGAATTTTTTTCCGTCGCGCTCTTCATTAAAAACAACGCGCGCTAAGTATTCTAGGTTTACTTGGTGAACAATGCCGGTTGCTGGTGGCACTACTTTTAAATTATCAAAAGCGGTTTGTCCCCAACGTAAAAACTCGTAACGTTCTTTATTTCGGTCGTACTCAAGTTTTGCATTTAAATCAAATGCACCATCATTTCCGTAGCCATCTACTTGCACCGAATGGTCAATCACAAGTTCAGCAGGCGATAACGGGTTTATTTTTGCAGGATCTCCACCTAGCTTTTCCATTGCGTCACGCATCGCGGCTAAATCTACAATAGCGGGTACGCCGGTAAAATCTTGCATAACAACACGGGCGGGAGTAAAGGCAACTTCAGATGCAGGCTTTGCTTGAGGATCCCAATTAAGAAGGGCTTGAATGTCTTGTTCTTTTATATTTACGCCATCTTCGTTACGAAGAAGGTTTTCAAGTAGTACTTTTAAGGAAAAGGGCAATCGTTTCGCTTTGTCGCCAAGTCCTTTTAGAGAATGAATATGATATTGCTCACCATTTATTGTGAGCTGATGTTGGGTATCGAAACTATTATTCATTATTTGCCCCTTTATGAATTATAAAAATGTTTTGAAGAGTGACCTCTGTAGTGTTCGAGTTGCAAAGTACATACCAGTGTAAAAAATCGCGTTTAGAGAACGAATTTTATACAGTTATTATAGTAGAGATGATGCTGAAAAATTTAATTTCAAGAGATGATTTAAAAGAAGAGATAGGGTCAAAAGTTATTTCGACCCTTATTAATACCAATTTTATTAAAAACATGATCATTTTATCGTATTAAATAGCGCACTCACTGCGTTAAAAATTATTCATATAGAACAACTATGTGTCGTAATTTTCGCCTTGTTATTACGCTATTTTCTTAGCGCTATAATAGATCACTAATTTAATGCAATTGGTATAATTACCGTAACCAGCCCTGCTGCTTACCTTTAATACTCAAGCAAAGTAAAGCGATGGCAATAATGATTACAAAAATAGGCATAAATACCGCACTTGCGCCAAGTAGCTCAATACTATTTATGACCACAAAATTATAATATTGCTGAATTAAAATAGCGCCGAGCGATAGCGCAAAAGTAGGTGTTGCCAGCGCGTTTTTAGCAAGTAAAAACAGACAACCCAAAGTGCTTCCAAATACGGCTACAGCAAATGCAATGGTTGACCAAAGAGGGATGTCAGAGTAGGCAGCTTGTTGATCTAACGGAAGTTTACCTATCATTTCGGGTGTCATCATCATGTGCATAGCAAAAGCAATAACGCCAAGTAAATTCCATACGAGTGCCGCCCATACAACGGGTTTAAACCAATTTTTAGGTGTGTTTACAGACATTTTATAACCTTGTTTTTATTATTAATTAGGTTATTAAAGAGTAAAAAGGCCAACTATACAAGTTGGCCTTTTTATATAAAAAGAGTGCTTTTAAATGCTTAACCAAATGAAATAGGACGACGACCTGTTTTATCATCTACTTTTGGTTTTTTAGTTCGCTTACGCTTACTTTTAGCTGGTTGATTTGTTGGTTGTGGTGCAGCTTGCTTTGACTCTGCTTGAGTTTGTACCGCAGGTTTTTCTGCAGGGATTGCATCTTCACTTAGTGAGAGTTTAAAAAACTCACCATCAAACTCTAGTACATCACCACTGTATAATTTTTTCCGTTTAATTGTACAAATTTCATGGTTAACACCCACATAGCCTTCAGTAATTAGGTTTTTAGCTTGGCCGCCACCTTCAACTAAGTTTAGTACTTTTAATAATTTACAGAGCTCAATCGGCTCTTCTTCTAATTCTATTTCTATGTATTCTTCGTTCATATTTGCTCTCGGTGGGGTAACGCACAAGCTGTAGTATAAAGGCTTGCAGCTATTTTTGCACCAAAGCAAGTAACTTTAGCTAATTGTAATAGGGAAATAAGGACGAAAGTTTTTATGTATTTTATCTGTCTTTAAAAAAACTGAAGCAATTGAAGAGTAATCTTTGCAGCAGTTAATTTTACGTATGGCCTGCTAATTGCTAAAACCTTGGCGGAATAAATATTTTTCATTAAATGGAGTAGGAAATGGGCGTAAGATTAGCAATGAAAAAAGAGCTAATGGGATTAGATAATTCAGGTATGTTAACTGCTGACGATGTTAGAGAGCACCTTGCTAATTCTGTAAAAAAGCAAGCTGATCAAGATGAGCGCGGTTTTTCTGTAATTTCAAAATTCAATGATACCCATAGCCGTTTAGTTAGTGGTGATGCCACGAGAAAAACAAAACTTGAATTTGAACGTCATCGTTTATTTAAAGAAGTTTTATATACTCGCAAAAGTGTTGATGCTTGGTTAGATAGCCAAACAAATTAAATTGCTATAAATAGTTACCTTTAATAGACTACAATTGTAATCAAAAAGGGGTAACTATGAAAAATGGAATTTTAATATGTGTGTTGGCATTACTATTAGCTGCGTGCCAACAGCCTACCGTGTATGTATTTAGTGAAAACTTGCAAGATGAACAGCGCAACCAGCTCGATGCTGCGCTAAAAGCACAATCGCTCCCTTATGAATATGTAGAGCTGGCAATCCCACCTGATTTTGGTGAAGCCACATTACTCTTATCAAGTGATAAGGTTTATCCTAAAGAAACTGAGCAACTTGCGGCTATAATGCAAGAGCTAGGTTACAAGCCACAAGTTAACTACACGACTCGTTCAAATCACTTTTATGGTGATGGCAATATAGGCTTTTATTTAAAGAATATAGTGGCGGGTACTACCTTTGTTATGCCTAAAAAGTTACGAACAACTCAATGCAGCGAAGAGAAGTACAATGATTTACTTGTCACATTTACAGATAAATATGCTGACTTTAGTTTACCCAGTGGCGCTGTTGTAAGGTTAGGTTGGGAGTTTTTATACGGTTACGTTGTTATTTATTATAAAACCTATTCGCAAACATATCGTCATTCACAGCCGTTTGTAAATACCCCCTTTGGTGCCAAGCCCTCAGATACTTACACTTTTACTGCGCACGTTAATAAGCCCAGTTGGCTTGATTGCTCATTGCAAATTGTTTATATGGATTGAACTAACCGTGAGTTTCTATATGCTCGCTTAATTTGGCAATGCGCAGGCTCATACCTTCAATAATTCGGTCTTTAATTTTTTCGCGGATAACATTAGGTAAGCGGGTGAGTGCTTCAGGGGTAATGGCAAGTACTATGGTGTCGGTTTTAGCGCGAGCACTGGTGCTGCGTTCTCGGTTATTTATAAAGGCACCTTCACCTATAAATTCACCGGGCTCAATAGTGCCAAGTTCTAGCAAGTGGTTATGCTTAAATACTAATAATGCGCCGCTAAGTACAATGTACAAGCGCTTGTCATTATCGTATTGCTTAAATAAAAATTGATGCTGACTTACTAAATATAACAGGCCGAACGACTCCAATAAGACTTGGCGCTCGCTGAGCGTAAATTCTTTAAAAAAGTGCAGCCTGTTTATAATTTCCATTTGTTTGAATAATGGAATATGTTCGATTAGCTTCATCAATAACCAAATGTGTTAAAAGCGTTTAATCAGCTAATATTGCGCTCTTTTAATTTTCGGGTCAACGTGTTGCGTCCCCAACCAATTTTTATGGCTGCATCTTGCTTATGACCAGAGCAATTAGCCAGCGCCGTTTTTATTAAGCGAGTTTCTAGTTGAGCTTGAATGTCAGGCCAAATATTTTCTTTGCCTTGCTTTAGCTCTTGATTAAGCCATTGCTGAAACGCGTCTAACCAATCACCTTCTTCTTGGGTTGGTGTAGCATCTAGAATCTCCGGCGGTAAATCTTGCTCGCTTACAAGTTCGCCCGGTGCCATAACTGTTAGCCAGCGACACGTGTTTTCTAATTGGCGTACATTGCCAGGCCAATTAAATAAGCGTAATTGATCAGTCGCTTTAGGGCTCAGTACCTTGCTTTCTACTTGTAGCTCTTTAGCGCTTTTATGTAAAAAGTGTTGCGATAAGCTTTCTATATCTTCAGTACGCTCTCGAAGAGCGGGTAAACGTAGGCGTACTACATTTAGACGATGAAATAAATCATCCCTAAACTTGCCCTGTTTAACTAAATCTTCAAGGTTTTGGTGCGTAGCTGCAATAATACGCACATCTACTTTTATACTTTGATGGCCACCAACGCGATAAAACTCACCATCGGCAAGTACGCGTAATAAACGTGTTTGCACATCAAGTGGCATATCACCAATTTCATCTAAAAATAGTGTACCGCCATTGGCTTGCTCAAAGCGGCCTTTACGTACGCTATCGGCGCCTGTAAACGCGCCTTTTTCGTGGCCAAATAACTCTGACTCAACAAGCTCTTTTGGAATGGCCGCCATGTTAAGTGCAATAAATTGATTTTCTTTACGTGGGCTATGATTGTGTAGGGCGCTGGCGACAAGTTCTTTACCTGTGCCAGATTCGCCATTTATTAATACGCTCATGCTAGAGGCCGATAGTTTACCTATCGCTCTAAACACTTCTTGCATAGCGGGTGCTTCACCAATTATGTGCGCACTTTTTGGTGGTGTTTGCTTTCGCTTAGTTTTTTTAGTGGAGTTTGCTCTGCATGCGCTTTCGACTAGCGCCACTGCTTCGTTTAAATCAAACGGCTTAGCTAGGTATTCAAAAGCACCTTTTTGAAATGCATTAACTGCAGAGTCCAAATCTGAGTGAGCAGTCATTATAATAACTGGCAGCCCAGGGTTTTGCTCTGCAATAAGTTCAAGCAAAGCCATACCGTCCATACCAGGCATTCGTACGTCCGAAACTAAAACAGTAGGTTGACTAAACTTTAATGCGCTCAATACATCTTGCGCATTAGCAAAGCTTTCTGCGTTAAACCCTGCACGGGTTAGTGCTTTTTCAAGTACAAATCGAATAGAAGCATCATCATCTACAAGCCAAACTGTTTTCATGCAAACTCCAAACATTAATCTGCAAAGGGCAGATAGATATTAAATTCAGTATGTCCAGGCCAGCTATCACACTCTATATAGCCATTATGTTGATCTATCAGCGTTTGCGCTATTGAGAGTCCTAACCCTGAGCCATCTTCTTTATTGGTGATCATAGGGTAGAACAGTGTTTCACGTACACTGGGATCAATACCTGGTCCGTTATCAGATATTTGGATCAACAAGGCTTTTTTAGGTGCTTTACCTGGGCGACGATGTTGATGATTAATGCGGGTTTTTATTGTTATTTCACCGCCATCTACAAGCGCCTGCTGAGCATTTCGAACAATGTTTAATACTACTTGCTGAATTTTACCTTGATCAATGTATACATCAGGAATACTTGGGTCGTAATCCTTAACCAAGCTAATGTTAGAACAATTATCTAACGTACTTAGTCGTGCAACCGATTCAAGTGATTGATGTATATTGCCATACGATTTTTGCGGAAGCTGATTTGGCCCCAAAAGCCTATCTACTAATTCGCGTAATCGGTCGGCTTGCTCAATGATAAGTTCAGCACATTGATCTCTTTCTTGTTGATCAACCTCATACTGCAATAACTGCGCCGCTCCGCGAATTCCACCTAAAGGATTTTTAATTTCGTGAGCTAAACCTCTAATTAGATTTCGGGCTGCTTGATATTGATGCATTTGATTAGACGCTTGGTCGTGCTTAATTTCGTCATCGGTTTGGCGCCACTCAAATAAAATATAAAGTGAGCCATCAAACTTAATTTGTCGTGTACTTACGGCTACTTTTGCATGGCGAGAATCGCTAAAAACCACGTCAGCTCTGTGCTGCTGGCAATCTACACCTTCAACTAATGAGTATTGTTCTATACGCTGCAAATCGATTGAATGGTAATTAAAAAGACTATCAAAAGGCTGATCTAATAGGCGCTTGTTACCAAGGCCAAGCAGTTCGCTAGTACTGGTATTGGCATAGACAACGGTGAAGTTTTTATCAAGCAACATGATAGCGGTTGTTTGATTTTGCCAAATAGCATCGAGTAGCTCAGGGCTAAAGTTTTTATTATTAATCATAGCTGCACCATTTTAGTGCGTGAATATTTACAAGCAAGTTATATAGTAAAATACACTGCTGCACGTTTAGTAATGCCCCAATTTAGTTACTTAGGTTTAGCCCTTTTCGGTGCATAAAAAATATGCAGGGCTCACTTATAGCAATAACTTGGTTTTTACTATTCAAAAGCTTTAATTGTAGTGTGTGCTCACCACGTTCTACATCTCTTATTGCAAAGGTTGAACTGTCACTGGCTGGGCCATGTGCTTTGCCATCAATAAAAAGTTGTATAGTAAAACCAGTTTCAAAGCGTGGTTTTATTCGGCTAGTAACATAAACAGTGCCGGTATTTTCACGAATAGTCTGGTTATGATCAGGTGAGGAAATGGCAATACTAAAGGCCGCTTGTTGGGGCTGGGGTTGCTCGTCAAAAATGTCAGTATTTGTTGCAGGCATATTAAGATCTTGGCTGGTAAGCTTTACCTCTTTAGCACCTTTATGAGGGGTGTCAGAGAACACTAATACGCCATTTTTATCTTTCCAAGCGTATATCTTTGTTTCACCAGCGTAACCATAATTGCTTAATCCTAAAGCAATTAATAGTAATAAAATCTTGATGTTCACTCTGCAGCCCTGCATTTTTGTCGGTAACTTAACTTTAGTGGAGATTGATTAATTTTACCATTAAAAAAGCCCGCAAAGCGGGCTTGAGAACACACATATTTTATACAGCTAAATTAACAGCTGTAGTACATTTCAAACTCAACTGGGTGAGTTGTCATGTTAAGCTTTTCAACTTCTTTAGATTTAAGTTCGATGTAAGCATCGATTAAGTCGTCAGTGAATACACCACCTTGAGTTAAGAATTCACGGTCTGCGCTAAGTGCAGATAGTGCTTCGTCAAGTGATGCTGCAACAGTTGGGATTTCTGCTGCTTCTTCAGCTGGTAAGTCATATAAATCTTTATCCATAGCATCGCCAGGGTGGATCTTGTTTTTGATACCATCAAGGCCAGCCATAAGCATTGCTGAGAAAGCAAGGTATGGGTTAGCAGTTGGATCTGGGAAGCGTACTTCAATACGACGACCTTTTTCAGATGGAACCACTGGGATACGAATTGATGCAGAACGGTTACGTGCAGAGTATGCAAGCATAACTGGTGCTTCAAAACCTGGTACTAAACGTTTGTACGAGTTAGTAGAGGCATTTGCAAAAGCGTTAATTGCTTTAGCATGCTTGATGATACCGCCAATGTAGTAAAGCGCATCTTCAGAAAGGCCGCCGTACTTATCACCAGCAAAAAGGTTTACACCATCTTTAGCAAGTGACTGGTGACAATGCATACCAGAACCGTTATCACCAACAACTGGCTTAGGCATAAACGTTGCTGTTTTACCGTATAAGTGAGCCATGTTATGGATAACATATTTCATTTCTTGGATTTCATCCGCTTTTAATACCATTGTATTAAAGCGAGTAGCAATCTCGTTTTGACCTGCTGTTGCAACTTCGTGGTGATGTGCTTCTACTACTTGGCCCATTTCTTCTAGAACTAGACACGTAGCTGAACGCCAATCTTGGAAGTCATCAACAGGAGCAACTGGGAAGTAACCGCCTTTAATACCTGGACGGTGACCTGTGTTGCCATCTGCATACTCTTTATCTGAGTTCCAAGCAGCTTGCTTAGAATCA
The DNA here is from genome assembly GCF_014164245.1 of Pseudoalteromonas sp. SG43-8. Classification (NCBI taxonomy): domain Bacteria; kingdom Pseudomonadati; phylum Pseudomonadota; class Gammaproteobacteria; order Alteromonadales; family Pseudoalteromonadaceae; genus Pseudoalteromonas; species Pseudoalteromonas sp. SG43-8. The sequence goes on along the minus strand of NZ_JACJEX010000008.1, from coordinate 105,007 downwards.
ATTTTGTACATAGAACCAGACATATCTGATTTGTATTTAACGTCGTCAAATACGAAAAACTCTGGCTCAGGGCCAAATAAAACTGTATCTGCAATACCTGTAGAGCGCATGTAATCTTCAGCACGCTTAGCAACAGAACGCGGGTCGCGCTCATAACCTTGAAGCGTTGAAGGCTCTACTACGTCACAACGTACGATTAATGTTGATTCTTCAGTGAAAGGGTCTAGTTTGATTGATTCAGCAACTGGCATTAATACCATGTCTGATTCGTTTATGCCTTTCCAGCCTGCAATTGAAGAACCGTCAAACATTTTACCGTCTTCAAAAAAGTCTTCATCAACTTGGTGATGAGGAATAGATACATGTTGTTCTTTACCCTTAGTGTCAGTAAAGCGTAAATCAATGAACTTAACGTCATTTTCTTTAATAAAATCTAAAACCGATTGTGACATGTGTCCTCCAACTATTGGGTTTTGTTATTGCTGCATAATTGCTTTGGGATTTACTAAGCTGATTTTGTGCCATTTTTATAACTAGCTGTTTATAAATTAAAAAAATATCGTTGCATCAAAATGGAATGTACAAACGCACTATATTGGTGCGTAAATTTTCCTTTTTGGTGCAAAATTTACAGGGCACAATTTGCTGCTAATTTAATCGCTCGGAAATAGCATAACCTAAATGCAAAAGAGTACCAAAAAGATCAGCAAAATAGCCAAAAAGGCTGTTTTTCAAAAAAAATTTGAAATTTAATTCATATAATTGTCATATATAAAACAGATACTTAGTAAAAGTATTGAGAAAGTTTTGAAATTTATATTGGATAAACTTTCATCCATGTCATTAATGAGGGATAATATGCGCCCTTTTAAATCCTATGCTGGGACATCTCGCGAAAGCGTGGATGAGTGCGTAGATCTTGCAGGATCAATGAGAATTTAATTTCTCTGAGTAAATATATGAGCATCGAACAGTTAAGAAATATAGCGATTATCGCGCACGTTGACCATGGTAAAACAACACTGGTTGACAAACTACTTGAGCAATCAGGTACATTAGAAACACGCGGCGGTAACGAAGAGCGCGTGATGGACTCAAACGACATTGAGAAAGAACGTGGTATTACCATTTTGGCTAAAAACACAGCCATTTCTTGGAATGACTACCATATCAATATCGTAGATACCCCGGGACACGCCGATTTCGGTGGTGAAGTTGAACGCGTACTTTCGATGGCTGACTCAGTATTATTACTTGTTGATGCTCAAGAAGGTCCAATGCCGCAAACGCGTTTCGTTACGCAAAAAGCATTCGCGCAAGGCTTAAAGCCAATCGTCGTTATCAATAAAATTGATAAGCCAGGCGCTCGTCCAGATTGGGTTATGGATCAAATCTTTGATTTATTCGACAACCTTGGCGCGACTGACGAACAGTTAGACTTTAAAGTAATCTACGCTTCAGCAATCAACGGTTGGGCAACACTAGATTTAGACGAACCATCAGACAACATGGAACCTATGTTCAAGATGATCGTTGAAGAAGTATCACCACCGGATGCAGATCCTGAAGGTGACTTCCAAATGCAAATTTCTCAACTAGATTACAACTCTTATGTTGGTGTAGTTGGTATTGGTCGTATTAAACGTGGTTCTGTTGCTCCTAACCAACAAGTTACTATTATCAGTGCTGATGGCACTACACGTAATGGTAAAATTGGTGCAGTACAAAGCTACCTAGGTCTTGAGCGTATCGAAACTGATAGAGCTTACGCTGGTAACATCGTAACTGTAACAGGTATTGGTGAGCTTAAGATTTCTGATACAGTTTGTTTCCCAGGAAACGTTGAAGCATTACCACCACTAAGTGTTGATGAGCCAACTGTAACAATGACATTCTCTGTAAATAACTCACCTTTCTGTGGTAAAGAAGGTAAGTTTGTAACGTCACGTAATATCCGTGAGCGTTTAGACAAAGAATTAGTACACAACGTAGCACTTCGCGTTGAAGATACTGCAAGCCCAGATAGCTTCCGTGTTTCTGGTCGTGGTGAATTACACCTAGGTATCTTAATCGAAAACATGCGTCGTGAAGGTTACGAGCTTTCAGTTTCTCGTCCAGAAGTTATCTTACGTACTGTAGATGGCGTTCTAGAAGAACCGTTTGAAACAGTGACTATTGACTGTCAAGAAGAGCATCAAGGTTCTGTTATGGAACAAGTTGGCCTACGTAAAGGTGAACTTACTAACATGACTCCAGATGGCAAAGGCCGTATGCGTTTAGACTTCATGATCCCAAGCCGTGGTTTAATTGGTTTCCAAACTGATTTCATGACGCTTACTTCGGGTTCTGGTCTTATGTACCATACGTTCGATCATTATGGTCCTCATAAAGGTGGCGCTATCGGTGTTCGTAAGAACGGCGTAATGATTGCAAACGCAACTGGTAAAGCACTTACTAACGCATTATTCAACTTACAAGAGCGCGGCCGTTTATTCATCGGTCACGGTGTTGAAGTATACGAAGGTATGGTTATCGGTATTCATAACCGTGATAACGACCTTACAGTTAACGCCCTTAAAGGCAAGCAGTTAACTAACGTACGTGCATCTGGTACTGATGAAGCGCAAACGCTTTCTCCGCACCTTAACTACTCACTTGAGCAAGCACTTGAGTTCATCGATGATGACGAGCTAGTTGAAGTTACTCCACTAAACATTCGTATCCGTAAGAAACACCTTACAGAAAACGAACGTAAACGTGCGGGTCGTGCACCTAAGTCATAATCTATTAATTTAGAATAATGATTTTAAAAGCCGCTGTATTGCAAAATACAGCGGCTTTTTTGTGGATGAAAATAAGAGCTGTTAGCTATAGTCGTCAGTTGAAAGTATTTAGTTCAAAATTATATGACTACTGTTTTGAGATGAAATTTCCATAATATATTTACCTCTAAAAGCGCAGCGCCTCTTAACCTCTTTGTGAATAATTTACTTAAAGATCTTTTGCACAAGGAGAAGGGAATGAGAAGAGAAAGAGAAAGCTGAAACAGCCGATAATGCAAAGTATCTGTGTATGTTGGGTCTCGCTTCGCTCAACCCAACATACATGTTCAATTATTTTATTGGTAGTAACTTACTTTTTAGGAAGTAAGGTTATTTTGCCAAATACGTCGGCATCTATAAAACCACGATTTCTGTCGCCATTTACTGGTTGTACTTCATGTGAGCCCATAAAGTGCTCGCGCACGTCACTGCCATCGTTATCGCAATACGCTAACATAAACCCGATTATTTGCTTTTCGCTAAGTGTAAGTGGCGTGTTTTTAGCCCCTTCTTTATAATCATTAGGGTAGAGTTTTATTGCTACTTCCCAGGTAATGTTAAAGGGCGCGGTGGTGTTGCGCTTCCAGTTACTAACTAGGTGGTCAGTATACAAATGAGCTTTTTTATCAGGTCCGTAATCGGCAGCTTGGTTATCAAGGCCAATATGGTACGCCAAAGCGGTGTGATTAAATTGATGATTACCGCCCGATGCATCGCTATCAATAAATACTTCAAGCGCATCGTCATCCCAATATTTATAGGTTGGATCAGCGTGTGTATCTATTAAAACGTCATCCACAATATCGGCTTGTAGGTATAAATAGTTTTGATCCCACAATAAGCGATAACGCCCTTTAAAGTCGGCATCGTTTGATGGCAGTGTGCCATCCATTAGATAAGGCATGTCGTGCCAAGCGGCTTTATCCCATGCGCTTTCTGATACGCCATCAATAGTAATTGGAGTTGATGTATGTTCAACATCAATAGCCATTGCTGGCGTGCTTAATAAAAAGCTTAAGGCGAGTGCTAATTTCTTCATTAATCTCTCAATTTTATTGTCGATTTGTCTTAATGTAATAACAATCTTAAAACAGCTAAGTAAATAGTTACAGTGAAATACTCTCGCCTTCGTTTAAAATATACAGCGGTACTTTTGAATCCATTTTATTGTACATATGCAATAAGCGAAGTAAGGCTGAATGACTGCTGTGGTCGCCCATTTTCCAACTTGAGTTACCGTATCCCCACGGTATCATTACTTTACAATTAAGCTCTTGTGCTGCGTTGAGCGCGTCTTCAGGTGTGGTGTGCACGTAACGGTACCAGTTAGGATCGTCTTTACTGTAGTAAGAAGCGATTGGCATTAAGCAAATATCGATATCGCCGTATTTTTGCTGTATGTCTTTAAAATGTTTTGAGTAGCCTGTATCGCCTGCAAAAAATAAAGTGCTACCGTTTTGTTCAAGTAACCAGCCATTCCATAGGTCTTTATCGTGATCTTCGTAAATAAAGGGCACTAATACGCGAGCGCTAAAATGATGAGCTGGCACGGCGTTAATAACTAAGTCGTCAATGTTGGTTGTTGAGTACCACGGCATTTCGGTAATATTAAAACCGCCGGCAGGGAAGTTATCGGCCATCCCGAGTGGTGTTAAATAGCGAGGTTTATTGCCAATACTTTGTATGTCGGCTTTATTAAAATGATCGTAATGAATATGCGAATACATTACCGCATCAATATTTTCGAGTTCTTGCTCACTAGGCCAAGCGCCTGCTTTACGATAAATACCACCGCTGAGTTTAAAGCCAAGTGCGACTGGAGAATCAAACTGATTTTTTACCAGATCAAACAGCACACTTTGACCATTTGGAGTGTTAATAACAAAACTAGCGTGGCCAAGCCAGCGTACGGTATAGCCAGTGCTAAGTTGTGGTTTAGTTTGCAGACCTTGGTACTGGCAGTTTTCGCTGCCGGTTTTGCATAGTAAGTCTGGGTGAGCTGGGTAGCAGTTTTCAGTACAGGTAGTGGGATATGTTTTTTCACCTGTGTATAAATTTTTATAACGGCCGTTCTTATCATTAATAACAACAACTGAGTCAGAGCTGGTAATACGATTAATATTATTAGGTGCACCGCAGGCCGTTAATATACATAAGAGCATTGCTGCGATTAAAAAGCGTTTCATTGTAAATCCCTTTTAGTATTCCCTTTAACATAAAAAAGCCTGCAATTAAGCAGGCTTGTTAAAGTAACAAATGATTAGCCAGCGCTATTCATTTGTTCAATAAATTTATTTGAATCGGCAATCGATTTGTTCATGTCGTTCATCAACAATTGAATATCGCGCTTAAGGTTAGTGAATTCACCTTTAATAGCCGATACCGCTTGTGCATTTAAGTTATGCTTTAAGTATAAAACGTTATCATGAAGCGAGGTTAATACTGGCTCCATTTTACTCTCTGCGCTGCGCATTGAGCGTAATAACTGATCAAATTGACGCTTAGTCGCGGTTAGCTTTTTGCTGCTTTCACGCTTAAGTGACGCGCTCTTGTATTGCTCTAACTCATCGCTCCACTCATCAAATAGCGCTTCTGCCACGTCTTCTACTTTATTGATGTTAGTTGACACTTCGTTAGCGGCATTTAAGCTCGACTCGTAATCGTCGTTTAACTGATTATAAGTGTCTTGTAGTTCGCCACCATTAAAATCGATTAGAGTCGTTAAGCGCTCTAGTGCCGATTTAAATTCTTCTTGTGACTCTTGTTGCGAGTCTTTGGTTTCTTCTACGCGGTCAATAAGAATATCGCGTTTGTGAACACCCACTTTTTCCATCGCAGAATAATAAGCTGATTGGCAGCCAGTTAAAGTAAGTGTTACTACAAGCATTGAAACACTGAGTAATGTTTGTTTTTTCATTTGAATTCCTGTTTACGAGCGTTAGTGCTGTAAATTATGGCGCTGATTGTTATTATAATCAAAACTAAATAAGCACAAGTCAATTGTATGAATGATAAGCTCTCACATTACAAACAGCAAGTTAAGTCCTTTATACGCCAGCAGCCTGGTTGGTGGATGCAGTATTTTAATCGTTGTATAGACGATCAAATAACGGTTAATGCAGGTTACCTTGCTTACGTAACCCTTCTTTCATTAGTGCCATTAATTGCGGTGGGTGTTGCTATATTTTCAGCTTTTCCGGGCTTTGAATCTACTCGCATGGAAATTGAGAGCTTTTTGTTTACCAACTTTGTCCCTACCTCTACCGATGTTATTAGAGAGCACATTAGCTCCTTTGCCGGTAACGCTAATCAAATGACGGCGGTAGGTATTGGCTTTTTAGCTGCAATAGCCTTGCTGTTAATACGTAATGTAGATGCCACACTAAATCGAATTTGGCGAATTAAGAAAAAACGCCCGATGATGATCTCATTTGCTGTGTATTGGATGGTTTTGAGCTTAGGGCCTGTATTACTCGGAGCGAGTATTGGGGTTACCTCTTATATTGTATCTTTGGTATCGTTTGCTGATCAGGGTATTCCTGGGTTTAGCGGGTTTTTGTTAAAGTTATTGCCGTATGGGATTTCGATGGTGGGCTTTATTATGCTCTACACCTTAGTGCCTAATACGCGTGTATCTTTCAGAGCAGCAATACCTGGCGCTTTTTTTGCGGCACTTTTATTTGAGCTGACTAAAAAAGGGTTTGCACTTTATATTAGCCATTTTCCTTCGTACGAAGTTATTTACGGGGCAGTCGCAACCATTCCTATTTTGTTTGTATGGGTGTATTTGTCGTGGGTAGTTGTTTTGCTTGGCGCTGAATTTACTGCGTGTATTAGCCCAAATGATATTCCAGAAACACCAGAACTTGAACTAGAAGATGATGAACCAGCAGTAAAGGACACAGTTTAAATGCAAGGTTTAATACAACGCGTAAAGCATGCCAAAGTAGAGATTAACAACCAAGTCGTAGGCGAAATTAGCCAAGGTATATTGTTGTTGCTGGGCGTTGAAAAGCACGACGATACGCAAACGGCCGATAAGCTTTTACACAAGGTAAGTAATTATCGTATTTTTACTGACGAAAACGACAAAATGAACTTAAGCCTTAAAGATATTAAAGGTGAGTTACTGGTGGTTTCGCAATTTACGCTAGCGGCTGATACTAAAAAGGGTATGCGCCCTAGCTTTTCATCTGCGGCAACGCCAAGCCAAGCTAATGAGCTTTACGAGTACTTTGTTGCTCAAGCTAAAGAGTTGGGGCTTACAATAGCCACCGGTGAGTTTGGTGCCGATATGCAAGTAAGCTTGTGTAACGATGGGCCCGTAACGTTTAACTTATCTGTTTAAACTTTTTGGTTACCACGACAATATGATTTACATAGCCCGTAATTTTTTGCGGGCTAATGTTACAACCAAATACATCGAGTAATAGCTGTTGAAGTTGTTTTAATTGCGACTCATGCTGCGATAAAAAGTTAATAAATAGCACACCGTTGTTATTTAAAGCCGAGTAAATTTTTTTATAAAATGCCTCTTCAAATAAAAATCGAGGTGCATCTATCTGGCTAAACAAATCTAAAATAATCCAATCAATATTTTGCGCACTTTTTAAAATCTGTTGCGCATCGGCGCAAAGCAGTTGCTCATTTTTATTTGACGAAAAAAATTGGGTATAGCAATCAATAATATCGGCGTTTTTTTCAACCGATGTTATTTGTGCTTTAGGGTATTTGTGTTGTAAATAATTACGAATTGCTCCGCCGCCGAGGCCGAGTTCTAACACTTTTTGTGGCGGCTTAAGAGCCTGCCAATGCTTACCTAGGCATAATAAATGTGGAAAAAGTAATAAATCCGGGTTATTTAAATCAATAACAGATTGAAGAGTGTCGTTAATCAGTAACCAGCGTAACGGCTCGTGCTCACGTACTTGAATGTGATCGCCACTGCATTTATGCCAATAGATTAACTGACCAATACTATGGCTATTTTCAATAAATTGATCGCCCAGCAAACCCGTCAGTGAATTTATATAATTGATTTTTTCCATCATATTCTCAGCATAAACTAGCAACGTTAAAGCGCAATGGCCTTTGCCATTATTTTTTACGTTATTTTACAGCCATCACCAAAGTCGTATTTGCAGTTTTTTTAAGATGGAGTATGGTATTTGCCATCAATAATACCAACGGACTTAATTATTTAAGCTTTTTAGTTTGGTAGATAATCAATACTATTAGTATAGCGCCGTAGCCTTTTTTGACTTTTATTTACGGCTTATATAACAACAGGAGTATGTATGTTTCAGGTAAGCACCCCACAAAGTAGCGAAGATTGGCAAGCGTATTACCAGTTGCGTTGGCAGGTATTACGCGCGCCTTGGGGCGAGCCACGTGGCTCTGAACAAGACGATATGGAACAAGACTCTGAGCACCGCTTTATAAAAAATAAAGAAGGCGAAGTGCTAGGTGTAGCACGTTTGCACTTTAACAATCATGAGCAAGCACAAGTGCGCTATATGGCGGTTGCAGAGGGTAATCGTAACCAGCATATTGGTAGTCGCTTACTGCACGAGCTTGAAAAAATTGCATGGGTTCAAAACGCAGGTGAGCTTGTATTGTTTGCACGCGAACGAGCGCTTGAATTTTATAAACGCCACGGTTACGAATTAAAAGAAAAAGCGCACTTAGCGTATGGCGATGTTCAACACTTTAAAATGGTAAAGCAAAAACCGTCTGAGCCAGGTTGGTTTCGTCACCCTAATTGGACGCAAGTACTACAAAATACGTGGCGTGAGTCTATTCCAATTAGTGACGCGATGGGTATTAAGGTAGAAAGCTATACTGATTGGCAATTTACAACCAGCGCTGACCTAGACGCTAACTTAAACCTACATAACACTATGTTTGCAGGTTCTATTTATAGCTTGGCCACGCTAACAGGTTGGGGGGCTACGTACTTAGCACTTAAAGAAGCTGGGCTTGAAGGTAATATTGTATTAGCCGATGCTAACATTAAGTACTTAAAACCGCTTACTACCGACCCACGTGGTTGTGTTGATATACAAACCTGTAAGGGCAAGTTAAGCGATTTAGAAACCGACGGTAAAGCAAGTTACGTAGTGCCTGTAACTATTTACGATGGTGATAACGTGGTTGCCGAATTTGAAGGGCAGTTTGTAGTAAAAAAATAACTCTTTAGCTGTTCAAAACACAAAAAAGCCAAGCGATGCTTGGCTTTTTTGTGTGTAAAACTTAGGGAAGTATTACAGCAAATCGGTTAATAATATACCGACACCAATACGTTCTACATCCGCATTGTAATCAATTAAGCTTTCGCCATAACCGTTAAAGTATTGTGCATAACCACGAACGCGACCCCATAAAGGAAACGACCAGTCGAGTTGAATTGCACCACGATTATCTGAATTTAAATTGTTACGCGTCATAAAGCTAAATTCATGGTCATGAAAACGATACGCGCCGCTAAATTCGAAGTAACCCATGTATTTGTATATGTCTGGGTTGTCGTCGCCATTGGCTTCTAAAATATCTTCTTTTTCGTCCTCAGCTATTCGGTACCAAGGTTTAAAGCTAAAAACAAAGCCTCTGTTTTCCCAAATGAAGTCTGCGTAAATACGGTTCCACGAACGTGAGTTTGGTTGGCTTCGACCATTTGATTGATGCGAAATACCTAATGCGATTGCCATTTCGTCGCCCCATAATACGTTTTCTGGGTCGAGGTAATTTATCCAAAATATCTCTGGTTCGTAGTTGGTCTCACGAAATGGAGACGAAATTTCTGAGTTATAAATTTGCCAATATGATTGCAGTGTAAAGCCAAAAAATATGGCTTGGTCTTTATCCGAAAAATCATCGTAAAGAGGCACTTTTATCGATAGCTGATATTTGGCTTCTAGATTGTCGAGCGGTTCGCCGTCGTTATCATCTGTTAGTGCATCAAAACCATCAAAAGGGCGATCGTTTGGGTGTGATACGTACGAAAGCGGTAAAATATAGTTACGCTTATGTGGCGTAATTACATTTCTATTTTTTTTACCTACTTCTTCACGGGCTTGGCGTTTATCAAGCGCGGTAAGTTGTTTATTTTCTTCAAGAGCTGAACACTTTTTACGAAGATCGTCTAATGTCTGTTTACCATCTCCGCCAATTACCTCATTTAAAATACACTGTTTTACAAGCTCGATGTCGTTATCTTGCTCGTTTGTAGCAACTTCTTCTTGTGCGAAGGTAGCGGTACTAATTAAAGCAGAAAGAGTTATCCAGTGGCGCCAGCTCATTGTAATTCCTTGTGAGTTTGGGTTGTTGTATGCGTTAATTTAATTATAACGTCTTTTTACATATGTAACGGTGAACTTTTACTGAATTTGTATTTATAACAAGGTCTATACGTATACAAAGTAAGTATAGATCAAAAGAAAAGCGGCCTAAGCCGCTTTTCTAATGCAAATTAACTATTTTAGTTAATTTATACCAACTTTATTAAAAACATGATTATTCTAGCGTATTAAATAGCTCACTAACTACGTTAAAAATTATTTATATAGAACAACTATGTACCATAATTTTAGCCTTGTTATTAAGCTATTTCCTTATCGCTATAATAGATCACTAATTTAATGCAATTGGTATTACTCTCACGCAATGAGAAGGGTGAGCTAAAGCTCAAATATGTTAGTAAAAAACTTATAAAGCTCGGTACCTTGATTAACACTCGCTGAGGCGAAGTGCAAAATAGCAATTGCATCGCAATCAAGAGTAAGTGTTTGCAATGGTTGCTCACTTAAGTAGCGCTCCATGCGTAAAATATTGGCAATAGGCTCACCAGCTTTAATGTGCCCGCCAAGTGGGGCTAAGTATTCAACCATGCCGCCAATAGGGGCGTAGTAGGCAAAGTAGTCATCTAAATTACATGCATAACGGGTCATATTAGCTGGCGTATGCGGTGCGTTTTGTAATACGCCTTTGTGATTTAAGTAACTTAAAATGCTGTTTGCATCGTTTAATGCTTCTTTTAAGTCTATTTTTTCTTGGCTGCCTAGCTCTACAGTAAATGCTTCTACAGGTATTGATAATTCGCGACCTTGTCCGCTAAGTGCATCACTTAAATGCCACCATGGGCAAAAGTTAGCTTCATCCATAGCGCCGTCAAAATCACTAGGAATAAGCAGTACATGTTCAATATTAAAGTAACGTGCGCTGTCGGTTGCATAGCTTGGGCAGTACAGATGCTTGCTTGAAATAGGGCCTGTGTGTAAATCGAGTACTATATCAGCCTGATGAGCGAGCTTTTGTAAGTTAAGCGCAATGCGTTTACCCGTATTGAGTAAATAAGCAGGGCCGTTAAGTTTGCTGTCTACTTCGTCAATAAGTGCCTGTTTGAAGTTACTTTTTAATGTAGCGTCGTCATACTGAGTATGATTTTGTGCAAACTGTGCCACTAAATTTTTATTGTAGTGATACATGCGATTCCAATTAGTGCCCGTAATCGGATCGAACCTGCCAAGGGTAAACTCGCCAGATTTTTGATTACAACCAACCGGATTGGCATAAGGTACAAGGGTAATATCGCCACTAAGGTTAAGGTGTTTTAATTGCTCAAGCAGCTGAAAAATAACTGCGTTACCTTGCACTTCAGCGCCATGCATATTGGCCTGAATGTAAACATTTGGCCCTGTGCCATCGCCTTTTAAACGATACACAGGAATTGTAAGCGGTAAGCCGTTTGCAACTTCCCCTACTACAATGTTCTCTTGGCTAATGTGTGTTGTATTACTCATACTTGTTACCTTAAATAATGGCTGGCATTTTCGGCTTGGCGAACACAGGTAAGTGTACCGTTTTGCAAGGTGTACTCAGCAGCTAGCTCATGGCATAAAAAATACGGCATACTTTCGGTAAAGCCGTAAGCACCGCATTGGCTAAACACTAGCCAGTCGTGCTCATTTAAATCGCTTGGCAGGTTATGTTCACCTAAGCAATCAAGCGCTGTACAAAGTGGGCCATATAAAGTGACCGCTTGAGTTTTAGCACTGGATTCACGCAGTAACGCAGCAGGAAAGTCTTGGCTGGTAACAGCAGGGCGTAATAAGTGATTTATACCGCCGCTTAAAATTACTTGCTGTTGATTATAGTTTTGTTTGCGCTCTACTACTGGGTTTGCGTAATGACCGCATTCGCCCACGGCATAGCGACCAAGTTCCATCCATAATTCTTCTACACCCGCATCATTTTTAATTTTAGCTAGCGCAGCAATTAAGTCATCCCAATCAAGTGTTGCCTCGTTTTGTGTATAAGGAATACCTAAACCGCCACCTAAATCTAAAATTTTAAGGCTAATATTTAAATCGCTGGCAAGTTGGCTAAGAGGTGCAATCATTTGTGACCACAAGTCGCTTAGTTTTTGCGTGCTAAGCATGTTGCCCCACTGAAAAATATGCAGGCCGTCAAATTTAAGCGCAGGGTAGTCAGCTACATTGAGTGCTTGCCATTCATTACAACCCAAACCAAACGGCGTAAGGCTGTCGCCGCCCAGTGGGTTTTTTTCACCTTCAGGCCAACGTAATTGTACACGCAGTAATACTTGTAACTGCGTGTTTTGTAGTTGCGCTTGTTGGTTTAACCAACGTACTTGATTGAGGCTTTCTGCTACGAATATACGCACGCCGCGCTCAATAAAGTGTTTTATTTGTTTAGGGCTTTTTGCAGGCCCTGTGTTGAGCACGCGCTGCGAGCTAATACCTTGTGCTAGTACTTGCTCAAGCTCACCTTTACTTGCTACGTCAAAATTAAAGCCAGCACTGTCTAAGCTTTGAATAATTTTAGACAGTGGGTTTGCTTTTACCGCGTACCACAGTTTTACATCGGTTTGCGCAACTAAACGCGCAAGATGCGTGTTTAGTTGATCTAGGTCGTAAACAAAAAAAGGTGTATCAAGTTGTTGTGTAATAGTATTTACAGCAGTTTTGATAGGCGTGCTCAAAAAGCTCATTATCGTAAAACCTCTTCAAGCAATAACGATGCATCGCTTTTCTCGTCGCGGTATTTAACTATTAACGCACACGACATGCTTAGGCCTTGCTCGCGCGCCCACTCGTTAGACGCTGGGCGAGAGCCAGGTATTACAATGGCGTATTCTGGAATTGGCTCGTCTTTATCTAGTTGGCGCTCGTTTACGCAGTCGTATACCGGAATAGTTGCTGATAAACGCACACCAGGGGCAAGTACTGCGCCTTTTTTAATGACTACGCCTTCAACAATAATACAGCCTGCACCAATAAATGCATCATCTTCAACCACTACTGGGCTGGCACCAATTGGCTCAAGTACACCACCAAGCTGAACTGCAGCACTTAAATGTACGTTTTTACCTACTTGTGCACAAGAACCCACCAATGCGTGGCTATCTACCATTGTGCCTTCGTCGATATATGCACCAATGTTTACATACGCTGGTGGCATAATAATCGTACCTTTAGCAACATAAGCACCACGGCGAACACTTGAGCCACCTGGTACCATACGAACGCCATCATCAGTACTAAATACTTGCGGAGCTAGGTTATGTTTATCAACAAAGCCGCCTGCAAACTCAGTATTAGTGCCATTTTTAAAGGCTTCTAAAATGCCTTGTTTTACTTCTACGTTAGCTTGCCATTGGCCGCTTTCGTTTTGTGATGCTGCGCGTACTGCGCCCGATTCTAAATTATTTAATAGTTCTAACCAGCTCATTATAAAAACCTGTATTTAATGCCAAGATAAAATGGTGTTGTTTGCAGTTGTGATGCAATCGGTTTGAGTTAACTCAAGATGTGTTAAAGGTGGACGAAGTTGCGGGCTGCTTAAGCGGCCTTGCAAATGCATCAGTACCTTTACGGGAATAGGGTTTGCGACAGCAAATAGGCTATTAATAGCGCTTGACCACTGGGCAAATAAATTAGGGTGTTGACCACTTAAACTGCGCTTAACAAACTCGTGAGTTTGTTCAGGCCATGCGTTTGCAGCTACCGACACCAAACCTTTTGCGCCAGCTTGAGCAAAATAAGGCATTAGCGCATCGTCGCCACTAAAAATAGCTAAATTAGGCGCGGCTTGGCGGTAAGCTTCAAACTGAGCAATGCTGCCGCTCGCTTCTTTTAACGCCCATAAATTTTTATTGTTTTGTAAGTTTTGAATTGTTGCCACTGGGATGCTAACAGCGCTTCGACCCGGTACGTTATAAAGCATACATGGGTGAGCGCTTGCATTTAGCAGGCTTTCAAACCAATGAGTTTGACCTATAGCGCCAGGCTTTGCATAAAGCGGTGAGCCAAGTAAAAAGCTATGAATTGGGAGTGTATTACAGTAGTTAACCCACTCAATTTGTTGCTTTAAGTTACTACCGCCCACAGCTACCATGAGTGGTACTGTTGGTTTTAGCTGGCATACGTGCTCAACAATGGCTTGTTGTTCTTTTAGCGTTAGTGCTAAACCTTCGCCCGTACTGCCAAGTAGCAAAATACCGTTATGTGCCGCTTCTTGATCGCTAACCAACTTAGTTAACGTGTTGTAGTCGACATCGCCGTGTTGATCAAATGGCGTAACGAGCGCGGTCCACAGTGAGTAGTCGTTTAAATTGAAGTTGTTGATCATCTCTCACGAACTTATAATTTGTACCAATTTTATTAAAAACGTGATCATTTTAGCGATAACTAATTTAATGTAATTGGTATTATTCGAAGAGTTAAAAAGCTTTATGGAAGGAGCCGCATTAACGTCGTTCGAACTAATAATTCGAAGAGCGAATGGGCTTAAAATAATAGGGCGCACGGCCTTAATATTTAAGACCAGAAGCTCTCCACCAAACTAACAAGCTGCTTTTTATAAACAGCTATTGGTGACAGTCGCTAGGGTTCAACCTAGTCGCCCGAAATAAACACCTCGCAAAAGTGGTTACTTCTCGGCGTTAATTCCCCTCACGTATGCTTACTGGAGTTTGCGCTCCTAACATACGTTACCTGAATAACGCACCTCTTCTAGCCCTTTGCACCTGTTTGTAGAGTAAAACTTACAAACCTGTGCAATTTAAATAGGGTAATTACGGCGATTAAAGCATTTTAGCCGTCTAGGTGTCAAGCGACTAAATACAGATTAATTCATCGAAAAGAGGGGTGGTTACGTATTAGGTGCTTTTCTCGTACACTAGCAATATAAGTAGTGAGGTATTTAATTAGTATGGAAAAATTTAGCGATATTTATAAGCGAGCGGTAGAGCGAAAAGGCTCTGAAAAAATGCTTAAGTTATTACTTGCAAAACCGCTATCTAAAAAACAACTAAGCACGTTAAGTGACGACGATTGGCTTGAAGAATTTACTCGAAAAGTATTTCAAAGCGGCTTTTATTGGTCAGTCATAAATAATAAGTGGCCGGGCTTTAGAGAGGTTTTTTGGGATTTTAGCGTTGATAAGTTATTAATGATGCCACCTGATATGCTGGAACAAAAAGCAACGGATGAGCGAATTGTTCGTAACTATAAAAAAGTAAAAACAATTACCGAAAATGCTTACATGATCCACGAAATAGCAGGAGAACATGGCAGTTTTAGCCAGTTTATCGCTAATTGGCCAACAGACGATATTATTGGCTTGTGGGCGTATTTAAAAAAACATGGTTCGCGTTTAGGCGGAAATACAGGGCCTTATGCGCTGCGAGCACTTGGTAAAGATACATTTTTACTATCACGCGATGTAGAGAATTATTTGCGTGCCCATAAAATTATAGACGGCGGCTTACAAACTAAAAAGTCACTAAATGCAGCCCAAGCTTTTTTTAACGAAATGCAAAAGCAAAGCGGCTTAAGTATGCAAGAGTTAAGCTTAATTGTTGCTTATGGCGTAGGTGACAACCGTGTTGGTATAAGTCAGCAATAATAGGAATTACCATGAAATTAGTGCCAAGATACACAGATATTGCGGAAAACTTCGCAATAGAAGATTTCCCTCCAAGTGTCGCCTCTCCTCAGCTATTACTGTGGAACGAGAGTTTAGCAAAACAATTTAGTATTAACGTTGCGGCTGATTTGCGTGCCAGCACTTTTAGCGGTAACGAAAAACAGGCGATTCCTGCAGTAGCACTTGGTTACTCTGGGCACCAATTTGGACATTTTTCACCACGCTTAGGTGATGGACGAGCGCACTTACTGGGCGCTATTAGTGATGATGAAAACCAGTTATGGGATATTCAATTAAAAGGCTCTGGTGCTACTCCTTACTCAAGAGGTGGGGATGGACGTTGCGCACTTGGCCCTGCTATTCGTGAATACGTAATGAGCGAAGCAATGCATGCGCTGGGAGTTAAAACCACACGCTGCTTAGCGGTTGTTGGTAGTGGTGAAACGGTTTATCGTAATCCGCCACAAGCAGGGGCTATCGTTACGCGTGTAGCAACGAGTCATATTCGTGTTGGTTCATTTCAATATTTAGCGACGCAAGGCGATGTTGAAGGGCTTAAAAATTTAGCCGATTTAGCTATAGAGCGACACTACCCAGAAATAACCGATACAGGTTCGCAGCGATATTTAGCATTTTTAGGCGCTGTGATTAAAAACCAAGTTAAGCTAGTTGTGAGCTGGATGCGTGTTGGCTTTATTCACGGAGTAATGAATACAGATAATACGCTAGTTAGCGGAGAGACCATTGATTACGGCCCGTGTGCCATGATGAATAGCTTTGATTTTGATACTGTATTTAGCTCTATAGACAAACAAGGCCGCTATGCATTCGGTAATCAACCTAATATAGCTAACTGGAACTGCGCACGCTTAGCTGAGAGCTTAATACCACTCATTAGCGATGATGACGAGCAAGCGGTTTCATTAATGACGCCATTTATTAATAGTTTTGCTGAGCAGTTTAATACTGAGTTTACGGCTATGTGGGCACAAAAACTGGGTTTAAATGAATCTAGCGATAGTAGTGGCGAGTTAATAGCAGAGTTGTTAACGCTATTAAAAGATAATCAGCTCGACTACACCAATACCTTTGATGCGCTTACTGAATCCTTAAAAGGAGAAAAAAGCGTACCTGAGTCGCTAATTGAATGGAGAGCTAGGTGGGTAAGTTTAACTGACGATAATAGTTATGAAGTAATGAGAGCGGCAAATCCTCGTGTTATACCGCGAAATCATGTGATCGAAGAAATAATTGCACAATATAACGCTACAGGATCCAGCGAGTTACTACAGCGCTTTATAAAAATAGCCGGTAATCCATACTCTTACGGTGAAAAGTTATCAGAATTTTGCTCTCCACCGACGAATGATAATGACTACCAGACTTTTTGTGGTACTTAATACTTAACTTTAAATATAACCGCATGATTAAAAAGAGTCATTTTTTAATCAAACATGCGCATATACCTAGGGGAATGCTAATTCTGGTGGTATTATGCGCACAATTAAAACCAAGCAATATTTCTTTGCATTTATAAGTGCATTCAATTTAATTGCTCTTACATTCCTTGCTAAGTACTAATTTACAAAAACCTACTATATTTATTTTTCAATAAAGTTTTAATTTCGCCTATAGTAAGTGGATGTGTGTTGCGACAAGGCATAGAAAAAAGTAATAAACTTTATTTTTCGTTAAGTATTGATTAACAAAGGCTCAGTTAGTCTATATAAAACTGATTGAGCTAGTATCGATTAGCTACAATTTAAAATTGTTCAAATGGGAAGAAAACAATGAAATTAAAATCACTTACAATTGCAATCGCGTTGGCTGCAACTAGCGCATCTACGTTCGCTGCTGATAAAGAAGAAGGTTTCTACATTGGCGCATTTGGCGACTACTATGACGCATCTTGGAAAAACATGCGTGACCAAGCCGGTCTTGACGTAAACGAATCAACTGGCTGGGGTGTTGAAGCTGGTTACCGTTTCAGTGATTACTGGAGCGCACGTCTTGAATATGCTGACATGGATTTTAATGCTTTTGATAAAGTTGCTGGCAACCGTAACAATATTGATGGCGAGCGTTACGGTATTGATGCTCTTTACCATTTAGACGGCGGTCCTTTCTATGGTCTTTTCGGTATTAAAGAAATTGACGTAGTTGATGACAACACATTCTTAAATGCAGGTGTTGGTTACCAACATTTCATTACAGATGGCTTATTTGTAAATGCTGAAACAGCTGTATACCAAGGTCTTGACCGTGGTTACACAGATGTTGGCGCTAAAATTGGTATTAACTACTTATTTGGCCAAAACTCTGCTCCTGTAGAGCCAGTAAAACCAGCTCCAGAGCCTAAAGTGGTTGAAGTAGCTGTAGCTCCTGTAGACAGCGACAACGATAACATTCTTGACGCAGATGATAAGTGTCCTAACACACCTATGACTGATGCTGTAGATGGTACTGGTTGTACTTTATATGAAGATAAAGAAGTAACAGTAAGCTTATTAGTGACTTTCCCTAACAATGCTTCTGCAGTATCTACTCAATACTTAAATGATATTGAAAAAGTATCTGCATTCTTAAAAGAGTACCCAGATACAACAGTACTATTAGAAGGTCACACTTCTGCTGTAGGTAAAGCAACTTACAACAAATGGTTATCTAAAAAACGTGCTGATGCTGTAGCTAAGCAACTTGTTGCTGATGGTATTGCTGAAGACCGTATTACTACAGTTGGTTTAGGTGAAGAGCGTCTTAAAAATGATGCAAACACTAAAGCTGCAAACGCAGAAAACCGTCGTGTAGAAGCGCATATCAAAACTATCAAAAACGTTAAAGTTTTACGTTAATTAAATAGTTTGTAATAAAGACCCAGCCAAGTGCTGGGTTTTTTTATGCCTGTAATAAATTAATGTTAGTTAATGGTAATGATTCTTACTTAACAAGTATTCATGAAAATAGTTTTTACCACAACCACTATTCATAGTATTTATAATCGGTATAATCAGTTGCGCAACTGGATGGATTTTCATCTATCCATAAAAGCTTTATAATTACGCGTTAGAATACTATAAGTATTGGGTAACTTATTTGCGCCCAAAGCGCTACCGGATACTTTCACGTCACCAAGAGGGCAATATTGTGCTACAAGAATATCGTAAACACGTAGAAGAACGTGCCGCGTTAGGTATCGTACCAGCGCCATTAGATGCTCAGCAAACTGCTGATCTTATTGAATTAATAAAAAACCCACCTGCAGGTGAAGAAGAATTCATTTTAGATTTGTTCATTCAGCGTATACCAGCTGGTGTTGATGATGCTGCCTATATTAAAGCGGGATTTTTAGCAGCTGTAGCTAAAGGTGAAGCTAATTCTCCACTTGTTTCTAAAGAAAAAGCGGCAGAATTATTAGGTACAATGCTGGGCGGTTACAATATCGCGCCAATGATTGACCTACTTGATGACGAAACACTTGCACCAATCGTAGTTAAAGGCCTTTCAAATACATTACTTATGTTTGATGCGTTCTACGATGTTGAAGAAAAAGCAAAAGCGGGTAATACATTCGCTAAGCAAATTATTGAGTCTTGGGCAAATGCAGAATGGTTTACTAATAAGCCAGCTGTTGCTGAAAAGATCTCAGTTACTGTATTTAAAGTAACTGGCGAGACAAATACTGATGACTTATCACCAGCACCAGATGCATGGTCTCGTCCAGATATCCCACTTCATGCTTTAGCAATGCTAAAAATTGAACGTGATGGAATTACACCAGACAAGCCAGGCGAAGTAGGTCCAATCTCTCAGCTTGAAGAATTAAAAACTAAAGGCTTACCACTTGCATATGTAGGTGACGTTGTTGGTACTGGTTCTTCTCGTAAGTCTGCAACTAACTCTGTACTTTGGTTCATGGGCGATGATATCCCATTCGTACCAAACAAGCGTGTTGGCGGTGTATGTCTAGGTAATAAAATTGCTCCAATCTTCTTCAATACAATGGAAGATTCAGGTGCATTACCAATTGAATTAAATGTTGATGAGCTTAACATGGGTGAGCAAATCGATATTTACCCGTACGAAGGTGTTGTTAAGAGCCACGGTACTGACAAAGTAATCTCAACTTTTGAACTTAAATCTGATGTAATTTTAGATGAAGTTCGTGCTGGTGGTCGTATACCACTTATCATTGGTCGTGGTTTAACTGATAAAGCACGTACATCACTTGGCCTAGGTCCAACTGATGTGTTTAAAGTACCAACAGTGACAGAAGTGTCTGAAAAAGGCTTCACACTAGCGCAAAAAATGGTTGGTAAAGCGTGTAACGTTCCAGGTATTCGCCCAGGCCAATACTGTGAACCTAAAATGACAACTGTTGGCTCGCAAGATACAACAGGTCCTATGACACGTGACGAACTTAAAGACTTAGCATGTTTAGGTTTTTCTGCAGATTTAACAATGCAGTCTTTCTGTCATACGTCGGCTTACCCTAAACCAATCGATGTAAACACTCACCATACGCTTCCTGATTTCATCATGAACCGTGGCGGTGTGTCACTTCGCCCAGGTGATGGTGTAATTCACTCATGGTTAAACCGTATGTTATTACCAGATACTGTAGGTACTGGTGGTGATTCACATACACGTTTCCCATTAGGTATTTCATTCCCAGCAGGTTCGGGTGCAGTAGCATTCGCAGCAGCTACAGGTGTTATGCCTCTTGATATGCCTGAGTCAATTTTGGTTCGCTTTAAAGGTGAAATGCAACCAGGTATCACTTTACGTGACCTTGTACATGCAATCCCTTACTTCGGTATTAAAGAAGGTTTATTAACAGTTGAGAAAAAAGGTAAAATTAACGAATTCTCTGGTCGTGTACTAGAAATTGAAGGCGTTGAACACCTAACTGTTGAGCAAGCGTTTGAACTATCAGATGCATCTGCAGAGCGTTCTGCAGCAGGTTGTGCGGTTAAACTTTCTAAAGAGTCTATCGCAGAATACCTAGAATCAAACATTGTTATGCTTAAATGGATGATCTCTGAAGGTTACGGCGATGTACGTACTATTGAGCGTCGTATTACTGCAATGCAAGATTGGTTAGCTAACCCAGAACTAATGGAAGCTGACGCTGATGCAGAGTACAAACATGTACTTGAAATCGATTTAGCAGATATTAAAGAGCCAATCCTTTGTGCTCCAAATGACCCTGATGATGCACGTTTATTATCTGATGTTACTGGCGAGAAAATCGACGAAGTATTCATCGGTTCTTGTATGACTAACATCGGTCACTTCCGCGCAGCAGGTAAGTTACTAGATGGCTTTAAAGGTCGTATCCCAACTCAGCTTTGGGTTGCCCCGCCAACTAAGATGGATAAAGATCAGCTTACAGACGAAGGTTACTACGGTATCTTTGGTCGTGTAGGTGCACGTATCGAAACTCCAGGTTGTTCACTATGTATGGGTAACCAAGCACGTGTTGCAGACAAAGCAACGGTTGTGTCTACCTCTACACGTAACTTCCCTAACCGTTTAGGTAATGGCGCGAACGTATTCTTAGCTTCAGCAGAACTTGCTGCAGTAGCGGCTATTTTAGGTAAACTACCTACTCCAGCTGAGTACCAAGAATACGCAGCGAAGATTAATGCAACGGCTGCAGATACTTACCGTTACTTAAACTTCCACCGTATGCCTGCTTACACTAAAAAAGCAGACAACGTGATTATTCAACAAGCTGTATAACTTTTAGAGTTTGTTTAAAAACCCGCTTCGGCGGGTTTTTTATTGGCTAAAACAAATATTAGATAGTTCATGCTTCTTTTTTTGTATTATTGTATTAACTCTAGTCTTAAATTGCTTTTAAAGTAATTAATCGCGCAAAAATTCCTATCAAAATGCATTAAAATCCTTATCAATATTCTCATTATTTTAGGCGAGATTTTATGACAGCATTAAACAACCAGAATTTATTGCAACTACGTTTTGTTAACCAAGCAAATATTGATTTGGTAAAACCTTCTTTTGATAACCTTCCTGCAAACCTTTATGCAGATGGTGCCTTTCGTAAACGTCGTTATTCAGTAGTAAAAATGCAAAATGGTGAAATAAAGCTACAGCAAGCCAAAGCATTTGTTCAAGATGATTCAATTAATACTTTTCAAGGTAATGTAGAGCGTACTTACGAAAATTTAGAGCAAAGTTTACTTGAGTCAGAGGGCATGAAAAGCATTGTAAATGAGTTTCGCCAACTTACCGGTATTGATGAAGAACGTAATATTGAAATTCATCAGTTCCGCATGCTTGCGATTGATAGCGATACACCTGCAGCGCCAGAAGGCGTGCATCAAGATGGTTTTGACCATGTATGTATATGCGGTGTTTCTCACGAGAACTTAGAAGGTGGCGAACTGCTTGTATACGAAAACAAGCAAGCTGAGCCTTGTTTTAAAATGGAAATAAAAGACGGCATGTTTGCATTAATAAACGACCGTCAAGTGTGGCATAACGCAACACCTATGAACAAAATTGATGCTAGCAAACCAGGTTACCTGGATTGTTTTGTATTAACGTCTTAAGGAAGTTAGGCATGAACATAACGCAATTACGTGAGCAGTTTCCAGCATTAATGCAGAACGTTGATGGTAAATCGCCAATATTTTTAGACGGACCAGGTGGCTCGCAGGTACCAACATCGGTGCTTACTGCGATGACAGCTTATTTAGGTCATTATAATTCGAACTTAGGTGGCGCGTTTTTTTCAAGTGATAAAACGGTTGAGTTGATGGCGAATGCGCGCCAAGCCGCTGCTGATTTACTTAATGCACCTAGCTCACAACAAATTGTGTTTGGTCCAAACATGACCAGCCTTACGTTTAGTTTTAGCCGTGCAATTTCACGCGACTGGCAGGCTGGCGATGAAATAATTGTAACCAATGCCGATCACTTCTCGAATGTATCGTCGTGGCAACAAGCTGCAGAAGATAAAGGCGTTAAAGTCAATACGGCTTTAATTAACGAAGCTGATTGCAGCTTAGATATGGTGCAATTTGAAAGCTTATTAAACAGCAACACTAAGCTTGTAGCGGTCACTTATGCTTCAAATACCACAGGTTCAATTAATAATATTAAACGTATTGTTGAGCTTGCTCACGATGTAGGTGCACTTGTTTATGTTGATGCCGTACATTATGCACCGCATGAGCTTGTTGACGTGCAAGCACTTGATTGCGACTTCTTAGCGTGCTCTGCGTATAAGTTTTTTGGCCCGCATTTAGGTATGGTTTACGGTAAAAAAGAACATTTAGACGGGTTTACGCCTTACAAGGTTGAGCCAGCTAAAGACGTAGCACCAGGTCGCTGGGAAACCGGCACGCAAAGCTTTGAAGCAATGGCTGGTTTTATCGCAGCTGTTGATTACATTGCGGCGATTAGCGAACTTGACGATAGCCATTCACGCCGCGAAAAGTTAAGCGTTGCTTTTGCTAAAACTAAGCAGCACGAAATGGCGCTTAGCGAACACTTTTTAACGCGCTTAGTTAATTATCCACGTATTAAGTTATTTGGTATTGATGATTTTGATCGCCTTAATGAGCGTACACCTACTTTTGCTTTAATTTTTGAAGGGCTTGAGCCACGCGCCGTTTCAGAATTTCTAGGTAAGCAGCATATTTGCGTGTGGGATGGTAATTTTTACGCGCAAGGGTTGTGCAAGCAATTAGATGTGCTTGATAAAGGCG
Source organism: Pseudoalteromonas sp. SG43-8 (assembly GCF_014164245.1). Taxonomy (NCBI): domain Bacteria; kingdom Pseudomonadati; phylum Pseudomonadota; class Gammaproteobacteria; order Alteromonadales; family Pseudoalteromonadaceae; genus Pseudoalteromonas; species Pseudoalteromonas sp. SG43-8. The sequence goes on along the minus strand of NZ_JACJEX010000008.1, from coordinate 81,501 downwards.
GCGTAGTGCGCATTGGTTGTATGCACTACAACACCATTGAAGAGCTAGATCAGTTGTTTAATTTATTTGATGAACTGCTAGGTTAATCATATCGTTTTGGTGCGCTAACTCTTTGGCGCACCATATATTTGTTCTGCACGATTAAACAGCACCCACGACGTTAAAATATACTTATCGTTTGATACTGGCTTATTACCTCTGTGAGTATGTGTAAAGTAGCCTGGGGCTATTACCATAGTGCCTTTTTTAGGTGCGATTTTACGATTTTGATAGTAAAACTCTGTTTCACCACCTTCTTCTACATCGTTTAAGTAAAACATAAATAACAACACGCGATGCAAAGCTTCATTGTGCTGTAGCTGCGGATAAACTTCACTGTGCCAGTAAGGGTAGCCACCTTTGTTTACTTCGTATTTTTGCGCTTGAATGTTACCGAGTCTAAAAATTTGCTGAACTAAAACGGGTAACTGCGGTTTACCCACTTCTTCAAAATTCTCTTGGGTTAAATCGACTACATCACCTGTTTTTGGATGATAAACCTTTAAGCCAAATGCCCCAATCATCATAAAAATATGCTCTTCAACATACTTAAAAACATGCTGTGCAGTCGTTTGTTGTATATGTTTTAATTGTTGTGCATATTCGGGGTGATTATTTAAGTGTAGGTCGTGGCTGTCTTTTTTCTTTAAGTCGACACCGCCCGATGTTACCCCTTGTCTTACATGCGGGCTTTGCGCGAATGTGGAAATAAATTCATCGCAAAACTCATCGCTTAATGCGTTATCAATAACGCGTATAAAGTCCGTCATGGTTTACCTTTATATAATTATTATTGGATTTTTATGTTTATTGAAAAAGTGATGCCGCGCTTTAGCGAAACAGATGCACTCGGACACATTAACAATACCGTACTCCCTGTATGGTTTGAAGTCGCGCGTGGACCTATTTTTAAGTTTTTTACACCGGACTTAAATCCACATGATTGGAAATTGATTATCGCCAAAGTTGAAGTGTCGTTTGTGGGCGAATTATTTTATGGCCACGAAGTGACAGTAAAAACCTCTGTAGAGCATATAGGAACCAGCTCTTTTACACTTAGGCAAGAAGCATGGCAACACGATAAATGCTGCGCAATAGGCAAAGCTGTGATGGTGAGGTACGATTTTATTGCTAAATCAAAGCAAGCGCTTAGCATTGACGAAAAAGCAGCGCTTAACGAGCATATTTACCAAGACAGTTAACCTTACAAAGCTTATATTTTATATAAGCTCATGCTGAGCTGGATTAGTGTAAATAAATAATGGCAGCTATAAATTTTTGTCGAGAAATTTTAACGTATTTAGATTGAGTTGCAGGCTCCAATTATATACTATTTATATTATATATTGTTGCGCCGTTATAACAGGAAATGTTAATTCGGTAATTTGATTGGAGTATGCGTGTGACATCTATTGCCAGTAACCAGCTTTTACAAGTTATTCAGCTCAGTGATGGTGAGAATTTAGCAGCTGAAATTTTGCCGTTTGGCGCAATAATAAAAAGCATTAAATTTAAAAAACAAGAAATGACGCTTAGCGTCGATGATCCTCAATACTATCTTGAAAACCCATTTTACTTAGGCGCTACAGTAGGTCGATACGCTAATCGTATTGCAAAGGGGCGTTTTAGCTTATCTGGTACGCAGTATCAACTAGAGGCAAATAACGGTCCTAATAGCCTACATGGCGGTGTTAAAGGTTTTAATAAAGTACTTTGGCAAGTAACTAAACAAACTGAAAGTGAAGTTGAGCTTTATTATTGCTCGCCCGACGGAGAACAAGGTTTCCCCGGTGAGTTGCAGGTTTGGCAAACTATTAGCGCTAAAAACGGCGAGCTTACTCTGCACTTTAAAGCGCTAACCAATAAAGAAACGCTCGTTAACTTTACCAACCATTGCTACTTTAATCTTGATGGCAGTGAATCAATTAATGAGCATCTTGTTCAAATTAATACCGAACGTTACCTTCCTATTGATACAACTAGTATTCCACTTAATGAAGCCGCTTTAGTTTGCGGTACCTGCTTTGACTTTACTAAGCCAGCTCAAGTTGGTGAGGCCTTAAGTGCTGTTCATCCTCAGCTAGAAGCTGGAAATGGCTTTGATCACTGCTATATTTTTAATGATGACAGCAGTTTAAAGACGATGGCTACATTAACTTCGCCACACACGAACGTTAGTTTAACCCTTAAAAGTACGCAGCCAGGCATGCAGCTTTATACCGCAAACTTTGTTGGTTCGCCTTTTAAAGCACGGCAAGCTTTGTGTTTTGAAGCGCAAAATTGGCCAGATGCGCCAAATCGTGAAAATTTTCCAAAGGCTAATTTATTGCCAGCAGAGAAATACGAACAGGTTATTATTTACGCTTTTTCTGAGTGAATACAGTTCTTTAATGTTAATTAAAAGAAAATCAAAAGAAAATATACGGTAATTAAATGCTTTCCATAATTAAGGAAAAGGTTGCACTTTTTGCCGGTTTAAAGTATTTATAATATAAATAGTATTTGAAACTATACGCACTACCACAACGACACAACGACTACACACAATCAGGAGTTTTTAAAAAATGATAATTAACAATAAGTTATCGTTCAACAAGAAAACCGCGCTCAGTATTGCTATCACTGGTATATTGGCAAGCGGAAGCGTTGCAGCTCAAGGCGCTGAAGGCAATACGCCTACAGTAGTAAATGAAGATGTTGAAGTTATCGCAGTAACGGGTATCCGCAGCAGCTTACGTTCATCAATGTTAGATAAAAAAGCATCTAATGTTGTTACAGACGGGATTAAAGCAGAAGATCTTGGTAAATTTCCAGATTTAAACGTAGCAGAGTCTCTGCAACGTATTACAGGTGTAGCAATTGACCGTAGTGGTGGTGAAGGCCAAGCGGTAACTATTCGTGGTTTTGGTCCACAATTTAATACTGTACTTGTTAATGGTCGTCAAATTGCGACAGACAGTGCAGGTCGTGAATTTAATTTTGATGTATTAGCGGCAGATCAAATCACCGGTGCTGATATTTATAAAAGTAATACAGCAACGCTTCAAGAAGGCGGCATTGGTGGTACGGTTAACGTAACTACAGCACGTCCTTTTGACTTTGGCGGTTTACATGTTTTAGGCTCTGTTAAAGGCATGTACGAAAGCTTATCTGAAGAAGTATCTCCATCAGCATCATTTTTAGTAAGTAATACGTTTAACGATGACAAGCTAGGTGTGCTTTTTGCCATCACTAATCAGCAACGTAAGCTTCAAAATAACCAAATTTTAACGGCAGGTTGGCGCGGTGGCCAAACAATCTCTAACCCTACTGATGGTGTACTGTTTGAAAATGCATACATTCCACGTAACTGGGATCAAGTCGTTGATGAGCAAGATCGTGAACGTACAAACGCAAGTTTAGTGCTTCAATATGCACCATCTGACGATGTTACAATTACTGTTGATGGAATGATTTCAAAATTTGAAGTTGATTCGTCAGTGCGTGATTTAGCATCATGGTTTGAACCAGACCGTGTAGGCAGTGCAACAATTGATGCTGAAACAGGTACGCTTTTAACTTTCTCTCAAGATGTAGGCCTAGGCGCACCAAGTGGCGACCCTGCAAGTGACTTTGTATCGCATACACGTAACTCACGTGATGTAACTAACAAAGCATTTGGTATCAATGTTGATTGGCAAGTAAACGAGTCATTAAAAGCAAAATTTGATGTATCTCGCTCAACAGCTGAAAACGACCGTGCAGGTAATGATCGCTTTAACGTTGTAGGTATGATTAACAGCTACAGCTTTGACGGTACTGGCAGTATTCCTACCGTACAGCATGATGGCTTTGAAAATGGGTCATTGCCAGATCCAAGCCTAGCGCGTCTTCACTACAATGAAATTGGTAACCAATTTACAGATGAAGATGAAATCACTGAAGTAAAAGCCGACTTTGAATACGTACCAGATAAAGGTCCATTAGAGCGTATTAACTTTGGTGCTTATCGCCAAGAGCGTGAAAAATCTAGCTTCCAAATTTTTGGTAGCCAATGTCAATTTTGTGGTTACGGTACACAAGCACCGCTTGATGAAATTGATTTTGAAGCGTACACAGCGAGTAACTACTTCCCTGGTTTAATCGATACATTTTATAGCTACGATGGCGATAAAATGCTTGATTACTTAGCGGATCAAGGTTTCCCAGTAGAGCCAACACTACAAAATAACCGTTACACAATTAACGAAGACATCACTAGCTTATACATGGACTTTACGCTTGGTTTTGACCTAGCAGATATGCCAGTAACCGTTAATATGGGTGCTCGTTATTCTGAAACTGATATTGAAGTTGCTGCAATACAAAGCTTTATTAGCGATGTAGTTCCAACGTCAGATGCGACATTGTTTGCTAATGTATTTGGCCCTGCGACTAATATTGAACAAGGTACTAGCTACTCAAACTTACTACCGTCTTTCAACGTTAAGCTTGAGCTACAAGATAATATGATTTTACGTTTTGCCGCGTACGATAGTATTACTCGTCCAACGATGTCTCAGTTATCTCCAGCAACAAACTTTAACGAGCCACGTCGTCAAAACTTAACAGCAAGTGGTGGTAACCCAGCGCTAAAACCATTCCAATCAGAAAACTGGGATATCTCTTACGAGTGGTACTACAACGATGCTAACTTATTTAGCTTTGCTGTATTTAGTAAAGAAGTTGACGACTTTATTGTTACGTTAACAGGTGCTGAAACATACGATATGACAGACCGTTCAGGTCCTGATTTTGCGTGTACTACATGTACAGACCAAACAGATGACGAACTTATTGGTAGCTCAGAAGTTTACACTGTAAGCCGTCCTCAAAATGGTGAGTCTGCAACTGTAACCGGCTTCGAAGTGGGTGTTACTCACATGTTTGAAAATGGCTTTGGTTTTATCGCTAATGCGACTGTTGTGAATAGCGACATTAATGTAGGTGATGATACAACTCAAACATTTGCACTTGAAGGTTTGGGCGATTCACAAAACTTAGTATTGTTTTATGAGCAAGACAACTGGCAAGCACGTGTTGCATTTAACAACCGTGAAGGCTTTTTACGCTTAGTTGATAACGGCTTCAATGGTGAACCAGTGAACGTAGAAACGTACGGCCAGTGGGATATTAGTGCAAGCTACGATATTAACGAAAACTTCACTATTTTTGCAGAAGGCATCAATATCACTGAGGAAGAGTTAGTACAAACAGGTCGTTTTGCTAACCAAATTTATTCAGTGGAAGATAATGGCTCACGTTACGCGTTTGGTATTCGCGGATCGTTTTAATTAATGTTTGAGGCGAATTTCTCGCCTCTTGTTTCATTGCAGCACATTAGTGCTAATACCAATTAGGTTAATTTAACAGTAGTGTATATTAGTTAACCTAATTGGCTAAAATGAAACCACATTAAATCCAAATGCCCTACCGGGCATTTGTTGTATAAAACGTTATCAAAGATACTCAAAGAGTAGTCCATTATGAATAAAACAATAAAAACAATCGCAGTAATTGGTGGCGGCACAGCAGGATGGTTGAGCGCTGCAATTATAGCTTCGTATCACCAAGGTAAAAATGGTGATGGCTTAAAAGTGATGTTGGTTGAATCGTCAGATATTCCAACAATTGGTGTAGGTGAAGGTACCTGGCCCACGATGAAAAACACACTTCAGCAAATAGGTTTGCGTGAAGTTGATGTATTTAAAGCCTGTAACGCTACCTTTAAGCAAGGTGGTAAATTTGTAAATTGGACGCACGGCAACAACGACTTTTACTACCATCCATTTACTGTACCGCTAGGCTACGGCCGCATAGATTTAGCCCCTTATTTAGATAATGTTGAAGACTTTGCACAGCAAACTAATTTTCAACATGATATTTGCGAAGCAAGCTTAGCCCCAAGAGGTATAGCGCAAGGTGAATATCAAGGTAACTGTAATTACGCTTATCACTTAGATGCCGGCGCTTTTGCAGAAATGCTTAAACAGCATTGTAAAAGTAAGCTTGGCGTAGAGCATATTATTGGTACTGTTGATCAGGTAAAACTTGATGACGATGGTGCAATAAATGAGCTTACTCTAAAAGATCAAACCCGCATTATAAGCGCCGATTTATTTATAGACTGTACTGGTTTTTCATCATTGTTATTAGGCCAAGCGCTCAACGTACCGTTTAAAAAAATGGACCACGTGCTATTTAACGACAGCGCACTGGCGATGCAAGTTCCTTACGATGAAAACGATGACTCCTTAGCCAGCCATACCATAGCAACAGCTCAAAACGCTGGATGGATTTGGGATATAGGTTTAACGCATCGCCGTGGTGTAGGGCATGTTTATTCAAGCAAATTTTTATCAGACGATGAAGCAGAGCAAAACTTACGAAACTATTTAGGCGATGCAGCAAACGGTTTAACTGCCCGTAAAATTAGCTTTGAGTCGGGCTACCGTGAGAAGTTTTGGCATAAAAACTGTGTTGCAGTGGGTATGTCAGCAGGGTTTGTAGAGCCGCTTGAAGCAACCGCTATTATGCTTGTTGAAATTTCAGCACGCTTTGTAGCAGAGCATATTCCAGCAGATACACAAGTAATGCCTATTGTAGCTAAACGCTTTAACGAGCAAATGGACTACCGCTGGCAGCGCATTATCGACTTTTTAAAGCTGCATTACATGTTAACCAAGCGCCCAGAACCTTACTGGCAAGCACATGTGCATCCGGACACTATTCCACAAACCCTGCAAGAAGATTTACTTCTTTGGGGAAGCCGTGGCCCGCTTATTCAAGATTTTCATGGCGCATTAGAGTTATTCCCAGCCGCCAGCTACCAGTACGTTTTATATGGTATGGGCTTCAAACCAGACTTTACTAAACAGGCTTATTTGTATTCACAAGACGCTCAAGCCAAACAAATAATTGAACGTAACAGCCAGCTTACACAGCAGATGTTGCAAACTTTGCCGCCACACCGCGCTTATATTGAGCAGTGGTTAGCGGCTAACCCAGTTTAAGGATGTGTAACTATGGCTATTAGTGAACTAGTAAACACCAAACACCAAACATTAAAAATTAACCCTAATGCAGGTATTGAATATGCAAAAACGCAGCATTTAGTTAATTTAAGAGCTAACGAAGTAGCAAAAGCTGCATGCGACTTACCTATATTTTTAGCGCGAAATGCGCAAAACGGCAGTTATACCGTATCGGGTTTAACAAGCTTTAGTGCTGGGCAAAGTTTATTGGTTAATAACAACCAGTGGCAGGCGCTTTACACACCGGTATGTATACAAACTCACCCTCTTTATTTAATGACCCGTGAAGCAAATAGCAGCGACTACTTTATTGCGATTGATGATCAAAGCTCAGCCGTAAATACGCAGCAAGGCGAGGCACTATTTGATGCTAAAGGTAACCCAAGCTTATTTTTAAATTCACAGCAAAAGCTACTTGAGAGCGATTTAAAAAATGATTATCAAACGTATCAATTTACCCAAGAAGTAGCGCGCTTAGGGCTTATTAAAAACATAGATATTATATTGCAGTTTGAACAAGGCGAAACCCAAACTATTCAAGGTTTGAGCACAGTTGATGAAGACAAACTGCAAACTTTAGATAGCGATACCGTTGCAAACTTACACAAGCAAGGTTACCTAAGTGTGCTTAACAGTATGCTTATTTCACTGTTTCAGTTAAATGCATTGGTAAAGCTGCACAACCAACGTCCCGAACTTATGCCTTTAAAGCAAATTAAGTTAGAACTAAGTCGAGATGCGCACGCGCTGTAGCGTGCACTTTTTTATTACACAGACATTGCGCGTAACGCGTAGGAGACACACACATGTCAGATAACATTTTACAGCTGGTGGTTTTTGTTTTTGTCACCGCTTTAATTGGTGGCCTTACTTATTGGAAATGCCGAGGCCAAAATCGTAATAACGGACAAAGCCAAACCAAAGAGTATTTTTTAGCGGGAGGTGGCCTTACTTGGATGTTTGTTGCAGGTTCAATAACACTTACTAACTTAAGCACCGACCAACTAGTAGGTATGAATGGTAACCAAATGGCTTTGCTTGTTTGGTGGGAGCTTGCGGCGATTATTGGCTTAATTATTTTAGCTAAAGTCTTCATTCCTGTTTATTACAAATACAATTGTACTACCACCACAGAGCTTTTAGAAAAGCGCTATAACAACAAACATATTCGCGCTGTTATTGGGGGATTATTCTTTTTAGGTAATGCACTTATTTACATGCCAGCGGTAATTTACTCAGGTGCGCTGTTTATGCAAACCATGTTTAAGGTTGATATTCCGCTAATGTATATTGCCACCGCATTTGCCATTGTAGGTGCTATTTATGCGTTTTTTGGTGGCCTACGTGCAGTTGCAGTGTCTGATACTTACAACGGTTTACTGGTACTGGGTATGGCTGTTTTAGTGGTATTTTTAGCACTTAATGCGATTAATTATGACTTTACGGGTATTCCTGAGGAGCGCTTAACACTCATAGGCGATGCTGACTCACCTATTCCGTGGCCAACACTTTTAACCGGTATGATCTTTATTCAAATGTATTACTGGGGTACTAACCAAACAATTACGCAACGAGCCATGGCTGCTCCTAATGTTAAAGAAGCGCAAAAAGGTATATTTGCCGCAGCGGGAATTCGTTTTTTAATCGTCCCTGCCATTGTGGTATTACCGGGTATTATTTCGTTTAAACTTTACGGCGATATTGGCGACGCTGCTTATGGTCGAATTGTAGGTGATGTAATGCCAGCATGGTTAACCGGTGTGTTTGCAGCGGCAATGGCAGCCGCTGTACTCTCTACTTACAACAGCTTATTAAATTCAGCTACAGCACTATATGTATGTGACATTCACGAAGCTTACTTTAATAAAGAGCCAAGTGTTGTAAAGCTAAGTGGTTACGTAACATTGCTACTAACAAGCTTAACACTGGTACTTGTACCAATTTACCAGCAAGCAGACAGTATTATTAACTTACTACAGCAATTAAATGGCTTATTAAGTATGCCTATATTCTCAATTTTTGTAGTGGGCTTATTATTTAAAAATGTTGATGCACGTGCAGGTATTGCAGCAGTAATTTTAGGTGTTGTAATGTACGGCATGCTTACGTTTGCAAACTCACCACTACATACTGACATTCATTACATACACTTAATGCCAATTACACTGATTGTATGTGTAGCTTTTGCATTGATAGTAAATAAAGTGGTATTTGGTTTGAATGCGCAGTGGGCAGGTAAAACACCGGCACTTGATGACGCAGGACAAGTACAAGTACAAAAATAGATTGTAAATAGTTTAAGCTGACAAAATCGGTCATGGGGCAACTCTGGCCGATTTTTTATATATATTAAAAGCAATAACAGAGCTTTAAAGTAAAGGTTAGTTTAATACCTTTTATTACAGTGGTACTTTCAGTGAGTTTATCTGACTATTTGCGATGTAAAGACTATCAAAATCTAATTTGTATGATATATACTATTATTATTGGGTGTCACCATCTGATAGATTGTGGCTCAAGCAAAGAGATACATTTAGTAAATAGTGTAGCTTACTAATTTTCGTTATATTTATAACTCACACAATAAACAAGAGGATAGGAAAATCATGGCCGACACTAAATCATTTTATCGATTAGACAGTGTAAACAGCACCGTTATTTTCGATTGCCAGAGCAAAACACCAGCGTTACTGTACTTTGGTAAACGCCTATCTGAGCAAACAACAGAAACAATGCTTACTCAGCTTGCTACCCGTCAAGAAGTAAAATGTGCCGTGGTTGAAGAAGCGCCTATTTCTCTATCTCCTTTATTAGGCGAAGGCTTTACTGGCGCGCCAGGGCTTGAGCTAGTAAATGATTCAATCGCATGGTCAGTTGGGCCAGAGCTTCAAGAAGTGCGTCAGCCTTCAAGTGCGACTGTTGAGTTTGTAAGTGTAGATAAGCTTCGTGGTATTGAAGTCGTGCACAGCATTACGCTTGACAACAACAGTGACGTACTAAGTGCACATACTGTATTAACTAATTTAGGTGACTCACCACTGAGCGTTAATTTCTGCGCCGCGCCAACATTTCAATTGCCAGATAGCGTAAGCAAAATAGTGAGCTTTGAAGGTCGTTGGTCAAACGAATTCCAGCGTCAATCTGTTGATTTAGTGCTTGGCAGCTTTGTACGTGAAAACCGTAAAGGCAAAACATCACACGATGTGTTTCCTGGTTTATTAGTGCATAACGAAAATGCTGGCGAGCAACACGGCGAATGTTACGGCTTTCATTTAGGTTGGAGCGGCAACAATAAACTACGCGCAGAGCTTCTAGCTGAAGGTCGTCGTTATGTACAAATGGGTGAGCTATTACTTCCTGGTGAGCTTACGCTTGCTAAAGGTCAAACGTATCAAAGCCCGAGCATTTATGGCTCGTTTTCAAGTGAAGGTTTTAGCGCGCTTTCTCGTAATTTCCATCGTTTTGTTAAAGCTAATTTACTTAGCCAAGCTCAACGTGAAAAAGCGCGCCCTGTGCATTACAACACGTGGGAAGGTATTTACTTTGATCACGACGTAGACACGCTTAAGCAGTTAGCCGACAAAGTAGCGCCGTTAGGTATTGAGCGTTTTGTACTTGATGATGGCTGGTTTAAAGGCCGCCGTGGTGACAATGCAGGCTTAGGTGATTGGACTGTAGATTACAAAATTTACCCAGATGGCTTATCGCCAGTCATTGATCATGTAAACAGCTTAGGCATGGAGTTTGGTATTTGGTTTGAACCAGAAATGGTAAACCCAGATAGTGATTTATACCGCGCGCATCCTGATTGGGTTTTAGGCTCCCAAAACAACGAACAGTTAAGCTTTAGAAATCAGCTCGTACTTGATTTAACGCGCTCTGAGGTTGTTGAGTACCTATACAAAGCGATTGACGATATTTTAGTTGAATACCCAACTATTAAGTACATTAAATGGGATATGAACCGCGATATTAACCATGCGGGTAATTTTGATGGTAAGCCAGCAGTGCACCAGCAAACATTAGCACTTTATCGTTTAATTGACCGTATTAAAGCGGCGCACCCAGGGCTTGAAATAGAAAGCTGTTCGTCAGGTGGTGCACGTGTAGATTACGGCGTACTTGCACACACAGACCGTGTATGGACGTCAGATTCAAACGATGCGCTTGATCGCCTTGAAATACAGCGTGGATGTTCGTTCTTTTTCCCATCGTCGGTTATGGGTGCACACGTAGGCCCACGCGATTGTCATATCACAGGGCGTAATGTAAGTATTGAAATGCGTGCTGCGGTATCAATGTTTGGCCACATGGGTATCGAAATGGACCCACGAGAGCTGACCGATCACGAATACAATGCACTTAAAGCGGCAATAGCACTTCACAAAGAGCATCGTGAATTTATTCATGCTGCCGATTTATACCGCCTAGATAGCGACGATTTATCAATTAACTTTGGTTTAATCGATGAGCAAAAAACAAAAGCGTTATTTGCTTATAACAGCGTTCGCGAAACACCGCGTACAGCGCCTAATAAGCTTCGTTTTGTTGGTTTAGATGCCGATGCGCAGTACACACTTAATTTAGTGTGGCCGGTAAATTTTGAAGAGTATCGTCCATCTTCAATTGCTGCGGTAAATGGTCAAACATTTACAGGTGAAGCGCTAATGCAGTTTGGTTTACAAATGCCAATATCATTCCCGCAAACATCGCTTATATTTGAGCTTAACAAAGCTTAAATTTAACTAAGAGCAGTAAAAGGCGCTAATCGCTTTTATGCTGCTCTATTTAGATATCAGCAGTCAGCTCTATATTGTTTAGAGCTGACTTTTTTATATCCTTAGTAAGCTAATTTAGTAAATTAACTTAGTAAACTCAAAAGTATCGAAAATAGAGTGGTTACGCTTGCGCGTAATTTTGCTTGTTACCCAACCAACGTTGAATTAGTGGGTCAACAACCTCTGGGTGTTGCTTAAGCATTTGCTGTGCAATCGGTCTTACTTGATTAAGTATGTGCTTATCGCGGGTAAGATCGGCAATTTTAAACTCGGCTAACCCTGTTTGTTTTGTACCGAGTACTTCACCAGGGCCACGAATTTCTAAATCGCGCTCTGCTATCACAAAACCATCGTTACTATCGCGTAGTACACCTAATCGCTTTTGAGCGGTATGAGACAGTGGTGCGTGGTATAAAAGCACGCAATGCGATGCCGTAGCGCCACGGCCAACTCGCCCACGTAACTGATGCAGCTGTGCTAAGCCTAAGCGCTCAGGGTTTTCTATAATGATTAAGCTCGCACTAGGGACGTCTACACCAACTTCAATAACCGTAGTGGCTACTAATACGTGTATGTTTCCTGCCTTAAACTCGCTCATAATGGCTTGTTTTTCAGCTGATTTCATTCGCCCATGTACTAAGCCTACGTTTAGCTCTGGTAGCGCTTCTTTTAACTGCAGTGCGCTGTCTTCGGCGGCTTGGCATTGCAGTACTTCAGATTCATCAATAAGTGTACACACCCAATAAACTTGGCGGCCTTGCTCGTTACACGCTAATTTAACGCGGGCAATAATATCGTCTCTGCGAGTATCAGGAAGTGCCACTGTTGTGATTGGCGTACGCCCAGGTGGCAGCTCATCAATCACAGAGGTTTCTAAGTCGGCATAGGCGGTCATAGCGAGTGTACGTGGAATGGGTGTTGCGGTCATGACTAGTTGATGAGGGTAACAATCACCAAACTTACCTTTTTCACGCAGTGATAAACGCTGGTGGACACCAAAGCGGTGTTGTTCATCAATAACTATAAGCACTAAGTTATTAAACTTAACTTCATCTTGAAATAAAGCGTGAGTACCTACAATCATTTGCGCTTCACCAGAGGCTATTTTTTCAAGTGTTGCTACGCGCTCTTTGCCTTTTGTTTTACCGCCAAGCCAAGCAACTGTTATACCTAGTTGATTAAACCACGTTGTAAAATTAACACCATGTTGCTCTGATAAAATTTCAGTAGGAGCCATTAAAGCGACTTGAAAGCCCTGCGCAATGGCTGTTAGTGCACTAAGTGCTGCTACTAGGGTTTTACCTGAGCCTACATCGCCTTGTACTAAACGCATCATGGGATACGCGTGTTGCATGTCACCTTTAATTTCAGCAACTACGCGGCTTTGCGCATTTGTGGGTGCAAAAGGAAGTTGCTCTAAAAATTGGCTTTCTAATGTGTTTACCGGATTTAATGCCACGGCTTTAACTTGTTGCCCTTGCTCTCGTACTTTTAATAAGCTGAGGTTTTGAGCAAGTAACTCCTCAAATACAAGGCGCTGTTGAGCAGGGTGAGTACCTTGCTCTAATGCAGTTACATCAACATCATTTGGTGGGCGGTGCAGTAATAATAGTGCGTCACTTAGCGGCATATTTGATGGCTGCCACTGTGAAGGCAGTAGTTCTTCTACTGAGTATTTATTTAGTAAATCAATAGCCTGTTCGCTTAAAGCTCTAATCGATAGTTGCTTTAAGCCTTCGGTTGTTGAATAAACGGGCGTTAATGTTGTCGCTACCGGCTGCTCGTTAGAGGTATCGCTGATGCTGTATTCAGGATGACTCATTTCAAAGCCAACACGGCCACGGCGCACTTCACCAAAACAACGTATTATTTTACCAGCGCTAAATGCGTTTTTTTGTGCGGCGGTAAAATTAAAAAATCGTAGTGTTAGCCTGCCAGTACCATCATTGATTTGGCAAACAAGCATGCGCCTTTTTCCAAACGTGATTTGGCTTGTTTCAATTGTTGCTTCAACACTCACGTGGCTATGTAGTGACAACTCATTAATCGCGTATAAGCGAGTGCGATCTTCGTAGCGAAGTGGCAAATGAAAAAGCATATCTTGCACAGTTAAAATACCTAGCTTTAACAAACGCTCAGCCATTTTTGGGCCGACCCCTTTGAGCTCTGTAATTGGGTATTGATTTAAGCTAGGTTTAGACAAATTATATCAATCTTATTATTTGTGAATAAGTTAAGTGTACTTACAGAGCTTTAGTCCATCAAGTATGTTTTAAAGCTTGCCAAAATTGCTCGTCAGCGACTATTTCGCCGTTTTCATCAAGTGCAGGATAAGGTAATTTTTTTTGTTTACACTGCCTTGCGATAATAGGGTGGCAGCCTTCAAAGTAGAGTGGATGTTTAACTTCGGCGCTCAACATATCTCTATTATATAAACCAGCCAGCTCACGTTGGCGCTGTGCTTCAAACAATATTAGCGCAGCAGCAACTGAAACATTTAGCGATTGCACCATGCCTTGCATTGGAATAATAATATTTTGATCGGCATATTCTAGAGCTTTTTCTGATATCCCTGTTTTTTCTTGTCCAACAATAATAGCCGTTGGCTTGGTGTAATCTACTTCTCTAAAATCAACGGCATCTTCTGATAAGTGAGTCGCGAGTATTTGTATTTCTGGATTGCGTTCACGCATTGCAGTAACGGCATCATCAATATTTCTATGTAAGTGCGTCTCTAGCCAGTTTTTACTGCCGCCTGAGGTATTGTTTGTTAGCCATTTTTGCTTTTCAGGCCATACAGCATGTACGTGATGACAACCAACCGCATCAGCACTTCGTACTATTGCAGATAAGTTATGGTGTTTGTGCACGTCTTCTAAGCACACGGTTAAGTCTGTTTGACGGCGCGAAAGTACGTCTTCGATTCTTTGATAGCGAGTTTGCTGCATGGTTATCCTCTTTTTTCGGCAATTATACGAGATTTTTACAGTTAAGGCATTACCGTACGGCTAATTGGATTTTGTAGAGAAATCAGTGTTTCTGTTGATTGAATGGCTTCTATTGCTTGTATCTTATTAATCAGCACATCTTGTAAGTGATCAATGGACTTTGTCATTACCTTTATAAATATACTGTAGTTACCTGTTGTGTAATAAGCCTCTACCACTTCCTCCAATGCTTCTAGCTTTATAAGTGTTTGTGGGTAATCACGTGCGTTATTTAAATTAATACCTATAAAGCAACACACATCGTAGCCTAACTGTTTAGTATTAATCGTTAATTGGGTGCCTGTAATGATCCCTGCTTGCTTCATTTTTTCAATTCTTACGTGAATTGTCCCTGCGCTTACATTAAATCTTTTTGCTAATTCGGCGTACGCAGTACGGGCATTTTCCATTAATGCATGAAGTATCTGTTTATCGAGATTATCGATTAAATAATTTTCCATTATATTTTTCTCATAAAATTATCGAATATATGATTTTTATACCACTTAATTGATGGTTTTAATATGTTAAAGCTATTTTTGTTATGGGATATTGAATTAATTAATCAAATCGTTACATTAACCTCATTAAAGGCGCTCATTAGGGTGCTTTTTATCAATTAAGCAAGTAACAATAACTGGGAATGAGGCCAATTATTATGAGTTCACACTATGTGCAGCAACAGCAGCAAATAAGTAAAGTTAAACAATTTTTTTCACAGCAACTAGAAACCCAACTTGGGCTGGTTGAGGTTCAAGCCCCTATTTTGGCTAAAGTAGGTGACGGCACGCAAGATAACTTAAGCGGCCATGAAAACGCAGTTGCTGTAAATGTAAAAGCGATTACAGATAGCCGCTACGAAGTGGTGCATTCACTGGCTAAGTGGAAACGTAAAACACTCGCAACTTATGGCTTTGGTGTTGGTGAGGGTATTTACACTCAAATGAAAGCTTTGCGCCCAGATGAAGATTCATTAAGTCCTATTCATTCTGTATATGTTGATCAATGGGATTGGGAAAAAGTAATTAACGAAACCACAGAGCGTTCGCTGGCAACACTAAAGCAAACTGTTCAATCTATTTATAAAGGGATAAAAGAGACGGAAGCTTTTGTAAGTGAGTCTTATGGTTTGACGCCTTTTTTACCGGACGACATTAAGTT
Source organism: Pseudoalteromonas sp. SG43-8 (assembly GCF_014164245.1). Taxonomy (NCBI): domain Bacteria; kingdom Pseudomonadati; phylum Pseudomonadota; class Gammaproteobacteria; order Alteromonadales; family Pseudoalteromonadaceae; genus Pseudoalteromonas; species Pseudoalteromonas sp. SG43-8. The sequence goes on along the minus strand of NZ_JACJEX010000008.1, from coordinate 65,484 downwards.
TGTGCACAGTGAAGAGCTACGTAAAATGTACCCTGACTTTAGCGCTAAACAACGCGAAAAAGCCATTGCACAAGAGTATGGTGCTGTATTTTTAATTGGTATTGGTGGCGCGCTTGGTGATGGCAAAATCCATGATGTAAGAGCCCCAGATTACGATGATTGGTCTACGCCGACATGCGAGCAATACATGGGTTTAAATGGTGATATTTTAGTATGGAACCCAGTACTTGAAGACGCCTTTGAAATTTCATCAATGGGTATACGCGTAAGTCCTGAAGTTTTAAAAGCGCAGTTAAGGGTTACTGGAGATGAAGAACGCTTAGAGTTTGATTGGCATAAAGCGCTACTACAAAGTAAATTTCCGCAAACAATTGGCGGTGGAATAGGGCAGTCGCGCTTGGCTATGCTCTTGCTACAAAAGCAGCATATAGGTCAAGTACAAGTGGGTGTATGGCCGCAGCAAACACATGCTGAGGTAAGCGGTTTACTTTAAATGTGAATAAATTTGAGTGCTCAATAGAGCACTCAGTTATTAGCTTGTTTTGAACTCTATTTCAATTTTGTTATTCAAAAGCTTAACGTTGCACGGAGGGTAATTGCGGATTGTTTTAAGTACTTTATCAAAAATATGAATCTCTACACCTGAATGCAAAACAGAATTTACCGCTAAATTAGCGTCGTTAAGTAAATCGTGTAAGTCGTGATCTAAGTTTGAAAGACGTTTTTCTAATTGCTCTGCCTGCTCACAATAATGCTTTTGAGTAGCACCAATTTTAGTAATTAATAGTTTTTTCTTTTCGGCATCTTTCACTAAATCAGTTTTTTCTAGTGCTGCTTGCAACGTGTCTAGCTGTGCATCTGTTTTAGCTAAGTCTTTAAAGCAATTATCAGTATCAGCGGTTATTTCGGCGCCAGAAGCCGCTAGGTTAATAATCATTTTAGCGCCTGATTCATTCCCTATTTCGCCAGCAATGAGGGTCGTTGCATCGAGTATTTCGCCACCAAATATTTTACCCTTAGGTAAGTCGGATTGACCAACTTGCAGCAAGCGTTTAGCTTTCATTACACAGTGGCTTGTTTGGCGATCAATAAAAATATTATTTGCTTCTAGGTAGCAATACTGTGAATGGGATACGTGAATATCACCTCGTGCAATAAGCTTACAAGACAGTGATTGTTCGTCGGCTTTTTGATGGCCAATAATGCCTTGTTTAACGGTGATGTTTCCGCCTGCGGTAAGCTCTCCTGATTCAACAGTGCCAAATATAGTAATATCGCCTTTGGCTGTTACTTTCATTCCAGGGTCTATATTACGGGTAACAATAACACTGCCTTGAAAGTCAATGTGGCCGCTTTTTACGTTTACATCTGAAATGGTAAAAATATCGTCGACACGCATACCATTATTAATTTCAACCGGAACACCTGCAATAGTAGAGACTAGTTCAAGCGGATTTAGCTTTGATATTTCGGTGCCTTCGCCTGCCACTAATTGTTTATTTTCTCCGGGTTTTGCGGGCAGTATGTCACCTATTACGGTAAAGCCTTCTTTACCAGGAGTTGCTGGTTGTTGGCGAATAAGCACAGAGCCTGGTTCTACACTTGCAAGCTTGCCAAAATCGCGCATATCCACGCTGCCATCTTCTTTGAGCTTGGGGGTTTTTAAACGGTCTTTTAAAGTCTCTACGGTTGTTATTAGTTTAGTAGCTAAACCATCACTTGGTAGTCTGCCTTTAGCTAATACTCCCTTAACGACAGAACCCGGTGTATGATCAAACTGTTTTTGCAGTAGCAACTCTAAAAATGCTTGCTTATAGCCACGCACAATTCCTGCTTTAACGAGTTGTTTTTTTGCATCTTCTAAACTTAATAATTTTCCGCCTTGGGCAAGGGTTAGCTCGCCAATGGCCAGCATTTTATCGTCGCTAATTGTTACATTTAAAGTGGCATTGTGTTTTGTTGCTACAACCAGAGTGTGTTGTGTGTTTTCGTTTTTAAAAAAATCATTAATAGCGTCATGATCTATTTTGCAGTCGCAAAAAGCTGACTTTTCGAGAGCCTCTAAAATAAATGCAGCGCTGGGAGGAATATGTTCTTTTACATCAAGTAAAACATTTCCATTGTTGGCAAGCTTAAACACGAGTTAATCCTTTTTTACTACTTAAGTTAAGTTTGTTTTTTAAAACACAACTACAGATTGCTAGAAATTTACATTTGAGTCAAGAAGTCAGAGAAAACGAAGTGCGGAGCGAGAAAATAAAGGCTATAGAGAAGCTCTATAGCCTGTAATACTTAATTGGTAGAAGGTAATTCCATTATTCCGTCTATTTCAACTTGTGCACCTTTTGGAAGTGCACGAACACCTAATGCAGCTCTCGCTGGGTAAGGTTGCTTAAAGTATTGGCTCATAACTTCATTTACAGTGGCGAAGTTAGATAAATCAGTTAGATAAATATTTATTTTCACTAAATCTTGAATTTGCCCGCCAGCTTCTTCACATACCGCAGTGATATTTTTAAATACCTGATGCGTTTGCTCACTAAAGTCTTCTGAAATCATTTCCATCGTTTCTGGCACTAATGGAATTTGACCAGATAAATAAACAGCGGTGCCTACTTTAACTGCTTGGCTGTAAGTGCCAATGGCAGCAGGTGCTTTGTCGGTAGAGATAAATGCTTTATTCATGTGTTTCCTATTTTACTTTTTACGATAGACTTTTTGTACATCAGGCATAACGCGAATGCGGCGCATAATGTTAGCAACGTGGATACGGTTTTTAACGGTAACCCCTAAATCTATCACGTATAAATTACTTTCTTTTTCATCGGTGGTAATTTCTACAATATTGGCTTGGGTTGTAGTAACAACATTGGTTAATTTAGCCAGAGCCCCTTGATGATTAATAATTTCAACTCTCAGAGCTGCAATATATTCTTTCTCAGGGTTATCGTCCCATTTTACAACTAAGTATTTAGAGCGCTCATTTTCCCAGCCACGGATGTTTTTACATTCTTGGCGGTGAACGGTCAGGCCCTTACCTTGGCTTACATGAGCTGTAATAGCATCGCCAGGTACAGGTCGGCAACACTTAGAGTAATTAACTAGCATGCCCTCAGTACCAATAATGGTCGCTTTGGCTTGGCTGGTAATATCAGTTAAGTCGTCACTGTCATTTTGTAATAGACGTTTGGCAATTAACATGCTCATTAGGTTACCAGAGCCAATTTCTACAAGTAATTCAAGAAGCGTTGTTAGTTCGTGCTCCTCAAGTACTCTCGCTATATTTTCATCAGCAATGCTATCTAGTTTGTTTTCACCTAATGCTGAATCAAGTAAGCGGCGCCCTAAAAGCATGGCTTCTTCATGATGCTGGCTTCTAAGGTAATTACGAACGCCCAAACGCGCTTTACCAGTAACAATAAAGTTTAGCCATGTTGCATTAGGGTGAGCACCTGAGCTTGTTATTATCTCTATAGTTTGCCCTGTATCTAAGGGCCTACTTAAAGGGTGCGGCTTGCGATTAACGCGCGCGCCTACGCAGGTGTTGCCTACATCTGTATGCACGGCATAAGCAAAATCGACTGCGGTAGCACCCATCGGTAGCTCAACAATACGCCCATCTGGTGTAAATACGTAAATTTCTTCTGGGAATAGCTCAGTTTTTACATTTTCAATAAATTCAAATGATGAACCCGCACTTTGCTGAAGCTCTAATAAGCTCTGCATCCACTGGCGAGCACGTTGCTGCGAAGTATTACCTGCACCATCACCTGCTTTTTTATACATCCAATGCGCCGCTACACCTTTGTCGGCCATATGATCCATATCGTGAGTACGAATTTGAATTTCAACAGGTATACCGTGTGGACCAACTAATGAAGTATGAAGCGATTGGTAACCGTTTGTTTTTGGTACTGCAATATAATCTTTAAAGCGTGTTTCAATAGGTTTATAAAGACTATGAGCTACACCTAATACACGATAACACGTATCCATAGAGTCAACTGCAATTCTAAACGCGTAAATATCCATAACTTCGTTAAATAGCAGTTCTTTATTAAGCATTTTTTTATAAATACTATATAAATGTTTTTCACGGCCAGACACAGTTGCTTTAATGCCTGATTCTTCAAGACGTGCTTCTATTTCATGCTGGATATTAGTAATAACTTCTTTGCGATTACCGCGTGCTTTAGCAACTTCCGATTTAAGTGCGCGATGACGCATAGGATATAAAGCTTGAAAACCTAAGTCTTCAAGTTCATTTTTAATATCGTGAATACCTAAGCGGTTTGCAATTGGTGCGTAAATTTCTAGTGTTTCACGCGCTATTCTGCGGCGCTTATCTGGGCGCAATGCGCCTAAAGTACGCATATTGTGTGTTCTATCAGCAAGCTTGATTAAAATGACTCGAATATCCTGAGTCATTGCCATAATCATTTTGCGGTAGTTTTCAGCTTGGAATTCTTTTTTATCTTTAAAGCTAAGCTTATCGAGCTTACTCACACCTTCAACTAGCTCTGCAACAGTTTCGCCAAATATCTCGGCTAAATCTTGTTGACTAAAATCAGTATCTTCAATTACATCATGCATTAGCGCGGCCATGAGTGTTTCATGGTCAAGATGCATGCCTGCAAGAATTTGGGTTACTTCTACTGGGTGCGTTATGTAAGGTTCGCCACTCGAGCGAGTTTGTCCTTCATGGGCCTCTCGGGCTACCACGTAAGATTTTTGAACCAGCTCTACATCAGCAGCGGGCAAGTATTCTGAGATTTTCTTTTTAAGACCTTCAAAAAGATACATTCACACTCCAATGTTCTAGTGAAGCAAATTAGGTAAGTTACGAATATACGATGAAAAGAGAGGATTGCCAACGGCTATAGTAGAAATACTGCGCCGTTGGCTAAATCAGACCGGGAGGTCGATTATTGGTTGCCACCAACAATAGCAGCAACAGCAGCTAATTCAGCTGCTTCTTGGTGTTGTTGTTCTTCACGGTCAATTAAGTCCATTGAAGAGCTATCAACTAAACCTAGTTCAATTTCACGTAAAGCAACTACCGTTGGCTTATCGTTTTCAGGGTCTACTAGTGGAGTTTTACCACCAACAGCAATTTGGCGGGCACGACGAGCCGCAACTAAAATTAAGTCAAAACGATTACCAACTGCATCTACTGCATCTTCAACTGTTACGCGGGCCATCACAGCACTCCAAAAATAATTTAAATCAAAGACGTAGTTTACTGCAAGCAGCCACTTTCGCCAATAGCCAGTGTTCAATTTTTATCAGTTTTACTTGTCTAAGCCTGATTTAAATAGACTTAAATTATTTAAGCAGGCTATTTAGTAAAACTTGATGGCGTTCTTCTTGCGCTTTTAGGGTTAAGCGCTGAGCCATTACAATCATTTCTATGTCGCCAAGCGCGCTCTCAAAGTCATCATTAACAATTACATAGTCGTATTCGTTATAATGTGATGTTTCAGATTGTGCTTTTGCCATACGAGAGGCAATAACCTCAGCCGAATCTTGGCCACGATTATTTAAGCGTTGCTCTAACTCTTCTTTTGAAGGAGGTAGTATAAAAATAGTTTTCACGCTTGGCATTATTTCGCGCACTTGTTGCGCGCCTTGCCAATCAATATCTAAAAACACATCAATACCCGCATCAAGTTGCGACTCAATAGCCTGCTTTGATGTGCCGTAGTAATTGTCAAACACTTGGGCCCATTCAAAAAAGTCATCTTTGGCAATAAGCGCTTTAAACTCATCTGTAGATGCAAAGTGATAATGCACACCATTTTCTTCGCCTGGGCGAGGGGCGCGAGTTGTATGTGATACAGATACTTTCATATCAGCGTGTTTTTTTAATAACGCATTGATTAAGCTTGATTTACCAGCACCTGAAGGGGCTGATAAAATAAATAAGTTACCGCGAGTTTGTGCCATGCTTTTCTCTACCTAAAAATAAACAGGCTTGGATTACAAGTAAACCAAGCCTTTAATTAACTGCATTGTACTTTAATTAGCTCACCTTGCTCAAGTTAGACGTGCTCAAGTGAGCCATGCTTAAATTGAAGTGGCAGTGTTAGACTTTAAATAAAATTGCAATTTAAAATTGCCAACAGAACTAGCCGCTAGATATAAGTATTTGATAAGGTGAACTATCACCTATTAAAGGAGCCTTTATGCTTAATAAAACCTTATTTACCGCACAACAAGTAAGAGATAATGAAGCTTTAGCGGCTAAAAATAGTCATTGCGATTTATTTACCCTAATGCAGCGGGCAGGAGAGGCTGTATATAAGCAATGGCAGTTATTTGATGCGCAGCATACATTAGTCATTGTTGGCCATGGTAACAATGCTGGAGACGGTTACGTTGTAGCTAGGCTTATTATGCAATCAGGTAAAAAGGTAACAGTATGCGCTGCTGAACCCGAAAAAACATTAAAAGGTGATGCTGCAAAAGCGCAGCAGCTATGGATAGAAGCGGGTGGGGTGGTTTCTCATTTTACAAAAGATGCTCTTAATGAGTGCGATATCGTTATTGATGCGCTCCTTGGTACTGGGCTTAATAGCGCCGTGCGCGATAATTTTGCGAATATAATTAACGCTGTAAATAACAGTGGTAAGCCCGTAATAAGCATTGATATTCCATCAGGCATTGAAGCAAATACAGGACAGCCTTTAGGGTGCGCAGTACAAGCTACTTCAACCGTTACTTTTGTAGGTATAAAGCAAGGGCTCACAACGACGGCAGGTAAACAACATAGCGGTAAGTTAGTTTTTGATGATTTAGCAATTGGCGATGCGTTTACTTGTATAGCTCAATCATCAGGTACCTTGATAAATATTAATAGCTTTAAAGGAATTGCCACGCGGGCAATCAATAGTCACAAAGGCAGCCATGGCAAGCTTTTATGTGTTGGTGGCAATCAAGGTACTGCAGGTGCAATTAGGTTAAGTAGTGAAGCAGCTCTTAGAACGGGTGCTGGTATGGTAAGGGTGTATATACACGAAAGCTCAATAACACCTATTAGTATTGGCAGACCAGAACTTATGGTAAGCAGTAATAACTTACATCAAGCGCTAGAGTGGGCAAGCTGCGTTGTTATTGGCCCAGGGCTTGGGCAAGACGAGTGGGCACAAAAAACATTCGATGAAGTAATGCAATATTGCCAAAACAATAAAATGCCATTGGTTATAGATGCAGACGCCCTTAATTTACTCGCTAAGCAAGCTTCATCGTATATGTTAGAGCAATGCGTACTTACGCCACACCCAGGCGAAGCTTCACGACTGCTAAGTGTTAGTACTAGCGACATAGAATCAGACCGCTTTAATTATGCTCGCCTTTGCGCCAAGCGCTATAACGCGACTTGTGTATTAAAAGGTGCTGGAACATTAATAGCTAATGCCCAGCACACGTGGGTATGTGAAGATGGCAATCCAGCACTGGCAGTTGGCGGCAGTGGCGACGTACTCACTGGTATTATTGGGGCATTACTTGCTCAAGGTTTAACTATTGATGAAGCAGCACGCTATGGCGTAACACTGCACGCTAAAGCCGGTGATATCGCAAGTGAGCGAGACGGGCAAAGGGGAATGCTACCCAGTGATCTATTCCCAATTGTAAGAGAGTTAGTTAATAAAGTGACGTGAGTTTAAGCGTCACTCTACATAATTAATTATTAAGCTGTAATAAATCCCATTTTGTACCATGTAGGTCTTCAAAAACCACTACGGTGCCATAGGGTTCTACTCTAGGCTCTTCGTTAAATGTAACGCCTTTAGCAAGCATTAAATTATAATCTCGCCAAAAGTCATTGGTATGTAAAAATAAAAACACACGACCACCCGTTTGATTACCAATAGCGCTCATTTGTTCCGGCGTTGTGGCTTTAGCAAGCAGTAGATTAGTTCTGCTCGAATTGGCTCTGTTTGAACAAGCCCCGTTTGAATTTGGTGGTGAAATTAACACCCAGCGTTTACCATCACCTAAGTTAGTATCCTCTACTAACTCAAAGTTGAGCTTTTGAGTATAAAACTCAATGGCATCGCCGTAGTCCTTAATAACTAATGCAATGCTGCTTATATGCTGTTGAACGTTAGCCATGTTTGGTTTACTCCGTACTATTAAATAAATGTACTTTTTATTATATTAGTTAGCGACTTCGCAGCGTATATGCCCGCAGTATGTAATGTGAATTAACTTGCGAGTTCGTCTTCATCATCGGGTGGATCACCTGAGTCTTCTTTGCGTTTTCTTTGTTCTTGTTTTGCTTTTTGTACATTTTCGTAGGTAGGTGGCGGAATAGGCATCAGTGAAATAAGCGGAAAGAATGCTAAAAATAAATAAGCCCCCTTAGACATACTTTTACCCCACGTGACCATTTTGAGCATAGCCCAAACTACGAATGAAAATAACCCAGTCACAAGGGCAATAAAAACAAAGAAGATGAATATTCCGTTATTACTTAATAAATCCATTTAATATAAATCTTAGTTATACGTAACTTAGATGTGGGTATAAATTAAACAATACCAATGGTTTTTATACTAAAAAGCAAAAAACCAGCCGAAGCTGGTTTTTTATATAAGCGAGGTGCTTAAACGGTGATGTTTATCACATCATTCCGCCCATGCCACCCATTCCGCCCATGCCGCCCATATCAGGTGCACCAGCAGATTCGTCTTTAGGGATTTCAGCTACCATTGCTTCAGTAGTGATCATTAGACCCGCAATAGACCCTGCAAACTGTAGCGCAGAGCGTGTTACTTTAGTTGGATCTAGGATACCCATTTCAATCATGTCGTTGTATTCGCCAGTTGCTGCGTTGTAACCGTAGTTACCATCGCCGCCTTTAACTGCGTTAATTACAACTGATGCTTCGTCGCCTGCGTTTGTTACGATTTGACGAAGTGGTGCTTCCATCGCACGAAGTGCAACTTTAATACCGTGGTTTTGATCTTCGTTGTCGCCAACTAAATCAGCTAGCTTGCTAGCAGCACGTACAAGTGCAACACCGCCGCCAGGTACTACGCCTTCTTCAACCGCTGCACGAGTTGCATTTAATGCATCTTCAACGCGGTCTTTTTTCTCTTTCATTTCGATTTCAGTAGCAGCACCTACTTTGATTACTGCAACACCGCCAGCTAGTTTAGCCATGCGCTCTTGAAGTTTTTCTTTATCGTAGTCTGATGTAGCTTCTTCAATTTGTGCTTTAATTTGAGAAACACGACCAGTAATACCAGCTTCTTCACCAGCACCATCAATGATAGTTGTATCATCTTTAGTGATAATTACGCGTTTAGCTGTACCTAGGTCTTCAACTGTTGCTTTTTCAAGCTCTAAGCCGATTTCTTCAGAAATAACAGTACCGCCAGTTAATACAGCGATATCTTGTAGCATTGCTTTACGACGATCGCCAAAGCCAGGTGCTTTAACAGCTGATACTTTAACAATACCGCGCATGTTATTAACTACTAATGTAGCTAGTGCTTCGCCTTCAAGGTCTTCTGCAATGATTAGTAGTGGTTTACTTGCTTTAGCTACCGCTTCTAATGTTGGTAATAATTCACGGATGTTAGATATTTTTTTATCTACAAGTAGAATAAATGGGTTATCTAGCTCAACAGTGCCTTTTTCTGGGCTGTTGATAAAGTAAGGAGATAAGTAACCACGGTCAAACTGCATGCCTTCAACAACATCTAGTTCGTTTTCAAGCGATTGACCTTCTTCTACAGTAATAACACCACTGTTGCGGCCTACTTTTTCCATTGCTTGAGCAATGATATTACCAATCTCTTGATCAGAGTTAGCTGAAATAGTACCTACTTGTGCAATTGCTTTAGTATCAGAACAAGGAACAGATAACGCTTTAAGCTCTGCAACAGCAGCAATAACTGCTTTGTCGATGCCGCGCTTAAGATCCATTGGATTCATGCCTGCTGCAACAGCTTTAAGGCCTTCATTAACAATAGACTGTGCAAGTACTGTAGCGGTAGTTGTACCATCGCCGGCTGCATCATTTGCTTTAGATGCAACTTCTTTAACCATTTGTGCGCCCATGTTCTCAAACTTGTCTTCAAGTTCGATTTCTTTTGCTACAGATACACCATCTTTAGTGATAACTGGAGAGCCAAATGATTTGTCTAGCACAACGTTACGGCCTTTAGGACCTAATGTAACTTTTACTGCGTTTGCCAGGATGTTTACGCCAGTTAGCATTTTAGCGCGTGCGTCACCTGCAAAAAGTACTTCTTTTGCTGCCATGTTTTAAATTCCTCTAAATTCTTAAATGTTTATAAACGAAAAGTAGGTTTAGCCTACAATGCCTAAAATATTATCTTCACGCATGATCAGGTACTCTTGACCTTCGATCTTTTCAACTTTTTCAACATATGAGCCAAATAACACAGTGTCACCGGCTTTAACTTCTAACGCTCTCACGTCACCGTTATCTAAAACGCGACCATTACCTACGGCTACAACTTCTCCGCGAGTTGATTTTTCAGCTGCAGAGCCAGTTAATACAATACCGCCAGCAGATTTTGTTTCTTCTTCTAGACGTTTAACGATTACGCGATCTTGTAAAGGACGAATGTTCATGTTTTTTAGTTCTCCTAACAGTTTCTGAACAGTACAGAAAAAAGCTTTTCTAATTTGCATTCATTAATGGGGGTAGAGTGTAAAATTCCAAGAGAAAAAATGATAAATTTTTAATCTTTTCGCTCATATTCGCCATCAATAGTCGTTGGTCGTTCCATTTGCCCTTGCTCTCGTTCAGCATGTTGCTGCCCAGCAAACGGCGATGGCCCTTGTTGCCTACCTGCGCTCATTCTAACAGTTGCTTGGCTAGCAAGGCCTGCGGCCAGCTTGTTACGAATTGCAGGCGTTAATAATAGTAACCCAAACACGTCGGTCATAATGCCAGGGGTAAGTAATAATACCCCCGCAATTACAACGCATATTCCGGTAAATAATTCTTTGGCTGGCATTTGCCCTTGCGCCATTTGCGCTTGTACGTTTTGCAGCGCACCCATACCTTGTGTTTTAACCATTTTGGCACCTAAAATCGCGGTAATAACAACAAGTGCAATTGTTGCAAATCCGCCAATCACATCGCTTACTTGAATCAGTAAGGCGATTTCGATAATAGGGATGATGATAAACAACACAAATAAAAATCTAAACATAGCGCTCTCTAAATAATGACACTCAAAAGAGTTGATGAAATATAAATGAGGGTGACTAGGTCTCTTTTCAAGGTTAGGGCATAGGTATAGTCATTTTACTGATATTTAAGCGTCTACACATTGTATCGGCTATCGGATACTATGAAGCTAGACACTGTCCAATAAGAATAGGTTCATAATGACTACGCATTTTAAAATGATTTTTACGACCTGCAAAGATGAAGCAGAAGCACGCAGCCTAGCAAGGGCGTTGGTAGAAAAAAAGCTAGCAGCTTGTGTAAATATTTTACCTAACATGGGCTCTATTTATATGTGGGAGGGCGAAGTAGCAGAAGCAACTGAAGCCAAGCTACTTATAAAAACAAAAGCAGATAAAATGAACGATGTGTTTTTAACAATAAAAGAGCTACATAGCTACGAAGTGCCGGAGATTCAGGTTGTAGAAGTTTCAACCGGTAATTTGGCGTATTTTAATTGGATGGACGAGGTACTGAATTAATGCGTTTTTTCTTTTTATTGTTGGCTACATTATTAACTGTACCCGTAAAGGCTGCGACTAATAATGTGCTTGGTGATCTACTTGGGCCTCCTCAACAGACTTTTTTACCTGTAGACCAAGCGTTTGTTTTTGATTTTGACCAACAAGGCAGTACCTTGTTTGTAGGTTGGGATATAGCGCCAGACTATTATTTATATAAAAAGAAAATAGAAATTATCGCCAAAGGTGCAAACATTCAAGTAGGCAACTCCGGCAGTGGCGAAATTATTGAAGATGAATTTTTTGGTAAAACAGAGGTTTTTTTTAATTCCGCGAGTGTTATTAGTAAGCTAAGTAATATAACCGAAGGCGCCGTGGTTAAAGTTCGTTACCAAGGCTGTGCAAAAGCAGGGCTTTGCTATCCACCAGAAGTAATCAGCATCCCACTTAGTGTTATTAGTGGCGCACAGATTAAAAATATAGATCAAAATAGCGCCACCGATGAAGCGGCAACTGCGCAAAGTACATTTGCAGCACTCAACGAGCCAACTACTGAACCTAAAACAAATTCGGATGATGCCGAAAAAGAACTTACTTTTACTGAGCAATTAGCAAGTCAGGGCTTAATAACTAATTTACTTATATTTTTTGTGGTTGGTGTAGGCCTTGCTTTTACGCCGTGCGTATTTCCAATGTTTCCTATTTTGTCGAGCTTAATTGCGGGTCAGCAAAACCTTTCAACTAAAAAAGCGTTTGCGTTGTCGTTTGTATATATACAAGGCATGGCAGTTACTTATGCAGCACTAGGCTTAGTTGTTGCGGCGCTTGGTGGGCAAGTGCAGGGGTATTTACAGCATCCATTTGTACTAGTTAGCTTTAGTTTACTATTTGTATTATTGGCTATGTCGATGTTTGGTTGGTACGAAATAAAACTGCCAAGCAGTATGATGAGCAAGCTAACTCAGGTAAGTAATAACCAAAAAGGCGGCAACTACGTTGGCGTATTTTTAATGGGTGTACTGTCGGGGTTAATTGCATCACCGTGTACTACTGCGCCACTGTCGGCGGCGCTCTTATTTGTAGCGCAAAGTGGTGATTACTTAGTAGGTGGTTTAACGCTATACGTGCTTAGTTTAGGTATGGGGTTACCACTTTTATTACTTGGGACATCTGGCGGTAAATTGCTGCCTAAAGCAGGTGGTTGGATGGAGCAAGTTAAAACTTTGTTTGGCTTTGTAATGCTTGTTGTGCCGCTTATATTACTTGAGCGACTAGTAAGCGCCGACATTATATTATTAATGGCTGGTGTGCTTGCATTAGCAACGGCACTTTACCTACATCACTGGCAAAGTAGCCAAACACAAAGCAAGTTAAAAACTGTATTATGGTTTGCTGCAACGCTATTAGTTATGACTGGGTTTACGTTAACTAAAAACTACTTTTGGCCAGTACAAGCTGTGCAAGTAAGCTCACAAAGTAATGAGTTTAAAAAGGTGGCGGATTTAGCTGAGCTAAAAGAAGCCGTAGCGCAAGCGAATAATGAAGGTCGAATGGTTATGGTCGACTTATATGCTGACTGGTGTGTGGCGTGTAAAGAGTTTGAGCATTACACGTTTCCAGATGCCAAAGTGCAAAGTGAATTTAGCCATTATCAGCTAATTCAAGTTGATTTAACTAACAGTGACAATAAAACAATTGAGTTAATGGAAGAGTACACCGTGTTTGGTTTACCTAGTATTTTGTTTTTTAACAGCCAAGGTAAAGAGCTAACTACACAACGTGTAACCGGCTTTTTAAACGCAGAAGATTTTGCTAAACACCTTGCTACAGTGCGCGCCAGCGCACAATAATAGTGCAATAGAGCCACTTGGATATACCAAGTGGCTTACGACTCCCTCCTAGTTATTCGTTCCCAAAATAGAGATTGGACCAGTATTTTGCTGCTATTTACATCGAAATCACTATAATAGTTGGTTAACGTGAGAATTTGTTGCTACATTACTTTTTTCTGCTTGCTTAAAAGCGAAAAACTACTTAGCAACCGCTTAACTCATTACTTATAGGATATATCGCGTATTATGGCTGCAAAATTTAACCTTTTAGTTATAAATGGTCCAAATTTGAACATGCTTGGCAAACGTGAACCGGATAAATACGGTTTTCAAACGCTAAGTGAAATTATGAGCGAACTAACCAGTGCCGCTGATAGTCTAGATGTTGAGTTAGCACATTTTCAAAGTAATAGTGAGCAAGCCCTCATTGAGCGAATACACAGTGCTTGGCAAGCGGTTGATTACATAATAATTAACCCTGCTGCATTTACGCATACAAGCGTTGCATTACGTGATGCATTGCTAAGTGTTGATATTCCGTTTTTTGAAGTGCACTTAAGTAATGTGCACGCACGTGAAGCCTTTCGTCATCATTCGTATTTTTCTGATGTGGCACAAGGCGTGATATGTGGATTAGGTGCAATGGGTTACCACGCAGCATTAAATGCCGCTGTGAGCCGGTTGAAAAACTCGATTTAATTTTAAATTAACACACAAACAAACAGGCGGGTCGTGTAATGGATATTCGCAAGATAAAGAAGCTTATCGAATTAGTAGAAGAATCAGGTATTGCTGAGCTAGAAATCACTGAAGGTGAAGAATCAGTACGTATTAACCGTAACAACATGAGCGCAGGCCCTGGTTACCCGCAATTTGCTCCACAGCAATATGCACCGGCGCCAGCAGCCCCAGCTCCAGTTGCAGCAGCTCCTGTAGCAGTTGAAGCAGCAGCTCCAGCAGAACCTACTGGCCATCAAGTTAAATCACCAATGGTTGGATCTTTCTATGCAGCAGCGTCTCCTGAAGCTCCAGCGTATGTAGAAGTTGGTCAGCAAGTTAAAGTTGGCGATACGCTTTGTATTATCGAAGCTATGAAAATGATGAACCAAATTGAGTCAGATAAAGCCGGTACAGTAAGAGCTATCTTAGCTGAAAATGGCGAGCCAATAGAATTTGATCAACCTCTATTCATCATTGAATAATAGCGTAACCTAAAAGGCCAACTCTAATGTTAGATAAAGTAGTCATTGCAAACCGAGGTGAAATTGCACTTCGTATATTGCGCGCCTGCAAAGAGCTTGGGATCAAAACGGTTGCTGTGCATTCAACGGCGGATCGCGATCTTAAGCATGTATTGCTTGCAGATGAAACCATCTGTATTGGTAGACCATCAGCAACTGAAAGTTATTTAGATATCCCGCGCATTATTGCTGCGGCTGAAATAACTGACGCTGTAGCGATTCATCCAGGTTACGGTTTCCTTGCAGAAAACGCTGATTTTGCCGACCAAGTTGAGCAAAGTGGTTTTGTATTTATTGGTCCAAAAGGTGACACTATTCGCCTTATGGGTGATAAAGTTTCTGCTATTTCAGCAATGCGTAAAGCAGGCGTTCCATGTGTACCAGGGTCTGATGGTCCGGTATCAGATGATAAAGAACGTAACATGCAAATCGCTAAACGAATCGGTTACCCGGTAATCATCAAAGCCGCTGGTGGCGGTGGTGGTCGTGGTATGCGTGTTGTTCGTAGCGAATCTGAACTTATTGATTCAATTGCATTAACACAGCAAGAAGCTAAGCAGTTCTTTGGTAATAGCATGGTTTACATGGAGAAATTCCTTGAAAACCCACGCCATATCGAAGTTCAAGTATTAGCAGATGGCCAAGGTAATGCAGTACATTTAGGTGAACGTGATTGTTCTATGCAACGTCGTCACCAAAAAGTAGTTGAAGAAGCACCAGCGCCAGGTATTACTGCAGAAACACGTAAATTTATTGGTGAGCGCTGTACACGTGCATGTATCGAAATCGGTTACCGCGGTGCAGGTACGTTTGAGTTTTTATACGAAAACGGCGAGTTTTACTTCATCGAAATGAATACACGTATTCAGGTTGAACACCCTGTAACTGAAATGGTTACTGGTATTGATTTAATCAAAGAGCAGTTAAAAATTGCTGCGGGTCAACCATTATCATTCACGCAAGACGACGTTGTTATTCGTGGTCATGCTATTGAGTGTCGTATTAATGCTGAAGACCCTGAAACGTTTATCCCTTCACCGGGTAAAATTACACGTTTCCATCCTGCTGGTGGCTTAGGTATTCGTTGGGACAGCCATATTTACGCTGACTATACGGTTCCACCACATTACGATTCAATGATAGGTAAGTTAATCACTTACGGTGAAAACCGTGACGTAGCTATTGCCCGCGCGCGCAATGCACTTAACGAGCTAGTAATTGACGGAATTAAAACTAATACTCCTTTGCATAAGAGAATTCTTGCAGATGAAAATTTCCAAAATGGTGGTACTAACATCCACTATCTTGAGAAGAAATTAGGATTGTAATTCTAGCCTGTAAAAAGGCGTTTTATCTTAGTTAATAACCCGAGTTATTAAGCTGATTTAAATAATTAAAAATCCGATATCAGGAGACTGATATCGGATTTTTTAATGCCTGTAATTTAAGTTTTATAGGCAATAAAAAAGTCCATAAAATATACTGCAAAGAGTAAATTCGATGGACTCAATATTTATATAATATGTTGAACTAACATTACACTAATTTAGATTCAATTAACTGTAGTGCTTCTTCTAAAATTGTTTCTACTGCTTTTTTAGCGCGCTCAGGATCGCGTGACTTTATGGTCTCTAAAATATCAGCGTGCTTAGCAACATCTGCGCCCGGTACACCTTTAATGTGGTTTGTATAACGAATACTTACTCTAAGGGCTGTACTAATAAACTCAGTTAACTGCACAAAAAAGCGATTGTTACTGGCCACTAATATGCTGGTATGAAAAGCAATGTCGGCTTCTAATGGGTCGTCTAAGCCTTCGTCTGCTTCAGCCATACGGGCTAAGGCACTATCTATATCAGCGAGTTGTTCAGCAGTTGCATTTAGTGCTGCAAGAGCGGCCGCTTGTGGTTCAAGGGCTACGCGTACTTGAGTAAACTCTTTTAATAACGACAGTGATGGTTTGCTGCTTAAAATCCAACGTAGTACGTCGGTATCAAACATGTTCCAGCTACTTTCAGGTAATACACGAATACCTTGCTTAGGACGCGATGAAATTAATCCTTTAGCAGAGAGCATTTTTACCGCTTCGCGGGTAGCGCTGCGACTTACATCATACTTTATACATAAATCGGCTTCAGAAGGCAGGCCTTCGCTTACAGGGTAAACACCACGCACAATAGCAAAACCCAAATCGTGGGTTAATTGTTGTGTTAAATTTTGACGGGGTTGGCTTTTCATTGCGGAGGATTCCGAGTTGATATATTGCTTTATTATATATCATATATCATATTAATGTACTTAAGGATATGATATAAACTTTTAATTAGTTAAATATTTTAGCACAGCAATAACAACTTAGTTTGGCTCTTTATAATGTAAATGTAAGTTTATAAAGGGTTTAATTAAAATTGAAAATGCGCTGTATGGAGAGTTGAATTTGAACACCCTAGCTCAATATCATAGTCTTTCTGGTAAAGTTATTTTTATTACAGGCGGTGCATCAGGCATTGGTAGAGCAATGGTTAAATCCTTTGTAAACCAAAATGCAAAAGTAGCATTTATAGATATTGATGATAAGGCCGCGCAATCGCTTATTCGTGATTTACCCAATGCAAAACTATGGTATAGGCAAGTTGATGTAACTGACTCTCATGCACTTCAGCAATCACTTGTGGATGCATGCGCCGCTTTTGGTGCCATTAATGTACTAGTTAATAATGTAGCGAACGACCGCCGCCAAGCGAGCGAAGACGTTACAGTGCAAGACTGGGATCAGTGCTTACAAATAAACTTAAACCCTGCATTTTTTGCCTCTCAAGTTGCTATGTCTTTTATGAAGGGCGATGGAGCGGGCAGTATCATTAACTTTAGTTCTATTAACGCTATTATGGGGCAACCTCAAATGGCAGGCTATGTAACCGCAAAAGCAGGCCTAATAGGTATGACTAAGGCACTGGCTCGCGATTACGGCGAGTTTGGTATTCGCGTTAACGCTATTTTACCAGGGTGGGTGGCTACCGACCGTCAACTAGCAAGCTGGTTTACCGAAGAAGAGCAAGTTAAGTGGATGGAAGCCATGGCGCTTAAAAAATTAGTAACTCCTGAAGATGTTGCTAATTTGGCACTCTTTTTAGCCGCCGATGAAAGCAGTATGATCACCGGGCAAAGTATTAAAATTGACGGTGGGAGGCTTTAAAGCTTGGCTACTTCATCTCTTTTTATTGCTGTTGACTGGGGCACGAGCCATTTACGCGCTTATTTGTGCGAAGTAAAAGCGCAATCAACACTTAAACTATTAGCACAACGTGATGGCCCTGGTGTTGTTAAGGCAAATCAAAATTTTGAGCAAACCCTAATCGACACCATTGCGGTGTGGAAGCAAGAGTATGGCATCTTACCTATATATATTGCAGGACAAATTACCTCAAGCATCGGCTGGCACGAAACACCTTATTTAGAATGCCCAATTAATCCCGAAGGGTTACTTAATGCTGCTGTTAGCTTTGATTGCGATGGGCATATTATTAAAGCGTTACCTGGCACAAAGTGTACGCTGCAAAATGGCTTGTTTGATGTAATGCGCGGCGAAGAGCTGCAAATTTTAGGGTTTTTAAAGCAAAACCCAGAGTATCAACAAGGTAAAATATTACTCTGTTTGCCTGGCACACATACCAAATGGGTGCTTATAAACAATGGCGAAATCATTTGCTTTAAAACAGCCATGACCGGTGAGTTATATGATTTGTTATGTCATCAAAGTGTTTTAATTCCTAACGACTGCGCAGAGGGTGAGTTTGACTTTAAAGCATTTGAGCAAGGCTGTGAGTTAACTTTAGGTAGTGATAGCGGTAACTTGGCACATGGTATTTTTAGTGTGCGTACCCGCCAGCTTTCAAAGGAGTTAACGCCAGTACAAGCTAAAGCCTATTTGTCGGGGGTATTAATTGGCAGCGATGTACGAGCAGCTCGCCACGCTAGCGAATGGCAATTATTAAGTGATACACAAGTTGTGGTGATTGGCACAAAGCAGCTCAATAAGTGTTTTACTACGGCGCTTAACCAAATAGGTGTGAAGTGTATTGAGTTTGATATTAAAACAGCGACGCTTAGTGGCTTTAATTATTTATTTAATTTAGAGTCAAAAAAATAAACCCCTTTATAACGGTTAAATTATAAAGGGGTTAACAGGAAACTATTATAACTTGATAGTTAAGCGCTTTTAGCTGCTTGGTTATGCTCAATATAATCATTAAGCGCAGCAACTTGCGCCTCATTAAAACGTAGTCCTAATTTACTGCGGCGCCATAAAATATTGTATGCGTTTTCTGCCCACTCTTCATTTAGCAAGTAATCTACTTCTGCTGCAAATAAACCATGGCCAAAATCTTGGCCTAAATCACTCAGCCCAGTTACACTACCTAAAATATGTTTAGCACGAGTACCATAAGTGCGTACAAAGCGTTTAAGTGTTATTTCAGGTAGCCATTCGTATTTTGCTTTTAGCTCTGATTTAAGTGCTTCTACAGAGCTAAAATCACCACCAGGGAGCGGACTATGTTTGGTCCACGCATTGCTCATTTGTGGATAAAAATCTTCAAGCTTATTAACCGCAGCTTCGGCAAGTTTGCGATAAGTTGTAATTTTTCCGCCAAACACACTCAGTAGAGGTGTTTGTTTAGCATCACTCGAAAGCTCTAATTTATAATCGCGAGTAACGGCTTGTGCATTAACTGATTCGTCATCAAGTAATGGGCGTACACCAGAAAAGGTATGTACTATGTCTTCGCGTTTAATCGGTTGTTTAAAGTAGGTATTAGTAATATCAATTAAGTAATCAATTTCTTCATCACTAATTTTAACGTCTTGTGCTTCACCTTTGTGTTCTACATCGGTTGTGCCAATAAGTGAGAAGTCATCTTCAAACGGAATAACAAACACAATACGCTGATCTTTATTTTGTAAAATATAAGCTTGTTTTTCATCGTGAATACGAGGCACTACAATGTGGCTACCTTTTACAAGGCGAATATTTTGTGGTGATTTCTCTGTTAGTGCTTCGTCAAATAATTTAGCAACCCAAGGACCCGCAGCATTAACAATCCCTTTGGCAGAAATGGTGTATTTAGCTTTACTCTTTTGCTGCTCAAGCGTTACCTGCCATTTACCTTGCTCACGTTTAGCATTTACACACTTAGTTTGCGTGGTAATAACAGCACCTTTTTGTTGCGCTGCTAGGGCGTTTAAAACGACTAGGCGAGAGTCATCAACCCAGCCATCTGAGTATTCAAAACCTTTAGTAATAGAGGGTTCTAAAACGCTATTTTCACCAAATTTAATGCTTCGAGAACCCGCTAGTGTTTCGCGTTTTGCTAGGTTGTCATACATAAACAAGCCAATACGAATCATCCACGCAGGGCGCAGGTGTTTTTGATGCGGCAATCTAAAGGTTAGCGGCCACATAATATGAGGTGCGTTTTTAAGTAGCACTTCACGCTCTGCTAGCGCTTCTTTTACTAATCTAAATTCGTAGTGCTCAAGGTAGCGCAGACCGCCGTGGATCAGCTTAGAACTGTTTGAAGATGTTGCACAGGCAAGGTCTGATCGTTCGCACAATAGAACTTTTAACCCTCTGCCAGCTGCATCAGCTGCTATTCCAGTGCCGTTTACACCGCCACCGATGACTAGTAAGTCATATTCGTTATCTGCTAATTCCACCGAGCTAACCTTTTTATTTGTAATATAAATAAGACATAAGCATCATAAAGCTGCTGTTTTCATTTGACAATAGAAAACCCAGTTTTTTATTCGTTAATTTTGACGCCAATTCATTTTCAATTTTAAGCAGTAAAGCATGCCTTTTAAATCTAGCATTTAGCTAAGTTAAAAAAGCAAAGTGGCTAAAGTACTGGCCTTAGCCACTTAGTATTTACTGCGGGCAGTTTTTATTCGTTAAGCAGACTTGAGCTACGCAGTGCTGCCATTTTGCGTATAGATCGTTACGCTCGTCGGCACTCATGGTGGGCTCAAAGCGACGGTCGCATGTCCACATTTTAGATAACTGTTCAGTCGACTCGTACACACCTGCTTGCAAGCCCGCTAAATAAGCGACCCCTAAAGAAGTGGTTTCGGTCACTGTTGGGCGCTCAACTGTTGCACCTAAAATATTTGATAAAAAGGTCATAACCCAATTATTTTTTACCATACCGCCATCTACACGAAGCACACTTGGGCGAAGGCCATCACGCTCCATCGCTTTTTGTAAATCTTTGGTCTGGTAACCAACTGATTGCAAAGCAGCCGCAACAATAGTGCTAATACCAGAGTCGCGTGTTAGCCCTAAAATAGCGCCGCGTGCATTAGGGTCCCAATAAGGAGCGCCTAAACCAGTAAACGAAGGCACTAAAAATACACCATGATCGAGCGGTACATCTTTAACCATTGACTCACTTTCGCCAGCATGGCTAAGTAGTTTTAAGCCTTCAACAATCCACTGCATAGTTGCGCCAGCCATAAATATACTGCCTTCAATGGCGTAAGTTGGCTTGCCGTTTAATCTATAAGCAACAGTGGTCAGTAAGCGGTTTTCTGAGGTCAGTGCTTTTTCGCCAGTGTTAAGCATTAAAAAACAGCCAGTACCGTAAGTACTTTTAGCCATGCCTTGTTCAAAACATGCGTGTCCTACAAGCGCAGCTTGTTGATCGCCTGCAATACCACAAACACGAATTGGCGCGCCAAAAATGTCAGCGCTGGTTGAACCAAACTCGTCAGCTGAATCCATTACTTCTGGCAGCATAGATTCTGGAATATCGAATAACTCTAAAAGCTCTTGATCCCACTGCTGGGTATGAATATTAAATAACATGGTGCGCGATGCATTGGTTGCATCGGTGCGGTGCTCTTTACCGCCAGTTAGCTGCCAAAGTAGGTAAGTGTCAACCGTACCGAAGGCGAGTTCGCCTGCAAGGGCTTGTTCGCGTGCGCCTTCAACGTTATCTAAAATCCAACGAACTTTAGTGGCCGAAAAATAAGGGTCGAGCAGTAAGCCTGTTTTATCGCTTATTGTTTGGCAAAGCTCATCAGTTGTTAGGCTTTCGCAATAGACACTGGTGCGACGGTCTTGCCATACAATAGCGTTATAAATTGTTTTGCCTGTTTTTTTGTTCCATACCAAAGTGGTTTCGCGCTGATTGGTGATACCAATGGCAATAATTTCTTCAGGCTTTACATCGTTTTTAGTTAACACTTCGCGACTAGTGCTAAGCACTGTTTGCCAAATATCGTTAGGGTCGTGTTCTACCCAACCATTTTGTGGAAAATGCTGCGAAAATTCTTGTTGTGCTGTACCAAAAACGTCTGCATCTTTTGTAAACAAGATGGCCCGAGAGCTTGTGGTTCCTTGATCAATTGAGAGTATGTATTTGGACATGATATTTGTGTTATTTATCTTATCTTATATATGACTAGATTGCCTTTAACCGAAGTTAATGGCAATGGTTTTTTCTTAAAATAGCAGATTAAAAAATAAACACGCTAATATTTGCTGGTAACTCTTTTATATAAAAGGCGTTTTATTTTTGCATTATTTTAAGGGCGTATGCGGCTATTGATTAAAACAACCGCTTAAAGCTTATTATTACTTGGTGTGAGGTTTAGCTTGTAGCCAATCCATACCGGTAGAAAAGCGATTATCAAACCCACGCCATTGTGGCAGCGGCTTACCATCAACAACAGCTTGGTCGCCGTTTTGTGGTAAATCTAAGTATTTACACTCGCGGTCTATGCCTTTTACGTGGCAATCCATCATGGCAAGTACAAAGTGTTTGTTGGTCTCGTTTAGTGTGCGCATAGACCACGAAGGCTCGTAGTAATGGCCGATATCTAATTCGCTGCTGCTTTGTGCAATAGCAGGGGCTGGGTGTGGTGCTATATTATGGCGTGCATTTTTGTAAGTAAGCATGTACTTATATTTGCTGCCTGTTTGTTCATAAAGACTTTTAATGCCTTCATAGCCTGAAATGTCATCTAAGTTACCGGCTACATAAAGCGAAGGTACTTTAATATTTTCCATTGCTTTGGCATCAAATATAGCGTGCTGTCCGCCCCATGGTGCAAAGGCTACCATCGCTTTTATACGTGGGTCTACTTTTGGGTTTTGGTATTGCCCACCAGCGCAGCTGTTTAGTAATTGCTGTACTTGTTTAATTTGAGCTGGGTCTTTCATACCCGTAAACATAGCCGTTGTTTGCTCATTAAAAGCGTAACAACCACCTATTGTATTTACAGCGCCATAGCCACCCATTGAGTAACCAATTACGCCTGCGCTTTTGTTATCTACTTGCTTGCTTGCAAAGTTGTTTTGCTCATTAAAGTAATTAATAACAAACTGCTGATCGCGTGAGCGATTTATAAGCGTGCTAAAAAAGCCAGAAAACGGTGCGTTTTCAAAATCAACATCTGCGTTAGTTGAATCAGTATGATCAATCGCTGCAACAATGTAGCCGTGCGACGCTAAGTGCTCGCCTAAGTAGTACATAATTGTGCGGTAACCGGTATAACCGTGCGAAAGCACAATGACAGGGTAGTGTTCTTTATTATTAATGGCGACATCACGCATTGCATCGGCTTGCAAAGTAAACTCTTTACCTGAGCGAGTTTCATCTGTGTAGCTGGTAAGTGGCGCTTTTGCTGTGTTTACAGCCGGATACCACACCTCTACTTTTAAAGAACGATCTTTTTGGCCTTGTGTAGCGGGGTCAAATTGCGCAGGGTTAACTAAATCAAGTGTTTGCACACCCACATTGTAATTACCTTTTGCCGCAAGTTCTGGAAGTACTTCGCTAGTGATTGGCGGATATAGCTGCTCTGGTTTATTAGATTCAGCAACAGCTACACTGGCAGATAAACTGCACGTAGCAAGTAGTATGGCTTTTGAAAGCGCCTTGAGTGTGTGTGTCATTGTGTGTCCTTGTTGTGTATTTTTATTTTTTAATTAGTCAGTTCAGCCGACTCGACGGCATTGCTATATTGCAACTGCCATTGTGCTCGTAAGGTATCCATTATGTTCATAACTCTTAAGCTAGTACTGAGGGGCAACACGCTGCTTTGGGTTTGTTTTTGTAATATACACTGCGTTACATGTGCAATTTCAAACTTAAAGTTTTCATCGTCACTAAAGTTGTATTCAAGGTACTGAGGGTCTTGGTCGTTTATGTGTAGCTCTAGCGTTTTTGCACCTACAAACTGAGGTATTCGAATATAGCCAAGCTCACCATTAATACATGCTTCTGTTGGGCCATTTTGCTGCAGTGCGCTGGCAAGAGATGCAAATTGCCCGTTACCGTAATCAACTATAGCAGTGCTTCGCTCATCAACGCCGGTTGTGCTTTTATGTACAAAGGATTTGATGTGTTCAGGGGCTTTATTAAATACCACATCAGCAATCGAAATAGGATAAATACCTAAATCGAGTAGGGCGCCACCCGCTGTTACAGGGTTCATTAATCGGTGAGTGTCGGCAAAGCTGCCTGGTAAACTAAAGTTGGCATTAACACTGTGCACATTACCAATAACACCTTCATTTAGAAGCTGTTGTAATTTTACTATGGCTGGTAAAAATCGCATCCAAACGCCTTCCATTAAAAAGCAGTTTTGTTGTTTTGCAAGCTCAGTGAGACTTTGCAACTGCTTAGCATTAACGGTAATTGGTTTTTCGCTTAGCACGTGCTTATTGTGTTTTAAGCATTGGGCGATAGTTTTAAAGTGTTGATCGTGGGTATTGGCAATATAAATAGCATCTATATTTGGGCATTGCATAAGAGCTTGATAGCTCTCATAGCCTTGAATATTGTACGGTGTGGCAAATTCTTTAGCGCGCTGCTCACTCGTTGATGCAGCGCCAATAAGCTGTGCATCACTGCAATGCGCAATGCTTTTAGCAAAGGTGTGAGCTATATTGCCACACCCAATAATTCCCCAATTAACCTTTGCCATGCTTATTCCTTAAGTTTATTTAAAAAGACGTAATTTGTAATCCTGAACCCGCTGAACATACGTAAATATCAGCATTTAGGCTAAAACGCTCAAAGTAATGCTTTTCTACCGCTGCTTTAATTAGTGGTACTTCCGCATCGCGACACAAACATACAATTGCGCCACCAAAGCCGCCACCCGTCATACGTACTGCGCCGCGATCGCCCATCGCTTCTTTACAAATTTCTACTAGGCCATCGGTTGCAGGTACGGTTACTTCAAAGTCGTGTTTAAGAGATTGATGCGATGCAGCCATTAGCGTACGAAGTGCATCCATATCGTTATTTTGTAGTGCAGTAGTTGCTGCAATTACACGGTCGTTTTCGCTAATTACGTGGTGTGCACGTTTATATTCGTTTTCGCTTAATGTCGCTTTTACTGCTTGCAGGCCAGCCATGGTGGCTTGGCGAAGTGTTTCTACACCCATTTTTACAGCAGCTTGTTCGCAGTCAATACGGCGCTGGTTGTATTCGCTATCAACCAACTTACGCGGGTAGTTTGAATTAACAATAACAATATTTAAATCATCAGGAACTTTAACTGATTTAGTTGCGAGGTTTTCACAGTCGATTAATAGTGCATGACCATTCTCGCCTTTAGCTGAAATAAGCTGATCCATAATGCCGCATTGGCAATGCATAAAGTCGTTTTCGGCTTCTTGACCAAATAGCGCAATTTGCTCTGGCGGTAAACCAAGCTGTGCAATATGGTTAAACATACCGCCTACAGCAACTTCTAGTGCGGCCGATGATGACAAGCCACTACCTTGCGGTAAGTTGCTGTCAATAAGTAGGTCGGCGCCACGCAGTGTGAAGCCCGCTCTTTTAAGAACATAAGTAACAGCACGAATGTAGTTACCCCATTGCGACTGGCCTTCAGTGATTTCTTCATCAACACTAAAGCTGTCTTTTTCGCCTGGGTAATTTAAAGAATGCACAGTAATAATATTGTCGTCGCGTTCTTTAAACATCACTTGGGTACGAAACTCTAACGAACACGGTAAAACAAAACCGTCGTTGTAGTCGGTAAATTCGCCAATAAGGTTTACACGCCCCGGTGCTGCTGCAATACCTTGAGCAGGCGCGCCATACAGTGACAAAAATTGTTGTTGGAATTCGTTAAGCTTCATCTGTGTGTCCTGCTGTATCTTTATAGTGTGTTGTACTGGCTGCTTTTAAAATAGAAGCAGCGGTTTCTGCGCTTAAATCGCGTTGGCTTTCGCCTAGCATTTCGTAGCCTACCATGTGTTTTTTAACAGTAGCAGAGCGAAGTAGCGGCGGATAAAAGTGTGCATGCAAACGCCAATGTTGCTCATCAGAGCCTCTGTTAGCCGGTGCATTGTGCCATCCCATTGAGTATGGGAAGCTGCAATTAAATACGTTGTCGTACTTAGTAGTTAATACTTTAAGTGCCTGTGCTAAAGCGTCTGTTTGGACATCGTTTAGCTGGCTAAAGTTTTGAATATTATCTTTAGTTACTAGCATTGTTTCAAACGGCCACGCAGCCCAAAATGGCACAACAACAAGCCAATGTTCGTTTTCAAATACAACACGTGTTTGATCTGCTTGCTCTTTTTGTGCGTAATCGGCAAGCATAGCTGTACCATGCTTTTTATAATAAGCAAGCTGCTGGGTATCTTCGGCTTCTATTTCGGTTGATAAATGCGAGTGAGCCCATACTTGGCCGTGAGGATGAGGTTGCGAACAACCCATTATCTCGCCTTTATTTTCAAAAACTTGTACGCATTCGTACTGCTGTGCAAGCTCTGTGTAATTTTGTTTCCAGGTTTTTACTACTTCGTGCAATGCATCGTGCTCAAGCTCTGGAAGTGTTTTATTATGCTCTGGAGAAAAACAAATTACGCGGCATTCGCCACTGGCTTCGTCGGCAATAAATAAATCGCTGTCTGATTCTAAGCTTTGTAATTGCTCGCTGGCATTAGGCGTTAATGCACCAAAGTCATTTCTAAATACGTGTGTGTATTTATAATCAGGGTTACTGTCGCCATTTGCACGGGTATTAGTTGGGCAAAGTGGGCAGCCTTCATCGTGTTTTGGTAATACGTTTTCGTTAACGGCTTCTGTTGCGCCTAACCATGGGCGGTTATTACGATGTGGTGACACTAATACCCAACGACCCGTTAGCGGATTTTTACGTCTGTGAGTACTTTCTAATAAAGCCATGTTAACTCTCCAACCCACTTGGGTAATTAGTTTGCCAGCGCCATGTGTCGTTTGTCATGTCGCTAAGTGTTAGTTCTGCGTACCAGTTAAGTGTGTTTTGCGCTTTTGTAGCATCGGCGTAGTTACAGGCAATATCACCTGCTCGGCGCGGTGCAATCTTATACGGAATATCTTTATTGGCTGATGCGCTAAATGCGTTGATCATATCAAGCACAGAATAACCTTGCCCTGTGCCTAAGTTGTAAGCATGAAAGGCGGTATCTGTTTTATGCTGCATAAATGCCGCAACATGACCCTTAGCTAAATCTAAAACATGAATATAGTCGCGCACGCCTGTGCCATCTTCGGTGTCGTAGTCGTCACCAAAAATATTAACCACGTCACGTTTACCTACTGCAGTTTGGGCAATAAATGGCATTAAGTTATTAGGAATACCATTAGGACTTTCACCTAATAAACCACTTGGGTGTGCACCTACTGGGTTAAAGTAACGAAGCGCAATCCCCATAAATTGACTGTTGGCATTACATACGTCTTGCATGGCTTGTTCAACCATGACTTTAGTCCAACCATAAGGGTTCGTTGCGCGTATAGGGTGCTTTTCGTCAATAGGGAGGTAGTCTGGCTCGCCGTATACTGTAGCCGATGAGCTAAATATAATATGGTTAACGCCTTCATCTTGCATGTTTTGTAGCATGCTTAATGTGCCCGACACGTTATTTTGATAATAACGCAGCGGTTGCTCGGTAGATTCGCCAACGGCTTTTAAAGCTGCAAAGTGAAAAACAGCTTCGGCTTTAGTATGTTTTAGAGCGAGCTTAAACTGTTGCTCGTCTTGTATGTCGCCCAAAATAAACTCAAACCGAGTACCCGTAATCTTTTCGAGTTGGTCAAGTACCCGCGCACTTGCATTAGACAAGTTATCATAAATAACAGGCGTAATACCTGCTTCATGCAATGCAATACATGTGTGGCTACCTATGTAACCCATGCCGCCAGTAACTAAAACTTTCATGTTATTTCTCGAAAAGTGTATTTATATGATAAATACTACTATTAAGGTGATTTAAAAACAATAGTTATGATTGCTGAGTAATTCAAATAAAAGCATAAAAAATATTCAGCTTAAACACTCATCTGCCTTTTAAAGGAATGCTTTTATATTAACTAACATAGGCTTAGCTTTATCAATTAATTCTATAAACTGATTCAACTATTGGCCTAATTATCAGCAGTAAGTCGGGGTGCTAATATAGTGAAAATAAAGTAAGGAGAGATCAACATGAACAAAACAATTTTACTTACCGGCGCAACCGATGGCATTGGGCTAGAAACTGCAAAGATATTATTAGCACAAGGTCACACCGTATTATTACATGGCCGCAGCCAAGCAAAGCTCAATGCGCTACAAGTAGCTTTAACCGAGCAATACCCAAATGCAAGTACACATACTTATATTGCTGATTTAAGCGATATGAGCCAAGTTCAAACTTTGGCAAAAAATGTATTAGCCGATTTGGCCGAAAATAATAACCAGCTTGACGTACTTATTAATAACGCAGGCGTTTATCAATTAGTTGATGCTACAACAATTGACGGCCTTGATGCTCGCTTTGTTGTAAACACGATTGCGCCATATCTTCTTACAAAACTATTATTACCTGTTCTTGGTCATGATTCGCGAGTGGTTAATGTGTCATCAGCTGCGCAATCAAGCGTTAACTTAAATGCACTTATGGGTAACACTGAACTTTCTGATAGTGCGGCTTATGCACAAAGTAAATTGGCTATTACTATGTGGTCGCGTCATTTAGGGCTTGAGCTTAAAGATACTGGGCCATTAGTTATATCGGTAAACCCTAAATCGTTACTGGGAAGCAAAATGGTAAAAGACGCTTACGGTATAGATGGTGGGGATTTAAAAATTGGCGCAGATATTTTTTGTCGCGCAGCGCTTAGTGATGAATTTAAAGATGCCGCAGGCCTGTATTTTGATAACGATACAGGACGCTTCGCGCCTCCTCATGTTGATGCACTTGATAATGCTAAAAATCAACAACTAGTAGATACGTTAGACAGTATTTTAGCACAGCTTAAATTAGGTAAAGCATAATGAAAAATCATGTTACCTGGACAGTACAAGGCCAAATTAAAGAAGGTAAATACGATGAGTTTTTACTGGTAATGGCACAATTAGTTACTTTGGCTAAAAGTGAAGCGGGCACTTTAATGTATGAGTGGACAGTAAGTGAAGACAAGCGCAATGTACATATTTACGAGCGTTACCAAGATGAAGATGCTGCTAAAGCGCATCTTGCTGGTTGGGGCGAAAGTGGCCCACTATTTTTAAGCGTAGTTGATATGGATAAAGTAAGGGTATTTAGTCAATTATCAGAAGAGTTTGCACAAGCCTTTGCAGGCCCAAGCAGTGTATTTATGAAACCTGTGGGTGGCTTTGTAAAGTTTTAGAGAAAATACCCATTGTTGATCTAAAGAGCTCACCTCATCAGTGAGCTCTTTTTTTAGTTGCACTACTGCTCTTGCTGCAAGCGTTCGTATAGCCAATCTTTTAGTTCTGTACGTTCGTGTTTTAATAGATGCATTTGTTCATCGCTTATGGGCGCATCTTTGAGCTCTAACACTCTAATCTCTTTATCTAGCTTGTCGTACTTATCTGCTTTTTTTGCAAATTCAGTATCGCTTTCATTTAACTCGGCAATGGTCTTTAAGTACTCTGGAAAGTCATTTGTTAATGAGTGATCTTCGCCTAACATATTCGCTCCTTAGTAGGATATAAATGAGCTCACAAGTAAGTGAGTTGTATAAGTGGATTACTGCCTTTCATATAATACACTGGGGCTTACATAGATATAATTCAACCATCGAGCCACTAATTTGATGTAGCACAAGCAATCTGTTTATTTTGCTCAGTAAGGCATTTCACCAAAGTATTTAATAGTGCGATCAATAAATGCACGTACTTTAGAGGTCAATAATTTATTGTTGGGGTATACAGCCTACGTAGGTGTATTAACTAATCGTAAAAATCTTAGGGTTCGATATTATTGTTCAAGGTGCAAGGAATCTCTGGCTAGAGAAAATAAATTTAAATATCATCATGATTCAATACGTTAGTAAATCTCTTAACCAGAGTTCAAGTTAGTAAACCAATACCCGCTAAAGGCTTTTAAGCATTTTAGCTAAAAGAGTTAATTTTTAACGCTTTTTGCTAATTTATGTTGGTTAATTAATAGTGGTAGAATGCAGCGCTTAGTACCACTTGTGTAAAGTAGTGGTCAATAATTTATAAGGTCTGTTGTGTAATGCTGTTAATGATCGATAACTACGATTCGTTTACTTACAACTTAGTGCAATATTTTCAGCGTTTAGATCAAGACGTTTTAGTAAAACGTAATGATGAGCTAAGCATTGCACAAATAAAACAGTTAAACCCGCAGCACATCGTGTTATCGCCAGGGCCATGCACCCCTAACGAAGCGGGTATTTCACTAAATGTTGTTGAGCAACTCAAAGGGCAATATCCTATTTTAGGAATTTGCTTGGGACATCAAACTATCGCGCAAGCTTTAGGAGGAGATGTAATTCGTGCTAAAAAAGTAATGCACGGTAAAACATCACCCATAGTTCATACTAATAAAGGGGTGTTTAAAGGCTTAGCTAATCCGTTAACGGTATGTCGTTATCATTCTTTAGTGGTTAAAGCGCAAACTTTGCCTAAAGAGCTTGAAGTAACCGCATGGACTCAAACTGAGCAAGGAGAGTTTGACGAAATTATGGGGTTGTTACACAATGAACTTGCTATCGAAGGTGTGCAGTTTCACCCCGAAGCTATTTTAACTGCTCAAGGCTTGGAACTGCTTGATAACTTTTTAACTCGCTTCTAATGTTATAATACACATAGCATTTTATACTTTATTAATGGATGTCATGACTGAACTTGTAGCCCAGCAGCGTACTGCCAAAATACTAAGCCAACGAGCTCATGACTTATTGCTTGGGCATAGCTTTGCGCATCAGCAAATTGGTTTCATTCATACATTAGATATAGATTACGGCGAACCCATGAAGCAGCGCACCTTGCTTCAGGTTGAAGTGGCCGCACAGAATAAACGCCAGCAAAGTAGTACTGCACATCATAAGTACCGCGCTCAAGCGAGTGAACAGCTGCACAAAACAATTGAAACAGCTATATATAAGCAGCTCGAAGATATAGATGGCGTAATTCATAGCACCATAGGTATTGAAGATGGCATTGCCAATATACTCGATATATTAGCTGTAAAGTCAGCGTCGGTAGGGCGTTTAGAGCCACTGGTTAATGATATAAGCTGGTTGGGTAGGGAGTTAGTAACGCTCGTTAATTTACCTTACTATCGTAATCAACGTAGTAAAAACACGTCTGTAAAAGTAGATAAGCCATCGCTCGCCCTTCGTTATATTGGCCTTGATAACTTACAGCTAGTTATTCCTACATTTGCTGCCCGCCATTGGATGCCACATAGCACCGAACCATTTTCGTTATTAAAACGTCGTTTACGTGACAGTGCCATGGCAAACGCCATTGCTGCGCAAAAAATTGCACAAATTAATAATGTAAATGACGTTCATGCATTTACCCTTGGGATGCTTTTAGATGTAGGGCGAATTGCATTAGTGCGCTTGTACTTAAAAACGTTTGAGCAAATATGGCAACGTAAAGTACAGCTAGCCCGAAATGAAAACCAAAAAGATTTACACACCGCATTATTAGAGCTTCAGCCCGACCCGCTATTTTTAACTACTCTACTTAGCAATAAATCGATAGAAGTAAGCGCTAAGGTAATAGACAAAATGGCTTTTAAATATTTACCGTTTAAAGGGGTAATGCAGCAGCTAGTAAATGGGGTAGATAAGGGCGATACATTACTGCCATTAACAGAAGTAATGCTAAAGGCACGGTGCTATTCTCAATATCTTAATTTAAAAGAACATCAACTTATTGAACCTGATGAAGCTCTAAGCTGGTTTTCGCACTTTAAGTTCACTAAAACGGAACTAAAAACCCTCCAATCGAGTAATTTTACCAATTTAGCTATTCAAATTGACTAAAAATCTGAATTTTTTGTTAATTTTTTTGCGACTAACCATTCATTCTCATCTTATTGTTATATTACATATTTGCCGATTAAAGCGTGTGCGCCTCTGTACTCATGCGGTTAGTTGCCTAAAAATAAGCATAAATAGCTATGCAAATAGTTATTCACTATCTATGAAATAATATCTTTAGCCCTTTATTTTCAAGGGATACATGAAAGTTTTTAACGAGACAGATATAAGTAATTCTGAAATAATGTGCGTCTGAAAATTGAACCACAAAGCAATTTTGCGCAATTATCAGGTTACTGATCTTGCCTATAAAGTTGGTTAAAAATATTAACTAAACACCTATTTTGATGTTTTGTGTTGCTCACAATTAAGAGGAAATAAAATGACAGTCAATCGCGAATTATTTGATCACGTAATGGTTCCTAACTACGCACCTTCAAGCGTAATTCCTGTTCGAGGCGAAGGCTCTCGCGTATGGGATCAACAAGGTCGAGAGTTTATCGACTTTGCTGGTGGTATTGCAGTTAACTGTCTTGGCCATTGCCACCCTGCATTAGTAGGCGCATTAAAAGAGCAAGGCGAAAAAATCTGGCATCTATCTAACGTAATGACCAATGAGCCGGCACTTCGCCTAGCTAAAAAAATGGTTGATGCGACATTTGCTGAAAAAGTTTACTTTGCCAACTCTGGCGCAGAAGCAAATGAAGCCGCGCTTAAATTAGCGCGTCGTTTTGCACTTGATAAGTTTGGCGCAGAAAAATCACAAATTATCGCGTTCAACAAAGGTTTCCACGGTCGTACATTCTTTACCGTAACTGTTGGCGGCCAAGCTGCATATTCAGATGGTTTTGGCCCTAAGCCTGGCGACATTGTACATTGCGATTACAATGACCTTGCTGCTTTTGAAGCACTTATCAGCGATAAAACATGTGCCGTAATGATGGAACCTCTACAAGGTGAAGGCGGTATTGTTTCACCAACTGATGAGTTTGCTCAAGGTGTTCGCGATTTATGTACTAAACATAACGCACTGCTTATTTTTGATGAAGTTCAAACAGGTGTTGGCCGTACTGGCGATTTATACGCATACCAAGGCTTAAACGTAGTACCTGATATTTTAACTTCGGCTAAAGCACTTGGCGGCGGTTTTCCTATTGGCGCTATGATCACAACAACTGAAATTGCACAGCACCTTAAAGTAGGCACACATGGTTCTACTTATGGCGGTAACCCGCTTGCGTGTGCTGTTGCAGAAGCTGCATTTGATACAGTAAATACCCCAGAAGTACTGGCTGGCGTAAAAGAAAAAGCAGCATTATTTAATGAACTACTTAGCGCGGTTAACGAAAAATACAACGTATTTAGCGAAATCCGTGGCCAAGGTTTATTAATTGGTGCAGTAGTGAACGAGCAATACAAAGGTCGTGCAAAAGAGTTTTTAGTGGCAGGTACTGAGCAAGGCCTTATGTCACTAGTGGCAGGCGCTGACGTAGTACGTTTCACTCCATCTTTAGTAATTCCTGAAGCGGACATTCGCGAAGGTATGGCACGCTTTGAAAAAGCAGTAGCAAGCGTAGTAAACGCATAAGCGACTTAAGCCAACCAATTAAGGGTAAGCACCGCTTGCCCTGCAATTCCTATTTACCGTTATTTATAAGGGAGCAAGCGGACTCATGATGATCCTTCGCCCAATCCAGCAAAATGATTACTCAGCATTACTGAAAATTGCCCACGAATCTGGGCATGGTTTTACGTCTTTGCCATTAAACGAAGAACTATTGCAAAAGAAAATAGACCATTCTGTAAGTTCATTTGCTAAGCAAACGTCACAACCCGGTGACGAAGGCTACCTGTTTGTTCTTGAAGATAGCGAAACCGGTGATGTTGTAGGTACGTCTGCAATTGAAGCTGCGGTAGGGCTTGATGATGCATTTTATCATTATCACTTAAGTAAAGTGATTCACTCTTCGCGCACATTAGACGTATACAAAGCGGTTGATATTTTAACGCTATGTAACGACTACACAGGCGCTACAGAGCTTTGCACATTGTTTTTAAAAGATGGCTATCGTAAAAATTGTAACGGTAAGCTACTTTCAAAAGCGCGCTTTATGTTTATAAAACAGCACCAAGAGCGTTTTGCGCAAACAGTGATTGCAGAAATGCGCGGTGTGTCTGACGAAAACGGCAGCAGCCCTTTTTGGCAGTGGCTTGAAGAGCACTTTTTCTCAATGGATTTTCCAACAGCCGATTACCTAACAGGTATTGGCCAAAAAGTTTTCATTGCTGAACTAATGCCTAAATACCCAATTTACGTAAACTTGCTAAGTAAAGATGCGCAAGCCGTAATAGGTAAAGTACACGACAACACACGCCCAGCAATCGAGTTATTGAAAAGCGAAGGCTTTACGTTTAATGGCTACGTAGACATTTTTGACGGCGGCCCAACGGTTGAAGCAAAAGTAGATAACATTGCGACGATTCGTAATGCAAATAACTTTAACGTTGAAATTGGCGAAATGACTGGCGACACCATGGTGTTACTAGCTAACGAAAAGCTTGAAGATTTTAGAGCAACCGTTGCACCAATGACATTTGACGAGCGCGCAAAAAGCCTTATTTTATCGCAAGAAGTAGCAGATGCATTGCATTTGCAAACTGGCGATATTGTTAGTGCAACCACGATTTAATTTAGGAGAAAGTATATGACTCATCCTGCACAATTTATTAATGGTCAATGGTCACAAGGCCAAGGCACAGAATTTAATTCAGTAAACCCTGCAAATAACGACGTTATTTGGCAGGCATCATCAGCAACTGCGGCGCAAGTAGACACCGCAGTAAATGCAGCGCGCGAAGCGTTTTATGCATGGGCTGATAAAAGCTTTACTGAGCGTTTAGAAATAATTAAAGCATTCGCAGCGCAATTAAAAGAAAACAGCGAAGAGCTCGCTATTACTATCGCACAGGAAACAGGTAAGCCACTGTGGGAAACGCGCACAGAAGCGGGTGCTATGGTTGGTAAAATTGCCATTTCTGAAAAAGCATTTTTAGAGCGCACTGGCGACGTAGAAAACGCAATGCCACTTGGCCGTGCGATGATTCGTCATAAGCCACATGGGGTTGTAGCCGTATTTGGTCCGTATAACTTTCCGGGTCACTTACCTAATGGCCACATTGTGCCAGCGCTTTTAGCCGGTAACACGGTTGTATTTAAACCGTCTGAACTGACTCCTAAAGTTGCCGAGCTTACGCTTAAACTGTGGGAAAAAGCAGGCTTACCAGCCGGTGTAATTAACCTAGTTCAAGGTGAAGTAGAAACGGGTAAAGCTCTTGCTGCTCACAAAGGGATTGATGGCTTGTTCTTTACGGGTTCTTCGCGTACTGGTCATATTTTACATGAACAGTTTGCAGGTCAACCGGGTAAAATTTTAGCGCTAGAAATGGGTGGTAATAATCCACTTATTATTACTGACGTTGAAGACACTAAAGCAGTTGTTCACGATATTATTCAATCAGCGTTTATCTCAAGCGGCCAGCGTTGTACATGTGCACGTAAATTGTTTTTACCTAAAGGTAGCAAAGGCGATGCAATTTTAGAGCGCCTTATCACTGCAACTAAAGCGATTAAAGTAGGCAACTACGATGATGCAGACCAGCCATTTATGGGCTCTATGATCTCATCAGCGGCAGCTGCAGGCATGGTTAAAGCGCAAAACGAGCTTGTTGAGCTTGGCGCTCAAGTATTAGTAGAGCTTGAGCACACAGCCAATACCGGTTTTGTAACACCAGGTATTATTGAGTGTACAAATATTAGTGACTTCCCAGATGAAGAACATTTTGGACCACTTTTAAAAGTATTCCGCTTTGACGACTTTGACCAAGCCATTGATAAAGCAAACGATACAACCTTTGGTTTATCGGCTGGTTTATTAAGTGATAGTGCAGCAGATTACGACCATTTTTTACGTCGTATTCGCGCTGGTATTGTTAACTGGAACCGCCCAATTACTGGCGCATCAAGCGCAGCACCATTTGGTGGTATTGGCGCATCGGGCAATCACAGAGCAAGCGCGTATTACGCAGCTGATTACTGTGCATACCCAGTTGCTTCAGTAGAGCTTGAAAAAGTAGCGATGCCAGCAACACTAAGCCCAGGCTTAAAAATAGATTAAGCAGTAATACTACTTAATCATTATAAAAGCAGCTTCGGCTGCTTTTTTTGTATTGCTATCGTACAAGGCTAGTAATTATCGACTCTTTCTGCTTAAATCAGCATAATTAAATATATTTAGGTGGTTCGCATAATGGTTTTAGATAGGCAAGGGTACGATGATTTGATCATGTATCTAACTCAAAATTTAGCATTGTTTGAGAAGCCAGGCGAAATAAAACCAGGCGCTCCAACAGTAATGGAATTAATCGAAGACGTTATTGCACAAAATGTGATGCTTATTTGCGAGCAGCACACAGACCTCAACACAGAGCAGCGTAGTCAAATTGTACGTGAAGTTGATGGCATAGTTTACGATTTAGAAGAAGTCCTCAGCAGCATCACCTCACAGCCTGTCACGGTTGAACAGCATGCCTTTATAGATGAATTTGCAGGTTTAGTGAAAAACCTCTTTGATAGCGCTTTAGCACAACAATCTTAGCCATTTTATAGCCCTGCGTTGCATTTTCATTTGCAACTACGGCTAAGTTGCTTACAATCAAGAAAATATTTTTTGAGATATAACAATGCAAGCAAATGTAAAATGGGTTGAAGGCGATACGTTTATTGGCCGTTCTAATTCTAACCACAATGTTGTGTTTGATGGCGGCAGCGATAGCGCAGCACCAAGCCCAATGGAAATGGTTTTAATGTCAGTTGGCTGTTGCTCATCAGTTGATGTGGTTAGTATTTTAAAAAAAGCTAAACAAGATTTTTCAGACGTACAAGTGCAACTCTGTGCAGAACGCGCCGAAACAGCACCGCGCGTGTTTACCAAAATCAACTTACACTTTGTTGTTAAAGGCAATAATGTGTCTGAAAAGCACCTTGCACGTGCAGTTTCACTCTCTGCTGAAAAGTATTGCTCGGTTGCATTAATGCTTGATAAAACAGTAGAAATTACGCATAGCCACGAAGTTGTGCAAGATCAAGCAAAATAACGCTTTTTCCACGAGGAAAATTCGTATAAAATCCGCGAACTTTTCATTCTGCAGGTGCAGAACCCACTAATTTATAGGTTGGTTTATTATGAACAAACCCTTCGATAAACTTAAACTTCATGGCTTTAACAATTTAACCAAAAGTTTAAGCTTTAGTATTTATGATATTTGTTACGCAAAGACCGAGCAACAACGTAAAGAATATATTGAATATATCGATGAGCAGTACAGTGCAGATAGACTAACCGATATTTTAGGTGAAGTTGTTGATATTATTGGTGCTAACATTTTAAATGTAGCGCGCCAAGATTATGAACCGCAAGGCGCAAGTGTAACTATTTTGGTTTCAGAAGAACCAGTAGAAGAGCAGCAAAATTACGATGCTGACGAAGCACCAGGCCCATTACCTGATTCAGTTGTTGCACACCTAGATAAAAGCCATATTTGTGTACACACATACCCAGAAGCTCACCCTGATGATGGTATTTGTACATTCCGTGCTGATATTGAAGTATCTACCTGTGGCATTATTTCGCCACTTAAAGCGTTAAACTTCTTAATTCATAGCCTTGAGTCAGACGTAGTAACAATAGACTACCGCGTACGTGGTTTTACCCGCGACATAAACGGTGTTAAGCACTACATTGATCATGCTATTAGCTCGATTCAAAACTTCATGACAGAAGATACAAAAGAAGCGTACCAAATGATGGACGTGAACGTGTATCAAGAAAACCTGTTCCATACTAAAATGATGTTAAAAGAAACCGACTTAAATACCTATTTATTCGGCCTTTCTACTGATGAGTTATCGGATGAAGAAGAAGACGAAATTCGCTCTAAGCTGACTCGCGAAATGCAAGAAATATTCTATGGCCGTAACCTGCCAGATACAGAATAATAGCAACGAATTAAATTAAAAATGGCGCTCAGTGAGCGCCATTTTTTTATGCCTAAAAAAGCCCAGCTAATTAACTTAGCTGGGCTTTTGAATATATAGCGTATTAATTAATCATGCTGTAAATAAGTGCAAATACAGCAAGTGAGCCAACCGCTAATATAAATAGCGTGCTTAAACGGTTGCGGTATTTATGAAGTGCAGGCACTTTATAAACTGCAATCATTGGCATGATGAATAAAATCATCGCGATGATAGGGCCCGATAACTGATCCATCATGTCTAAAATACTTGGGTTTTTAACAGCGCAAAACCAAATAGCTAAAAACATAATTAGCACACCAATTTTATCGGCCGCTTTTGCGCTTAAACTTGTTTGTTTAGTTACTAAACCCGTAAAGCTTTCACGTGCCCCTAAAAAGTGACCCAAAAACGACGATGTAATAGCAATAAAGGCAACAAGCGGCCCAAGTGTGGCAATAAACGAGTTATCAGTAATGTTAGCAAGGTAGGATAAAACCGATACGTTAGCGGCTTTAGCAGCGGCCATTTGCTCGCCTGTAAGCGACAGCACGCAAGAGAAAACAAATAATAGTACAAAGGTAATAAGTAGTAAGCTAGTGCGCTTTAAAATCGCCTCAGACTTATGTGTAGCTTGTTCACCGTAGTGACCGCGTTGCACGTTTACAAAGCTTGAGATAGCCGCTGCGTGGCTAAACGAAAACACAATAATAGGAATCGATAACCACAACGTTTTTCCAAAGCTGCCCATTTCAGGCATTGTCATATCTGGCATTTGCCAACTTGGGATTAAATAAAGTGATAAAAAGAACAATATACCCACAAGCGGGTAAACTAAAATAGCAAAGGCACGCAGCATTAAGCGCTCGCCGCCCATCATTAAGCTAATCATACCTGCAACTAATACACCCGAAAGCAACACGCGAGAAGGTGATTCCATCCCCATTTGATTAACCATAAAGCTATCAACGGTATTAGTTAAGCCCACACCGTAAATAAGCAAAATTGGGAATATAGATAAAAAGTACAATAAAGAAATTAACCGCCCCGCAGTCACACCAAAGTGTTCTTCAACTACATCGGTAAAATCGGCATCTTTATTTTTTGATGAAAGTACAAAACGCGCTAATCCACGGTGTGCACAAAAGGTCATTGGAAATGCTAAGCATGCCAAAATAATTAACGGCCAAAAACCGCCAATGCCAATATTAATAGGTAAAAATAAAATACCCGCACCAACGGCGGTACCAAAAAGGCTTAAAGTCCACTGCGTATCGTGCAGATTCCATTTAGAAGTGGGTGTGTTTGAAGGTGTGTGTGCACCTGTTGTTGATGCATTTGAAAGCGTTGCATCTTGAGATGTTGTCATGTGTGTGTTTATCCATTATTTAAATAATAATCGCGCGCAAGAATATAGTTTTTAGCTAAAAATTTCATGTTTTGAGAGGATTTGTAGACTAATTAATTAGACCAAATTGAAGGGTAAGTGTCATGAATACGAAACAGCGGTGTAAAAGTGAGCAACACCCTTAAGCGGCAGCACCACATTATAATTTTAAAGTAGGTTGATTAGAGCGCAGCGAAACCCAACACGCTATAGTGTCACGCGAGCAGCAAAGCCGAGATAGGCGGTTTTCATAACGTAAAAATAGGGACTGATCATTTTTATTGGTTTTCATTTAAAAATCAGAATTTGCACCGAAAAGCTGTTAAGTAGAAGCCATTGATCTGAACTTCATAAGCGATTTTTATTAAACTCCGTTATACTTCCTGCAATTGAATATGCCAAACGAAGTAAATAGGCCACTAACTGCAATGAGCAAAGAGATTCTCTTCCATACTACTTTTGCGCACGAAACCAGTAAAACATGGGTTGTATTTGTCCATGGAGCAGGTGGTAGCTCGGCAATTTGGTTTCGTCAGCTTAAAGCCTATAAAAAAGAATATAATGTGTTGTTGCTAGATCTTCGTGGTCACGGTAAATCGAATAACTTAGTACAAAACTTTGTTGATAATAATTATTCATTTAATAATGTCTCTAAAGACATCATTGATGTGTTAGATCATAACAATATCACCAGCGCACACTTTGTTGGTATTTCATTGGGCACAATACTCATTCGAAATATTGCTGAAATTGCGCCGCAATATGTTTCTAGCATGGTGCTAGGTGGAGCGGTTACTCGTTTTAATACGCGCAGTAATACATTGGTTTATTTAGGTAATACTTTTAAACACTTCTTGCCTTATATGTGGCTGTATCGTTTATTTGCTTTTATTATGATGCCGAAAAAGCGTCATAAAAAATCTCGACTTTTGTTTGTTCGTGAAGCAAAGCGCTTGTGCCAAAAAGAGTTTATAAAATGGTTTAAATTAGCCATGGACGTAAACCCTTTAATGCAATACTTCAAAGAAAAAGACATTGATATTCCCATTCTGTACATTATGGGTAAGGAAGATCATATGTTCCTTGGCCCTGTTAAAGAAATGGTTAAGCGTCATAAAAATAGCGTACTGCAAACTATTCACCATTGCGGCCATGTTTGTAATGTGGAACGTCCTGACTTATTCAATCAGCACTCGCTTGCATTTATCGCCCAGCAAAATCGCTAAGGGTTGTAGAAGGAATAAGATCGGTACATTCTCTTTTGATTTTCGCCCTAAACTCAAAACATGTGCAAAACAAACTATTTCAGTAGTGAAGCAATAGAAAAAAATTTTAGAAAACATACTAACGCCTCTAATGCTGAGGCGGTATTTCTCGCATAGGAGTGCATTTTGGAAAAATTATATACAGCTCTATTGGTTGCGGCTGCAACGGGAATATTCTTTTTGGCATATAACAACCCTAAAGGTTATAGCTACTTGATGGAGAAGCTTGCTGAATTTTTCCCCCAGATGTGGCTGATAATTATATGCTTTTCTGGTGGTATTCATTTTACTTTCTGGGAACTAGAAATTCCTTATGAAGATAATAATCTTTACTCTTATGTGATTCCAAATTTTGCATATATCTGGGGGACGACGGCTTTATTACTAATTTTTTATTTATTATTAATTTCAATAGGTAAACTTCTAAAAGAATTAAAAGTTAAAGGCGATGATTGAACTATAAAAACGATGAAGGTTTATGGTTGAAGTTATTCTATAATAAGTACAACTACTTATAGTATTTATAGCTATCACTTGTCTTGCTGACAACTGATAGCTAACAGCTCGTAACTCTTAGCCCTTACTCTTCTATCGCACTCACAATAAAATACGGATTTAAGTATTCATCTTTGGTGTTATAAATAAGCGGGCTGCCATCAAGCTTAGTCACTTTAGCACCGGCTATTTCGGCGATGGCATGGCCTGCGCCTGTATCCCATTCGCAGGTTGGACCTAAGCGCGGGTAAATATCGGCGCTGCCTTCGGCGACTAAACACAGCTTTAGTGAGCTGCCTTTAGACACCATTTCAACCTCGTCAAAGCGTTTCACAAACTCTGCTAAATCGGGTGATGGGTGCGAGCGGCTGCCTACAACTCGAATTAACCCTTTGTTAGGTTTGGTAGTTACCTTAAGCTCAATTCGCTCATCGCCTTTATCTTTAAATGCGCCAATGGCTTCGGCGGCTAAGTAGGATACGCCAAGGGCAGGTGCATCTACTACGGCTAAAATAGGAATGCCGTTTTTGATTAGGGCGATGTTTACGGTAAATTCACCGTTCTTTTTAATAAATTCTTTAGTGCCGTCGATTGGGTCAACTAACCAGTAGCTTTTCCACGTTTGGCGTACATCCCAGCTTATGTCAGCGTTTTCTTCACTAAGTATTGGAATGTCAGGTGTGAGCTGTTGAAGCCCTGCCACAATCAGTTTATGAGCTGCTAAATCGGCGTCGGTTACGGGGCTTTCATCGGCTTTGTACTCAACGTTAAAATCCTTTTCGTAAATTCCCATTATCGCTTGGCCTGCTTTGCGGGCAAGGATTAGGGTTTCTTCTAGCAGTTCGGTTTGATTCATGGGGTTAACCTATATTATGTGCTTTTGTTTTAGATACGTTATCAGTTGTGTAACCGATTGGTCTAGGGTGTTTTTACTTGTATCTAAAATTATTTCTGGATTGTTTGGCACTTCGTAGCTTGAATCGATACCAGTGAAGTGTTTTATCTCTCCAGCGCGGGCTTTTTTGTATAAGCCTTTTGGATCGCGACTTTCGCATACATCCAGTGGGGTATCGATAAATACTTCAATAAATTCGCCTTCGTCTACTAAGCTGCGCACCATGTCGCGTTCGGCTCTAAAAGGCGATATAAACGCAGTAAGTACTAACAAGCCAGCGTCGGTCATTAGTTTTGCGGTTTCGCCTACGCGGCGTATGTTTTCAATGCGGTCTTCGTCGCTAAAGCCTAGATCTTTACACAAACCGTGGCGTACGTTGTCGCCATCGAGCAGGTAAGTGTGCGTACCTTGCTGGTTAAGCGCCGCTTCTAGTGCGTTTGCTACGGTGCTTTTGCCAGAGCCTGAAAAGCCGGTAAACCATAAAATAGCGGGCTTATGTTTTTTTTGCTCACTACGCTGTGCTTTTGTCGTTGCGTAGTTATGCCAAACTATATTTTCATCCATAGTGAGAGTCTCTTATGCTGTGAGCGCAGGTATTAAAACGGAAATACCAGCGGGATCAAGGTTAATACCGTGATTGAATAAATAATAGAAAGGGGTAAGCCCATCACTATATAATCTTTTAAGCGATAGTTACCCGCGCTATAAACCATTAGGTTAGTTTGATACCCAAATGGCGATATAAAGCTGGCTGATGCGCCAAAGGCAACCGCCATAATAAACGGTAGTGGGTCGACATTAAAACCAACCGCGAGCGAGTAAGCAACAGGGAACGATAAGGCAGCAGCTGCGTTGTTAGTAATAAGCTCGGTAAATAATACGGTCATTAAAAATATAGCTATAAACGCGCCGTACGGGCCAAAATCCCCGAGTACCATAAACATGGCGTCGGATATTTGCCCGGCAAGTCCGGTGCCTATCATTAATTTAGCAAGGCCAATGGCGCTGCCTACTACCACTAATAACTCGATAGGAAAACGGCGTTTTACTTCGTTAAGTTTTATGGTGCCACTGAGCATTAAGCCAATCAGTAATACTAATAAGCCTTTAACCAGCGGCACTATGCCAATAATGCTTAAACCCAGTACTGCGGCAAAGCTTAGTAGCACAATGTTTGATTGTTTAGGCGCAAGGTGGGCTTGTAAGTCAAACCCTGAAATATACACAAATTCGCGCTTTAAATTAGGCAAAGTGTAAAAGTTTTTGCCTGGTGCGAGTATAAGTGAGTCGCCAGCTTGTAATTGCACTTGCCCAAGGCCGCCTTGTAAGCGGTCATGTCCACGGCGAATGGCAATAACAGCAGCATGAAACTGCTCTCTAAAGCGGGCTTCTTTTACGGTTTTGCCAATAAATTTTGAAGATTGACTTACGACTACTTCTACTAAGTGTTCTATGTCTTTTTGATGATTCTCGTGCACTACTTTTAGGCCGTCGAAACGGGTAAGTAATGGCACCGATTTTATGTCACCTACAAACAGCAGCACGTCGTCTTTTTGAATAATTTGCTGCGGAGTGACTGCGCAAATGCGGCTCCCGTCGCGAATAATTTCAGCAAGGAATAAGTCTTTTAAATCTCGCAGGCCGTTTTCTTCTACGGTTTGGCCTATTAATTTTGAGCTTGCTTGTACTTTACCTTCTAGGTAAAAAGGCACGACTTCTTGGTCGCTTTTACCGTTGTCGGGTAAGTATTTAAGCATTACTAAAATAGTAATTAGGCCTACGCTTAGCGCGCCTAAACCTACTAAGGTAAAGTCAAAAAAGCCCAGCGGTTCCATGCCCGCATCTACTGCAAAGCCATTAACGATTAAGTTGGTTGATGTACCAATAAGCGTAATAGTGCCGCCCAAAATAGCAGTGTACGACAGCGGTAATAATAGCTTTGAAGGGGAGTGATTAGGATTGTCTTTAATCGCTGTAATAAGCGATGCAACAACGGCGGTATTGTTAGTGAACGACGATAAAAAGGCGGTTGATAAGCCCAATTTTGTTACCGATTTTACTAAACTACCTTTAGATAGCGATTGCGCTAACTTTTGAATTAGGGTGGTTTTTTCTATTGCGGTCGACACTAACACCAATAGTACTAAAGTGATAAGCGACGGGTTAGCGTAGTTAACTAACATGCTTTCAAGATCGATTAGCCCTGCTAAGTAGCTGGTGCCAATAGCGCTTACAAATAACCATGCTGGATTAATACGGGTGCCAAAAAGGCACCCGACTAAGGTAAGCATAATGCCTGTTAAAACGAGCTGTTCTACCATGCTTTTAAATTCCTAACAGGCTAAAGTTAACTTATAACTTAGAAATATCAAGCGCTTGCCAATGCGGGAAGTGCTTGCGTACTAAGCTGTTAAATTCAACTTCAAATTCGCTAAAGTTACTTTGCTTTGTTTGGCTTTGCAGTACTTGCTCAATCATACCGGCAGCAACAGTTAGGTTTGATAAGCGATCGATTAGGATAAACGAGCCTGTTTCGTGATTGCTGTGGTACTCGTCTGCCAAAATAGTTTCGGTTAGTTCAAGCGTTACAATCGCAATTTCGTTTAACTGCAGTGTGTCGCTAGTGCCGTGCTCAAGCGTGTTTACATCAATTGTGTAGTCAATCTTTTTAACAATAGCTGAGGTGTTTTTGCTGCCTAGTTTTAGGTTATAGCTTTTA
Source organism: Pseudoalteromonas sp. SG43-8 (assembly GCF_014164245.1). Taxonomy (NCBI): domain Bacteria; kingdom Pseudomonadati; phylum Pseudomonadota; class Gammaproteobacteria; order Alteromonadales; family Pseudoalteromonadaceae; genus Pseudoalteromonas; species Pseudoalteromonas sp. SG43-8. The sequence continues at coordinate 20,583 of NZ_JACJEX010000008.1, read as the reverse complement.
CCTAATACTAATGGCGATTCATGCATCCACACAATTTTAGCTTGCAGCTGGTTAGTAACAGCGGCCGTAGAATTTGCAGGTACGATTACATCCCCTCGGCTAATATCAATTTCGTTATTTAGGGTAACGGTAATTGCTTGGCCTGCTTCGGCGCTGTCTAGGTTGCCATCAAAGGTAACAATTTCTTTAATGCTTGATGTTTTACCCGACGGTAATACTTTTATAGCATCGCCTACGTGCATCTTGCCCGATGTAAGTGTGCCCTGAAAACCACGGAAGTTTAAGTTAGGACGCACGACATATTGCACCGGTAGGCGCGCTTCAAAGCCTGTATCTGTTTCGGCTGCTGGCGAATCTTCTAGTAATTCAAGTAGCGGCTTGTCGGTGTAATACGGTGTATGTGCAGAGCGTGTTACTACGTTGTCGCCTTTAAGCGCCGACATAGGCACAAACTTAATGTTTGATACGTTAAGTTGCTCAGCAAATTTAAGGTAATCAGCCTTAATTTTTTCATACACGGTTTCGTCAAAATCAACGATATCCATTTTATTAACGGCAACAACAAACTGTTTAATGCCCAGCGAGTCACAAATAAAGCTATGGCGCTTAGTTTGTACTTGTACGCCGTAACGCGCATCAACCAAAATAATGGCGACATCGCTTGTTGATGCACCCGTTACCATGTTGCGGGTGTATTGCTCGTGCCCAGGCGTGTCGGCAATAATAAATTTACGCTTAGCCGTTGAAAAGTAACGGTACGCTACGTCAATGGTAATGCCTTGCTCACGCTCAGCTTGTAGGCCATCAACTAATAATGCAAGGTCAAGATCTTCACCTGCGTTACCTACTTTTTCGTTATCTTTATGAAGGGCAGCTAGCTGATCTTCATAAATTTGGTGGCTGTCGTGCAGTAGGCGGCCAATCAATGTTGATTTACCGTCATCTACGCTGCCACAAGTAAGCATGCGTAATAAGCTTTTGTCTTGTTGGCGTGCTAGGTAGGCGTCTATGCCTATTTCTTTTACTTCGTTAAATGTATCGTTATTTTGGCTAGACATTAAAAATACCCCTCACGTTTTTTCTTCTCCATTGAGCCGGCTGAATCATGGTCAATAACACGACCTTCACGTTCAGATGACGTAGATAGCAGCATTTCTTCGATGATTTCGGTTAGAGTACTGGCTGTTGATTCAACTGCACCGGTAAGTGGGTAGCAGCCTAATGTACGAAAACGTACAGATTTCATTTGCGGTACTTCACCTTCATTAAGAGGCATACGCTCATCGTCAACCATAATCAAAGTACCGTCGCGCTCAACTACTGGGCGATCTTTAGCTAGGTACAATGGCACCATTTCGATGTTTTCTTGATAAATGTATTGCCAAATATCAAGCTCAGTCCAGTTAGATAATGGGAAAACACGAATGCTCTCACCCGGATTAACTTGGCTGTTGTAGGTATTCCAAAGCTCTGGGCGTTGGTTTTTAGGGTCCCAACGGTGGTGTTTGTCGCGGAACGAGTAAACACGCTCTTTTGCGCGTGACTTTTCTTCGTCGCGGCGTGCGCCACCAAATGCAGCATCAAAGCCGTATTTATCTAGCGCTTGTTTTAAGCCTTGGGTTTTCATTATGTCGGTATGTTTACCCGAGCCATGCGTAAACGGGCCTACACCCATTTCAATGCCTTCTGGATTTTTGTGTACCAGTAGGTCAAAGCCGTATTCTTTAGCTATACGGTCGCGAAACTCGATCATTTCACGAAACTTCCAGTTGGTGTCTACGTGTAATAACGGAAACGGAATTTTTGCAGGGTAAAATGCTTTACGCGCTAAGTGCAAAAGTACCGACGAATCTTTACCAATAGAGTAAAGCATTACTGGGTTCTCAAACTCAGCGGCGACTTCGCGCATGATTTTGATACTTTCAGCTTCAAGTTGCTGAAGGTGAGTTAAAGCCATTGTTAGTCGTCCTACTAAAATGATTAAAAGTTACAAATTTAAAATTCGGTTATGTATTTGATACATCTGTTAGCGGCTGTGCAAAGCTGCTTGTTTGCTCGTTTTTCCCAAACCACGCTAGTTGCGAGTGCAGGGCGGCTACTTCACCAATAATGAGTAGCGCAGGCGATATAATGCTGTTGCGTTCAATTAAGTCGGCAAGTTCGCCTAATTGGCCTGTTACTACACGCTGATTTTTACGTGTACCGTTTTCGATAATGGCAACAGGAGTGTCGGCTTTGCGGCCATGTTTTAAAAGCTCGCCTTGTATGTGCGGCGATTTAATTACGCCCATGTAAATAGCCAGCGTTTGATCTGCTTTTGCCAGCGATTGCCAATCAAGTTCTTGACCGTCTTTTTTACAGTGGCCAGTTACAAATTGAATGGCTTGTGCATGGTCACGATGCGTGAGCGGAATACCCGCATAAGCACTACAACCTGCAGCGGCTGTAATACCCGGTACAATTTGATAATTTACGTTGTTAGCAGCCAGTACTTGTACTTCTTCGCCACCACGACCATAAATAAACGGGTCACCACCTTTAATGCGGCATACTTTTTTGCCTTGTTTAGCAAGGTCGACCAGCATTTGGTTGGTATCTTCTTGAACAACACTATGATCGCCTAAGCGTTTACCTACACAAATAAGGTCAGCATCACGGCGCACTAGTTCCATAATCTCGTCAGAGACTAAAAAGTCGTAAACGACGACGTCGGCTTGTTGCATAAGTTGCAGTGCTTTAAGTGTTAAAAGCTCTGGATCGCCTGGGCCTGCACCTACTACATATACTTCGCCTTCAGGTTCTGCTTTCGCATCTAGCATTTGCTCTAGTTGCTCCTGTGCGGCTTGGGTATCGCCGGTTTGCACTTTACTCACGACAGATGAGTCGAACACGCCTTCCCAAAATTGGCGGCGGTCTGAAAAATGCTTAAAGCGTTTTTTTACTTTGTCTCTAAAGCCACCGACAAGTGTTGCAAGTGGGCCAATATGATGTGGAATAAGAGTTTCGAGCTTTTCGCGTAAGCGACGTGCAAGTACGGGCGCTGTGCCAGCACTTGATATAGCAATCGTAATTGGGTCACGGTCAACAATGGATGGGAATATAAACGTACATTTAGGTTGGTCATCAACCACGTTTACAAACACATTGCGGGCATTGGCAAGTTCAAATACGTTGTTGTTTACTTCATCGCGGTCGGTTGCTGCAATAACAAGCATTTTGCCATCAAGGTGCGATTCATCAAAATAAGCATCAATAAGCGTTACTTCATTATTATGTGCATGCTCTTTTAGTTCGTCGCAAAACCAAGGTGCTACTAAAGTAACGCTTGCTCTCGCTTTTAAAAACGCGCGACATTTGCGTAATGCGACCTCTCCACCGCCAACAACCAATACTGGTTTGTTGTCGAGTTTGGTAAAGATAGGTAAATACTGCACGTTAATAAGACCCCTAAACAAATTCAAATATAAGAAAACGCTTTATTCTGATAAGCAGAATATAGCGGCTATCAATAAGTAAAAAATAATTAAAACCAAGTTGATATAACCAAAAGTTATAATAGGTGGGCTTTTTAGGCCTAAGAGCTAGTTAACAAGGGATTGCGGCGAGTTACAAGTAAAATAACTAGCTTATAGTGTTTGGTTATGAGCTATAGCGAGTTTGGTTTAATTTGTTAATATGGATGCATATCAAATTTTGTACTTATACCAATTGCATTAAATTAGTGATCTATTATAGCGACGAGAAAATAGCTCAATAACAAGGCTAAAATTATGATACATAGTTGCTCTATATAAATAGTTTTTAACGTAGTTAGTGCGTTATTTAATACGCTAAAATGATCATGTTTTTAATAAAATTGGTATTACATAAGCAACGGAGCTCTAATGACACAACACCAAAAAGATGCCGCATTAGCAGTCGCACTGATGGATTTAACAAGCTTAAATACCAGCGATACCACTAAAAGCATTCAAGCACTTGTTGATAGCATAAATCCTACCTTAGGTACGCCTGCCGCAGTATGTATTTATAGCGATTTTGTTGATGATGCAAAAATAGCACTCGCAGCGCGTGAGCTTAACCATGTTAAAGTCGCAACAGTCACTAACTTTCCAACGGGTGATGCACCACTGAGTGATGTAATTAACGAAACACTTATTGCTATAGAGCGCGGCGCAGACGAAATTGATTTGGTTATTCCTTATAAAAAACTAATAGCGGGCGATGCTCAAACTGTACTTAGCTATGTAAGCGAAAGTAAAAAAGCGTGTGGGTCGCGCGCGCAACTTAAAGTAATAATAGAAAGCGGCGAGCTAAAAACCGACGCGCTTATTACTCAAGCCACGGAGCTTGCAATTGAAGGCGGTGCTGATTTTGTAAAAACCAGTACGGGTAAAGTGGCCATTAATGCGACCCTTGAATCAACAAAAATTATGCTAACAGCCATTAAAAACTCAAACAAACGTGTGGGCTTTAAAGCGGCCGGCGGTGTTAAAACTGTTGCCGATGCTAGTGATTATTTAGCACTAGCACGCGCAATGATGGGTGATGATTATTTGCAAGCAAATACATTTAGGTTTGGTGCTTCAAGCTTGTTAAGTGACGTTTATAAAACCATAGGGAAATAATCAATATCTTTGGATTGTAGGTTTATCTAACCGATTAAATTATTAGCAGTTTAAACAATAATGTAATTAATTAATTAGATTTTCCAATGTGGGTATCTTTTAGGCTTGTGTTAATGAACTGCGTAAGTATAATAGGCATCCACTTTGCAGGGGCGTAGTTCCAATTGGTAGAACAGCGGTCTCCAAAACCGATGGTTGGGAGTTCGAATCTCTCCGCCCCTGCCAGTTTTACTTGTTGTTTGAGTAGTCTGAGATTAAAAACCGGTTTAAGTTAAGTCTGTTTTTAAGTTTAGATTTTAATGGATTAACCCTGCCGTAGTGTAGGGTTGTTGTGTCTGTAGTTAAGGTAATAATATTATGAGCACGAATGTAGAAACACCATCAAGTGCGATGGAGTCAGTAAAGTGGTTAGTAGCAATCGCGCTACTTGCAGGCGCAGTTGTTGGTAATCACATGTATGCAGATCAATCTGTATTACTACGTGCTATTGGCGTTGTTGTTGCAATAGCGGCCGGATTAGCAATTGCCTCGCAAACATTTAAGGGACGTAACTTTCTTGCTTTCGCTAAAGAAGCTCGAATTGAAGTACGCAAAGTTATTTGGCCAACGCGCCAAGAAACTACCCACACGACATTAATTGTAATGGTTGCAACAGTGATTATGGCACTTATCCTTTGGGGATTAGATGGCATTTTATTCCGCGCTGTAGGCTTTTTAACTGGATTGGAGATCTGATCCCATGTCGGATGAGAACGAGAACAAAGAAATTAAGTTACGTTGGTATGTAGTACAGGCCTTTTCTGGTTACGAAAAGCGTGTAGCTCAAACGTTAATTGAACATATTAAAATCGAAGGTCTAGAATCGAGCTTTGGTGAGATACTAGTACCAACTGAAGAAGTTGTTGAGATGCGCGCTGGCCAAAAGCGTAAATCTGAGCGTAAATTCTTCCCAGGTTATGTATTAGTACAAATGGATATGAATGACGCAAGCTGGCACTTAGTGAACAGCACAGAACGCGTTATGGGCTTTATTGGTGGTACGTCTGATCGTCCTGCTCCTATCAGCCCTAAAGAAGCTGAGCGCATTCTTAATCGCCTACAAGAAAATGCTGAAGCACCTAAACCTGCTACATTATTTGAACCAGGTGAAGTTGTACGCGTTACAGATGGTCCATTTGCAGATTTCAGTGGTGTAGTTGAAGAAGTTGACTACGAAAAGAGCCGCGTAAAAGTATCTGTACTTATTTTTGGTCGTTCTACGCCAGTTGAGCTTGAATTCGGTCAAGTTGAGCAAGATAAGTAATTGATTAAAAAAGCTTCGCTAATTTTTATTTAAATTTTGGCATGAAGCTTGAAAAAGGCCGCTGATTAACTTATAATCAGCGGCCTTTTTGTATTAAGGTAAAATTTATTTTTTACTGTACAAAAAGTACGAAACCAATTTTTAAACTGGGAAGCCGTTAGAGTACGCGTCCTCGCGCGCACAAGGCTGAGACCCACCAAATGAGGTATTTATAATGGCTAAAAAAGTTGAAGCTCTAATCAAGCTACAAGTTGCCGCTGGTATGGCTAATCCTAGTCCTCCAGTAGGTCCTGCACTAGGTCAACACGGTGTAAACATCATGGAATTCTGTAAAGCGTTTAACGCACGTACAGAGTCTATCGAAAAAGGCGCTCCAGTTCCTGTAGTGATCTCTGTTTACGGTGACCGTTCATTTACGTTCGACATGAAAACGCCACCTGCTGCTTACTTACTTAAGAAAGCTGCTGGTATCAAGTCAGGCTCAGGCCGTCCTAACACTGATAAAGTAGGCACAGTAACTCGTGCTCAACTTGAAGAAATTGTTGAGACAAAACGAACTGACCTTACAGCTGCCGATATGGACGCAGCGGTTCGCACTATCGCAGGTTCTGCGCGTGCGATGGGCTTGAACGTAGAGGACTAAGAAATGGCTAAATTAACTAAACGTATGCGTACTATCCGCGAAAAAGTGGAAGTAACTAAAGATTACGAAATCAATGAAGCAGTTGCTCTTTTAAAAGAGTTAGCGACAGCTAAATTCGTAGAAAGTGTTGACGTTGCCGTTAACCTTGGTATCGATGCTCGTAAATCTGATCAAAACGTTCGTGGTGCTACTGTACTACCTAACGGTACTGGTCGTGACGTTCGTGTTGCTGTATTCACACAAGGCGCTAATGCAGAAGCTGCAAAAGAAGCCGGTGCTGAATTAGTAGGTATGGAAGATCTTGCTGAACTAGTTAAAAAAGGCGAGATGAACTTTGACGTTGTTGTTGCATCACCAGACGCTATGCGTGTTGTTGGTCAACTAGGTCAAATCTTAGGCCCACGTGGTCTAATGCCAAACCCTAAAACTGGTACTGTAACGCCTAACGTTGCAGAAGCAGTTAAAAATGCTAAAGCAGGTCAAGTACGTTACCGTAATGACAAAAATGGCATCATCCATACTACTATTGGTAAGGTTGATTTCACTGCAGAGCAGTTACAACAAAACCTTGAAGCTCTAATTGTTGCGCTTAAGAAGGCTAAACCTTCTCAAGCTAAAGGTGTTTACTTGAAGAAAGTAACTATCTCTACAACAATGGGCGCAGGTGTTTCTGTTGACCAAAACACTTTAAGCACTATTGTTGCTTAATTGAGTGTTTACATGGCGTGAAATTTGTACTATAATTTCGCGCCATTTTGTTGATTAATTTATTAATTTGCAAAGTAAAGAATTCGGGTTGAAGTCCATAATTTCGTTAAGCCTTTGGGGTTAACGATAAATTGGGCTTCCGTCCAAGACCGTAGGTGGCTTCGGCCTTAATATTCACCTACGTAGACGGTGTAGACCCCAGATAGATTTTTCCTAATCCTTCTGGCTCTCGCCGTAAAAAGCATCTCTACCTTGTTTGGTAGGGAAGAGTAGAACAGGGGAATCCGATAATCGGTACCCCCATTAAACCAGGAGTAACACCCATGGCTTTAAATCTTCAAGGCAAAAAAGCAATAGTTGCTGAAGTCAACGAAGCAGCCAATGGTGCTCTATCTGCAGTTGTTGCAGATTCTCGTGGTGTAACAGTTGGCGCAATCACTGCCCTTCGTAAAGAAGCTCGTGCAAATGGTGTTTGGATGAAAGTTGTCCGTAACACTTTAGCAAAACGTGCTCTTGAAGGAACAGATTTTGAGTGTCTTTCTGATTCATTTGTTGGTCCAAGCTTAATCGCTTTCTCATCAGAGCACCCAGGTGCTGCTGCGCGTATCTTTTCAGATTTCGCGAAAAAGAATGAGAAATTCGAGCTTAAAACGGCCGCTTTTGAAGGAAATGTTGTTGATGCAGCAATGCTTGCTACATTACCTACATACGATGAAGCTGTTGCACGCTTAATGAGTGCTATGAAAGAAGCGTCTGCTGGCAAATTGTGTAAAACAATTGAAGCAGTACGTGTACAGAAAGAAGAGCAAGCTGCTTAATTTTAAGCTGTTTAATCTCACTTTCGGTGTAAAATTTATTTGGACTTAATGTCCGTTAATTATTAGGAAATTTGTAATGTCTGTATCTAAAGACCAAATCCTTGACGCAATTGCTGAAATGTCAGTAATGGACGTTGTTGCTCTTATCGAAGCAATGGAAGAAAAATTCGGCGTAACTGCTGCAGCTGCAATGGTAGCTGGTCCAGCTGCTGAAGCTGCTGAAGAGAAAACAGAATTTGACGTAATCCTTACTGGCGCTGGCGCTAACAAGGTTTCTGCAATCAAAGCTGTTCGTAGCGCAACTGGCCTTGGCCTTAAAGAAGCGAAAGCTCTTGTTGAAGCTGCTCCTACACCTGTTAAAGAAGGTGTATCTAAAGAAGAAGCTGAAGCACTTGCAAAAGATCTTACTGAAGCTGGTGCTGAAGTTGAGGTTAAGTAATTTAGCTTTTGCTAAGTTCGCTGCCTGAGAAATCAGGCAAGGGCTGGTGATTATTTAATCACCGGCCTTTTTGCGCTATAGAGTGATGCACTCTTTTAGTTCAAATAAAATCTGATTTTTTCTTTACTTTCAACGCTTTATAGTTTGCTAGTGTTAAAGTGGGATCTAATTAGAACAACAGTTAAATGTTGTAAAATCTTGGCATAGCTGCCAGTTAAGTCTGTTCTTACAAGAACAGGTCGGGTCAAAGATCAGCAAGCTGAGGAACCCCATGGCTTACTCTTATTCTGAAAAGAAACGTATCCGTAAGGATTTTGGTAAACGTCCACAAGTTTTGGATATACCTTTTTTACTGTCTACACAGTTAGAATCGTTTAAAAAATTCTTAGTGCCGGACGCTGATGGCGATCATGGTTTGGAAGCTGCCTTCCGTTCTGTGTTCCCTATTAAAAGCTACTCGGGAAATTCTGAGCTTCAATACGTAAGTTACCGTATTGGTGAGCCAGTTTTCGATGTAAAAGAATGTCAAATTCGCGGTGTGACTTATTCTGCTCCACTTCGCGTGAAACTGCGTCTTGTTGTTATGGACAAAGAAGCACCAGGCACAGTTAAAGACATTAAAGAGCAAGAAGTTTACATGGGCGAAATTCCGCTCATGACAGATACCGGTACTTTTGTAATCAATGGTACAGAGCGTGTTATCGTTTCTCAGCTACACCGTAGCCCTGGTGTATTCTTTGATAACGACCGCGGTAAAACCCATTCATCGGGTAAAGTATTATATAACGCACGCGTTATACCTTACCGTGGTTCATGGTTAGACTTCGAATTTGATGCAAAAGATAACTTATATGTACGTATTGACCGCCGTCGTAAATTACCGGCGTCTATCATCCTACGTGCACTAGAGTATTCTAGCGAAGAAATCCTAGATATGTTCTTCGATAACACTACGTTTGAAGTAACGAATGGTAAAGTTCTTATGGAACTTGTACCTTCGCGTTTACGTGGTGAAACTGCCGCTTTTGATATCAAGAGCGAAGACGGTGAAGTATTTGTTGAAAGCGGTCGTCGTGTTACGGCTCGCCACATCAAGAGCATCGAGAAGAAAGGCATTAAGCAATTAGAAGTACCACATGAGTACATCATTGGCCGTATTGTAGCTAAAAACTATGTTGATGAGTCAACTGGTGAAGTTATTGCAAATGCAAATGACGAGCTAACTCTAGAGCTAATGGCTGAATTGGTTAAAGCCGGTCACACTAAAATTGATACGTTATATATCAATGAAGTGGACAGCGGTGCTTACATGTCAAATACATTGAACATTGACTCTTCAAGCAGCCGTTTAGAAGCACTAGTAGAAATTTACCGCATGATGCGCCCAGGCGAGCCACCGACGAAAGACGCGGCTGAAGCCTTATTCCAGAACTTGTTCTTCTCTGAAGAGCGTTATGACTTATCTACTGTAGGTCGTATGAAGTTCAATAGCCGTGTTGGTTACGATACAGACACAGGCCCAGGCACATTAAGCAAAGAAGACATCGTGTCTGTTATGAAAGTATTAATTGCTATTCGTAACGGTCAAGGCGATGTTGATGATATCGATCACTTAGGCAACCGTCGTATACGTAGTGTTGGCGAAATGGCTGAGAACCAATTCCGTGTTGGTCTAGTACGTGTTGAACGTGCTGTACGTGAGCGTTTAAGCTTAGGTGACCTTGACGCGATAATGCCACAAGATCTTATTAACGCTAAGCCTATTTCGGCAGCGGTTAAAGAGTTCTTCGGCTCGTCTCAGTTATCACAGTTTATGGACCAAAATAACCCACTATCAGAAGTTACGCATAAACGTCGTATCTCTGCATTAGGTCCGGGCGGTCTAACTCGTGAACGCGCAGGCTTTGAAGTACGTGACGTTCACGTAACTCACTATGGTCGCGTATGTCCAATCGAGACTCCTGAGGGTCCAAACATCGGTCTAATTAACTCGTTGTCTACGTACGCACGTACAAATGACTACGGTTTCTTAGAAACACCTTACCGCAAAGTGGTAGATGGTGTTGTAACTGATGAAGTTGATTACTTATCAGCCATCGAAGAAGGTCAGTTTGTTATCGCACAGGCGAACTCAAACTTAACTGAAACCAATGAGTTTGTTGATGAACTTATTCCATGTCGTCACAAAGGTGAATCTACCTTTATGGGTCGCATGGACCAGCAGTATATGGATGTATCACCACAACAGGTGATCTCTGTAGCGGCAGCACTTATCCCGTTCCTAGAACACGATGATGCTAACCGTGCATTGATGGGTTCAAACATGCAACGTCAAGCAGTACCAACATTGAAAGCGGATAAACCGTTAGTAGGTACTGGTATTGAGTTAACACTAGCGAAAGACTCTGGTGTAACTATCGTTGCTAAACGTGGTGGTGAAGTAATGTATGCTGACGCAAGTCGCATCGTTGTAAATGTACATGAAGAAGAACGCATCCCTGGTGAAGCGGGCATCGACATCTACAACTTAACCAAATACACACGTTCTAACCAAAATACATGTATTAACCAAAAACCAACTTGTATGGTTGGCGAACCGGTTACTCGTGGTGACGTGTTAGCAGATGGTCCTTCGACTGACTTAGGTGACTTAGCCCTTGGTCAAAACCTTCGCGTGGCATTCATGCCATGGAACGGTTACAACTTCGAAGATTCAATCTTGTTATCAGAGCGCGTAGTTGAAGAAGATCGTCTAACGACTATCCATATTCAAGAACTACAGTGTGTTGCCCGTGATACTAAATTAGGTCCTGAAGAGATCACTGCAGATATCCCGAATGTGGGTGAGTCTGCGCTAGGCAAGCTTGATGAATCAGGCGTTGTATATATTGGTGCTGAAGTTAAAGGCGGCGATATCCTAGTAGGTAAAGTGACTCCTAAAGGCGAGACACAGCTTACACCTGAAGAGAAGCTACTACGTGCTATCTTCGGCGAAAAAGCGTCTGACGTTAAAGACAGCTCTTTACGCGTACCAAACTCTGTAACTGGTACTGTAATTGACGTGCAAGTTTTCACCCGTGATGGTGTTGAAAAAGATAAACGTGCGTTAGAAGTTGAAGACATGCAGCTTCGCGAAGCGAAGAAAGACTTCAACGAAGAGTTCCGTATTTTAGAAGCAGGCGTTTTAGACCGTGCACGCAAGCTACTTGTAGCTGCTGGTTTTGATGAAGATAAACTTGCATCTCTTAATGCTGAAAAAGTACTTACGCAAAGCCTTGCTGAAGAAGACAAGCAAGCTGAGCTTGAGCAACTAGCTGCACAGTACGATGAGCTTAAAGCTGAATACGATAAAAAGTTTGAAAACAAACGTCGTAAAATTACCCAAGGTGATGATTTAGCACCAGGCGTACTTAAGATTGTTAAAGTATACCTAGCTGTTAAACGTCGTATCCAACCGGGTGATAAAATGGCGGGTCGTCACGGTAACAAAGGTGTTATCTCGACTATCGTACCAGTAGAAGATATGCCTTACGATGACAAAGGTCGTACGGTAGATATCGTATTGAATCCACTAGGTGTACCATCGCGTATGAACATCGGTCAGATCCTTGAAACACATATGGGTCTTGCTGCACGTGGTATCGGTGAACGTATTGAAGAGATGATGAAAGAACAACGTGAGCTTCATGAGCTGCGTGAATTCATCAAGCAAGCTTACGAAATTGGTGAATCTCGCCAAGTTGTAGACATTGCTAGCTTCACTGATGACGAAATTCGTCGTCTAGCTGAAAACTTAAAAGGTGGTTTACCAATAGCTACTCCTGCATTTGATGGCGCGAAAGAAAACGAAATCAAAGACATGCTTGAGCTTGGTGGATATCCTCGAAGTGGTCAGGTTACACTTTATGATGGCCGTACTGGCGATCAGTTTGAACGTCAAGTAACTGTTGGTTACATGTACATGCTTAAACTTAACCACTTGGTTGACGATAAGATGCACGCACGTTCTACTGGTTCTTACAGCCTTGTTACTCAGCAGCCGCTGGGTGGTAAAGCACAGTTCGGTGGCCAGCGTTTTGGTGAGATGGAAGTATGGGCACTTGAAGCTTACGGTGCTGCTTACACTCTACAAGAAATGCTAACAGTGAAATCGGATGACGTGAACGGTCGTACTAAGATGTATAAAAACATCGTTGATGGTAACCATAAAATGGAGCCAGGTATGCCAGAATCGTTCAACGTATTGTTGAAAGAAATCCGCTCACTGGGTATCAACATCGAGTTGGAAGAAAATTAAGCCAATTAGATGCTGCAGTTAACGCTGCAGCATCTGTTACGGCTGAATAGAATGTAGGGACGAGACCATCCGTCCTCAAGATTAACTCCGACAGGAGAGCTAAGGTGAAAGACTTACTTAAGTTTCTGAAGCAACAAAATAAGACCGAAGAATTCGATGCAATTCGCATTGGTCTTGCTTCACCAGACATGGTTCGTTCATGGTCATACGGTGAAGTAAAGAAACCTGAGACTATTAACTACCGTACTTTCAAGCCTGAGCGCGACGGCTTATTCTGTGCCCGTATTTTCGGCCCAGTGAAAGATTATGAGTGTTTGTGTGGTAAATATAAACGCCTTAAACACCGTGGTGTGATCTGTGAAAAGTGTGGCGTTGAAGTAACACTCACTAAAGTGCGACGCGATCGTATGGGTCATATCGACCTTGCGAGCCCAGTTGCACATATATGGTTTTTAAAATCATTACCGTCACGTATCGGCTTAATGCTAGATATGACGCTTCGTGATATTGAACGTGTTCTTTACTTCGAATCATTCGTAGTAACTGAGCCTGGTATGACAACGCTTGAGCGCGGTCAACTATTAGGTGAAGAAGAATACTTAGATTCACTAGAAGAGCATGGCGATGAGTTTGAAGCGAAGATGGGTGCTGAAGCAGTTTTAGACTTGCTTCGTGAACTCGATCTTGCTCAATTAATTGCTGAAATGCGTGAAGAGTTACCAACAATTAACTCTGAAACTAAGCGTAAAAAGATCACTAAACGTCTTAAGTTAATGGAATCGTTCCACCAATCAGGTAATAACCCTGAGTGGATGATCATGACAGTACTTCCAGTATTGCCACCAGATCTACGCCCATTAGTACCATTAGACGGTGGTCGTTTTGCGACATCTGATCTAAATGACCTTTACCGTCGTGTTATTAACCGTAACAACCGTCTTAAGCGTCTACTAGATTTAGCAGCACCAGACATTATTGTACGCAACGAAAAACGTATGTTACAAGAAGCGGTAGATGCGCTACTTGATAACGGTCGTCGTGGTCGTGCAATTACAGGTTCTAACAAGCGTCCTCTTAAATCTCTTGCTGATATGATCAAGGGTAAGCAAGGTCGTTTCCGTCAGAATCTACTTGGTAAGCGTGTAGATTATTCAGGCCGTTCTGTTATCACAGTAGGTCCTACACTTAAGCTTCACCAATGTGGTCTTCCTAAGAAGATGGCACTAGAGCTATTTAAACCATTCATCTATGGCAAATTAGAGCGTCGCGGCATGGCTACGACAATCAAAGCAGCTAAGAAGATGGTTGAACGTGAAGTTCCGGAAGTATGGGATGTACTTGACGAAGTAATTCGTGAACATCCAGTATTACTTAACCGTGCACCAACACTTCACCGTTTGGGTATCCAAGCGTTTGAGCCTGTGCTTATCGAAGGTAAAGCGATTCATTTGCATCCATTAGTATGTGCGGCTTACAACGCCGATTTCGATGGTGACCAAATGGCGGTACACGTACCGTTAACAATCGAAGCACAGCTTGAAGCTCGTGCCTTAATGATGTCAACAAACAACATTCTATCTCCAGCGAATGGTGAGCCAATCATCGTTCCTTCACAGGATGTTGTATTGGGTCTTTACTACATGACTCGTGACCGCATTAACGCTAAAGGCGAAGGCGCGATATTTAAAGATCCAAAAGAAGTAGAAAAAGCATACCGTAGTGGCAATGCTGACCTTCACGCAATCGTGAAAGTACGTATTAGCCAATCAGTTAAAAACGAAGATGGTGTAGTAGAAGATACTATTACTGTAATCGATACAACTGTAGGTCGTGCAATTCTATCTCTAATTTTACCAACTGGTATGCCGTTTGCGTCAATCAACCAGCCACTAGGTAAAAAGCAGATTTCTAGCTTATTGAATGAGTGTTACCGTCGTCTAGGTCTTAAAGACACTGTTGTGTTTGCTGACCAAGTTATGTACACCGGTTTCCATTATGCAATGAAGTCAGGTGTTTCTATCGGTATTGATGACTTAGTTATCCCACCGGTTAAAGCACAAATAATTGAATCAGCTGAAGCTGAAGTTACTGAAATCAACCAACAATTCCAATCAGGTCTTGTAACGGCTGGTGAAAAGTACAATAAAGTTATCGATATCTGGTCACGTGTAAACGAAAACTTATCACGTGAAATGATGTCTAACTTGTCAAAAGATACAGTTATTAATGCTAAAGGTGAAGAAGTAGAGCAACCGTCATTTAACTCAGTGTTTATGATGGCCGACTCAGGTGCTCGTGGTAGTGCTGCACAGATTCGTCAGTTGGCGGGTATGCGTGGTCTAATGGCACGTCCAGATGGTTCAATCATCGAGACGCCAATCACAGCTAACTTCCGTGAAGGTCTAAACGTACTTCAGTACTTCATCTCAACGCATGGTGCGCGTAAAGGTCTTGCCGATACAGCACTGAAAACAGCAAACTCGGGTTACCTAACGCGTCGTCTAGTAGACGTAGCACAAGATTTGGTAATCAATGAAGATGACTGTGGCACAGAAGATGGCTTAACAATGAAACCGCTTATTGAAGGTGGTGATGTTGTAGAAGCACTTCGCGAACGTGTTCTTGGTCGTGTTGTTGCTGAAGATATTGTAATTCCAGGTACTAATACTGTACTTGTTGAACGTAATATCATGCTTGATGAAAAACTGTGTGACCTTTTAGAAGAGCACTCAGTGGATGAAGTTCGCGTACGTTCTGTTATCACATGTGATAACGACTTTGGTGTATGTGCTAAGTGTTATGGTCGTGACCTTGCACGTGGTCATATCATCAACGCGGGTGAATCAGTCGGTGTTATCGCGGCGCAGTCAATCGGTGAGCCGGGTACACAGCTTACGATGCGTACATTCCACATCGGTGGTGCAGCATCAAGAGCGTCAGCAGAAAATAATGTACAAGTTAAAACTAACGGTACATTAAAACTGCACAACGCAAAATATGTATTAAATACAGATGGTAAGATTGTTATTACCTCACGTTCTACTGAGATCACTATCATTGATAGCTATGGTCGTGAGAAAGAGCGTTATAAAGTACCTTACGGTGCGGTATTAACAGTGCAAGACAATGCTGAAGTTCAAGGTAACGACATCGTTGCTACTTGGGACCCGCATAGTCACCCAATCGTTCTTGAGCATAAGTCAAAAGTATCGTTTAGCGACATAGATGACTCAAATACTGAAGCACAGACTGATGAACTAACAGGTTTAACCCGTGTAGTTGTTAAAGATCTTGCTAAAGTAAATACTAAAGAACCTAAGCTTATCATTGAAAGTGAAGAGCGCGGTCTGCAAGAAACACGTCTTCCTTCATTCACTACGATTGAAGTTATTGACGGCGTTACAGCAAACCCTGGTGACGTGTTAGCACGTATACCACAAGAAGGTTCGAAAACTCGTGATATCACGGGTGGTCTACCACGCGTAGCCGACTTATTTGAAGCGCGTAAACCTAAAGAGCCAGCTATCTTAGCTGAGATCACAGGTACTATTAGCTTCGGTAAAGAGACTAAAGGTAAGAAACGTTTAGTTATTACTCCAGCAGAAGGCGATCATTACGAAGAAATGATTCCTAAGTGGCGTCAACTTAACGTGTTTGAAGGTGAGCAAGTGTCTAAAGGTGAAGTTATCGCCGATGGTCCTGAATCGCCGCATGACATCTTACGCCTACGTGGTGTGACTCATGTTGCTAACTACATCGTTAACGAAGTGCAAGAGGTTTACCGTTTGCAAGGCGTTAAGATCAATGACAAGCACATTGAAACAATTATCCGTCAGATGATTCGTAAATGTACCATCATACACGGCGGTGATACTGACTTCTTAGCCGGTGAACAAATCGAAGTGGCGCGCGTTAATATCGCAAACCGTGACCTTGAAAAACAAGGTAAGATACCAGCTAAGTTTGAAATCCAGTTAATGGGTATCACAAAAGCATCACTAGCAACAGAATCTTTCATCTCTGCAGCGTCTTTCCAAGAGACAACACGTGTTCTTACAGATGCGGCAGTGAATGGTAAGAGCGATGAGCTTCGCGGTCTTAAAGAAAACGTAATTGTGGGTCGTTTGATCCCAGCCGGTACCGGTTTTGCGTATCATCAAGACCGTATGGCTCGCCGTAAACAAAGCAAAGTTGTAGTAGAAGAGCAAACAGTAAGTGCAGAAGAGGCGACTCAAGCACTTACAGACGCTCTAAATGCTGATTTGTCTGGAAATCAATAAACTGTTCTTAATCAATAGATTAAGTGATCGTAAGGCAGTTATATGCTGTCTTACGATTAGTTTAGGTTGACAGGTTAAACTTTGCTCATTAAAATTCCGCCACCCATTTACTTGTGTGCTTAATGCAGGCTCGTAAATAAAGGGCGGATTTTTTTATTTTTTTCAGTAGTAATTTTAATTTCAGGAGCTATTTAAATGGCAACTATTAACCAGCTAGTGCGTAAGCCACGCCGTAGCAAGGTTACGAAAAGTAACTCAGCTGCACTAAAAGCGTGTCCGCAAAAGCGCGGTGTATGTACTCGCGTATATACAACTACACCTAAGAAACCAAACTCGGCGTTACGTAAAGTAGCACGTGTACGTTTAACTAACGGTTTCGAAGTAACTTCATACATTGGCGGTGAAGGTCATAACCTTCAAGAGCATAGTGTAATCCTAATCCGTGGTGGTCGTGTTAAAGATTTACCAGGTGTGCGTTTTCACACTGTTCGTGGTGCACTTGACTGTGCAGGCGTTAGCGATCGTCGTCAAGCTCGTTCTAAATACGGTGCAAAACGCCCTAAAGGGTAATTGTATTCCGTTAGTAAGGCCAAGCACTAAATATTTATAATTATTGTTTTGGGTGATTGACTCGAAAGAGCAAACCTGAATATACCGGAGATACAAAATGCCTAGAAGACGCGTAATCGGTCAACGTAAAATTCTTCCAGATCCTAAGTTCGGATCGGAACTTCTTGCTAAATTCGTTAACATCGTGATGTTAGACGGCAAGAAATCTACTGCTGAAAAAATTGTTTATGGTGCGCTAGACGTGGCTGCTGAGAAATCAGGCAAGTCGCACCTAGAAATCTTTGAAACTGCACTTGATAACATCCGTCCACAGGTAGAGGTTAAATCTCGCCGTGTTGGTGGTTCAACTTATCAAGTACCAGTTGAAGTACGTCCAGTTCGTCGTAACGCATTAGGTATGCGTTGGTTAGTAGACGCTGCACGTAAGCGTGGCGAAAAATCTATGGGCTTACGTTTAGCTCAAGAAATCGTTGACGCTTCTGATAATAAAGGCACTGCGGTTAAGAAACGTGAAGACGTTCACCGTATGGCTGAAGCGAATAAAGCATTCGCTCATTACCGTTGGTAATCTGTCTTTAACCTTTAAGAGGATCATATGGCACGTACAACTCCACTTGAGCGCTATCGTAATATAGGTATTGTTGCTCACGTAGATGCAGGCAAAACCACCACAACAGAACGTGTTCTGTTCTACACAGGTCTTTCTCATAAGATCGGTGAAGTACATGATGGCGCTGCAACTATGGATTGGATGGAGCAGGAACAAGAGCGTGGTATCACAATCACTTCTGCTGCAACAACGTGTTTTTGGAAAGGGATGGACGCTCAATTTGACGCCCATCGTATCAATATTATTGATACTCCAGGACACGTAGATTTCACTATCGAAGTAGAGCGTTCTTTACGCGTACTTGATGGTGCGGTAGTTGTTCTTTGTGCTTCATCTGGTGTACAGCCACAAACTGAGACAGTTTGGCGTCAAGCGAACAAATACGAAGTTCCGAGAATGATCTTCGTAAATAAAATGGATCGCACGGGCGCAGACTTCTTAGCAGTGGTCAGCCAGGTGAAATCTCGTCTTGGAGCAACGCCTGTTCCAATTCAGTTGCCTGTAGGCGCTGAGGACGACTTTAAAGGTGTTATTGACCTTATAAAAATGAAAGTGATTAACTGGAACGAAGCGGACCAGGGTATGACTTTCTCTTATGAGGCAATACCGGCAGAACTTCTGGAATTAGCTGAAGAATGGCGCGCTCATTTAGTTGAAAGCGCTGCTGAAGCAACAGAAGAACTAATGGATAAATACTTAGAAGGTGAAGAGTTAAGTGAAGCAGAAATTAAAAATGCTTTACGCCAACGAACATTAGCAAATGAGATTGTTCCAGTTACTTGTGGTAGCGCATTTAAAAACAAAGGCGTTCAAGCTGTGCTTGATGGCGTTGTTGAATATATGCCGTCACCAGAGCAAGTGAAACAAATCCAAGGTATCTTAGAAAATGGTACTGAGGAAGAACGTCCAGCTAATGATAAAGCGCCGTTTGCTGCACTCGCATTTAAGATTGCAACAGACCCGTTCGTTGGAACCTTGACCTTTTTCCGTGTTTACTCTGGTACTGTTAAACAGGGTGACACGGTATATAATCCAGTAAAAAGTAAGCGTGAGCGACTTGGCCGTATCGTACAGATGCATTCAAACTCTCGTGAAGAGATCAAAGAAGTTTTCGCAGGCGACATCGCGGCAGCTATTGGTCTTAAAGACGTAACAACAGGTGAAACACTGTGTGATCCGAATTCTATTATTACGCTTGAGCGTATGGAATTCCCAGAACCAGTAATCTCTATTGCGGTTGAGCCCCGCACTATAGCTGACCAAGATAAGATGGGTATCGCACTAGGTAAACTAGCTGCTGAAGATCCTTCTTTTCGCGTACAAACTGACGAAGAATCAGGCCAGGTTATAATCTCTGGCATGGGTGAACTTCACCTAGATATCATCGTCGACCGTATGAAACGTGAATTCAGTGTTGAATGTAACGTTGGTAAGCCGCAGGTCTCATACCGAGAAGCTATTCGTTCAACTGTTAAGGTTGAAGGGAAGTTTATACGTCAGTCAGGTGGTCGTGGCCAATATGGACACGTTTGGATTAAACTTGAACCGATGGATATTACGGATGATGAGTCACCAATTTACGAGTTCGTTAACGAAACCGTAGGTGGTTCAGTTCCTAAAGAATTCGTTCCTGCGGTAGACAAAGGTATCCAAGAGCAAATGTCTCAAGGTGTACTGGCAGGCTACCCATTACTTGGCGTTAAAGCGACTTTATATGATGGTTCATTCCATGATGTAGATTCGAATGAAATGGCATTTAAAATAGCAGGTTCACTGGCAATGAAAAACGGGGCGCTTGAAGCTAACCCTGTACTTTTAGAGCCAGTAATGAAGGTTGAAGTACTCACTCCTGATTCAAATATGGGTGATGTAGTTGGCGACTTAAACCGTCGCCGCGGCATAATCGAAGGCATGGAAGATGCATTAGGTGGACTTAAGCAAATTAATGCGCAAGTTCCTCTTTCTGAAATGTTTGGTTATGCAACTGCTTTACGATCTGCAACACAGGGCCGTGCCTCATACTCTATGGAGTTTGTGAAGTACGCTGAAGCCTCTAAAAATGTCGCAGATACAATAATTTCAGCTCGCGCTGTTATATAATTTTAGCTTGTCTGGCTCAATAGTGAGTCAGGCTTTAATTTCTTTATTAGGAATTTTTTAAGATGGCAAAAGAAAAGTTTGAACGCGTAAAACCGCACGTAAACGTTGGTACAATCGGCCACGTTGACCACGGTAAAACTACACTAACTGCAGCAATCACTAACGTACTTGCAAAAGTATACGGCGG
>NZ_JACJEX010000007.1:0-164839 GCF_014164245.1 Pseudoalteromonas sp. SG43-8 | reverse complement strand
GCCTGAACTTGGAGAAGAGCCTGCGCTTGACGATGAGCCTGAGCTTGACGATGAGCCTGAACTTGCAGAAGAACCTGAGCTTAAAGAAGAATCTGAACTTATAGATGTAACGGTTGATGATTTTTCAGATACATCAGAGTCGCTTCTTGATCCTGAAGATGCGCTTGAAGAATATACAGATGATACTTTAAAGAGCGTTGATGAGCTTTTAAATGAGCTACAACAAGAGACGGATGATGACTATATAGAAACACCAGATTGGTCTTTAGATGAGCTTGACGACGATCTTGAAGAAATAGAAGTAGATCTTGGTGACGATCCGTTAGCGGGCGACGATGACTCAGATCTTACAAAAATTGAAGAGCAGCTTGATAGCGATCTTATAACGCCAAGTGAAGAGTTAGATGAATATCCTGAACTTGAATTAGATGATGATCATTCATTATTGGAGAATGAACCTTCGTTTGAGCCGCAAGAACCTAAAGAAAATGCACCGAGTGAAGAAAATGCAGTAGCACTTAGTCAAACAGAGAAAGATCTCGCAAATGCGCTTTCTGAAAATGCTAACTTAGATAGCTTAGAAGATGATTTTGATGATGATTTACTGCAAGAAATTAATGACGGAATTGATTCTGTTGAACCAATTAGTATAGAAGAGTATACCAAACCTCTTAACCTTGATGAAGTTCAAGAAACACTAGAAAGTGAGTTGCCATTTACTCCCGAAGAATTACAAGGTGATGATTTAGACGGTGAGGCGCAGGGAGTCGCTTCCAGCCAAGCTGAGCAGGACTTATCAATTGCGCTTTCTGAAAATACTGATTTAGATAGTTTAGAAGACGATTTTGATGATGAAATTTTAATTGAAGACGATTTTTCTGACTTAGATGTTGAGTTTGACGAAGATACTTTAGAGCAAGCGCTAACTGATGAGTTATCAGACGAGCAGCAAGAGCAAACAAATGCAGAGCGCGAAGCACAGTTAACAAACTCAGATGAAGCAGGTAGCACTGATATTAGCTCTGACGATGAACTTGATGAAGAGTTTATGTCAAATTTGACGCAAACTGATTTTGATTCATTACTTAGTGAGTTAGCTGAGCCTGAAGAATTAAGCGCTGAGGATAGCAGTGAATTTGATGTCGACTTTGACAGCTTGCTAAAAGAAGACTTAGAGGAAGATGACCCATTAACTACAAAAGAGCCACTTGTTGAAAGTAGTGATATTGAGCAACTTGATAATGATGAATTTGTAGATATAGATTCATTATTAGAAGAAAGTGAAGAGGCTGAACTTGAACACGAACCTTACACCGACGTTAATATGGATGTCGGTTTAAGTGAGTTTGATGCATTACTTGCTGGTGATAACCCAACCGATGTTGATGCTGAAAGTGGTGGCTACTCAGCTAAACTAGATTTAGCGCGTGCTTATATTGAAATTGATGATTTTGATTCTGCGCTCAAGGTCATTGAGGATGTCATCAACAAAGGCCCAGAAGAAGTTCAAGAAGAGGCACTTAGTTTAAAAGCGAAACTAAAATAACAAATTGTTAAAAAAACCCTTAATTGGTTATTCTAATTAAGGGTTTTTTATGGATGTTAGTTTAATTATAACAAGGAAAAGCAACGCATTAATGAAGCGAATTTTATAGTATGTAATTGTTATAAAAGAATAATTTACATCGTAATTATTAAGTTATTTGATTCATTAAAATGATCATGTTTTTAATAAAAAGGGTATTACCGCACACCTCCTTTTATTGCGTCGAGAGATAGCATAAAATGCCGTGTTCATTAGCACAGTAGGTAAAGCAGTAATTATGCGAGTAGCACTTGGAGTTGAATACAACGGCGTACGCTATAGTGGGTGGCAACGTCAATCACATGTAAATAGCGTACAACAAGAAGTAGAAAAGGCATTGTCGCGTATTTGTAATCACCCAGTTGAAGTAGTATGTGCGGGGCGAACTGATGCGGGTGTGCACGGTACAGGTCAAATAATACATTTTGAAACTGAAGCTTCGCGTGACATGGTCGCATTTACAATGGGTATGAATACCTTATTGCCTAAAGATATTGCTATTCGCTTTGCACAACCAGTTGCTGTCGATTTTCATGCTCGTTTTAGTGCAACCGCTCGCCGATACCGCTATATTATTTATAACTCTCCTTTTCGAGGAGCAGTGTTAAGCGAAGGGGTTACGCATTTTCATCACCCATTAGATGAAGTTAAAATGCAGGAAGCCTGTCAGTATTTGATCGGGACACACGATTTTACATCTTTTCGAGCGATCCATTGTCAAGCGAATACACCGACTCGTACTATTCATCATTTATCGGTACAGCGCCAAGGGTGTTACGTTATTATTGATATTAAGGCGAATGCGTTCTTACATCACATGGTACGTAATATAACGGGGAGCTTGATGGATATTGGCATACATAAGCAACAGCCTATTTGGTTGAAAGAATTACTTGATTGTAAAGAGCGTGCTAAAGCAAGTGCTACAGCTAAAGCTGCAGGTTTATACTTGGTTGATGTCGATTATCCTGAAGAGTTTAATATTCCTAAAATGCCTTTAGGTCCATTGTTTTTACCTGACGCTGAAATTTAGTTATGGTTGTCGTTAGTGCTTTTTATGAACACTTTTAACTACTAAGACCAGTTTTTTATACCGCGTTAGTGTAATTCATGTTTTAATTGAAAAAATTTGTCTGCTAATTGCTATTGGCAGGCTCGCGACACAGAACAGCATTAAGAGAGTTGCAAATGAGTTGGCTAGAAAAAATCTTACCTAAAACGACAAAATCATCAGGTCGTAAAGAAATCCCAGAAGGTGTTTGGGCTAAGTGCACATCGTGTGATTCAATTTTATATAAAGCTGAATTAGAAAAGTCATTAAACGTATGTCCTAAGTGTGACCACCACATGCGTGTTAGTGGCCGTAAGCGCCTGGAGCACTTTTTAGATGAAGGTGACCGTCAAGAGCTTGGCACACAACATGAGCCTAAAGACATTCTTAAGTTTAAAGATTCTAAAAAATACTCTGATCGTATCAGTGCAGCCCAAAAAGCAAGTGGTGAAAAAGATGCACTTGTAGCTATGAAAGGCCGATTAAAAGGTATTCCAGTTGCAGCAGTAGCATTTGAGTTCTCGTTTATGGGTGGTTCAATGGCTTCTGTTGTTGGCGCTCGCTTTGTTGATGCTGTTGATCAATGTTTAGAGCATAACATGCCGCTTATTTGTTTTTCTGCATCAGGCGGTGCACGCATGCAAGAAGCGCTTATGTCGCTTATGCAAATGGCTAAAACAAGTGCTGCACTTGCAAAAATGACTGAAAAAGGTCTTCCGTTTATTTCAGTCATGACTGACCCAACTATGGGTGGTGTATCTGCATCACTTGCTATGCTGGGCGATATTAACGTTGCGGAACCTAAAGCATTAATTGGTTTTGCGGGTCCTCGCGTTATTGAGCAAACTGTTCGCGAAACATTACCTGAAGGCTTTCAGCGTAGTGAATTTTTGCTTGAACACGGTGCAATTGACATGATTATTGACCGCCGTGAAATGCGCGATACCCTTGCACGCATTTTAGCTAAATTTATGAACTTGCCTTCTACGGAACAAGAGCATAGAGTAGCGTAAATTTCAGCTTTACTGATTACACGCTATGACAAAAAAAACTCCTAGCCAATCATCAAGCCTTGATGATTGGCTTTTTTATTTAGAAAGTGTTCACCCAGCTAACATTGCTATGGGCTTAGAACGAGTTGCTAATGTTGCTAACAATATTGGCCTGTTAAACACTCCAAGTAAAATTATTCTTATTGCCGGTACAAACGGTAAGGGCACCACAGCACGCTGCTTAGAGTCGCTATTGCTAGCGCAAGGTTTCAATGTGGGTACTTACGCATCTCCACATTTAATTCGTTATAACGAGCGTGTACGAGTTAATGGGGAAGAGTTGGCAGACCAATTTCATATAGATGCTTTTCACCAGCTTGAGCAAGGCCGTAAAGACACTCCACTGACTTATTTTGAATATGGTACTTTGGGTGCGTTGGCAATTTTTAAACGCTGTAACGTCGATTATGTATTGCTAGAGGTTGGTTTAGGTGGGCGCTTTGACGCCACAAATATAGTCACTCCCTTTGCAAGCGTGATCACGACTATAGACTTAGACCATAAAGAGTACTTAGGTGATACCCGTGAGTTAGTGGCTTATGATAAAGCCGGTATTTTTCGTGAAAATACTCCCGCTATTATAGGGGATTTAAATATTCCTCACACAATGACTGATTATGGTAAAGAAATTAATGCCAACATGACGCTGTCGGGCAGTGACTTTATTTTTAAAGAAAATGCTGAGAGCTTTAATTGGCAATATAAAGAACATAATCTTGAAATAGATAAGCCAGCAATACCGTGTCAAAATGCAGCAACCGCATTAACCACGCTCAGTGTTTTAAACTTATTACCAAGTGAGCAAGTTATACGAAGTTGTTTAGCTAATTTAGTTGTCGAAGGGCGATTTCAACAATTAAGTATTGAGCCTTTAGTCTTTACCGATGTAGCACACAACCCTGAGTCGGCGCGTTATTTAGCCAATAAGTTATCAAGCTATAAAGATAAAGGCTTTAAAATTCATGCATTAGCCGCTATGCTTGCTGATAAAGATAAAACGGGTGTACTTAAAGAAGTAAGTCACTTGGTCGATGAGTGGTCATTAGCGAGCTTAAGTGGCCCGCGAGGCGACACTGCAAGTAATTTACAAAATGCACTGCAGGAATTGTCTCATCATAATACTATTAATAGCTATGATAGTGTGGCACAGGCACTGAATGTAATTTTACCAGAACAACAAAGTGATACTATGTTGATTATATTTGGTTCATTTTTTACAGTTGCTGGCGCTATTAATTACTTTAAAAAATAGAGAGGATGTCGGTGAACTCAAGTTTTATTAATCGCTTAGTCGGAACAAGTATAGTGGTGATCGCAGCAATTGTGTTTATCCCTAATATACTCGATGGCGAAAAAGTGCATTATAAAGAAGGCTTTAAAGCGATCCCAGACCGCCCTGAGTTCAAAACAATCGATCTTCAAGAGTCAATTGATGAAAATATGGCTAATGCTGAGCCACTAAAGCAAGATGAAATTGAAGACATTCAAGCTGACGATGAAGCTTTTGAGCAGCAAAGCGCGAAGGATGAGAGTGATTACGCTGTGGAAGATAAAGTTGTTGAAGCAACTATAGAACCCAAAGCTACACCAATTACAAAAGCGCCTGTTCAAGCTAAGCCAGAGCCAATTGCACCACGTAAAAGTGATGAAAACCTAACGAGTATGGCCTATGTTATTCAATTAGGTAGTTTTTCACATGTTGCAAACGTTAAAGCATTACAGGCTAAATTAAAGGCTGAAGGGTTTAAAACGTTTACTAAACCGATTAAAACCCCAAATGGGGCATTAACCAAAGTATTTGTTGGTCCTTCGCTTGATAAAAGTGAATTACAAAAGCAGCTCCCCCAGCTCAAAGAGCTTACTAAATTAAATGGTAAAGTTACGCAGTACGAAGTAACAAAATAAATAAATAAAGGCTTGTATAACAAGCCTTTATTTATTTATTTATATTTTTTTTATCATTATCTTTATCTCACAATACCTAGACTAGAATGTTAATTTTTTGTATTAACCACAACCCAGTAATCTCCCGTTTAAACTTGCATACTAACGATGTTTGGGTATAGAATGCGCCCCAAATTAGCGACTAATTGGTTCTTATGATCTGGGTTGATTACGCCATTATTGGCATCATTGTATTGTCTACCATCATCGGTTTAATACGTGGCTTTGTAAAAGAAGCAATGTCATTAGCGGTATGGGCTGGCGCCTTTATCATCTCTAGCTTATTTTACCAATATTTAGCTTCCTTCCTAACAACCATTTCTGAACCCCTTTTAAGAAATGCGGCGGCCATAGCCATATTATTCTTTGCGACGCTACTGTTAGGCGGTTTACTAAACTACATTTTAGGTGAGCTCGTACATCGTACTGGTTTATCGGGTACCGACCGTGTCTTTGGCATAGTGTTTGGTGCTCTACGAGGCGTGTTGGTCGTGAGCGCGTTACTCTTCTTTCTTGATGCTTTTACTGGTGCACCCAATACGCACTGGTGGGGCAATTCTATTTTGATTCCAGAATTTGGCTTTGTTGTTGAATGGTTCTTTTCATACCTAGAAAACAACTCGAGCTTTTTAAATTCAGTAAACCGTTAATCGGCGAGGATAAATTACATGTGTGGTATCGTTGGAATAGTCGGAACATCCCCTGTCAATCAGGCGATTTATGATGGCTTAACTGTTTTGCAGCACCGTGGTCAAGATGCCGCGGGTATCATTACCATTGAGAATAATACGTTCAGCTTACGCAAAGCAAATGGCTTAGTGAAAGATGCCTTTCACACTCGTCATATGAAACGACTACAAGGTACGATAGGTCTTGGCCATGTGCGCTATCCTACAGCAGGGTCTTCAAGCTCATCTGAAGCACAGCCTTTTTATGTTAACTCACCGTTTGGTATAGCGCTTGCCCATAATGGTAACCTTACTAATGCAGAAGCTTTAAAAGAGCAGTTATTCTCAGAAGCACGTCGTCATGTAAATACAACATCTGATTCAGAAATCTTACTCAACATCATGGCACATGAACTAAGTAAATCTGATAAGTTGCATTTAGACCCTGAAGATATATTTACTGCGGTAACCGAGGTAAATAATAAAGTAAGCGGTGGTTATGCAACAATTGCTATGATTATTGGTCACGGTATTGTTGCTTTTCGCGACCCTAATGGTATCCGTCCACTTGTATTTGGTAAACGTGAGACTGCAAAAGGCACTGAGTACATGTTCGCCTCAGAAAGCGTTGCGTTAAAACCGGACGGCTTTGAGTTTGTACGTGATGTTGCCCCTGGTGAAGCTATATATGTTACAGAAGAAGGTGAATTTCATTCACTTAGTTGTGCAGATAAAGCATCTTACTCGCCGTGTATTTTTGAATTTGTTTATTTTGCTCGACCTGATTCAACAATAGACCGGATGTCTGTGTACGCAACACGCGTAAACATGGGCACAAAACTAGGTGAAAAAATTGCACGCGAATGGGCTGATAAAGACATTGATGTAGTTATCCCAATCCCAGAAACTTCATGCGATGTAGCACTGGAAATTGCACGTGTACTTGATTTACCGTATCGTCAAGGTTTTGTTAAAAACCGTTATATTGGTCGTACATTTATCATGCCTGGCCAAGAGATGCGTAAAAAATCAGTGCGTCAAAAGCTAAACGCAATTGATCGCGAGTTTAAAGGTAAAAACGTATTATTGGTTGATGACTCAATTGTTCGTGGTACAACATCAGCACAAATTGTTGAAATGGCTCGAGAGTCTGGTGCTAAAAATGTTTACTTTGCATCCGCAGCGCCTGAAATACGCTTCCCTAATGTGTACGGTATTGATATGCCTTCAGCAGCTGAGCTTATTGCTCACGGCCGTGAAGTTGAAGATATTAATGCAAGTATTGGTTCTGACGGTTTAATCTTTCAATCGTTAAAAGATTTAATAGCTGCGGTTAGCCAAGAAAATCCTGAAATTACTAAGTTCGAAACCTCAGTATTTGATGGGCAATATATTACAGGCGACATTGATCAAAACTATTTAAACCGTATTGATGAGCTACGTAACGATTCAGCAAAAAGCACCCGCGAAAGTGCGATGTCTTCAAGTTTAGAGATTCACAACCAAGACGAAAACGAAGCTGATTAATAATTAGTTAATAAAAAGTCGTTACATAAAAAAAGGAGCTAATTAGCTCCTTTTTTGCGAAGGAAAGAAAGGGAACATTTCTATCAAACACGACTCTTTATTAGCTAAACTTTATTAAGTAAACATTGGACTAACAATCCCATTTGTCCAAAGCATAGCTGTTACAGCTAAAATAATAACTAGTAATATTAATCCACACGTTACAACCGAGCTGGCATAAATAAAGCCACGCTCTTCTGGAATATGCATAAGTATTGGTACGCCGGTATAAAGTAAGTAGACCGAGTAAGCTAGTGCAATAATTCCAATACACACTACAAACCAAAGTACAGGCCAAAAGGCGGCAAGCGCCGACATAAACACAGGTGTTGCAGTATAAGCTGCAAGTTCAAGTGTTTGTGTAAATGTAGGCTTAGAGCCAAATGTAACGGCCATCCAATGAGCCAAATACGCCAATGCAAAAACGCCCGCTATTAAAGCAAAATACATTGCACCTGCAATTAATAGCGCACTATCGTGCGTTAAAAATACAGGATTGCCTGCGCCTATACTCCATCCTAAATAAACAGATGAGTAATAACCCATTATTGAAGGAAACAAAGCAATCAGTAAAATATGCGACAAACTATAGGTTAAACTTTCATGGCGATTATCTATTGTTTGCCATTCTTCAAGTGGGTGAGCATAAATGCCCCAGAGGTGATTTAATATCATAGTGCTTACTCCATAAAAGGAACGTATTACTGTTTTGGTTGGTTTATTTTTATACAGTCTATGTACAGTTATGGTTCACTTATTTTGCAAAGTCAAGTTAACTCAATATTAACATTTTTGCACAGGTTAGGGCTTTGATTTATCCCAAACAAAATTTCGTGTTAAAATAATGGCATATCAAATTTATTTAGTAATGAGCAGTCAACGTGCCACATAGCCAACTTTTAGAGCCGATCAATAACTTTTTAGTGTGTACAACCCCGCAGCAGTGGGTGGAGCAGGCAATTAAAAAAGAGAACTTATCAGTCATCTTAATCGATCACTTAATTTGTGAGTTAAAAGCGGCTCAAAGTGCGATGTTTTTAATACGTAAATACGCTGTTGATAAAGAGGGCAGTGATGCCTTACTCGAGTGGCTAAAGCCATTTGAAACGCTTATTTATAAGCGTGAAGGGAATTGGCGTGATCTCGCTGCTAAAAATAAGCTAACTAAATCAATAATTCCTAAATCTAATTCGCCATATGGACAAGATTTAATTGATAAAATGGTATTGTTGATAAAAGAAGAGTTGCATCATTTTTACCAAGTGCTCGAAATTATGGACGAGTACGGTGTAGAGTACCAAAGCATTACACCATGTCGTTATGCAAAAGGCATGCTTCGTCATGTTAAAACGTTTGAGCCAAATGCCCTTGTTGATAAATTAATTGTAGGCGCTTACATTGAGGCGCGTTCATGTGAGCGTTTCGCAAAGCTTGCGCCGCATGTTGACAATCGTTTAGGTGATTTTTATATTTCGCTGCTGCGCTCTGAAGCCCGTCATTACCAAGATTATCTAACTTTAGCGCAAGAAATTGCTGATTTTGATATTACCGAACGAGTTAAAGAATTTGGCGAGATTGAAGCCGAATTAATTTCATCACAGGATGAAGATTTTAAGTTTCATAGTGGCTTGCCAATAGCAGAAAGCTAATTTTCTTTTAAAAAATTAATGTATTCAGCTGTTTTATGATTGCTGAAATTGTGTTTCTTCATGATTTCAGCAATGCTTCCGTTTTCAATTATTATATCAATCCCTCTATTAAACTTTTGTAAGTACTCTTTTGCCCTGTAATTTGATTTAGAGACAACTAAATATAGTTTATGAGAAGCAAGATCTGGCAATAAGTACTCAATTTTATTCTTATCTAAATCAACTTCGTTATTGTGCTCAAGCCAATACTTCCCTACTTCTTTAGTGCCTGCGACCAAATCAATACGTCCTTGTTGTAGCAGGTATAAACTTGTAGGAAGGCTTTTAGTAGATGTTATTGCCAGCTCAGTATTTCTAGCAAACTCTTGGCTTACAAAGGCATTGTCTTCTGTACCAATACTATAAGATGTTAATGACTGAACTGTACCATCGAAGTTAATAGCACTCTCTTTGCGTTTAAAAATTCCTGAATGAGCAACTGCAAGTGGGCGAGAGTAGTAAAAAACTTCATTTCTTTTTAATGAATAAAAAGCGCCTAAAATAGCTGTTTTTCTCTTTTTTTCTAATAGCTTTAGGGCGCGGTCCCATGTCGTAAACTCGGCTTCGCTATTAATGCCTTGAGTTTTAAGGGCTGATTGAGTGATTTCATATAACCAACCGTTATCAGGAAGGTTTTCGCTAAAATAGGGAGGGTAGTTTTCAGTAACAACTTGCCATGTTTGCTCGCTAAATACTTTGGTAGGAATGGCAATTACTACGATGAAAATTAACAGCTTAATCATTAAACCTCTCACTATTATTCAAATATATAGTTAAATAATAGTCAGGATTTTAAATTATGCGAAAGGCGTGCTAATTAATTCTTGTGATTGAGGGGTAACGACTAAATAAGAGCCTTGGGTATACCAGTCACCTAGCACTGTACGAGTAAGCGTTTGTTCATTAACTTTATAGGTATGAACATTAGGGCGGTGAGTATGACCATGAATCATATTAGTAACGTTATGTTTGGCAAAGGTGGCAAGCACGGCTTCATCTACAACGTCTAAAATTTCGATAGGTTTATCAGCTTGGCTCAACTTACTTTTTTCACGGGCATTACGCGCTATTTTTTTACGATACCAAAGTGGCATTGCAAGCATTAATTTTGGCCACCACCAACCACGGCTTTTTTTACGAAATTTTTGATACTCAGTATCTTGAGTACACATTTCGTCGCCATGTAAAATAACGGTAGGCGTACCATATAAATCAATGACTGTTTGTTCATCGAGTAAAGTCATTGCGGCCATGTCTGCATATTGCTTGCGCATGATGAAATCACGGTTGCCATGTATAAAATAAACAGGTGTCCCACCATCATTAACGGCGCTTAAATGCTTTGCTACATCGGCACTCAGCGCTGTAATGTAGTCATCTCCAACCCATACTTCAAAAAAATCACCCAAAATATAAAGTGCATCTACATCTACATCTTTATTTAGTATATGCGTATTTAAAAAGTCAAAAAATGCAGCGCTAATGTCGGGGCGGTTTTCGCTTAGGTGTAAATCTGCAATAAAGTAAGTTTGGCGAGTCATAGGTCAGTCTTTTTGATATAAATAAAGCGGGCGTATACACATTGCGTAAATGCCCGCTGATACTCCACATTACGTGGGTAAACTTACTATTAGCTAACAGTAACGCTTTCGATGATCACATCTTCAAGAGGCACGTCTTGGTGAAAACCAGTACTACCTGTTGCTACGCCTTTTATTTTATTTACTACGTCCATACCTTCTACTACTTCAGCAAAAACACAGTAACCCCAGCCTTGCGATGTTTCGCTGCTGTGGTTTAAAAAGTCGTTGTTATTCACGTTAATGAAAAACTGCGCTGTAGCTGAATGAGGATCAGGTGTACGTGCCATTGCTAAAGTACCTATCTTGTTAGATAGGCCATTATTAGCTTCATTTTTAATTGGGTCGTTAACTTCTTTTTGTTCCATACCTGGTACAAAACCACCGCCTTGAACCATAAAACCATCGATTACACGATGAAAGATAGTGCCGTTGAAAAAATCAGCATTTGCATACTCTAAAAAGTTTTTAACTGTGTTTGGAGCTTCTTGCTCAAACATTTTAATGGTGATGTCACCAAAATTGGTGTGTAGAACAACCATGTGTTTTCCTATATCTGGTTTAAATATTGGCGCTATTTTATCGTAGTTGGCTAAGATTAACAAAGTAGATGTTTGGTTTGTTATAAAGCGCTAGAGCAGGGGCTTTTCAAGTGGTAACATAACTGTTCAAGTAAATAGTCAAGGACTCAAAGTAAATGGTAAATATATACAACACACTCACGCGACAAAAAGAGCAATTTAAACCTATGGTCGAAGGCAAAATCGACATGTATGTGTGTGGTATCACCATTTATGATTACTGCCATATTGGACACGCTCGTACTTTTGTTGGTTTTGACGTTATTGTGCGCTATTTACGTCATATTGGTTACGATTTAAAATATGTACGTAACATTACAGATATCGACGATAAAATAATTAAACGCGCAAATGAAAATGGTGAGTCAATAAACAACCTAACTGTGCGCATGACTAAAGCGATGCATGAAGATTTTGATAGCCTAAATATGCTACGCCCAGATATTGAACCAACAGTTACAAGCCATATGGATGAAATTATCGTTATGGTTAAGCGCTTGATTGAAAAGGGCCATGCCTATGTTGCAGCTGATGGCGATGTATTGTTTGATGTATCAACGTTTGAGCAATACGGTGCGCTTTCTCAGCAAGATTTAACTATGCTGCAATCGGGCTCTCGCGTTGAAGTAGCTCAAGATAAAGACGATCCACTTGATTTTGTGTTATGGAAAAAAGCCAAAGCAGGTGAGCCATCATGGTCATCACCGTGGGGTGAAGGGCGTCCTGGTTGGCATATTGAATGTTCGGCAATGAGCTCAAAACACTTAGGTGAGCATTTTGATATTCACGGTGGGGGGTCTGATTTACAGTTTCCACATCATGAAAACGAAATTGCCCAGTCGTGCTGTGCAAACAACGGCAAGTATGTAAATACATGGATACATACTGGCATGGTGCAAGTAAATAAAGAAAAAATGTCTAAGTCGTTAGATAACTTTTTTACTGTGCGTGAAGTTTTAAAAGCATACGATGCCGAATCTGTTCGTTACTTTTTAATTTCAGGGCATTACCGCAGCCAATTAAATTACTCACAAGAAAATTTAGACCAAGCGCGTTCATCACTTGAACGCATTTATACAGCGCTTCGTGATGTCGTACCGGTAGAGTGCGACTTAGAAGGCAATGAGTTTGTTGCTAAGTTTAGAAAAGCAATGAATGACGACTTTAATACACCAGAAGCACTACCTGTGTTGTTCGAACTTGCTAAAGAATTAAACCGCGTAAAAGAAAGTGACGCAGGTCAAGCTGGCAAGTTAGCGTTTATACTGCGTAGCCTAGGCGAAGTGCTAGGCGTTGCTCAACAAGCGCCAGAAGCGTTTTTACAAGGTGGACAAGACGACAATGAGGTTGCAACAATTGAAGCGTTAATTGTAAAACGTAACGATGCCCGTGCCAATAAAAATTGGGCTGCTGCTGATGAAGCTCGCGATGCACTTAATGCATTAGGTGTAATACTTGAAGATTCAGCTGGTAAAACAACGTGGCGTAAAGCGTAAGCGTTTAAAGTAATTCAGGTCAAACTAAAAAAGGGTTGCCAAATGGCAACCCTTTTTTGATTTTTTAAACAGCTTAGCTGTGATATTTCTCACACGCTTCAAGTGTGTTTTCAATTAAGCTTGCGACAGTCATCGGGCCAACGCCACCTGGTACAGGTGTAATAAAATGCGCTTTTTGTTCGGCCACACTGTATTGAACATCACCGACTAATTTACCCGTATCTAAGCGGTTAATGCCCACATCGATAACAATAGCGCCTTCTTTTATCCAATCTCCCGGTATAAATTCAGGTTTACCGACAGCCACAACTAATAAATCAGCGCGGCGAACATGTGTTTCTAAGTCTTGAGTAAACTTATGACACACAGTGGTAGTACAACCTGCTAATAAAAGCTCTAACGACATTGGACGACCAACAATATTTGACGCGCCAACGACAACTGCATGCATCCCTTTATAACGTACACCCGTTGAATCAAGTAATGTAATAATACCTTTAGGCGTACATGGGCGAAGGGCAGGCATACGCTGTGCTAATCGACCAATGTTATATGGATGAAATCCATCAACATCTTTATGTGGGGTAATACGTTCTAAAATCTTTTCAGCATCAAGACCTTTTGGCAGTGGTAACTGCACTAAAATTCCATCAACTTCGGCATCATTATTTAGCTCGTCAATTAAATCTAAAAGAGTTTGCTCTTGTGTGTCTGCTGGTAAATCAAATGATTTAGAGATAAAACCGACTTCTTCACAGGCTTTACGTTTTGAACCAACATAAACTTGGCTTGCTGGATCAAGTCCTACAAGTACTACTGCAAGTCCTGGTGCACGTAAACCATTTGCTACACGTTCACTTACGCGTTCTGCTACAGCGCTACGTACTTGTTTTGCGATTGCCTTACCATCAATGATGTTTGCCGTCATGGGTGACCTTTAATTGGGGTTAATTAACTAGATACCGATACTCTAAAAACGAATGCATAATAAAATAGGGGTAAAAATGCTAATAAAGAAAAATACGCTCTTTATTTAACTCGTTTTATAATGTGCCTACTATTTTCGCAGAAAAGCATAGCAGCGCCAAGTTGCTTTTAAGGTATATAACGTTTGAGCTGTTAAATAGTTTAAAATTCAGCCGACTATTGTAATATTTAACCATTGTGCACTAAAAATGAGCACTTGATTGGTTTTCTTAAAAAAACGTTTGACCTAACCCCGTCAAATCACTATTATGCACCCCGTTGTCAACGAGGTCACTCGCTAGCAATAATAAGTTTCGGCGATTAGCGCAGTTTGGTAGCGCACTTGGTTTGGGTCCAAGGGGTCGCAGGTTCAAATCCTGCATCGCCGACCATTTTTTTATAATTTTTTATAATCGAATAGCTTATTGGTAAACTATGAAGTTTTCGATGCGCCCATAGCTCAGCTGGATAGAGCAACGCCCTTCTAAGGCGTCGGTCGAAGGTTCGAATCCTTCTGGGTGCACCATTTGAAAACATGTAAATATAGCGGTGATTGTAGCTCAGTTGGTAGAGCCCCGGATTGTGATTCCGGTTGTCGTGGGTTCGAGCCCCATCAGTCACCCCATTTACAACGAATATCGGCGATTAGCGCAGTTTGGTAGCGCACTTGGTTTGGGTCCAAGGGGTCGCAGGTTCAAATCCTGCATCGCCGACCATTTTCTTAAAATGGTCTTAAACTCTCAGTTTAAGTGTTCAGTATGAAAAAAGAAGTTAACTCTTCAATGTCGGCGATTAGCGCAGTTTGGTAGCGCACTTGGTTTGGGTCCAAGGGGTCGCAGGTTCAAATCCTGCATCGCCGACCATTTTCTTATCTAATAAGAACAATAAGTAAATTCCTCTAAGTTATAAATCTAAATCTGTTAGCCTATAATTCTATTAAATAATTTCTATTTTATTCTATTTAGTCCGTAGTTAGCCTGTTTTTTATTCAGTTAGTCTTTATAGTCCCTTATCTAGTCCAAATAATTGCCCCCTATACTCGACTATCATAAATATTAGGTTATAATGCCGCGTCTATTGTTTAACATAGTGCCCGAAGGGCAAAGCAGCAATGGTGTCTCATGGTAGCGACGGATGCTTTTAAGTGTGAAAAACCGCTTAAACTTTATCAAGACTCATGCAGAACACTTTGTTTGTAAAGGAAGGCGAACAGTCGCCAAAATTGAATATTGAGGTAAATCATGCAAGTTTCTGTTGAGACGACCCAAGGCCTTGAGCGCCGTATAACTATCACCGTTCCTTCAGAGAACGTTGAGACCGAAGTAAAAAAACGCCTACAACAACTGTCAAAAACACAGCGTATAGATGGTTTCCGTGCTGGTAAAGTTCCAGTATCTGTAATTAACAAGCGTTTTGGTCCTGCAGTTCGTCAAGAAGTTGCTGGCGAAGTAATGCAACGTAATTACATTGAAGCAATCGTTTCTGAAAAAATCAACCCAGCTGGCGCGCCTACATTCGCTCCTAAATCACTTGAAGCAGGTAAAGATTTAGAATTCTCAGCAACGTTTGAAGTTTACCCTGAAGTTGAAGTTCAAGGTTTAGATAAAATTACTGTTGAAAAACCAGCAGTAACAGTAACTGACGAAGATTTAGCTAACATGCTAGAAACACTTCGTAAGCAACACGCAGCGTGGGCTGATGTTGATGCAGCAGCTGGCGAAAACGACCGTGTAACAGTTGATTTCGTAGGTACTATCGACGGTGAAGTATTTGAAGGCGGCAAAGCTGAAGACTTCCCATTAGAACTTGGCCAAGGTCGTATGATCCCAGGTTTTGAAGATAACATCGTAGGTAAAAAAGCAGGCGAAGAAGTAGTAGCTGATGTAACTTTCCCTGATGATTACCACGCTGAAAACTTAAAAGGTAAAGCGGCTCAATTCACTATCACAGTGAAAAAAGTTGAAGCGCAAGAATTACCAGAATTAAGCGAAGAGTTTGCAACTAAATTCGGTGTTACCGAAGGCGGCGTAGACGCGCTTAAAGAAGAAGTTAAAAAGAACATGACACGTGAGCTAGACCAAGCGGTTAAAGCAAGCGTTAAAGACCAAGCAATCAAAGGTCTTTTAGCTAACAACGAAATCGAAGTGCCTAAAGCACTTGTTGATCAAGAAGTTGATGCTCTACGTCAGCAAGCAGCTCAACGTTTTGGCGGCGACGCTCAAAACATGCCAGAGCTTCCAGCTGAATTGTTCCACGAGCAAGCTGTAACACGTGTAAAAACTGGCCTTTTATTAGGTGAAGTGATTAAAGCTAACGACATCAAAGTTGATGATGCTAAAGTTGAAGCATTAATCGCAACAGTAGCTTCTGCATACGAAGATCCAACTGAAGTAGTAGAATACTACAAAGGTAATGATCAACTTATGCAGCAAATGCGTAATGTAGCAATGGAAGAGCAAGCTGTTGAAGCTATTTTAGCTAAAGCAGTTGTTACTGATGTTGAAAAAGCATTTGATGACATCATGAATCCACAGCAAGGTGCTTAATAAGTCATTGACTTAAGCTCTCGCTAACGATTAAATGGCTCGTGTTACTCTGTTTATACAGCGTGCTCGGGCCATTTTAGTTTTTGGCTCTAAATTTGCGAAAAACGATAACTATGCTTCCTTATAATAAGGATAAGTATAAGCGCATAAGGAATTAAATAAGTATGAATACTGGTATTACAGATCCCCTAAATGCATTGGTCCCAATGGTTGTTGAACAAACACCAAAAGGCGAGCGCTCGTATGATATTTATTCGAGATTATTAAAAGAGCGTATTATCTTTTTAACAGGTCAAGTTGAAGACAACATGGCAAATCTGATCTTAGCGCAAATGCTATTTTTAGAATCAGAGAACCCTGATAAAGATATCTTTTTATATATCAACTCACCAGGTGGTTCAGTAACTGCGGGTATGGCTATTTACGACACAATGAACTTCATCAAACCAGATGTAAGTACAATATGTGTAGGTCAAGCTGCAAGCATGGGTGCTTTTTTACTTACTGCTGGTGCTAAAGGTAAGCGTTTTTGCCTACCAAACTCACGTGTGATGATTCACCAACCATTAGGTGGTTTCCAAGGTCAAGCATCTGACTTTGAAATACACGCTAAAGAAATTCTGTCTATTAAAGATAAGCTTAACCGCTTAATGGCTGAGCATACAGGCCAACCATTGGATATTATCTCTAAAGACACAGATCGTGATAACTTCATGAGTGCTTCGCAAGCTGTAGATTACGGCTTGGTAGACTCTGTATTTACAAATCGCGACAAAAAGTAAGCGCTTGGTAAGCAGGACTGCCTGTTTGCCACTTTGAGTTACTATGCGAAAACCAATAAATTTTGGTATAGTTAAAGCGTATTGAAATAGCCGCCAATAGTTTTGGTGGCCAACGTAATAAAATGAGGTAGCTGAATGTCTGACACTCCTACAGACGGCGACAAAAGTAATAAATTGTTATACTGCTCTTTTTGTGGCAAAAGCCAACATGAAGTGCGTAAATTAATTGCAGGCCCTTCAGTATACGTTTGTGATGAATGTGTAGAGTTGTGTAACGATATTATCAGGGAAGAGATCAAAGACATTGCTCCTAAGCATGATACGTCTGACAAACTACCTGTACCAAAAGAAATTCGTAAACACTTAGACGATTATGTTATTGGTCAAGATCATGCTAAAAAAGTATTGTCTGTTGCCGTTTATAACCATTATAAACGCCTACGTAACCAATCGACTAAGCAAGACATTGAATTAAGTAAAAGTAATATTTTGCTTATCGGCCCAACAGGTAGTGGTAAAACATTACTTGCAGAAACATTAGCGCGCCTACTTGACGTGCCGTTTACTATGGCCGATGCCACTACATTAACCGAAGCAGGTTATGTAGGTGAAGATGTTGAAAACATCATTCAAAAGCTTTTACAAAAGTGCGATTACGATGTTGAAAAAGCACAGCGCGGTATTGTCTACATCGATGAAATTGACAAGATTTCTCGTAAATCTGATAATCCTTCAATTACGCGTGATGTATCAGGCGAGGGCGTTCAACAGGCGCTACTTAAACTGATTGAAGGCACCGTTGCTTCTGTTCCACCGCAAGGTGGTCGTAAACATCCACAGCAAGAGTTTTTACAAGTAGATACATCTAAAATCTTGTTTATTTGTGGTGGTGCATTTTCAGGCCTAGATAAAGTAATTGAGCAACGTAGCCATAAAAACACCGGTATCGGTTTTGGCGTTAGCGTAAAAGAGTCTGCGGCGAGTCGTTCTTTAAGTGAAGCATTTAAAGACGTAGAACCAGAAGATTTAGTTAAATATGGCTTAATTCCTGAGTTTATAGGCCGTTTGCCGGTAGTGGCTACATTAACTGAGCTTGATGAAGCAGCTCTTGTGCAAATATTGAGTGAACCTAAAAACGCGATTACTAAACAGTTTTCAGTATTGTTTGGTATGGAAGATGTTGAACTTGAGTTTCGCGATGATGCCTTAGCTGCTATTGCTCACAAAGCAATGGAGCGTAAAACAGGTGCACGTGGTCTTCGTTCAATTGTTGAAGGCGTGTTACTTGATACTATGTACGAACTTCCTTCAATGGATGATGTAAGCAAAGTGGTTATTGATGAAACCGTTATTAAAGGTGAGTCAGATCCAATCTTGATTTATGAAAATAATAAGCAAGATAAAGCTTCATCAGAATAGTTTTTAAGCTATTTGAATGGAAAAAGGAGCCTTAGGCTCCTTTTTTTATAATTAATTTAATCGAGTTAGGGAAAATTGTTGAACTTTAATTAGGTTATCCCCATATACTTGAGTAATCTTTAAAATAAATGAAGTGCGAAGAGAAACTATAATGACGCTTGAGAGAACCGACCGAGTCGAAATCCCAGTCCTTGCACTGCGCGATGTTGTGGTATATCCGCACATGGTGATCCCGCTTTTTGTTGGCCGTGAAAAATCAATAAAATGCCTAGAAGCGGCAATGGACAAAGACAAACAAATTTTCTTGGTTGCACAAAAAGATGCAACTGTAGATGAACCAGAGCAAGATGATATTTATCGTATCGGTACTATTGCCACTGTACTTCAGTTATTAAAATTACCAGACGGTACAGTTAAAGTTTTAGTCGAAGGTACACAGCGCGCACAAATTGAAGAGTTTGTTGATAACGATGATTTTTTTGTCGCTAATGCTCAATTTATTGAATCTGATTCTGTAGATGAACAAGAGCAAGATATTTTTATCCGAAGCGCAATTAGCCAGTTTGAAGGCTATGTAAAGCTAAATAAAAAAATTCCACCTGAAGTACTAACTTCGGTTTCAGGTATTGATGAGCCAGCACGCCTTGCCGACACAATGGCAGCGCATATGCCGCTTAAAGTACCTGAAAAACAAAAAGTGCTCGAAATTTCAAGTGTTACAGAACGTCTTGAATATTTAATGGCACTAATGGAAGGCGAAATAGACTTATTGCAAGTTGAGAAGAAAATTCGTACCCGCGTTAAAAAGCAGATGGAAAAATCTCAGCGCGAGTATTACCTCAATGAGCAAATGAAAGCCATTCAAAAAGAACTTGGTGAGCTTGATGATGTGCCTGACGAATTTGAAGCGCTTAAAAAGCGTATTGAAGATTCTGGCATGCCTGATGAAGCTAAAGAAAAGGCAACTACAGAGCTCAATAAGCTTAAAATGATGTCGCCAATGTCTGCAGAAGCAACTGTAGTGCGTTCATACATAGATACATTAATTAATGTGCCATGGAAAAAACGCTCTAAAGTGAAAAAAGACTTAGCAGGCGCACAAAAAATTCTTGATAGCGATCACCACGGCTTAGATAAAGTAAAAGAACGCATTATTGAGTACCTCGCGGTGCAACAGCGTACTAATAAGCTCAAAGGGCCAATTTTATGTTTAGTTGGACCACCTGGTGTTGGTAAAACATCACTTGGGCAATCTATAGCGCGTTCTACTGGTCGTAAATATGTGCGTATGGCACTTGGCGGCGTTCGCGATGAAGCTGAGATTCGCGGCCATCGTCGTACCTACATTGGTTCTATGCCAGGCAAGCTAATTCAAAACATGTCTAAAGTGGGCGTTAAAAACCCATTATTCTTGTTAGACGAAATCGATAAGATGTCATCTGACATGCGCGGTGACCCAGCATCAGCATTGTTAGAGGTGCTTGATCCCGAGCAAAACAGTCATTTTGCCGATCACTATCTTGAAGTAGATTATGATTTATCTGACGTTATGTTTGTAGCAACATCAAACAGCTTTAACATTCCTGGTCCATTGTTGGACCGTATGGAAGTTATTCGCTTGTCGGGTTACACCGAAGATGAAAAGCTAAACATTGCAAAAGAGCACTTAATTACTAAACAAGTTAAACGTAACGGCTTAAAAGAGTCTGAAATAGTTATCGAAGACAGCGCAATTATTGGCATTATTCGTTATTACACACGTGAAGCGGGTGTACGTAACCTAGAGCGCGAAATTTCGAAACTATGCCGTAAAGCAGTTAAAAATATCTTACTTGAAAAAGACACTAAAATAGTGACCATCAATCAAGATAACCTAGAAGACTTTTTAGGTGTGCAGCGCTTTGACTATGGCAAAGCTGAAGATGGCGACCGTATTGGTCAAGTTACAGGCTTAGCATGGACAGAAGTTGGCGGTGATTTGCTAACAATTGAATGTGCGGCAGTGCCAGGTAAAGGCAAGTTAAGTTACACCGGTTCTCTTGGCGATGTAATGCAAGAGTCGATTCAAGCGGCAATGACGGTTGTGCGTAATCGAGCAGATACTTTTCGTATTAACAGCGACTTTTACGAAAAACGTGATATTCACGTACACGTACCTGAGGGCGCAACACCAAAAGATGGTCCTAGTGCGGGCGCAGCAATGGTAACGGGTCTTGTATCTAGCTTAACGGGTAATCCTGTACGAGCAGATGTTGCTATGACTGGTGAAATTACGCTACGCGGTGAAGTACTTCCGATTGGTGGCTTAAAAGAGAAGTTATTAGCGGCGCATCGTGGTGGAATTAAAACAGTGATCATTCCAAAAATTAACGAACGTGACTTAAAAGAGATACCAGACAACGTGCTGGCAGGTCTTGATATTCACCCAGTTACTTGGATTGACGAGGTGTTAAAGCTTGCTTTAGTGCATCCTGTTGAGAGTTTTTCGGTCGAAACACCTAAAAACCAAGAAAAAACATAAAAAAAGTGCTTTTTAGGGCTTTTCAAATCTAAACGGTATGATAAGTTAAGCACTGGTTTTCAAGCCTAGCCCTTACGGGGCCTAGGCTTAAGAAAAATATAATCATGTGGGCATTAAAAGTTTGCTCTAAAATTTTCAAAAAAGTGATGTTAGTTTAAAAAACCATCGCTCTTGATAATAACAATGAAAGAGGATGATATTGTGAATAAATCTCAATTAATCGATCAAATCGCAGCTGATGCTGACATTTCTAAAGCGGCT
Organism: Pseudoalteromonas sp. SG43-8; assembly: GCF_014164245.1. Classification (NCBI taxonomy): domain Bacteria; kingdom Pseudomonadati; phylum Pseudomonadota; class Gammaproteobacteria; order Alteromonadales; family Pseudoalteromonadaceae; genus Pseudoalteromonas; species Pseudoalteromonas sp. SG43-8. Next base: position 143,133 of record NZ_JACJEX010000007.1, on the reverse strand, counting down.
GCAGGTCGTGCACTAGATTCATTCATCGAATCTGTATCTGGCGCGCTAAAAGATGGCGACTCAGTTGCACTTGTAGGTTTTGGTACTTTCTCAGTACGTGAACGTGCTGCACGTTCAGGCCGTAACCCGCAAACTGGTGAAACTATCCAAATTGCTGCTGCAACTATTCCAGCTTTCAAAGCCGGTAAAGCGCTTAAAGACGCAGTAAACTAATCACTGTTTTAAACACATTAGTTATGGCGAGTGTAAAGTTACTGATTCACCACAACAGATGAGTTAAGTAACTTTTCCGCCAGTTACTTCAAGTGAAAAAGCGTATCTGGTAAGATACGCTTTTTTTACATGTGACAAGGTAAAATACCTTGATCAAAAAGAGATAAACAAATGCTTGAGAAAATCAGAGAAGGTTCGCAAGGGCCTGTAGCCAAAATAATTTTAGGCGCGGTGATTTTATCTTTTGCCTTAGCAGGGATCGGTAGTTACTTAGGTCAAACCACAGAACAACCCGTTGCTGAAGTAAATGGAATTAAAATTAGTCAAACCGATTTTAACCGTGCTTACCAAAATGAACGTAGCCGTTTAGAGCAGCAATTTGGTGAATACTTTACACAAATTGCAGCTGATCCAAATTACATGGCACAAATTCGTCAAGGTGTAGTTGACCGCTTAGTACAACAAGAATTGCAATCACAGCTAGCGGCTGATTTAGGCCTTCGCGTAAGCGACGAAAGTGTACGTAAAACAATTTTAGAATTACCGTACTTTCAAATTGGTGAAAAGTTTAATAACGACCGTTACCTACAAGTAATTCGTCAAATGAATTTTCAACCAGATGCTTTTCGTGAATATTTACGTAAAGATATGACACGCAGCCAGGTAGTATCTGCTGTTGCAGGTACAGACTTTGCTCTAGAGAGCGAGCTGAAAAGCGCAATTGCTCTTCAGCAGCAAACTCGTAGTATTGATTACGTAGTTGTAAACAAAGAGGCACTTGCGGCGAATGTTGAAGTATCAGATCAAGAAGTATCTGATTACTACGACCTAAACGCATCCCAATTTTTATCTCCAGAGCTTATCTCAGTAAGTTACATTGAGCTTAAAGCTGCAGATATCAATGTTGAATCGGTAACCGAGGATGACGTTAAAGCGTATTATGAGCAAAACAAAGCACAATATGTTGAGCCAGAAAAGCGTCGCGTATCGCATATCTTAATTGATAACAGTGAAGACGATGATGCAGCTAAAGAAAAAGCTAACGCGCTACACGCTCAACTTGAGCAAGGTGCAGATTTTGCAGAGCTTGCTGAGTCATCGTCTGACGATATCGTTAGTGGTGAAATGGGCGGCGATCTTGAGTGGATTGAGCGTGACGTAATGGACCCTGCATTTGAAGACGCGGCTTTCGCGCTTGAAAATAAAGGTGATATTTCTGACGTTGTTACTTCTGAGTTTGGTTATCACATAATTAAACTTACTGATATTCAACCACAACAAGTTAAAGCGTATGACGATGTTAAAGCTGACTTACGTGCTGAATTAGAACAAGCTGAAAAAATAGATGCATTTTACGAAAAGCAAACTGAAATGGGTGCACTTGCATTTGAAATTTCAGACCGCTTAGATGATGCTGCAGAAGTTGCTGAAGTTGAAGTTAAATCTACACCTCTTTTAGCACTTAATGCTCTACCAGAGCCGTTAAACAGCCCTGCAGTTGTCACAGCATTAACATCAGTTGATTTACTTGAAGATAAAGTAAATTCTGAAGTTATTGAGCTTGGCGATGAGCATGCAATCATTGTTCGTATTAACGAGCATAAAGCTGCTGCTACTAAGCCGTTAGATGAAGTAAACGAGGAAATTAAAGCGCGTTTAGTTAATGAAAAATCATCTGAGCTTGCTAAAGAAAAGGCACGTAGCTTATTTGCAGAAGTACAAGCAGGTAAGAGCTTAAACGATGTTGCTAACGAGCAAAGCTTAACACTTCGCCAAGAAGCGCAGTTAACACGTCAAAGCTACACTGTTTCACCTGCTATTGTGACTCAAGCTTTTAAAATGGCTCACCCAGCGGATTCTGCGGTAGTCGATCTCGTTAATTTAAATAATGGTGATGCAGCAATTGTTGCGCTTAAGTCGGTAACAGATGCACAAGTTGCAGCTAATATTGACCCTCAAGCAAAACAAAGCATTACTATGGCGCAAGCTAATAAAAACTACATGGTATTTATTGAAGCGCTTAAAGCCAATGCTGAGCTTAACTTACCAACGGCTACACAAACTGTTGAGTAATTAATTTTAGCTCATAAAGAAAGGCGCTTTTAAAGCGCCTTTTTTATTGTCTTTTAATTACCTCTGGCAATAAACTCAATCCGGTTGCCGCTAGGCTCTCTTATCATCATATGTTGGGTTGGGCCGCTACCTAAGTTTTCGGGTGCAAACTCTATAATAATATTATTTTGCATTTTTAAGTGTTCATGTAGCTCGCTTAACTTTTTGATACTTTCAACACTGAGTGCTAAATGGTGTAAGCCCACATTTTCTGCTCGATTAAACTCCACACGTTTTGCATCGTTTTTCACGCGCCATAATGTAATGGTTATTTTATTGTTTGATAAAAAATAAGCAGGATAGACTGGGTCATTCCCTAGCGTTTTAAAGCCAAGTACATCAGTAAAAAATGCTTTGGATGCATCTAAGTTTGATACAGTTAAACCTAAATGATCAACGCCACCAACCCAATTTGTATCAGCAATAGCTGAGGCTGATAGAAGGAGTAATGGGGAAAGGCTAAGTAGTAACTTTTGTTTAAGCATGAGATCTCTTGTTAATTAAATACAATTAACAAGAAGACCTAGTTAAATACGGTTACCTTACAAAAAAGTTAGGTATTTATAATCTGCTTTAGCAGCTTAATAAACGCTGCGTTACTTTTGATTGAGGGTTTTGAAAAACATCTTCAGTAGGACCGTATTCAACCACTTCGCCTTTATCAAGTACAACTACAAAATCACTAATGTGACGTACTAAACTTAAATGATGAGTGATCATCACATACGTAAGGCCTGTATCGCGCTGCAGCTTAAGTAACAAATTTACTATCTGCGCCCGTATAGAGGGATCTAAAGACGAAACAGCTTCATCAAGTACAATCACCTTAGGATCTAAAATTAATGCACGAGAAAACGCTACACGCTGTAACTGCCCCACGCTAAACATATGCGGGTAGTAGTGTTTATGATCGATTAACAAACCTACCTTAGAAAGCGTTGCATCAATCTTTTCAGTGCGTTCACTAGCATCAAGCTCAGTATTATATTGCAGGCAATCATCAAGCATTTCGCCAATGGTTAAGCCCGGGTTGAGCGATGCAGCTGAATCTTGAAAAATCATACGAATATGGCGACATTGATTATCGCGTACGCCATTATCTTCGATAATATTATTCTCGAGCAAAATTTGCCCGCTATCAGCGCTATCAGCTCCTGAAAGTAGTTTTGCCAACGTACTTTTACCTGCGCCTGTTTCGCCAATTATGGCAATGCTTTCACCTTTACCTACGCAAAATGAAATGTTTTTAAGGACTTCAAACTTTTTACGTGAAAAAAGCCCAGCTCGCACATTAAAGGTTTTACAAAGTGCTTGTACTTTTAACAGTGGCTGCATTACTTCATGTCCTTAATTAACGGGAAGTGACACGCATAACTATGCCCATGATGTTTAGTCAGGGCTGGTGTAACCACACAGGCTTTTTGCGCTTGTGGGCAACGCGGCCCAAGGCGACAGCCAATAGGCAAATGTTGCAAAGTAGGGATAGTCCCTTTAAGCGCATAAAAAGGTTCTTTATGTGCTAAGCCTTGCTCGTAGTCTGGCAAGCTTTTAAGTAATGCTTGCGTGTATGGATGGCGAGGCTGTTTAAATATTTCATGGGTTGGGCCTGCTTCAACCATTTGCCCGCAATATAAAACATGAATGCCATGCGACCAATGTGCAATCTCTTCCAGTTCATGAGAGATCATCAAAATAGACATATTTTTTAGCTGGTTTAAGCTTTTTAGTAACCTAAATACCTGTGCGCGAGTTGTGCTCTCAAGCGCTGTAGTTGGCTCATCAGCGATTAATAGCTTTGGAGTTCGGGCAATGGCCATTGCAATCATTACTTTTTGACATACGCCTTCTGAGAGCTCATGAGGGTAACTACTCAGTACTGCTTCGTGGTTTTTAATGCCCACTTTATGAATAAGCGCTTTTACTCTGTCTTTTCTCTCGCGGTTGCGCTTTAAAAAGAAACCTTTAGTTGCGACCTCTGGGAGTGTTTCGGCAATTTGGTCAAATATTTTAGCGGTTGGGTCAAGGCAGCGACTTGGATCTTGATAGATCATCGCTATATCTTGGCTTACTATTTTACGGCGTTTCTCTGGGCTTAAACGCATTAAGTCTACGCCGCGCCAATGAATACGGTCGGCAGTAATATCCCAGCGTTCGTTCAATACACCAATAATCGCTTTTGCTATTAGGCTTTTACCAGAGCCAGATTCGCCTACAAGCGCATGTACTTCGCCTTCTTTTAAGCTAAAGCTCACTCTGTCTACGGCTCTAATTACAGTTTCAGAGGTACGTAGTTCAATTGTTAAGTTACGAACATCGAGTAATTGCATTTAATCAGCCTTACGTGCTTTTAGCACTTGTCGCAGGCCATCGCCTACTAAATTAGTAGATAACACGGCTAAAAATAACAGTACACCAGGTAGCGCTACAGTCCACGGCGCTAAATAAATAAGGCCCAGATTTTCGGCTAATATTGCGCCCCATTCGGTCGTTGGTGGTTGAGCCCCTAATTTTAAAAATCCCAGTGCTGAAATATCTAATATCGCGGTAGAAAGCGCCATCGTGAATATAACCACAATATGCTCATAAATATTAGGGAAAATACCGCGCGATATTATATGCCAATTAGATGCGCCATCGAGTCTAAACGCAGTAATGTAATCTTTACTTAATTCATCAACAATTAGGTTGCGCACCGAGTGAATAAACTGCGGTAGTAACGCTAAAATAATTGCCCATACGGTATTCATTAAACCAGGACCGAGTATGGCGATTATTATTATGGCCAATAACAAAGAAGGAATAGAAAGTGTTATATCAAGTAAATGATTTAAAAAGCTTGAACGCAACCCTTTACTGATCCCTGCAAAAGTCCCCACTAATACACCAAACAGGGTCGTGATTAGGGCAGCTACAACAGAAAGTCCAAATGTATATGTTGCACCATTCATTAAGCGCGAAAGTACATCACGGCCTAAATCATCGGTGCCTAAAATAAAGCGTACATCGCCCATTTCTCGCCATGAGGGCGGTATGAGTAGTGCATCACTATGCTGTTGGTTTACACCATAGGGCGCTAAAAAAGGAGCGGTGGCGGCCAATAATGCAAACGCCATAAATATCCATAAACCAACCAAAGCTGGGTGATTGTTTTTAAATTTGCGCCAAAATCGCGCAAGTGGCGATTTATTCGACTCTTCAGAAAATAAATTAAACTTTGCCATGGGCCTGATTCCGCGAGAGTGGATCGAATAAAGTGTAAGTAAGCTCAGCAGTAATTGAGGCTAAAATAACAAATAAAGACACCGCCATTAATCCACCTTGAATAGCTGGAAAGTCACGCTGATAAATACTATCGATTAACCATCGGCCAATACCCGGCCAAGAAAAAATAACTTCAGTAATCATCGCAAGTGTTATCAAGGTGCTAAATTGCAAACCAATTTGCTTAATTACCGGTAGTAGTGCATTACGCAGTGCATGGTGCATGATAAGTTGACGGCGGTTAAGGCCTTTTGCCCTAGCTGTTTTAATAAAGTTTTGATCCATTACCTTAAGCATAGACTCGCGAGTAAAGCGCACTAATACCGTGGTTGGATACATGGCCAGTACAATAGTAGGGAGTGTTAAATGGCGCAGCGCATCAACAAAGGCCATTCCTTTATATGGAAATCCAGCTAGAGCAATATCAATTAATATAAACCCTGTACTGGCGGGTATTTCGTAAAGGAGGCCCATTCTGCCCGACATAGGAAACCAGCCAAGCTTTAATGAAAAAACCATTATTAACAACAATGCGAGCCAAAATACAGGCATTGAATAACCTACCATAGTGACAGAGTTTATAAGTTTGTCGGGCCAGCGTTTATGATAGCCAGAGCCTAAAATGCCAGTAGGTACACCAATAACAACCGATACAATTAATGCATATACGCTTAGCTCTAAAGTAGCCGGTAGTAAATCAATAATATGGCTAAACACGCTGTTCCCAGAGGCAAATGAAAGCCCCCAATCGCCTTGAAATATTCTCCCTAAAAAGGCAATGTATTGCATAAAGTAATTGCTGTTGTATAAATATTTATCTTCAAGCTCACTATGCTGTGCAAAGTTACCACTTGGTATGCCACTTAAATTACTTAGCGGATCACCGGGAAATAAATACGCCAGTGAAAACGTAAATACGCTTAGCATTAGTATCATAAAAAAGAACAAACCAAGGCGACGTAAAATATAATCTAAGATCATTATTTCTTCCTCGCATTAGCAAGCGAAATAGCACCAAACGGGCCAAGTGTTATGCCTTCCACATCAGCGCTACTTGCTTGAAAGCGCAAGCCATGAGCAATAGGTAATAACGGCAACTCTTTAATAATTAAGCTTTGTGCATCTTCGTAGTATTTTTTACGTTTGTTTAAATCAGTGGTGTCTAGTGCTTTAGTAAGCAATAAATCAAATTGGGGATTACACCAGTTTGCAGGGTTTTTGCCACTAAAAGTAGCGGTGCAACTCAGCAGCGGGCTAAAAAAGTTATCAGGGTCGGGTGTATCTGCGGCCCAACCAAGTAATACACTGTCGTGCCTATGCTCGCCAATACGTTGAATAAACGTATTCCACTCATATTCTACAATACTGACGTTAACGCCTACTTTGCGTAAATCACTTTGCATAAGCTCAGCCATTTTACGTGCGTTGGGATTATAAATACGACTCACAGGCATAGCCCATATCGTCATATCAAAGCCATTAGGCAACCCAGCTTCAATAAGTAATTTTTTAGCAAGTTCTGGATCAAACGTAGGTATATCTTCTTGTGGCTCAAATGCCCAAGAGGTTGGCGGCAAAATAGATTGTGCGCGAGTACCGTTACCGTAATAAACCGCCTGCATTATTTTATCTACATCTATTGCGTGCGCAAGCGCTTGGCGTACGCGTAAGTCGTCAAACGGGGCACGCTCTGTATTAAATGCCCAATAACCTATGTTTAAGTTTGTTTCTTTTTCGACGTTTATATCATCACGTTGCGCTAAAATGCTCAATTGTGCACTACTTGGATGAGCCGTTACATCGCACTCTTTAGTCAGCATTTTTGCTATGCGCGTAGTGCCATTAGGGGTTATATCGTAAACCAATTGCTCAAGTGCAACGTCATGCTTCCAATAAAGTGGGTTACGGTAAAAGCGCACAAGATGATCTCGGCGGTATTCTTTATAAATATACGGGCCGGTGCCAATAGGGTACTGATCAAATAAGTTTTTTTGATTATTTTTCTTCAGTTTCATGGCGTATTCTTCTGAAAGTACCACGGCAAAGTCGGTAGCCATATTAGCTAAAAAACTACTTTCAGGATTAAACAATTCAAAACGGACTTGGTAGTCAGACACGCGCACAATTTTGCGAATAAGTTGATCAATTCCTACACTTTGAAAATACGGGTAATCGGCATCGCCCACAAAGTGATATGGATTATATACATCGAATAATCGGCTAAAGGTGAATATAACGTCGTCGGCGTTAAAGTCCCGCGATGGGGTAAAATAAGAAGTTGTATGAAACTTTACATCTTTACGCAGGGTAAAGGTAACCGATTTACCATCTTTGCTAATTTTCCAATCGGTCGCCAGCTCACTTTGAAACTCTGCCGTAACAGGGTCAATGCTAATTAAGCGGTCGTATAATTGGTTAGCAATTATATCAATAGTTGAACCGGTGGTCGTGACTTGCGGATTAAACGACACAGGGTTAGCTTCAGCGCAATAAACTAAGCCTTGGTTTTTTTCTTCTATGATTTCTTCTTTGCTATCAAGGCAACCAACTAAAGTGGTGGTAAGCAAAACAAGTAATAATTTATGCACCCGCATAACCTCTGACTATTGTTGATCCAACAAATTGTATTTTTTAAGATAACCACGTAATTGATGATACGTTAAACCAAGTACTTCTGCAGTTTTCTTTTGATTAAATTGGCTATGTTCGAGTGCTTTATTAATCATGTTTATTTCAAAGTCGTTTGAACGCTCTTTTAAGCTGCACGGAAATTGAATATCGACGGCTACATTACTGCTTGCTTGAGCAATCGGTGGTGCAACAACAATAGGCTCGGCATTAACCGTTTGAGCTGCTATAGGTGCTTTAATGCGCACTTTTGGTCTAAATGGGCTATCGAATGGGTCTAAAATAATCTGGTGAACGGGAATATGTTCACTACCGTGGCGATACAAACTGCGTTCAACCACATTTTTAAGTTCACGAATATTACCAGGCCAATCATAACTAAGCAGTGTTTCTGTTGCGCTTCGGGTAAAACCGCTAAACAGTTCCCACTCTAAATCGCGCGCCATATTCATCGCAAACTGCTCAGCAAGAAGCATAATATCGTCTTGGCGTTCGCGCAGTGGTGGCAGGGTAATTACATCAAAGGCAAGGCGATCGAGTAAATCACTTCTAAATTCACCTTGCTCGGCCAAATAAGGAAGATCTTCGTTTGTCGCACACACTAAGCGGGTATCTACTTTTACAGTTTGTTTGCCGCCAACACGTTCAAACTCACCGTATTCTATAACGCGCAGCAGTTTTTCTTGTACCATAGCTGAAGTATTAGCTAATTCATCTAAAAACAGTGTGCCGCTGTTAGCGCGTTCAAAACGACCTTCGTGACGTTTACTTGCCCCCGTAAAAGCGCCGCTTTCGTGGCCAAATAACTCACTTTCGAGTAGGTTTTCGTTAAGCGCTGCACAGTTAAGCTTTACATAGTTTTGATCCCAGCGTTTTGATAAAAAGTGTAAGCGTGCTGCTATTAGCTCTTTACCTGTGCCGCGTTCACCAATAATAAGTACCGGTTTATCTAAATTAGCCAGTTGCGATACCTGATCTAATACAGACAGAAAGCTATCTGATTGGCCGAGTAAATTATCCTGTTGGCGATATTGGCTCATATTTCCTAACTCTTGGTCATTTTTACTAACAGTTAGTGTATTTCATAATTAAGGATAACTAAAGAAATTTGTATATTTAGTTTAACGTCATGAAAATAAAGTGTATTTTAACTTTTAAAAAGTTGGCAAGCATATTGATACTAGTTATAGCAGACTAACTAAGTTTTAATTACAGAGGTAAATGTTATGGGAATTTTTTCACGTTTTGCAGATATTGTTAATTCTAATATCAACGCCATTTTAGATAAAGCAGAAGACCCAGAAAAAATGGTTCGTCTGATTATTCAAGAAATGGAAGATACGCTTGTTGAAGTACGTTCTACATCAGCTAAAACATTGGCTGAGAAAAAAGAAATTGTACGCCGCTTAGATACACTTAAAGCGCAGGTAAGTGATTGGCAAGATAAAGCCGAACTGGCTTTAAGTAAAGACCGCGACGATTTAGCGCGTTCAGCCTTACTTGAAAAGCAAAAGTCGGCAGATGCAGTTGCTTCAGTAACTAGTGAACTTGAACATGTAGAGTCTCATATTGAGAAATTACAGCAAGAAGTAACGACGCTACAAGAAAAGCTAGCAGATGCTAAATCTCGTCAAAAAGCGATTATACTTCGCCAACGTTCGGCTGAGTCGCGCCTTGAAGTGAAAAAGACACTTGATAGCTCAAAAGTAGAAGAAGCACTTAACCGCTTTGAACGTTACGAAACCAAAATTGATGGACTAGAATCTCAAATTGAGTCGTACGATTTAGGTAAAAAGACGTTAGCGGATGAAATTGCTAACCTACAAAAAAATGAAAAGATAGATGATGAGCTAGCCGAACTTAAAAAGAAGTTAGCTGATAAATAATTACATATAAAAATATATGGGGCCCATGTGCCCCATTGCTTAAAAACATCAAAACGGATTGTCAGGAGAGGATTATGTTTGATCCAGAGATATTAGTTGCACCATTTATCTTGTTTATGATTTTTGTTGCTCCGCTGTGGCTAATTTTGCACTACCGTAGCAAGAAACAAGTAAGCCAAGGTTTAAGTGAGCACGAACATCGCCAATTACTTGAGCTTGCACACAAAGCTGAAAAAATGGCTGATCGATTAGAAACACTTGAAGCATTGCTTGATCAAGAGTCACCACAATGGAGACGCAAAGTATGAGTGCCAAACGCGAATTATTAAGAGACCCACAACGCGGTAAAATAGCCGGAGTATGTGCGGGATTAAGTGACTACTTTAATATGGAGTTATGGTTAGTTCGCATTATATTTGTTAGTGCGGTACTGCTAACGGGTGGCCCATTATTTGTGGTAGCGTATATTGCAGCCTGGTTCATTTTAGATAAAAAAGAGCCCGCAACAGCGCAAACAAAAAGCTCAACTAAAACTGACGATCCGCTAGAAGTGAAATTTAAAGTATGGCAAAAAGGCGAGCCGCCGCGCCGCGCATTGCAAGACTTAAAAGAGCGTTTAACGCGTGTAGATACTCGCCTTCAAGATATGGAGCGCCATGTAACTTCAAGCGAGTTTACGGTGAGCCGTGAAATTAACAAACTTTAAAGGATTTAATAGCACCTTATTTGCAGCGTGATAAATTACGGCAAATTAGGTGCAAGACACTTTATGAGCCAATCATTTGCAAAAAAGACCTTTAAAAGCATTAAAGGCAAAGCACAAAAAGCCCTTCATCGCAGTTTAGACCAACACGTAAAGCTTGCCGTAACTGGCCTAAGTGGTAGTGGTAAAACTGCCTTTATTACCGCGCTTGTTAAACACTTAACAACCCAAGCGGACGATAAAAACTTACCTTTTTTTGATGTAATGCGCGAGCACCGCCATGTGGCCACTAAAGTTGTGCCGCAAGAGGCGTTAAAAGTCCCTACGTTTAATTATACCCGCGCGCTAAATTCATTATTACCAAGCGATGGGGTGCCTACATGGCCTGCATCTACCGAGCGTATTAATACGCTACGCTTAGCAATAAAGTATCAAAGTAATGCAGGGCTGCGCGGCCATTTTTCACCGCAATCAACGCTTTATTTAGATATTATTGACTACCCGGGTGAGTGGCTCCTCGATCTACCTATGCTTGAGCAAAGCTATGCTCAGTGGTGCGAGCAGCAATATCCGTTATTAACTCAGCCTTCGCGCGTAAACACATCAAGTGATTTTTTAATGGCCGTTGAGCAACTTGACTTAAACGCTCCCGTTGATGAAAACGCACTTGCCCATATTGCTCAGCTTTATCAAAGCATGTTAGTCGGGCTTAAAAAAGACACCAAACTTGCCATGTTACAACCTGGGCGCATGCTAATGCCTGGCGACTTACAAGGCGCGCCATTGTTATTGTTTTTTCCGGTATCGGGTAAAGTAAATAGTGACGATGTCGTTGCGGGTTCTAATTTAGCGCATTTAATTAAGCGCTTTAACGCCTATATAAAAGAAGTTGTAAAACCATTTTATAATGAGCATTTTAGACACTTCGATCGCCAAATCGTACTTGTAGATGTGCTTAGTGCGTTAAACGAAGGGCACGAAACACTCCAAGAGCAAAGCAGTGTAATAAACCAATTACTCGCACACTTTAACTATGGTGAATCGGGCTTTTTTAAACGTTTATTTAAGCCCAACATAGACAAAATATTATTTGCAGCTAATAAGTCAGATCATATAAGTGCTAAGCACCATAAAGATTTAGCACTGCTACTTGATTCGCTCGTGCATGAGCAAAGTAATCACTTAAAGTTTGATGGTGTAAAAATAGAAACCATGGCTATGTCGTCAATTACAGCAACGCAGCCGCGCCAAATTACCGACAAAGGCCAAACGCTTGACTGCATTTACGGTAAACCATTACACGAGCCTGATTGGCTTACGTATTTACCGCCGCAACCTCCCTCGCGGATGCTTAATAAAAATGAGTGGCCAGCACAGGGATTTGAGTTTTTATCGTTCTCTCCAATGCCGAGCCCCGATAAACAACTAAAACATATTAGATTAGATCATGTCATGCAGTACCTGCTAGGAGACAAATTAACATGAGTGAGTCAAACCAACCATTTCAAGCAGGGCGTCGTATAGATACGCAAAGCATTGAGCAAAACGAACCCGTTTTAGCACCTGCAAAAATTATTCAGCACGGGCAAAGTGATTACGAAGAACTTGAAGATGAAGCACTAGAGCCAGAAATAGATCTAGAGCCTGTATATAAAAAGTCGAAGTGGCAAACACTTAAAGGTGTTTTTGCTATTAGTTTTATAGTGCTGGTGCTTTTAGAGTTTGCGTACTCGTTAGTATTTGCTTTCGAGCAGTCAATTATTTTAGGCAGTGTTTATTTAACCGCAGTTGTAAGTGGCGTGTTGCTAATAGGGCGCTTATTGTGGCGAGAGTACCGAATGCTGCGCAGTTTAAAGCGTAACCAACTGCACCGAGTTGAAGCCGACAGGCTTTTAAACAGCGAGCAAGTAGGCGGTGCATTACCTTGGCTCGAAAAGCTCAATAAACACCAGGAGCTTGATAACTTTGAAACCTTTAAAAACCAAGTAGCGATGCATCACAGCGACAAAGAAATAATGACGCTGTACGCCAACAGTTTATTAATAACCCAAGACACCAAAGCTAAAAAGCTTATAAATCGTTTTGCGACTGAATCCGCACTGCTAGTTGCCCTGAGCCCACTTGCGCTGGTGGATATGATGGCTGTGCTTTGGCGTGGTACTAAGTTAATTGAACAAATTGGTAAAATTTACGGCATTGGTTTTGGTTACGCAAGCCGTATAAAACTGTACCGTATGCTGATAAAACAAGTAATGTTTGTAGGCAGTGCAGAGCTTGTATCTGACCTTGCTGCAACTGCACTAAGTGCTGAGCTTTTAGGTAAGCTTTCGGGACGGGCAGCGCAAGGGGTTAGTGCTGGTATTTTTACAGCGCGTATTGGTTACAAAGCAATGGAGCTTAGTCGCCCATTACCAAGGCTTGAAAACAAACGCAGCTTACTAAAAGGCACTGTGCAAAGCATCGCAGGTAAAATTATGAGCCGTAAAAAGGCGGAACCAACACACTAGGGTCTGTTGAACTTTCAAGGTTAAATTTGCAGCAGTCTGTTTGGTATTTAGGCAAGGCAGAGCCTATGCAATGTGGTTATTCCCCATAAATAGGCGATAACGTAGCATTAATGCCAAACAGGCGCTGCCCAAAGGGTTCTTCCTAGGGGCTATTTACTCTTTGTTGCTCGATTTTTACTTAGCCCACTAGGTTACAAACCTCGCGCCGCGATTAAATAGCCCTTAGTTTGAACAAATTTTAATCCGCAAAGTTCAACAGACCCTAGATTAGCAGTGGCAATATTTGTGTACAAACATGAGCTGCATGGTTTTTACACAAATAGCCATCTGAGCATCCGGCATGCTTGCTGTTTGTAAGCGCATACGTTTTGATTGTTGAATCGCAAAAACATAATAATCAAAAAATGAGCCTACAATGAGCAAGCATCATATAAACACCCAGTGTATTCACGGACCACAAAAAGCAAACGACCCGCACGGCGCACTCACTTCTCCTTTGTATCAAACCTCTACCTTTCATTTTGAAAATGCCGCACAAGGTGCTGCGCGTTTTGCAGGCGACGAACCTGGCTATATTTATACGCGTTTAGGAAACCCCACAACCACAGAGCTTGAGCAAAAAGTTGCTCAACTAGAGAGCTGTGAAGCAGCAGCTGCAACCGCAACAGGTATGGGGGCTGTATCTGCCTCAGTACTGAGCTTTTTATCGCAAGGAGATCACCTTGTTGCCTCAAGTGCTTTGTATGGTTGTACCTTTGCGTTTTTCTCGCATATGTTGCCGCGCTGGGGAATCGAAGTCACTTTTGTTGATATGACCAACGAGGACGAACTACGCGCTGCCATCAAACCTAATTCAAAAATGATATTTGTAGAAACGCCAATCAACCCCACTATGGCGGTTATTGATTTGGCACTTATTGGCGCAGTTGCTAAAGAGCACAATTTAATTAGTGTGGTCGACAACACCTTTTTAACACCGCTACTGCAATCGCCTAAAAAATACGGTATCGACATTATAATGCACAGTGCGACCAAGTACTTAAACGGCCACGGAGACGTAGTTGCCGGTATTGTATGTGGATCGCTTGAGCACATAACACACATTAAAATGACCGTACTAAAAGACATTGGTGCAACCATAAGCCCGCACGACGCATGGCTAATTAATCGAGGTCTAAAAACACTCGCCATTAGAATAGAGCGCCATTGTCAAAGCGCGCAAACGATAGCCGAATATCTAGAAGCGCACCCACAAGTAAGCACCGTATATTACCCGGGGCTTAAATCGCACCCAGGTTATAAGTTTATTGGTAACCAAATGAAAGCCGCTGGTGGTGTTATTGCGTTTGAAATAAAAGGTACGCTACAAGATGGCGCACAATTTATTGATAGTATGAAACTTTGTACACTTGCAGTAAGCCTCGGCGACGCTGAAACACTAATTCAGCATCCTGCATCTATGACTCACTCGCCTTATACGCCAGAGGAGCGAGCCGCCGCTGGAATAAGTGATGGGCTGATCAGACTCTCGGTTGGGCTTGAAGATGTTAACGACATTATTAGTGATTTAAACCAAGCTTTTACTAAAATTGGTTAGGTGTATTTAATTATATACACATAAAAACAAGCTACAGGCCTTTATTTAAAGGTCTGTATTTTTAATGTGCCACAGGTGTAATTTTAACTTTACGATCTAGGTGATCACGCTAAATACTGATGTTAGCCTATCTATTAAACTTTTCTTCACTTTTGCATAGTATGGGGTCATTCGATATTCAATAGGTTTGAGTATCACACTGACACCGATTTAGGGCTCACACCCAAGAAGGTACTTATGGCTAAAGCAAGTAAATACACATCCAAAACACCAGACGAAAATGGTGTTATACACTGGAGTGATGAAGAAAATAAAATTTGGTCTGAGCTTGTAGCGCGCCAACTTGCGTGCATTGAAGGCAAAGCCTGCAGTGAGTACATGCAAGGGTTAAAAAAGATTAACCTGCCGCACGACCGTATTCCGCAGTTAAGCGAGCTAAACGAAGTGTTGCTAGCCACTACCGGTTGGCAAGTTGCGCCAGTACCTGCGCTTATCGACTTTGATGAGTTTTTTAGATTACTGGCAAACAAGCAGTTTCCGGTAGCTACATTTATTCGTAGCCGCGAAGAGTTTGATTACCTACAAGAGCCTGATATTTTTCATGAAATATTTGGCCATTGCGCCATGCTAACTAACCCTGACTTTGCCGAGTTTACGCATAAGTACGGGCAATTAGGTTACGCAGCGCAGAAAAAGGACCGTGTATACCTTGCGCGTATATACTGGTTTACGGTTGAATTTGGTTTAATGCAAACCGAAGACGGTCTGCGTATTTACGGCGGCGGTATTTTATCAAGCCCAGGGGAGACTCAGTACGTATACTCAAATACGCCAGAAATCAGCCCAATGAATGTGCTTGATGTACTGCGTACGCCGTACCGTATTGATATTATGCAACCACAGTACTACACCATAAATTCGATTCATGATCTGTTTGATATATCACAAATGGATATTATGACTTTGGTTGAGCGAGCTAAAGAGCTTGGTTTGCACGACCCAAAATTTCCACCAAAAGAAAAATTAGCCAGTTAAACATTAATGCTAAAAAAGCTAAAAGTAAGGATTTAGAATGTCTTCATTAAGTGCACAAAAATGCGAAGCCTGTCATGTAGATGCGCCAAAAGTATCTGACGAAGAGTTAGCACAATTAATTACTAAAATCCCAGACTGGGTACCAGAAGTACGCGATGGCATTATGCAGCTTGAGCGTGTTTATAAATTTAAAAACTTTAAACAAGCTATCGCATTTACTAACAAAGTAGGTGACATGGCAGAAGACGAAGGCCATCACCCAGGTTTATTAACCGAGTGGGGCAAAGTAACCGTCACATGGTGGAGCCATTCAATTAAAGGCCTACATAAAAACGACTTTATTTGCGCAGCTAAAACAGACGACGTATTTAACGCGCTGTAAACTTTTTAAAGGTTTAACCTTCGCAACAAAAAGCCCGCTAAAGTTATTTAGCGGGTTTTTTTTATACCCTTGTCACTGGCATTTATAGAAATTGAATGAACCTTTAGCTGCTTATCTGAAAACTTACTTTTAAGCATGTCGATAGTTTTTTCTTGTTGCCTACAAGGCGGACAGGGGCCTACATCTTCATCTATTGAGGTGTAAAACAACGTATACTTTTGCTGGGTAAAATCGGGCAATATTGTTAATAGCTGCTCTAAATTACTTTTAATTAAATCAGAATCAGCATGGCTTTGTTTATTTTTAAAAATGGATAAAATATTTGGTAAATATTTATCAGAGTAATGCATCAATTCGCCTTTGCTGTTAAATAAAAACATTTGCGGTGCGGTATTATTAATGGGCGATTTAACCATTTGGTAATGAGAGAAACTGTACTGCTCAGCGTATGTATTTCCGCCGTATATAAGTAGTGTAGCTAGTAGTAATTTGTACATGCTTATCCTTAAGTTAAGTTATTCCACGAGTTGTTAAGTGTTTTTTTAATC
The DNA here is from genome assembly GCF_014164245.1 of Pseudoalteromonas sp. SG43-8. Taxonomy (NCBI): domain Bacteria; kingdom Pseudomonadati; phylum Pseudomonadota; class Gammaproteobacteria; order Alteromonadales; family Pseudoalteromonadaceae; genus Pseudoalteromonas; species Pseudoalteromonas sp. SG43-8. The sequence continues at coordinate 126,261 of NZ_JACJEX010000007.1, read as the reverse complement.
TCTATAGCAATAATACATATGACCGCTAACAAAATGACTAAATGCACTGTAAGTATCGTGTTTAGGTCAAAAACGGATTGTTGAAATAAAAAAGTTTGTAGTTTTTCATGTTGGGTGAAAAATAGCGCAATAATAACTATGTGGGTTATCACAAATGCAGTGAAAAATAGCTTTAAAAATAAATAGCATATTTGGTAGCTGCGAGCGCCCATAGCACGTCTTAATGCAAGCTCTGTAGATGATTTAGTAGTAAGCTGTTTAATACTGCTGTAGTTGTATAAAAACGCAGAGAGTAGAAGAATTGAGGAACACACAACGGTAATTATTAGTAATGCATTTCTAGGGGCTTGCTCATTTTTTACTAAAGACGAAAGGGGGGTAAGTGATAAATCGTTAAAGTTAACACTTAATGCTCTTACTGCCGTTTGGAGTTCACTTTCAAATTGTGTGATGGGCGCATGAGTTTTAATTATAATTGTTTCAAAACCTGTCAGGGCACTTATTACATTATATACAGTTGGCTGAACCGGTGTGTCGGCTCCTTCATTATAAATATCATTAACAACGCCAACTACTTTATGTTTTACTTTTCCAGTATCAAATTGGGCTAATAAATAAGCTTGGCTTAGTTCTGTGCCTGCAAAGTATTGATCCCATAACGCGCTGTTAACGACAATGTTTTGGTACTGCTGCCATTGCACACTTTGCCCAGAAATAAGCTTAGCGCCAATAGTTTTAAAGTAATGCGGGCTCACTCTATGGCTTGCGGTACTGGCGCTTTTACCCGAACTGATAGCTTGTCCGGTAACGGTGTACCATGCACTAAACCCACTGCGATCTGATAGTGGCGGGGCAGAGCTAAGTGATACTTCTTCAATAATGGGCAGTGAATTTAATTGCTGAATTAATTGTTGAGCAGAGTTATTTGCATTAAAGGCCTCGCTAGGTGATTGTGGAAAACTAAAGCTGGCAATTAGAATACTGTCTGCATTAAATCCCATACTTTTATTATTTAAATTAATCTGGCTGTAAATAACCAAACTACTAATATAAACACTTGTAATAGCAAGGCTAGTAAGTAACGAAAGCAATGAGAACACTTGTACTTTTTCGCTTGTTGTTGCACTTTGGCCGCGTCCAATACTGCTGTGTACCCACCTTCGCTGAAAATAACTAAGCGCCGATAAAAAAGTAATAATAACTATGTAAAATACCGCCAGCGTAAATAATGAAAAAGAGCTGCTTAGCTTATTCAGGCTTGGTAATAAAATTGCGCTAATGCGGTCGCTCAGTGGATACAAAACGCACATTACAATAATAAGTAGTAGGCTTGTGAGTGCAATATCAATAATTTGCTGCACAAAAATGTGTGTGTTATTGGCTCCACATAGTTTGCGTATAGTTTCTTCTTGTTGCTTTTTAATTGACTCTGCACAGTAAAATGCACAAAAGGCAATAAAGCTAAATGAGAGTAAAATATAATAAAGTAACTGCAATAAGTTTAGGCGCTTTATTATTTTATTAAAGTGAGTAGGGCTAACGCCAATACCATCACTAAACTTAAGTTCGGTGTTATCAAATATAAACATTTCGTTTTGTAAGTGCTTATTTAGCAAGCTTAAAAAGAGTGTTTTATTTTTAACGTTTCCTAAAATATACGTAAATGTATCTGGGGTCAGGCTACTTTCTAGAGGCAAAATGCGCTTGAGTTGCGAGTAAGAAATAAGGAGTTTAGGTTCATAGGCACGTTTAAAGCTTTTAAACTCTTTTGGCATTACAGCAACAATGTTTATGCTTTTATTATTAACAACAAGCTGTTTGCCAATAATATCAGTGACACCTTTAAAATGAGTATGCCAAAACGAATAGCTAATGGCGGCACTTAGTGCGCTGCCTTGTTTTGGGAAATCTAGCTTCTCAAAGCTGCCTAAGGCAGGAATGATACCTAATTGTTTATAACCCCCCGATATAAAGCTTACCTTAACAGGCTCGCTATCATGATTAACCGAAAGCTTTAATGATAAATCAATAGAGCGTTCAAAAACACCGACTAAATCTTGGTGCAATACGGTTATTTCATCAAAAATGTACTCATCAACGGGTAAGTCATTTTGAGTATCACTTAAGTAAACTTGTTTAATGTTATGGATGTTATTTATTGCCGTGTAATCGGCTGATAAAAACTGACTATGAATATTACTTATATTTAAAATTAAACATAAAGGAATACTCAGCAACAAACAACTAAGCCATAATTTAGTATTTTGCTTAGCATATTTTAGCCAGTTTAAGGTCAGATCAGTAATTAAGTTCAGCATCAAAAACCTTGCGCACTAAGCTGTCCGTCTTGAATATACAAACGCGTTTTTGCTGTTTTAGCATGGTTTTCATCATGTGTTATTAAGCAAATTGTTTTGCCATCGTCGTTTAGCTTATTGAGTAACTGATATATTTGTTCGCTATTACTCGAATCTAAATTACCCGTTGGCTCATCGGCTAAAATAATAGAAGGCTCATTTATTAATGCTCTAGCAATAGCAACTCTTTGTTGTTGCCCGCCTGACAATTGGCTTGGCTTTCTATCAATAAATTCAAGCATATTTACTTTATTAAGCGCAGCTTCTACTTTTTTTTGGTAATCCTTTCTAGGCACCGATTTGTTGTAACTGAGTGGCAAAGCCACGTTATCAAATACGCTTAAATGATTTAATAAATTAAAGTTTTGAAATATAAAACCAAGTTCTCTGTTTTTAATGGCTGCAATAGAGTCGGGTGTTAAGTCTGCTGTGTTAGTGCCTAAAATAGTGTATTGCCCTTGGCTAGGTAAGTTTAGTAAACCTAAAATAGAAAGTAGGGTACTTTTACCACTGCCAGAAGTACCAGTTATTGCAATGTAGTCACCACTGTTTATTTTAAAACTTACAGCTTTGAGGGTATCAATTTTGGTATTAGGGTATTGATAAAAAATATTATTAAACTCTATTAACGGATAACTCATAACTGACACCTCATTAAAATACTTCTTTCAAATCAAGGTAACTTTGAGTGGCATAAGCTGCTGGTAGTAATAAAACATAGTTACCTTGTAGCGACTCATCAAAGCTTAAAGTGTCTTGCTCAGTCGTTTTGTAATTTATATGAGTAAGAATAGCTTTGCTGGAGGGCGTTATTTCATATACTTTCCACAGACTGTAGTTATCAAAATCATTCGGTTTTTTAATGTTTTGAGCTACTAAAGATTGCTCCAAATAAATATGAGCTTCTATTGCTTGGCTGCTTCTAAGCCATGATGGAGGGGAAGCGTCTAATACTAAAAATACATTAATAGCGCCATTTCTTATTACTGTATCAATATAATCAACCTTAGCTGCAATTGTGCCACTGGGTGTAACTATGTCTGCTTTTTGGCCAATTTTTAACTGAGTGGATGAATACTGAGGGACTTGTATTTTAGCCAGTAAGTTGTCGGTCTCTATTAACTCAAACAGCGATTGCCCTTGAGTAACCGCTTGACCTAATTTAGCTAAGTTTTGGCTTACGGTACCGTCAAAGTTTGCTGTGAGTGTTAGTTGCTCTTGACGCCTTTGTAAATAGCTAAGTTTATTTTTTGCGATGTTTACTTTGTTATCAAGCGCAATTAATTGCTGATCAAATGCATCTTTAAATAGGCTAAGTTCATCATTTTTAGCATTAACTTCAAGTTCACTTTGCTTATAAAGCATTTCGCTTTGTTTAAAGCGAATTGCAGAAATAATACCTTGTTCCATTAAAACTTTATTAGCATTTAATTCAAGCGCTTGCTGCTGCAATGCCATTTTAGCTTTTGATAAGTCGACTTTAATTTGCGAGAGCTTAATTGCTAAATTGCTTTTATCAATAGCTACTTGGGATTCTAAATTAAGCTGCTCGTAACTCGCATTATGTATATCTTGCTCCAATTCGTAGTTAGTTAGCTTTGCTAATACTTGGCCTTTTTTTATAGCTTGCCCTTCACGAATTGTAAGTGTGTTGATATTGCCTTTTAGCGGCGCAGACAAAAGCTCTCTTTGTGTAGGCTCTATTGTACCAATCCCTTTTAATACATTGGGTAATGATACTTGAGAGACTAATATTGGCTTTAAATAACGTTCAGGAATATCATTTGAGAAAAGTAGTGTCTTAATTAAATAACCCAAAGCCAATAACAACAATAAAGCCGCAATAGCGATAGGGTATCTACTTTTTTGTTTAACGATTAAATACTCTTCCATTAGTACAACCTACTTGTGCTTTTGTTATTTTAAAATGTGGTAAACGCTGTTTTAGTTAGGGTTTTTATTTTCCTTAAGTAAAGGGTGTAAGGGTAAGCTAGCTGAGTAATATTTTTAGCTGGCAGCTAATGGTTTGATTTATCACCAACTGCGTTCCCAAAACACATTCAGTTATATCACCACCAAGTTAACGATGTAAATTTTATTTTAATGGAAGTTAGTGGAAGAAAGGTTTGATTATCTTGTTTGTTCATGAAGCAGGGCAAGGTAATTACTACGTTGCTACATAAAAGCACTTATTTTTATAAGTGATCTTAGGTTTAGGGGGTATTGCTAACAATGAGCAGTAACTCGGGATTAATTTTTATCGACGTAGGAAGGGTTGAGTGAAACGAAACCCAACTTTTTGCATTTTAACATCTTAGAATATTCAATTTTATTGTTTTTCTTAAAGAGTTAGACTCAGAATGAAGAAGGTTAATCATTTAAGGCTTTAAATATGGAATACGTTTATCACTACACTTCTGCAGAGGGTTTAAAGGGGATTTTAGAGAGCAAAAGTTTATGGGCTACTAACGCAGAATATCTAAATGATTTTAGAGAAATAAAGCAAGGTATTGATAGAATAAAATCACTTAGAGGGAGTTTGTCTGAGTTTTCACAAATCAAACTCGAAGAAATTTATGCCAAACACAATAATATACCTTTAGATGTTACCGAAAAAGAAATGCGAAGTAAGGACGTGCATCTCGCAAATCGTTTTTTAAATTTTCTATGGAATATAATTGATAATAATACCATTGATGAAATTTATACCACTTCATTTACAACTAAGCGTGATAGCCTAAACCACTGGCTAACTTACGGGTCAGAGCAAACTTCATATTGCATAAAGTTTAATAAAGAAAATCTATTTGATGATGAGTACTTTAGGCAAAGAAAACTTTTGAGTGGCTATGATGATGTTGATTACCAACCAACTGAGGAAATGCTTCATTCTTTAATTGAAGAACACTATCTGCCTGAGGTTTTAAGTTATGTGTTAGATCCAAATTTAAATGGAAATGATCTAAATGAAAAATGTGCTATTGCTGCAATTGAAATTTTTAATGAAGCGATTTTTAAGATTGCTAGCATAAAAGATCAAGCGTTCGAATATGAAGAAGAGTATCGTTTTACTCTTTTTTACCCTGGTTTAGTCTCATTAAATGAAAATACTGAAAAGGGTTATTTTGATTTTATAGACTCCTCTAATATTGATTTTATAAAGCTTGAAAATGGAGTGAAAGAGTTTTTTCCTTTATGCTACAGAACCCTAAAGTCTGGCATTATAGCCCCATATAGAGCGATACCTTTTCCTAAAAATTCAATTGAAGAAATTATAATAGGACCATCAGAAAATAATGAGTTAGCTGTTAAAGGCTTAAAGTCTTTTTTGAGTTCATTGAATTTTAATGTAGAGGTGTCCAGGACTCAAACTTCATTTAGAAGAATTTAAAAAGCTCTAGACCCAAAGGGCTTAGAGCTTTTCTATATACAATTAAAGTTTAGCTAAAACACTTTACTTCAACGTATCGTTGGGTTTCGTTTCACTCAACTTAACCTACGTGTTACTCATCAATTGAGCGTAGTAGGGCGTTTATGCCTACTTTTTCACGTGTTTGTTTATCTACTTTCTTCACGATAATTGCAGCGTAAAGGCTGTGAGTGCCATCTTTTGACGGTAGTGCGCCTGGAACAACTACTGCACCTGCTGGTACGCGGCCGTAGTGAATTTCGCCGGTTTCGCGGTCATAAATACGGGTGCTTTGGCTGATGTAAACACCCATTGAAATTACTGCGCCTTCTTCAACAATTACGCCTTCAACAATTTCAGAACGTGCGCCAATAAAGCAGTTGTCTTCAATGATGGTTGGGTTAGCTTGTAGAGGCTCTAAAACGCCGCCTATGCCAACGCCACCTGATAAATGTACGTTCTTACCAATTTGTGCACACGAGCCTACAGTCGCCCAAGTATCAACCATGGTGCCGTCGTCAACGTATGCGCCAATATTTACGTACGATGGCATAAGTACAACGTTTTTACCTACAAAGCTGCCTTTACGCGCCACTGCGTTTGGTACTACGCGCATACCGCCTTGTTGAAATTGCTCTGGCGTGTAGTCGCTAAATTTAAGCGGTACTTTGTCATAAAACTGGTTTACGCCGTCGTTCATTGGCTGGTTGTCGCGAATACGAAACGACAGTAAAACGGCTTTTTTAAGCCACTGGTGTACAACCCATTCACCCGATATTTTTTCAGCAACGCGTGCTGCGCCGCTATCAAGTAAATCAAGTGCGTCGATAATGGCTTGCTTTACGTCGCTAGATACTGTGCTTGGGCTAATGCTATCGCGGTTGTCCCATGCGTTTTCGATCATCGTTTTTAAATCTGACATGTGTGTCCTCTATTCTGTTTCGGCGTTGAATTTTTTACGTAATGCCTGATGAATTTTTGCTTGCTCTTCATCAGTCAGCGCTTGGTATTCGTTATTAGATACAACAAAGAAATCCTCGGCACGTTCACCTACCGTTGTAATACGGGCAGCGTGAATGTGTAGTAAATGCGCTTGGAAAACTTCGGCTATTTTGGTTAGTAAACCTTGTATATCGACGGCTTGAATTTCTATTAAGCTACGGTCTTTGCGTGCATGTGGGCGCAACACAATTTTAGGTTTAATATTAAAATCTTTAAAGCGTTGAGAGCGGCTCTTTTTAAAGCGAATTTTTTTACGTGGATCGCTAAGTGCTTGCTCAAGCCCGCGTTTAATTGATTGCGCTCGACCGCTCGCTATAGGGTCGCCACTTACTTCAAGTATTACAAAGCTAAACAGGACGTAACCGTCTTTTGTGGTCAGTACTTGCGCGTGCTGTATTTGTGCTTTTTTAGAGCCAATTACACTCACTAATCTTGCAAATAGTGCTCCAGAGTAAGGGCTGTATACAAATACTTGTGTACCACCATGCATTGCTTTGTTAGATACAATTACACTGGGTTGGCTTAAATCGGTGCTGCTTAATAAATGCTCACTTTGCCACGATATTTGTTGTTCGCTAAAGGCGGTAAAGTAGTTGGCTTTAAAGCGACTCCAAATTAAATCAATTTTATTCTCAGGGTAACCTAAGTTGAGTAGACGTTGTTTAGCTTGGTGTTTTTTATCGCGAATTTGGTCGCGCTGATCCATTGGGTTTTCAAGCCCTAGGCGTAATGCGCGCTGCGTGTGCAAGTACAATTCACGCAGTAGGGTGTTTTTCCAATCGTTCCATAAGTTGTCATTAGTTGCACGTATGTCGGCAACGGTTAAACAATATAAATAGTCGAGTTGGCGCTCTGTTTTAATACGTGTTGCAAAGTCTTTTATTACAGCAGGGTCGTTAATATCTTTACGCTGCGCGGTAACCGACATAAGTAAATGGTTACTTACAAGCCATGCGACTAATTTCGAATCAGAGGATGAAAAACCATGTAATTTAGCAAAGGCTATAGCATCAACAGCGCCAAGTTCTGAGTGATCTCCCCCTCGGCCTTTAGCAATGTCGTGAAATATACCGGCTAAATAAAGTAGCTCTGGTTTGTCCATTCGAGTGACTATTTCACTACAAATAGGAAACTCGCTAATGCCTGTTTTATCAAAGTATTCGTAAATATTTTTGATTAATTTGTGAGTATGCTCATCTACGGTGTAGGCGTGAAACAAATCGAACTGCATTTGTCCAAATATATTACGCCACTGCGGTAAGTAGGCGGCAAGCATGCCGTGCTTGTGCATAAGCGTAAATGCGCGGCCCATACCATTAGGGTGTTTAACTAAGCGTAAAAAGGCTTCACGACAGGCTGCGTAATCTTGTAAATCCCCCAATAAACGACGGCGTACTTGGCGAATTGTACGAATAGTGCTTGGGTAAATATGCGTTATTGTAGGGTTGTCTGCTATGTGCTCAAACAATACAAAAAGTTGGTCACGTCTAAAAAATACAGATGGATCTTTTACGCGTATTTGATGGCCCACTTGCTCAAAGTTTCTGTCGAGTACTATCACTGTTTTTTCACTACTTTCGGGCATGATACTTTGTTCAAAGTATGAAAGTAGCATTTGGTTAAGTTCGCGCACGCGGCTCATTATTCTAAATAAGCGCTTCATCATACGCTCAACAGAGGCTTTACCGTCGCTACCAAAACCTAAAATTTCGGCGGCTTGTGGTTGATGATCAAACAATAAGCGGTTTTCAGCCCGACCTGCAGCTAGATGCAGTGCAAAGCGAATATTCCATAGGTTTTCTAGGCACTCTGAAAGCTCTTGAAACTCTTCATGGGTTAAGTAGCCGTGACTTATTAACTCTTGCAGAGTTTCGGTTCTAAAGTGCTTTTTTGCAACCCAAATAATGGTTTGCAAGTCGCGCAGGCCACCGGGGTTTTCTTTAATGTTTGGCTCAAGATTATACGCGGTGCCGTGGCACTTTTTGTGACGTAAGTTTTGTTCTTGAACTTTGGCAGTAAAAAACTCACCGGAGCGCCATACGGGTGTTTCTAGAATATGCGTTTTGAGTTTTTCAAACTCAATATGATTACCAAAAATAAGGCGGCTTTCAAGTAAGCTGGTGGCAAAAGTAACGTCTTCACGTTTTTGATCAATGGCTTGTTCTATCGTGCGCACGCTGTGACCAATCTCTAAGTTGAGATCCCATAGCATGGTGACAAACTGGCCTATTTTTTCGCATATTTCTTCGCTTGGCGGTTTAGTTACAAGCAATAAAAAGTCGATGTCGGAGTAGGGATGTAGCTCGCCACGTCCGTATCCGCCTACTGCTATTAATGCTAAATCAGGTTCGCGCGCTAAGTCGTAAACATGAAAAAGCTTAATTAGTAGGCGGTCAATAAACTCAGCCCGGGCATTAATTAAATTCCCAACCGGTTGTTTAGAAAATTCGTTATGTAACCATTTATAAAAATAGCTAGAACAATCGCGATAATCACTAAGTTGCTCTGCATCGCTGAGCAACTTTTTTACTTTGTTGGGTAATGCCACGTGGGCTGGCTCCTAATTTCTTATTTATTATTAGTGTTCTATGATCCTGTCGATAGTATCATCTGATCGTAGCGTTAAAATTTCAACACCATTTTCAGTCACTAATAAAGTATGTTCCCACTGTGCAGACAAGCTGCGGTCGCGAGTTACTACAGTCCAATCATCTTTAAGTAGCTTACATTGGCGTTTACCCGCATTAACCATTGGCTCAATTGTTAAGCACATGCCCGCTTTTAAAGTTTCGCCAGTGCCCGCTTTACCGTAATGCATTACTTGTGGTTCTTCATGAAATCCTGCGCCAATACCGTGGCCGCAATATTCACGAACAATAGAGTAATTAAAACTTTCTGCATATTTTTGAATAGCTGAGCCAATATCACCTAAGCGCACACCAGGTTTTACCATTTTAATAGCAAGGTATAAGCTTTCTTGTGTTACTTCGGCAAGACGCTTAGCTTGGATGTTTGGTGTACCAACGTGGAACATTTTAGAAGTATCGCCGTGGTAGCCATCTTTAATGACAGTGACGTCAATATTTACGCTGTCGCCTTCTTTTAATGCTTTGTCATTTGGAATTCCGTGACAAATAACATGATTAACTGACGTACAAACTGATTTTGGAAAGCCATGATAATTTAACGGAGCAGGGATTGCTTGTTGCACATTAACAATATAATCATGACAAAGTGTATTTAGCTCATCGGTGGTAACACCCGGCACTACATGAGGGCCGATCATTTCAAGTACATCGGCCGCTAAGCGCCCAGCTACGCGCATTTTCTCTATTTCTTCAGGGGTCTTGATAATAGCGCTCATTGAGGCTCCAAAGTTGAGTTTCTAACATTTGTCGCCGAACAAATTTTGCACGCGACGTTGAGTATTTAATTTTAATATGGTATAAAGCGCGCCGTCTTTTTACAAATAAATTCTTAAATGATTTTTTGTATTTAAGGCAAACACAATTTTATTTTAACACACACACGTATCGTCACATACACTTGGGTGCATTTGAAGTTTAATTACTTCGGTGTTGGTGCTATGGGATATGTGGAGGCCTAACCCTAAACAACTATAGAGGATCTATAAAATGGCAAACGTTTCAATGCGCGATATGCTTCAAGCTGGTGTTCACTTTGGTCACCAAGCACGTTACTGGAACCCTAAGATGAAGCCTTTCATCTTCGGCACACGTAACCGTGTACATATCATCAACCTTGAGCAAACTGTACCAATGTTCAACGACGCACTTAAGTTTTTATCAAGTGCTGCAGCAAACAAAGGTAAAGTTCTTTTCGTTGGTACTAAGCGCGCAGCAAGCGACGCAGTTAAAGCAGCTGCTTTAGAAAGCGATCAGTTCTTCGTAAATCACCGTTGGTTAGGTGGTATGTTGACTAACTGGAAAACTGTACGTCAATCAATCAAGCGTCTTAAAGACCTTGAAGCACAAAGCCAAGACGGTACTTTCGAGAAATTAACTAAGAAAGAAACGTTAATGCTTAACCGCGAAATGGAAAAGCTTGAAAAGAGCCTTGGTGGTATCAAAAACATGGGCGGTCTTCCAGACGCGCTTTTCGTTATCGATGCTGACCACGAGCACATTGCTATCCGTGAAGCAAACAACCTAGGTATCCCTGTTGTTGCAATCGTTGATACTAACTCTAACCCAGACGGCGTTGATTACATCGTTCCTGGTAACGATGATGCTATCCGTGCTGTAAGCCTTTACACTAGCGCTGTTGCAGCTGCTATCACTGAAGGTCGCGAGAATAACATCGTTGCTCAAGCTGAGAAAGACGATTTCGTTGAAGCTGAGTAATTAGCTATCATCAAGTCTTCATCTTTTTAAGGTGAAGACTTGTTATTCTTGTAGAGCGGGTAACCCGCTTATCTAAACCAGATTTCAGATTTGAGGATTTACTAATGGCTGTAACTACTGCCCTAGTTAAAGAATTACGCGAGCGCACAGGCGCTGGCATGATGGATTGTAAAAAAGCGTTAACTGAGACTGATGGCGACATCGAGTTAGCGATTGAAAACATGCGTAAAAGTGGCGCTGCTAAAGCTGCTAAAAAAGCAGGTAACATTGCTGCTGAAGGTACTATCATCATCAAGCAAAACGCTGGTGTTGCAGTACTAGTAGAAGTTAACTGTCAAACAGACTTCGTTGCAAAAGACGTAAGCTTTTTAGCATTTGCTGATAAAGTTGCTGAAGCTGCAATTGCTGACACTCTTACTATCGAAGACTTACAAGCTAAGTTTGAAGAAGACCGTGTTGAGCTAGTAACTAAAATTGGCGAAAACATCAACGTACGTCGTCTACAGTACATTGCTGGTGAAAACCTAGTTGAGTACCGTCATGGCGACCGTATCGGTGTTGTTGTTGCAGGTGTTGCTGATGAAGAAACACTTAAGCACGTTGCAATGCACGTTGCTGCTTCACGTCCAGAGTACTTAACTCCTTCAGACGTACCAGCTGACGTTGTAGAAAAAGAAAAGCAAGTACAAATCGAAATCGCGATGAATGAAGGAAAGCCTGCTGAAATCGCTGAGAAGATGGTTGTTGGTCGCATGAAAAAATTCACTGGTGAGGTTTCTCTTACTGGTCAAGCTTTCATCATGGAACCTAAAAAATCTGTTGGCGATATTCTTAAAGAGAAAAACGCAACAGTTACTGGCTTTGTACGTGTAGAAGTTGGTGAAGGTATCGAGAAGAAAGAAGAAGATTTTGCTGCTGAAGTTGCTGCTCAAATTGCAGCTGCTAAAGGTCAGTAAGATTAACTATTTGTGATGCAAAAGGAAATTAGATGCAATTAAAGTACTATTTGGTTTTGCTTCACAGCTAGAAATTCTTTAAAATAACCGCGCTTTTATGTTTAACATAAGCGCGGTTATTTTTTATCCATAATTCAATAAAAGTTGGCCCCTATACTATGACTATCAATCGCAAACCTATTTTTAGACGTGTTCTTCTCAAATTAAGTGGTGAAGCTTTAATGGGAGACGAAGGCTTCGGCATCGACCCAAAAGTTTTAGACCGTATGGCACAAGAAATTAAAGAGCTAGTAGAGCTTGACGTAGAAGTGGGTTTAGTTATTGGTGGAGGTAACTTTTTACGCGGTGGTTCACTTGCAGAAGCAGGTATGAACCGCGTAGTAGGCGACCACATGGGTATGCTTGCAACGGTTATGAATGGCCTTGCAATGCGTGATGCGCTACACCGTGCATTTGTAAACTGTCGTTTAATGTCGGCTATTCCGCTAAATGGTGTATGTGACGCTTATAACTGGGCTGAAGCAATTAGTTTATTAAAAACTGGCCGCGTTGTTATTTTTGCAGCGGGCACTGGTAACCCATTTTTTACTACCGATTCTGCAGCGTGTTTACGCGGTATCGAAATTGAAGCGGATACAGTAATTAAGGCGACTAAAGTGGATGGTGTGTACAGTGATGATCCTGTTAAAAACCCAGAAGCGACGCTTTACAGCCACTTAAGCTACAATGAAATCATTGAAAAAGAATTAAAAGTTATGGATTTAGCGGCATTTACTCTAGCCCGCGATCACAATATGCCATTGAGCGTATTTAATATGAATAAATCAGGCGCGCTAAAACGCGTAATTATGGGTGAAGAAGAAGGAACACTTATTTCTTCACAAGCCTCAGATGAAATAATCAAATAATTAGGATTAAACCGTGATTAACGATATTCAAAAAGACGCGCAAGCGCGCATGCAAAAAAGTGTAACTGCACTAGGTAGCCAATTATCTAAAATTCGTACTGGCCGTGCACATCCTGCAATCCTAGATGGTATTATGGTGTCGTACTACGGTGCACCAACGCCTTTAAACCAAGTTGCTAACGTAACAATTGAAGATTCTCGTACACTTGCTATTGGTGTATTTGATAAGTCTTTAGCGCAAGCTGTTGAAAAAGCAATTATGGCGTCTGACTTAGGTTTAAACCCTATGTCGGCAGGTACTGTTATTCGTGTACCACTTCCTCCACTTACAGAAGAGCGTCGTAAAGACCTTATCAAAATTGTACGTGGCGAAGTTGAAGGCGGTCGTGTTGCTATTCGTAACATTCGTCGTGATGCTAATGGTGATGTAAAAGGTTTATTAAAAGATAAAGAAATATCTGAAGATGAAGCGCGTCAATCAGATGATGCGATTCAAAAACTTACAGATAAATTTATCAAAGAAATGGATACTCTATTAGCTGCTAAAGAAGCAGAGTTAATGGAAATCTAAGTAAGTCCCTGTTTATCTTTTAAGGTTAAATTTGCAGTAGTATGTTTGGTTTTAAGGCAAAGCATAGCCTATGTAGTGAGGTTATTCCCCATTATTAGGCGATAGCAATGCATAAAACCTAAAAACGCGCTGCCCAAAGGGTTCTGCCTAGATTGAATAAATTACAATCGTGAAAGGTCGACAGGACCTATTAAAATTATTAGTTTTGAAACGCCGTCTAGGGTATACTAGGCGGCGTTTTTTTATGGAATACTCAATATTTATGGTTCTAGATGCTGACACAATTTCACAGCAATGTTTACCCAAACATGTTGCTATCATCATGGATGGGAACGGACGTTGGGCACAAGCTAGAAATAGACCTCGTGTGTATGGGCATAAAAAAGGCGTAGACGCAGTTCGTCAATCTGTTCAGTTTTGTACTAAATTAGGGATACAATCGTTAACCTTATTTGCTTTTAGTAGTGAAAACTGGCGCCGCCCTGAAGACGAAGTAAACACTTTAATGGAGCTTTTCTTATTTGTTTTAACAAAGGAAGTTAAAAAGCTTCATAAAAACAATGTAAAACTGACCATTATTGGAGACTTATCACGATTTTCTGAAGGATTACGTAGCAAGGTAGACGCTGCGCATAAGCTGACTGAAAATAACACCGGATTGCGCTTAAATGTTGCAGCTAATTACGGTGGTCGTTGGGATATGGCTAACGCGGCTAAACAACTTGCTTTGCAAGTTGCGCAAGGCACACTCAACGCAGAAGATATTACAGAAGAGCGCTTAGCACAGCATATGAGCATGGCAGATCAGGCTGAACCTGATTTACTTATTCGCACTGGTGGCGATGTTCGTATTAGTAATTTTTTACTATGGCAAGTTGCTTATGCAGAACTTTACTTTACCGAGACACTTTGGCCTGATTTTAATGAAGCAGCATTTGCTGAGGCTATAGCGTGTTACGTTGCCAGAGAGCGACGTTTTGGTTGTACGGGCGAACAAATAAAACAATTACTCGCTCAAACCTAAATAGAATAAGGGTCACATTTTGTTAAAACAACGAATTTTAACCTCTCTAGTGCTTGCACCATCGGCATTAGCTTTGGTTTTTTATACACCGCTTACGTTATTTAGTTACTTTGCCGGTGCAATAGTATTATTAGGCGCATGGGAATGGTCTGCGTTTATGGGTTTATGCGATAAGCTCAAACGTGGTGCTTTTGTTGTATTGATTGCAGCCTTACTTGGCCTGCTTAATTTACATTGGCCTATTGAATCACTATGGGAAAATGGCAAGCTAGTAGGTGATGCAAATTACGTATTTACGCTTTCGTTTGCTTGGTGGATTGTTGCTAGTTATTTAATTTGGCGCTATCCAGAAATGGCTAAAGCGTGGAATGAAGGTCTAGTAATGCGCGGCATTGCAGGTTTATTAACACTTGTGCCGTTATGGCTTGCACTGAATACGCTGCGCAGTGCGCAATATGCTGAATCAACACATTTTGGCTCTGTACTTATTTTAGTCGTATTGGGTATTGTGTGGAGTGCAGACGTTGGTGCTTATTTTTCAGGTAAGAGCTTTGGTAAGCATAAACTTATGCCAAAAGTGAGCCCTAATAAAACAATTGAAGGGTTAGCAGGCGGTGTAGTTGCTTCTATCATTTTTGTTTTAGCATTTTGTCACTTTACCGATGTTGATTTAGGTGTTTGGCCTATCTACGCGATAATGACTGCATTTATTGCATTGTTCTCTGCAGTAGGTGATTTACTTGAAAGCATGTTTAAACGTGAAGCTGGTTTAAAAGATAGCGGCCGTTGTTTACCTGGGCACGGCGGTATTTTAGACCGCATTGACAGCTTAACGGCTGCAGCTCCAATGTTTGTAATGTGCTATGCGTGGACTCTTAGTTTATGAGCCAAAAGCAATTGCTGGTTATTTTAGGCGCAACAGGTTCAATTGGTTTAAGTACACTCGATGTTGTATCGCGTAATAAAGAGTTATTTGATGTTTTTGTTTTAGCTGCAGGGCAAAACGCAAAAAAAATGGCTGAGCTGTGTATTGAACACGAACCACTTTATGCGATTATGGCTACCCAGCAAGCCGCTGAGCAGTTATCTGCTTATTTAGCTAATACACCATGTCAAACGCTTGTTATGCACGGCGAGCAAGCAATGTGCGACTTATGTGCTCACCCAGATGTTGATGTCGTGATGTCGGCAATTGTAGGAGCAGCTGGTTTACTGCCAACATTAAGTGCAGTAGAAGCAGGTAAAAAAGTACTGCTAGCTAATAAAGAATCGTTAGTTATGTCAGGTCAGTTGTTTATTGATAAAGTTAAACAACATAAAGCCACTTTGCTGCCAATTGATAGCGAACATAATGCTATTTTTCAATGTCTACCTTCTTCGTTACAAAATGCCAAAGGCGATCAAAATTTACAGCAACATGGCGTAAGTAAAATTTTGCTAACCGGTTCTGGTGGCCCGTTTTTAACGCGCGATATAAACACACTAAAAGATGTAACTGTAAGTGAAGCCGTGGCGCATCCTAACTGGTCTATGGGTCAAAAAATATCAGTAGACTCGGCCACTATGATGAATAAAGGCTTAGAGTTTATTGAAGCTAAGTGGTTATTCAATTGCGACACCAGTGATATAGACGTAGTGATTCATCCACAAAGTATTATTCATTCAATGGTGCAGTACCACGACGGTTCTATTTTAGCGCAAATGGGTAACCCTGATATGCGCACCCCAATTGCCCATGCACTTGCATACCCTGAGCGAATTAATGCAGGCGTTAAACCGTTAAACTTCTCTGATATATGTGATTTCTCATTCACCAAGCCTGACTTTTCTCGCTATCCAAATTTACAATTAGCGATTGATGCGTGTAGTGCAGGGCAGGGCGCGACCACAACGGTTAATGCTGCAAATGAAATAGCAGTAAGTGCATTCTTAAACGGTAAAATTGGTTTTACTGATATATACAAAATAAATGCACAAACGCTTGAAGCTGCAACGTATACCAATGTACAAAGCTTAGATGAAATTTTAGAGTGCGATAAATTAGCGCGTATTAGCGCTTCAGAATTTATAACAAAAGTGGCGCATTAATATGTTTGATTTTTTTTGGAATCTTGGCTCATTTATTTTAGCGCTTGGTATTTTAGTGGCCATACATGAATATGGCCATTTTTGGGTTGCACGAAAAATGGGCGTTAAAGTGCTGCGTTTTTCAATTGGCTTTGGTAAGCCATTGTTAAAATGGCACGATAAATATAATACCGAATATGTGATTGCGGCTATTCCATTAGGCGGTTATGTAAAAATGCTTGATGAGCGTGTTGATGACGTGCCGGCAAACCAACGTCACTTGTCGTTTAACGCTAAATCTGTACAAGCACGTATTGCCATAGTTGCAGCGGGTCCAATGGCCAACTTTTTGTTTGCCATTTTTGCTCTTGCTGTAATGTATATGGTGGGTGTGCAGTCGGTAAAGCCTGTGGTAGGTAGCATTACCGAGGGTAGCCGGGCAGAGCAAGCGGGCATTATGCCTTCTCAACATATTATAAAAATTGGTGATGATGATATAACGACATGGCAAGATGCCACGTTTGCACTTATGTCTAATTTAGGTGAAGAAAGCGTTGAAGTGATAGTGCGCGATAAAAACCTTCAACCACGTGTTAAAACGCTTAATTTAGAGGGGTGGAAACTAGATCAGCAAGACGTGCCACCACTAAGCTCGTTAGGTATTGTACCGTTTAGACCTCAAGCCACTTTAACAATTGCCGCCGTAACTAAAGACTCAGCTGCAGAACACGCTAATTTACAAGTTAATGACAAAATTTTGGCTGTAAACGGTGAAACAATAAGCAATTGGCAGCAATTAGTTAATCTTATTACGCAATCAGCTAACAAATCTTTACAATTTAGTGTAAAAAGACAAGATACTATAAAAGCCATTACAGTAACCCCTAAAGAGCGCATTGATAATAACGGTATTGAGCAAGGCTTTTTAGGCGTTGCTCCTGTTGTACAGCAATGGCCTGATGGTTATGTAGAGACTAGACATTACGGCCCACTCGATAGTATCGTGCGAGGCACAAAAGAAACGTGGCGCTTAATTACACTCAGTTTTGATATGATTGGTAATTTAATTACAGGCCAGGTTTCGGTTAAGAATTTAAGTGGCCCTGTGGGCATTGCAGTAGGCGCTGGAACTAGCGTAAGCTATGGGTTAGTGGCCTTTTTAAGCTTTTTAGCCTTAATAAGCGTTAACTTGGGTGTATTTAATTTATTACCCTTACCAGTGCTTGATGGTGGACACTTAATGTATTACATAATTGAACTTTTTCGTAAAAAGCCGGTCTCTGAAAAGACACAAGAGTTTGGTTTTAAAGTGGGCGCCTTGTTGCTCATTTTTCTAACATGTTTCGCTTTGTTCAATGATGTATCGCGTTTGTAGTTTTACAGCGTGGCAAATTACTAATTAGAACACGATTGTAAAGCACCACTTTAGTAGGGTGTTATGCGGTAATACAGTTGTAAAGGATAAAGATAATAAAATGGCTATAAAAAAACATTTGGCAGTAACAAGTTTATTGGGTGCAAGTTTTGCAGCCCTAGGCCAAAACTCCTTTATTGTTGAAGACCTGAAAGTTGAAGGTTTACAGCGTGTAGCACTTGGTGCAGCGCTAACACATATTCCTATTAACGTAGGCGATAATGTTGATGACTATACGATTTCAAAAACAATAAAGTCACTTTATCGTTCTGGGCACTTTGATAACATAAAAGCCCTTCGTGATGGCAACAACGTTATTTTTAAAGTAACGGAACGTCCTACCATCAGCTTCATTGAGTTTGAAGGCAATAAAGACATTAAAGACGAGCAGCTTAATGAGTCTCTTGATCAGCAAGATATTCGCCAAGGTGAGCCACTTGATAAAACCGTTATCGATAGTATCGAAAAGGGCTTAGTTGAGTTTTTCCACAGTATTGGTAAATACAACGCTAAAGTAGATATCAGTATTACTAAGTTGCCTCGTAACCGCGTTAAACTTAAATTAGAGTTTGATGAAGGTGATGCAGCTTCTATCCGACAAATTAACTTAGTGGGTAATGAACTTTTTTCTAATGAAGAGCTTCTTAAACTTGCTGAATCGCAGCAAGATTTACCTTGGTGGCAGTTTATGGGTAGCGATCGCTACCAAAAGCAAACCATTGAAGGCGATTTAGAAAAAATTCGTAGTTATTATTTAGACCGTGGTTACCTACGTTTTAATATCGATTCAACGCAAGTATCAGTGAGCCCTGAACGTGAGTCAGTTTACGTTACAGCTAACTTAACTGAAGGCGTAAAATATACCGTTAAAGGCTTTGACTTTATTGGTGACTTGCTTGGCCGTGAAGACTTAATTAAAAGTGTTATCCCACTTAGAGCGGGTGAGCTTTACAATGGCTCAGTCGTTACTTCGTCAGAAGAATTTATTAAAAGCTACTTAGCACGTTTTGGTTACGCTAATGCTGAAGTGCGTACAATTCCAGAAATTGACGACGAAAAGCAAGAAGTACAACTAACACTATCGGTTAATCCAGGTAAACGTGTATATGTTCGTCGTATTATTGTTGGTGGTAACCAAAATACAGCTGATGAAGTACTTCGCCGTGAAATGACACAACTTGAAGGCGCCTGGTTATCTAATCAAAACCTTGAGCGTTCAAAACTACAAATTCAACGTTTACCTTACATGGAAACTGTTGATTTCAACGTAGTGCCTGTACCAGGTGTGGATGACCAAGTAGATG
This sequence comes from Pseudoalteromonas sp. SG43-8, assembly GCF_014164245.1. Lineage (NCBI taxonomy): Bacteria > Pseudomonadati > Pseudomonadota > Gammaproteobacteria > Alteromonadales > Pseudoalteromonadaceae > Pseudoalteromonas > Pseudoalteromonas sp. SG43-8. The sequence continues at coordinate 106,885 of NZ_JACJEX010000007.1, read as the reverse complement.
TAGACTTTACTGTAAAAGAGCAATCAGCGGGTAGCTTTAATGCTGGCCTTGCTTATGGTTCTTACTTAGGTCTGCAATTTAATATTGGTGTAACAGAATCTAACTTTTTAGGCACAGGTAACCAAATTGGTTTAAATCTTAATACGTCTACAGGTTCTGAAAGCTTAAGCTTATCGTACACAGACCCATACTTTACGCCAGATGGTGTATCGCAAGGCAGTAGCATCTTTTACAGAAACTACGATGCAAGTAAATTCAGTCTTGTTGAGTACAAATCAAAAAGTTATGGTTTAGGCACAAATATTGGTTTTCCAATTGATGCTGTAAATCGTGTTAACTTTGGCGCCCGTTGGATTAAAGAAGAGCTTTCGGATATTGCAGAGTACGAGCAAACGCGTGTACTTCGTGAAACATTCTTAGATCCAGACAATCCAGATGCAGGCTTTGACTTTACTAAGTATGAGCTGAGTGTTGGCTGGTCGCGTATCACCGTTAACCGTGGTTTATTCCCAACAGCGGGTTCGCGTCAAACTCTAAACTTAACAGCAACAACGCCTAACTCAGATCTTCAGTACTTTAAACTGAATTACGATTCGCGTTTTTACTGGCCTATATCAAATGACCATCGTTGGGTATTCTCAACGCGTGCAGCACTTGGTTATGGTAATGGTTATGGTTCTACAAACGGGTATGAGCAAACACTTCCATTCCAAGAGTACTTCCGTATAACGGAAATGGAACTTCGTGGCTTTGACCGTAATACAATATTACCACGTGCTGTATCGCGTATACCGCAGTCTATTCCGGGTACGCCAGGTGCAGACGGTACTACAACCGGTAGCATTGGTGGCGCATCAGAATTTGATATTCTAGTGCCACAAGGCCGTATTGGTGGTAATGCTAAAGCAGTGGCAGGTATGGAGCTAATTGTTCCTACGCCATTCTTAGATGAAGAAAATACCAGCTCTGTACGTACTAGCTTCTTTGTTGATGCTGCAAACGTATGGGATACTGAGTTTAACGTAGACCGCTATCAAAACTTAGGCGTTGATGAACGTGCTAAATTAGATGACTATTCAGACCCAATGCGCTTTAGGGTTTCAACCGGTCTTTCATTACAATGGATCTCTCCAATGGGTCCAATGCTGATCAGTTTTGCGTATCCATTGCAAAAAGAAGAAGATGACGATACGAAAACCATCAGCTTTAACATTAGTAACACTTTCTAAAGGAGTTTTTTGTGAAAAAATTATTTAAATCAACAGCTGTAGCAGTTTTAGCAACTTTAATGATGGGTACTTCTGTGAATGCATTTGCACACAAAGTAGGTATTGTTGATATGCAGGAAATCTACAAGCAAATTCCTCAAATGGCTAAAATTGAACAGTCTTTACAAACTGAGTTTGCTGAACGTCGTCAAGAGCTTGAAAAGTTACAAGGCGATATTCGTTTTGAAGCTGAAAAATTTAAACGCGAAAGTACAACTATGAGCCAAGCTCAAAAAGATGCACTACGTGATAAAATTCAAGGCATGCAAAAAAATCTTGCTGAACAAGGCCGTCCTTTAGAGCAAGAAATCAAAGCGCGCCAAAACCAAGAACTTGCTAAAGTTCAAGGTGTGATCATCAAAACAATTGAAGAAATTGCTAAAGACGGCGACTTCGACGAAGTTAAAGTAAAAGACACAACAATTTACTTTAATCCTAAAGAAGTAACTGATCTTTCGTCTAAAGTTGTAGCTGCAGTTAGTAAGAAATAATCACTCTATGCAAAATTATACGCTTTCGCAAATTGCGGAACTTCTAGGCGCCGAACTTCAGGGTGATGGCGCTTTAGAAATAAAAAAAATAGCGACACTTGCAAATGCCCATTCTGGGCATATTGCATTTTTAGCGAACTCAAAATATCGCTCGCAACTTGAAACTACTCAAGCTAGCGCTGTAATAGTAAGCCAAGCCGATGCTCAGTACTTTAGTGGTAGCAAAGTTATTGTTGCTAATCCGTATGTAAGTTACGCAAAATTAGCGCAATTTATGGATACAACACCACGCTCAGCATCGACGGGTATACATCCAAGTGCCACTGTTCATTCAACAGCGATTGTTAGTGACAGCGCCGCCATAGGTGCTAATGCAGTCATTGAAGCTGATGCGGTGATAGGTGACAATGCGCAAATTGGTCCGAACAGTTTTATCGGAGAACGTGTTAAAATAGGCTCTGGCACTAAGCTTTGGTCTAGTGTGACTATTTATCACGATGTTGAAATTGGTTCAGATTGTTTGTTTCAAGCAAATAGTGTTGTAGGTAGTGATGGGTTTGGCTATGCGAACGAACGCGGGCAATGGGTAAAAATACCTCAGCTTGGCTCTGTGATCATAGGTAACAAAGTTGAAATTGGTGCAAGCACGACAATTGATCGTGGCGCACTGGATAATACCATCATCCATAGCAATGTTATTATCGATAATCAGTGTCAAATAGCGCATAACGTTGAAGTTAATTCAGGCACCGCAATCGCGGGCTGCACCGTACTTGCAGGAAGCGTTACCATTGGCAAAAACTGTCAAATTGGTGGCATGGTTGCAATTAATGGTCACATGTCTGTATGTGATGGTGTTATAATTACCGGCATGAGTATGGTGACAAAATCAATCACCGAACCAGGTATTTACTCATCTGGTATGCCCCATACAACAAACAAAGAATGGCGTAAATCAATAGCTCACTTGCGTAACCTTTCAGACATGAAATCTCGTCTTAAAGCGCTGGAAGCATTGGCTAAGTCATAACGTTGAACACTAAAAAGGATGCTATTTTGGCAAACGAATTAAATAGCCTTGATATTCAAGAAATTTTAAGTTTATTACCGCACCGTTACCCGATGCTATTAATTGATCGTGTTATTGATTTTACACCTGGCAAATCTTTACATGCTATTAAAAATGTTTCTATAAACGAACCTATATTTACTGGCCATTTCCCAAATCAGCCAATTTTTCCTGGTGTGCTAATATTAGAATCAATGGCGCAAGCTACGGGTTTATTAGGTTTTAAAACAGTAGGAAATCGTAGTGAAAACGAACTATATTTATTTGCTGCTGTTGATAACGCACGTTTTAAACAGCCAGTGATCCCAGGTGATACAATGCATCTTCACGTTGAGTTTTTAAAAGAACGTCGCAACATTTGGAAGTTTGCAGCAGAAGCTAGAGTCGACGGCAAAGTAGTGTGTAGTGCCGAAATTATGTGTGCGAGAAGAGAGTTTTAATAGTGATCCATTCTACAGCAATAATCGAACCTGGCGCTAAACTAGGCAACAATGTCTCAGTTGGTCCGTATAGTTATATTGGCAATGATGTTGTTATCGGTGATAACTGTATTATTGAGTCTCATGTTGTTGTTAAAGGGCCATCAACTATTGGCTCTGGCAATCATATTTTTCAGTTTGCGTCTGTAGGCGAAGCCTGCCAAGACAAAAAATACAACAACGAGCCAACCACATTAATCATGGGTGATAACAATGTTATCCGTGAATGTGCCACTATTCACCGTGGTACAATTCAAGACCAAGGCGTTACTAAAATTGGTAGTAATAACTTATTTATGGCTTATACACACGTTGCACATGACGCAGTAATTGGCGATAACGTAATTTTTGCTAACAATGCAAGTGTGGCCGGCCATGTACATGTAGGCGACTGGGTTATCTTAGGTGGTAATTCGGGAGTTCATCAGTTTTGTAAAATTGGTGCACATGCCTTTATTGGTATGTATTCAGGTGTTAACAAAGATGTACCACCTTTTGTTACTACCATTGGTATGCCAGCAGGTCCTGCCGCTATTAATAAAGAAGGCATGAAACGTCGTGGTTTCGAAAGTGATGAAATTATGGCTGTACGCCGTGCATACAAAGCGTTTTACCGTAAAAGCTTAGGTGCAGACGAAGCGATTGAATCGCTTAGTGAAGATGCTGCAAAGTATCCTGCTGTAAAGTTGATGGTCGACTTTGTTAAAAGCTCAGAGCGCGGCATCGTAAGATAATTCGCGCGTTTTGCTTTAAGCATTAAAAAACCACCCTAGATGATAAATCGAAGGTGGTTTTTTATTGTCCTGCTTTTAAGCTAATTCAGTTAATACTCAGGCTACTCAAGTTAGTATGCGCCTAATTTGTATAATAAAAGTCATCCTATGCGTTTACCTAAGTTAGTTGTCACTCTTTTTATTACTTCAGTTTTAGCCGCTTGTAGTAGCCAACCTATTGTTAAATCATCTACTGGAGAGGTTACTCAAGTTGGTAAAGCTTCTTTTTATGCTGATAAATATCACGGCAGAACAACTGCCAACGGAGAGCGCTTTAGCCAACAAGCCGCCACGGCAGCCCATTTAGAATTCGATTTTGGCACTAAGGTGGTTGTTACCAATCTAGCTAATAACAAATCAGTCACGGTAAGAATTAACGATAGAGGTCCGTATGTGCGAGGTCGTATTATTGACTTATCAAAGAGTATGTTTAAAAAGATAGCCGACCCTAAAGTCGGCGTTATTGATGTATCAGTAACGGTTTTAAAATCGGGTAGTTAGCGCAACATAGTCGGGATGAGTGCCACTGAGCTCTTTGTGAGTGCCTTGCGCAACTACTTTACCGCCTTCTAACCATACAACATTATCCATTTGAGCAAGTAGAGCGGGATCGTGCGTAATTGTCAGCACGCTGGCGTTATTCATAACGTGCATTATTGCTTGCATTACCCCTTGCTTAGATTGATTATCAAGACCTTCTGTTGGTTCATCAAGAACTAAAATAGCAGGGTTTTTAAGTAATGCTTGGGCAATGGCTATACGTCTAGACTGGCCTTGCGACACGTTACGCCCGCCAGTGCCTAATCGTGTTTTTAAACCTTCTTTTAGCTCATTAAACCATGGGCTCAATTGAGCTAATGCGAGCGCTTCAATCATTTGCTCTTTGGTTGCATTTGGCGCGGCATAACGTAAGTTTTCACTTAATGTGCCATCAAAAATATGGTGCTGCTGGGCGAGTATATTTATAACATTTGCGCGTATATCATTATTTAACGAACGTAAGTCAACAACGCTATTTTGATTTTTTAGCGTTATGCTGCCTTGTTGCAAAGGCCATAAACCAGTAAGTAAATTTACAAGCGTCGTTTTACCGCTGCCGCTTCTACCTACAATCGCTACCTTTTGCTGAGGCATTAGTTCAAAACTGATATTAGTTAGCGCTGTTTGTTCACCATATTGATAGCTAATATTGTTAAGTATTAACGTGTGATTTTGCGCGCTAAAGTTTTCATCAATGTCTACATGTGTATCTTTAACTTGTGAGCTAGCTGCTTTATCTTCAAGTGTAAACAATCGCTCTACTGCTTTTAAAACACTTGGAAGCTCTATAAACGCGTTGGGTAGTAGCAATACGCTTTCAAAGCTTGCCAGTACAAACAAACTTAACATAGCAAGTTCTACATTTACCATACTGCTTGCGTAAACCAGTGGGACAATGGTAACTATGCTAGCAAGCATGGCTAATTGAACAACCAACAAGCTTAATCCATCTGAGTTTGCCAGTGCTTTGTGGCGAATAAATAATTGCTGATTGTACTGCTCGCTTAATTCGTCGCACTTATTAAGCTGCTGCGAACGGGCTTGATAAATACTAAGCTCTCTAAGGCCTGTAAGTGTATCTGAAAGTTCAGAGCGAAGTTGTGCACTAAGTTGTGTTTCTTTATGGCTGTTTTTAGTGAGCTTTATGCTGAGTAGGGCAGGTATAACCACACCAATAAGTATAATGCCAGTAAAGCAAATAAGGGCGACGTTGCCATTATAGGCCGACATAAACAGCATGATGATTGGTACACTTAAAAGAGCGACCAGCATAGGAAGTAAAACGTTTAAATAAAATTTGTCGAGTGCGTCTACATCGTTTTGTAATCGGTTAACTAAATCAGCGCTGCGGCTCATTGCTAAATCAACATTGTTAAGCTTGCTTAACGTTGCAAATACATTGGTACGTATTTCACTTAGTAGTAAAAACGTGGCGTTATGGGTAATTAGGCGTTCGCCATAGCGCGATGCTGTTCGCACAATAGCTAAAAACCGAATCGTGCCTGCCGGGGTAAAATAATTCATTTGTACGCCCGCAATACCAGCAGCCGCCATTGATGCTAAAAACCAGCCAGAAATAGCCAACAAGCCCACATTAGCTAATACGGTAATCGTTGCTAAAAATGTACCCAATAGCATAGCTTTATAATGAGGAGCACAAAGCTTTAATAAGCGAATAAAATTATGCATGCGCAACCCCTTGTTTAGCCGTTTTTAGTAAGTTAGCAAATGCACCATTTTGCGCTGCAAGTGTTTCAAAGTGTCCTTGCTCTGCAATTTTTCCATCGTGCATAACAATTATATTGTTGGCATGTTTAACGGTATTTAATCGATGAGCAATGACTAATACTAAGTTGTTTTTAGCATATTCATTAATAGCATTTTGAATAAGTTGCTCTGTTTGGCTATCAAGGTGCGCTGTAGGCTCATCAAGCACTAAGATTGGTGCTTGTTTTATAAATGCGCGAGCCAGTGCGATGCGTTGCTTTTGCCCGCCAGAAAGACCTTCGCCTTGCTCACCTATTAGTGTATTAAAACCGTCGGGTAGGGTATTTATAAACTCAAGTACACCAGCTTGATTTGCCGCATGTTCAAGCTCTTGCTGTGTGGCAGTTGGTTTGGCTAATTTAATATTGGCAGCAATAGTGTCGTAAAACAGCGTCGCTTTTTGCGGTATCCACGCAATATTATTTTGCAAGTAAGTTATATCGGCTGTACTTAAACTCTGCTCATTAATAGATAGGTGGTTAATCACCTCAGGGTGAAACCCTAATAAGCAATCAAACAACGTACTTTTACCTGAGCCACTACTACCCACAACTGCGATTAAGCCTTTATTTGGCAATGTTAAATTTATATTTTTAATCCCTTCGTTACTACCTGGGTATATAAAATTAAGGTCGGTAATACTTATTGAATTAATTGTATTTAAAGTTAAATTGTTTTCAGGTGCGCTTGTAGTTACTGGCGCATTTACGTCACTTGGCAGTGGTGCATTTAAAATCGCAACCATATCGGCCGCCGCACTAATGCCTTGTAAGCGTGCATGGTAATGGCTACCTAGCTGGCGCAGTGGTAAATAAAATTCAGGCGCTAAAAGTAGCACCACAAAGCCAGTAGCAAAATCAAGAGTGCCAAAAAATAGTCTAAAACCAATAATTACGGCAACGAGTGCCACGCTAATGGTAGCTAAAAACTCAAGTGCAAATGATGATAAAAACGCGATTTTTAAAACATCGAGTGTCGCGTGTCTAAAATCATCTGAAATTTTAGCTATTTGTTTAAGCTCGGTACGTGTTGCATTAAATAGTTTTAGTTGAGTTAAACCTTGCACGCGGTCAAAAAAGTAATTGCCCAGTACAGCAAGTTGCTTCCAGCGTTTTTGGTTTAAAGCTTCGGCTTTAGAGCCTACTAAAATCATAAAAAAAGGAATGAGCGGGGCGGTTAATAAAAATATTAGCCCTGCTTTATAATCTGTCGGAAAAATAACAACCAATATTGCCAGCGGAATAAGTGCGCTGTAAGCAACACCTGGCAAGTATTTAGCATAATAGTCGTGAAGTGCTTCAACGCCATTATGCAGGGTGTTTAATGTAGCGCCTTGGCCGTGTTGTTCTATATAACTAGGCCCAAGTAAGCTGAGCTTATGGAGAAGTGTTTGGCGCATAGCCGATTTTATTTTAAGCGCAGCAAATGCACTTAAGCGCTCACTTAACGCTAAAAACACCGCGCGCAATAAAATAATACCTGCTAAGGGCCATAATAAATGAGTGACTTGGGCTAAGTTATCACCTTCAAACATTACATTATGAATAGCTTGAGCCAGTAAATAAGCACCTGCAATCATCAGTAATGCGTTAAAAGTACCCAGTGCAATGCTTAACTTTAACCACACTGCAGCGGGTTTACTTTGACGCTTTAAAAAAGCGCGCAGTGATTGCTGCTGCGCGCGATCTGGTCGGGGGTTAGTCGTCATCTTTTGTGTTGTTAGCATCATTTAATAAATCGTGCATGGCTTGTTCATCATCAGCAATGCTGTTTTTATTTTGATGAAATTCGTACCACATTACATTTATTACACCTAAGGTACAGGCCAAAAGTACACCTAAAATCCAAGCGAAATACCACATTGTTTAGTCTCCTTAGTAGCTACCATGAGTGTTGTTTTCAATTTCTTCTACCGTTACTCTGCGCCACATTTTTACGTAACACCAAGTGGTGTAGGACAAAATTAGTGGTACAAAAATACACACTGCAACAAACATTATATTGAGCGTTTTATGGCTCGATACCGCATCCCAAATTGTTAAGCTAATATTAGGGTTATTACTTGATGGCATAATAAATGGGAATAGAGAAACACCGGCCGTCATAATTACGCCAATTAACATTAAGCTTGTTGAAATAAGTCCAAGTGCAGGTTTATTTAATTTTGAAAACATAAGTGCACTTAATGCCATTGCAAAGGCTAAAATAGGGAAGGTCATTGTCCACGGACGGGTGCTGTAATTACTTAACCAAGCACCTTGCGCTGTAGTGACTACTTTAGCTAGAGGGTCTGCATGACTTTGTGTATCAGCCATAGATACAACTTGGTAACCCGTTAAGTTAGCCACCCAAAAACCAGCTGCAGCAAATAACACGATAAACACAATAAGAGAATAGCGGCCATATTGACCCGAACGCTCTGCGACCACACTTGCTGTTCGAAGTTGTAACCACATACCCGCATGCGCAACTAACATGGTAATACTTACTAAACCTGCAAGTAATCCAAATGGGTTAAGCAAGCCAAAAAATGATCCTTGGTAGCTAACACGCATAAGGTTATCAATATTAAACGGTACGCCTAAAAATAAATTACCAAACGCAACACCAAATACTAATGCTGGAATTGCGCTGCCTGCAAGCAAGCCCCAATCCCAGTTATTGCGCCAGCGTTTTGAGTCTACTTTACTGCGGTAATCAAATCCAAGTGGTCTAAAAAACAAAGCAAAGAGTACTAGCATCATGGCAAAGTAAAAGCCCGAAAATGCAGCAGCATAAACCATAGGCCACGCCGCAAATAACGCGCCGCCTGCCGTTATAAACCATACTTGGTTACCATCCCAATGCGGGCCAATTGTGTTTATTACTGTGCGGCGCTCTGAATCTGTTTTACCAACGAGGCGGAGCAACATAGCAACGCCCATATCCATACCATCGGTAATAGCAAAACCAATAAGCAGCACACCAATGATCAACCACCAAAGCATTTTTAATGTTTCATAATCAAAAATCATGATTGCTCTCCTTCAGTTTTATCAGCTTTGTTTGGTAATTCAAAATGATACTTACCAGTATGTAGCGAGCTTGGCCCTTGCTTAACAAAGCGGATCATCAGCCAGCCTTCCACAATGGCTAAACCAGTATAGAAGACAATAAATCCAGTTAAGCTAATTAAAATATCGTTTACTGTTAGTGACGACGTGGCTAAAAAGGTCGGCAGTATTTCAGATATAGCCCAAGGTTGGCGACCATACTCGGCAACAATCCAGCCAAATTCAATCGCTATCCAAGGTAGTGGAATACTCAATACGGCAGCCCATAACAACCAGCGTTTTTGCTCAATAACGCGGTGTGCGTTGTAGTAAAAAGCCAATATAAATACACCAAGCATGGCCACACCACAGGCAACCATAATCCTAAATGACCAAAACATAGGGCCTACTTTAGGAAAAGAGTCTTTAACTGCTTTTTGAATTTGTTCTTCAGTAGCATCTACAACATCAGGTGTGTAGCGCTTAAGTAGCAAGCCATAACCTAAATCATCTTTTAGAGTATTAAATTTGGCAATATTATCTGGCGTATCTTCACCGTTTCTGAGTTTTGTAAGGTATTCATAAGCAATCATACCGTTGCGAATACGTACTTCATGTTGTTTTTCTAGGTCGTTAATACCCGTTACTTGCTCATCAAGTGAGCGTGTAGCAATTAACCCAAGTGCGTAAGGTATTTTAACCGCCGCATGTGTTACTTGCTCTTCTGAATCAGGAAAACCAAATGCGGTAAACGCAGCCGGAGCTTCTTCTGTGTGCCATTCGGCTTCAATTGTGGCAAGTTTTACTTTTTGGACTTCGCCTACTTCGTAGCCTGATTCGTCACCGAGTAAAATTACACATAAAATTGACGCTAACCCAAAGCCTGATGCGACTGAAAAAGAGCGTTTAGCAAATGCTAAATCACGACCCTTCAATATGTACCAGCTACTAATACCAAGCACAAACATAGAGGCAGCCACATAACCTGCCGATACAGTATGAATAAACTTAACTTGGGCAACAGGATTAAACACAAGCTCTGCAAAACTAGTCATTTCCATGCGCATGGTTTGATAGTTAAATTCAGCGCCTACTGGGTTTTGCATCCAACCGTTGGCAATTAAAATCCACAGCGCCGACATGTTAGTACCAATGGCCATTAAAAAGGTCGCGCCTAAATGTTGGCGTTTAGAAAGCCTGTCCCAGCCTAAAAAGAACATACCCACAAAGGTCGATTCTAAAAAGAATGCCATTAAACCTTCAATAGCCAGGGGAGCCCCAAAAACATCACCTACGTAATGGGAGTAATAAGACCAGTTAGTACCAAACTCAAATTCCATGGTAAGGCCTGTTGCCACACCAATTGCAAAGTTAATACCAAACAATTTTCCCCAAAACTTAGTCATATCACGATAAATTTCGCGACCGGTCATAACATAAACCGATTCCATAATAACTAAAATCCAGGTCATACCTATCGTTAAAGGTACGAATAAGAAATGAAAGAGAGCGGTAACAGCAAACTGTAATCGCGATAGATCCACAAAGGTTTCATCTATCATTATTGGCTCCTTGAGAGTGACGGATTAACAGGGCAACATTTTATTGGCAAAGTTAAGATTTAATGAACTTTCAGTAATTACTGAAAGTTTGTAATAGTATTTACGTTTGTGCAATCTTTGTCAACATACATATTAGTAAAGCGTAATATATATTTCCTATGCTACATCAGTATTAAAAACAAACAACATAAAGCCTTAACTTAGGTAATAAAAAACCAGTTATTTAAAGCGTTTAACCAAACAGTAAAACACGGTAAACTAACAAGCATGAACGCCTGGTTTACTTGTGAAATAAAATCAAATGAATAAAGATAAAAAACAACTACGTATTGGTATTGTGGCAGGTGAACTGTCGGGCGATATTTTAGGTGAAGGCTTAATTAAAGCCCTAAAAAAACACTTTCCGGACGCTATTTTTGAAGGAATAGCAGGACCTAAAATGCAAGCGCAGGGCTGTAAAACACTTTACGACATGGATGAGCTTTCGGTAATGGGGCTTGTTGAGGTGCTAGGGCGTTTACCACGTTTGCTTAAAATACGTAAACAACTCGTGCAGCATTTTGTATATAACCCACCTGATGTATTTATAGGTATAGATGCACCCGATTTTAACTTACGTGTAGAAAAGCCACTTAAAGATGCGGGTATTAAAACCGTGCAGTATGTAAGTCCGTCTGTTTGGGCGTGGCGCGAAAAGCGCATTCATACAATAAGTGCAGCCACTAACTTAGTGTTAGCATTATTACCATTTGAAAAAGAATTTTACGATAAGCACCAAGTGCCATGTACATTTGTGGGGCATACCTTGGCAGACGACATTGCACTTGAGCACGACGATACTAAAGCACGTGAAGAACTTGGCTTAAGCCTTGATGACAAAGTACTGGCGCTACTACCCGGTAGTCGAGGCTCAGAAGTTGGTTTACTAAGCGAGACTTACATTAAAACAGCCGCAGAGCTGCAAGCTAAAAATCCTAATCTTAAAATTGTGGTGCCGTTGGTTAACGAAAAACGCAAAGCGCAGTTTAGTGATATATTAAACGCTACCGCACCAAACCTTAATATTAACCTGCTTGATGGGCAATCAAAATTAGCGATGCAAGCTGCTGATGCTATTTTATTAGCGTCGGGCACAGCAACACTTGAAGGCATGCTTTATAAAAAGCCAATGGTTGTGGGCTATAAAATAAAGCCTTTGAGCTATTGGATTTTTAAAACTTTATTTACGTTTAATATTAAGTACTTTTCGCTGCCTAATTTATTAGCTGACGAAGAGCTAGTGCCTGAGTTTTTACAAACCGAGTGTAATGTGACTAACTTAACAAGCGCACTTACCCCTATGCTCAACACAGATAACAAAGAGCTAAAAGCACGCTTTTTAGCTATTCACGAAAAAATTAGATTAAATGCCAGTGAACAAGCAGCCAATGCTGTGGCGGAGTTAATAAATGCAAATTGATAGACCCAATGTATCCTTAATTGCTGGTGTAGATGAAGTAGGGCGCGGCCCACTTGTTGGTGATGTAGTCACTGCCGCTGTCATTTTAGATCCCACTAAACCTATTGCAGGCTTAGCGGATTCTAAAAAATTAACGGATAAAAAACGCCAAGCACTTGCAATTGAAATAAAAGAAAAAGCATTGTGCTACGCTTATGGACGCTGCAGTCCAACAGAAATTGATGAGTTAAATATTCTGCACGCAACGATGCTTGCCATGAGTCGCGCAGTAGAGGCATTAAGCACACAACCTGAATTTGTATTTATAGATGGTAATCGATTACCAAAACTCACTATGCCAGCACAAGCTGTTGTTAAAGGTGATAGCTTAGTGGCCGAAATTTCAGCGGCGTCTATTTTAGCTAAAGTAGCACGCGATGATGAAATGCTTGAACTTGATAAACGTCACCCAGAATATGGTTTTGCGGGGCACAAAGGGTATCCTACTAAAGCGCACTTTGCAGCGCTTGAACAATACGGCGCGATTGACGAGCATCGTAAAAGCTTTAAACCTGTGCAGCGCGTTTTGGCGCAAGCCAATGGTGAGGGCTAAGCATGGCTGCTCCTGATTTTGTGCATTTAAGAGTTCATTCAGACTTTTCGATGGTTGATGGCCTTGCTAAAACAAAGCCAATAGTCGCAAAAGCGCAAGAGCTGCAAATGCCAGCCATTGCAATTACTGATCAGATGAACTTTTGTGGTTTAGTGCGTTTTTATGGCGCCACGCATAATGCGGGTATTAAACCTATAGTGGGTGCTGACTTTTGGGTTCGTAGCCCAGAGTTTCCTGATGAGCCAAGCCGCTTAACTATATTAGCCAAAGACAACGACGGCTATAAAAATATTACCTTGCTGATATCTAAAGCGTATCAGCGTGGGCATGTATTTCATCGCCCTGTGATTGACCGCGAGTGGTTAGTTGAGCTAAAAGCAGGCTTAATTATTCTCTCAGGCGCTAAAGACGGTGACTTAGGTAAAGCATTATTAAAAAATAATCCGACTGTAATTGAATCGGTTGTTAGTTTTTATAAGCAGCATTTTAGCGATAACTACTACCTAGAGCTTGTTCGCACCAATCGACCGCTTGAAGAAGATTACTTGCACATGGCGGTAGAGCTTGCTGCTAAAGAGCAACTACCGGTTGTAGCGACCAACGAAGTGGTGTTTTTAAAGCCAGAAAACTTTGAAGCGCACGAAATTCGTGTTGCTATTTTTGACGGTTACACGCTCGATGATAAGCGCCGCCCTAAACGGTTCTCTGAAGAACAATATCTAAAAACACCTGAGCAAATGGCTGAGTTGTTTAGCGATATTCCAGAAGCCCTACAAAATACCGTAGAAATCGCTAAGCGTTGTAATGTAACTGTGCAATTAGGTACTTACTTTTTACCTGATTACCCAACCGGCTCGCTTAAAATTGAAGACTTTTTAGTTAAAGTGTCACAAGACGGCCTAGAAGAGCGACTACAGTTTTTATTCCCCGATGAAGAAGATAGAAAAGTAAAACGTGTTGAATACGATGAGCGTCTTGCAATTGAACTCGGTGTAATCAACCAAATGGGATTCCCAGGTTACTTCTTAATCGTAATGGAGTTTATTCAGTGGAGTAAAGATAATAATATTCCAGTTGGACCTGGTCGTGGTTCAGGTGCGGGTTCGTTAGTTGCGTACGCGCTTAAAATTACCGACCTTGATCCACTTGAGTTTGACTTACTCTTTGAGCGATTCTTAAACCCTGAACGTGTATCAATGCCCGATTTCGACGTCGATTTTTGTATGGATAGACGAGACGAAGTAATTGATCACGTGTCGGCTTTGTATGGTCGAGATGCGGTTTCGCAAATTATTACCTTTGGTACCATGGCTGCAAAAGCGGTAATACGCGATGTAGGGCGAGTGCTTGGGCATCCTTACGGGTTTGTTGATCGAATTTCAAAATTGATTCCGGGTGACCCCGGTATGACACTTGCCAAAGCGTTTGATGTAGAACCACGCTTGCAAGAAGCCTACGATGGCGATAATGAGGTAAAAGACTTAATCGACATGTGTCGCATTCTTGAAGGGTGTACACGTAACGCCGGTAAACATGCGGGCGGCGTAGTAATATCGCCAACCACTATTACCGACTTCGCTGCGCTTTATTGCGATGACGAAGGTAAGTTTCCAGTAACACAGTTTGATAAAAACGATGTAGAAACAGCCGGCTTAGTTAAGTTCGATTTCTTGGGTTTACGTACACTGACTATATTGCAGTGGGCGGTCGATATGACCAATGTGCGCATGAAGCGCCAAGGTAAAGACCCCGTTGATATAAACACCATTCCACTGGATGATAAAAAAAGTATTGAGTTGCTACTTCGCGCCGAAACGACCGCTGTATTTCAGCTAGAGTCGCGTGGTATGAAAGACTTAGTACGCCGCCTTAAGCCCGACTGCTTTGAAGATATGATTGCACTTGTGGCCTTGTTCCGCCCAGGTCCACTGCAATCAGGCATGGTAGATAACTTTATCGACCGAAAACTGGGCCGAGAAGAAATCTCATACCCAGATGCGCAGTATCAACACGAAAGCTTAAAACCAATACTTGATCCAACTTACGGCATTATTTTGTATCAAGAACAAGTAATGCAAATTGCGCAAGTACTAGCAGGTTACACGCTAGGTGGCGCCGACATGCTGCGTCGTGCAATGGGTAAGAAAAAACCCGAAGAAATGGCAAAGCAGCGTTCAACATTTGAAGATGGCGCAAGAAATAACGGCATTGACGGCGAGCTTGCGATAAAAATCTTCGACTTGGTAGAAAAGTTCGCAGGTTACGGTTTTAACAAATCTCACTCAGCAGCTTACGCACTCGTATCGTATCAAACATTGTGGATGAAAACGCATCACCCTGCAGAGTTTATGGCTGCGGTAATGTCGGCCGATATGGATAACACCGACAAAATAGTTATTTTGGTGGATGAATGTGAAAACATGAAGCTCACCTTATTACCACCAGACGTAAATGCAGGTGAGTTTAAGTTTACAGTAAACCTTGAAGGTGAAATTGTTTACGGTATTGGCGCTATTAAAGGCGTAGGTGAAGCGCCGGTAGACGCTATTTTAGAAGCGCGTGCAAAAGGCGGCCCATTTAAAGATTTATTTGATTTTTGTGCCCGTGTTGATTTAAAACGCTTAAATAAACGTGTTACTGAAAAATTAATTTACGCAGGTGCTTTGGATCAATTAGGACCAGAGAAAACCCAATCTGGGCGTGCTACATTACTAGCCAGTTTAAAAGATGCTATGCGTGCGGCCGATCAACACAACAAAGCTGAGCAATTAGGGCAAAGTGATTTGTTTGGTTTATTGGCCACCGAGCCTGATGAGGTTGAACAAGCCTTTATTAAAGCCACAGGACTCACCGACAACGAGTGGTTAGAAGGCGAAAAAGAAACGCTAGGCCTTTATTTAACTGGGCATCCGATAAATCAGTACCGCCGCGAACTTAAGCATTACACCAGCGGAAAAATAGTTGATTTGCAGCCAACTAACCGTGATGTGTTTGCAACCGCTGCAGGTTTAGTGATTGCCTCTAGGGTATTAATTAATAAAAAAGGAAATCGTTGGGCCTTAGTAACTTTAGATGACAAGAGTGCACGGATTGATGTACGCTTGTATTCAGACGAGTTTGAAAAGTACCAAGATATGCTCCAAGTTAACAATATCTTGGTAATATCTGGACAGGTCAGCTTTGATAACTTCTCCGGTGGTATTACAATGACCGCCAGAGAAATAAACACCATTGCTCAAGCGCGTGAAAAGCGTATTAAAGCGATTAAAATGACGCTGAACATGGTGCAAATCGAGGCAGGTTTCTTCGATAAATTACAAAAAGTACTCGAACCCTATAAAATGGGAACGTGTCCGATCAAGGTTTATTACCAACGTCCAGATGCGTTGGCGCAATTAACTCTTGGAATCGAATGGTGTGTTACGCCAAGTGACGACTTAATCCATAAGTTATCACTAATGGCTGCGCAAGATGTAGAACTAGAATTTAACTAATTAGGTAGTTTAGAGCATGAGCCTCAATTATCTTGATTTTGAGCTTCCAATTGCAGAATTAGAAGCAAAAATTGAAGAATTACAAAGTATCAGCCGCGCTGGCGAATTAGACCTTGAGTTAGAAGAGGAAGTCAGCAAATTAAAAGAAAAAAGTGCCAAACAAAAACAGGAGATTTTTTCTAATTTAGGCGCTTGGCAAGTATCACAGTTAGCACGTCATCCGTTGCGTCCTTACACTCGAGATTATATCGAGCGCATTTTCACGGAATTTGACGAGTTTGCTGGCGATCGTACTTTTGCTAACGATCCAGCTATTTTAGGTGGCATTGCGCGTTTAGATGGCGAACCGGTAATGGTTATTGGCCAACAAAAAGGTCGTGATACTGCTGAAAAAATTAAACGTAACTTTGGTATGCCAAAGCCAGAAGGTTACCGTAAAGCATTACGCTTAATGGAAATGGCTGAGCGTTTTAAAATGCCAATCATGACCTTTATTGACACACCAGGTGCATACCCAGGTGTTGGCGCTGAAGAACGTGGTCAATCTGAAGCAATCGCACGTAACTTAAAAGTAATGGCGTCACTTAAAGTGCCGACAATATGTACGGTTATTGGTGAAGGCGGTTCAGGTGGTGCATTAGCGATTGGTGTTGGCGACAGAGTTAACATGTTGCAGTACAGCACTTATTCTGTAATTTCGCCTGAAGGTTGTGCGTCTATTCTTTGGAAAAGCGCTGACAAAGCACCGCTTGCAGCAGAAGCAATGGGTGTAACTGCAGAGCGCGTTAAAGAGCTAGACTTAATCAACAATTTAGTTGATGAGCCTCTAGGTGGTGCACACCGTAATTACGATGCAATGGCACGTAACTTAAAAGTACGCCTTAAGCGTGACCTAGCAGACTTACAAGCGCTTACGCTTGAAGAAATGCTTGATCAACGTTACAAACGTTTAATGTCGTTTGGTTATTGCTAAATACATTAATTGTTAAAAAAAAGCCGCTTATGCGGCTTTTTTGCTTTAAAATGTTCAGAGTTTTTATATAAAAGTGCGGCCATATGCATACAACAGCAATTTATCAGCAATTAAAAAAATCACTAAATAGCTATATTGAGCAAGGTAATACTGTTTTTACTGTGGCGCTTTCTGGTGGTGTTGATTCTGTGGTGTTGCTGCATTTAATGTGTACTTTAAGAGCCGATAACCCTGCAATTGATGTATCGGCTATTTATGTTCACCATGGCTTGAGCCAGTATGGCGATGACTGGCAACGCTTTTGCAAAAACGTATGTATTGAGCTTGATGTGCCTTTTAAAGCCGCAAAAGTTGTAATTGAGCAGCAGTCGCGTACGAGCCTTGAAGCCCAAGCTCGCGATGCACGTTATAAAGCACTTGATGAGCTAAGCCCACAAGGCAGCATTGTTTTATTGGGCCAACATTTAAACGACCAAGTAGAAACGTTTTTACTGCGCTTAAAGCGTGGCTCGGGTTTAAAAGGGCTTGGCGCCATGCACCAAGCGCGTTTGCTGCAAAGTGGCCGTGTATGTTTTAGGCCATTGTTAAACGTAAAGCGAAGCGATATAGAAGCGTTTGCGGCGCGCTTTAGTATTAACCACATAACTGATGACTCAAATACAGATGAAAGTTTTGACCGTAACTTTTTACGCTCAAAAATAGTACCTGTGTTAGTCGAGCGCTTTACTGGGTTTGAACAATGTACAGCACGAAGTATTGAGCTACTACAACAGCAGCAAACACTACTTGATGAGTACACTCAGCTTGATTTAAATAAGTGTATTAACGAGCACCAAGCACTGTGCATTAGCCAAATAAGTGAATACAGCTCAGCGCGTATTGCAAATATAGTACGTGCGTGGCTTGCATTATTTACACAAGTCATGCCATCGCAAAAGCAGCTTGAGCAAATTATTAATCAAGCAATGTGCGCAAAAAACGACGCACAAATGCGTATTGATTTGCTCGATGGGCAAATACGTCGTCATCAAGGTTATTTGTATTTTGTAACACCAAATGAAGTATTAACAGATATTGAGCTAAATCATTCACAGCTAAAACTTGCAGACGGGCGCTTATTAATTAAAAGCATTGGTTTTGGAGTAAGACCTCCACACTCAAATGAGCAAGTAATAGTGCGCTTTAATTGCAATAGCGCACGTATTAAACCACTTAAAAAGCCTGGAAGTAATACAGTTAAGCATTGGTTTAAAGATGCAAAAATAGCGCCGTGGCTACGCGCCAGTGTGCCACTTATTTTTTATAATGATGAATTAGTTCAAGTGGTTGGTTGTTTTATAAGCGCTAAGCATGTTGATGAAAATGGTATTTTTTGGGAGTGTAAATAAATGAGTAGACAGCCGCATGTTGGCTTATCGTTAGTAACAAAAGCGCCAATGGGTATGCTAATAACAGCGCTTATTGCTGTTATCGCTAATGTTTTACTTGAGTTAAATATAGTCACGTTAGGTTATGCAGTCGCTGGTGGGATTGCATCTGCAGTACTTTTATTAGCTTATTGGTTAGGTAAAGGTGGATTGTTTTTTATTTCAGGCGTGAGCCTGCCACTGCTTTTAGTATTATTTACACCGCTTGCTACTATTACTGCATTACTTAATTTAATTAGCGGATTCTTTTTTGGATTCTGTGCTGCGTTGTTTATTTATAAATTGGTAAGTGCAAAGCCTAGCGGGGGAAGCTAGGCTTTTTTATTTAATGCAGTTAAGTAAAGGCTAGTATGCTTTTGCGCAGTTTCTACCTGATGCTTTTGCTTTGTATAAACCTTTATCTGCTCGAGCAAATATCTCAGTTTCGCAATCTTGGCTGTTAGCTAAAGTAAAACCAATACTGGTTGTTACTTTGTATTTAGACATTAATGGCGATTTTCTTACTAAGCACATTATCCGCTCAGCAATCACTTTATTAGTTGTAAACTCAGGGTCTTCAATAAGCAAAGCAAACTCATCACCACCAAATCTAAATACCGAATCAGTGCCGCGTATACTACTACACAGTACTTTTGAAAATTCTTTAAGTGTATCGTCACCAATTTTATGGCCGAAGTTGTCATTAACTTGTTTAAAGTTATCTAAATCAAGCAACATTAAACTAAATGGACGTTGATAACGGCGACAGTTTTCAAGCTTTTGAAGTAAAAAGTCATTAAATTGACTACGATTATTTAAACCGGTTAACGCATCCTTTGTGGCAAGCTTTAGTACGCGGCTATACATCATCGCATTACGAAGTGGATAAACCAGCGCAGTATGTAATGTATGTAATTTTTTCTCAATTGCGTGACCAAGCGGGAATTTACTAAAATAAATTAGCTGCCCTAAGTGGTCTTTATTAATCGCTAAATCAAAAATATAGGGTGTACTATTTGTATCACTTTGTGATGTTTGAGCAGTACCTAAAGTTGATTGAAACTGCAATCCAGAAAAATTGAGCAATTGTTTTGCAAATTTAGCGTAAATAGCCAGAACATCCTCGATCACTAAGCTTGTTTGTAGCTCTGCGACGAGTTCATGCGTTTCAGTTATTTCATTTGTAGGTGAGTGTTCAGCCGAAAACGGCAAAAAATCACCGCGACCAGACACACGCTGCGTCAAAATATGGACGTTTTCCATTAAATTCTCCCCCGAGGGTGTTACTTTGCAATAACTAAGCTATTTTTGTGCCATATTTTAAAATTGCATGAAAAACATATGGTTGTTATATTTACTTACAAGCTACTAGTTTAATTTAAACGCGAGGCTGCATTTGCAAAGTATTAATGCTCAAATTTTTGGCTTATTGGTCGCGGCAGTTCTTTTTGTGTGGTTTTTTAAGCGCATTGGCTTGCCGCCTATTTTAGCGTACCTAGCAACGGGGGTTTTAGCCGGTAGTCATGGTATTGGCTGGCTTGCACAATCTCACGAAATAGAGTTTGTAGCTGAACTGGGTATTGTGTTTTTGTTATTTAGTTTAGGGCTAGAATTTTCTATTTCTCGGCTAATGGCAATGCGAAACCTAGTATTTGGTTTGGGCTCATTACAAGTAGGTATAACCAGTTTACTCTTCATTATTATTCTATATTGCTTAAACTTTTCATTACTCACCAGTTTTACCATCGGCACAATTATGGCGCTTTCTTCAACCGCTGTAGTAGTTAAGCTATTAAAAGAAACGGGTGAGCTTAATCAGCGCCGTGGGCAATTGGCCGTTGGTGTTCTACTTTTTCAAGATATTGCTGTCGTTCCTCTATTAATAATACTTCCTTTATTTGCATCAAGTGACTCTCAAAGTATTGGCTGGGCTTTAGCGTTTGCCCTAAGTAAAGGCGCATTTGTATGTGTGCTTCTTTGGGCAATTGGTAAATGGGTATTGCCCATTGTGTTTAAAGAAATAGCGCAAGTACGAACCGATGAGTTATTTGTACTTACCACCATATTAGTCGCGTTGTTTGCAGGCTTTTTAACGTATATGTTTGGCTTGTCTATGGCGCTAGGTGCTTTTTTAGCCGGAATGATGTTAGGTGAGAGTCATTACAGGCATCAGTTAGAGGCCGATATACGCCCATTTCGCGATATTTTAATGGGGCTGTTTTTTGTTACTGTAGGTATGCAACTAGATATTTTATTTGTACTGGGGCATATCGTAATAATTATTGGCGCCTTGCTGGGTTTACTGGTATTAAAAATTGCAGTGGTAGCCTTTAGCGCGCGGCTAATGCATGAGCGAAACCAAGATTCACTCGCCTGTGGCATTATGCTGTGGCAAATGGGGGAGTTTGGCTTTGTACTTATTGCACTTGCTGGCCAGCATCAATTATTAAATTCAGAGCAAGCTTCATTTTTAATTGCCCTTGGTGTGCTTTCAATGGCATTTACCCCATTTTTGATTGATAAAACGCCATTTATTTTAAAGCGTTTAGGCATACTCGATCGCCCAAGTTTGGCGCTCGAGAGTGAGCCACAAAGTAGTACGCTTTATAGCGACCATGTTGTTATTTGTGGTTTTTCACGAGTTGGGCAAACTATAGCGCGTTTTTTAAAGCCCGAAGCAATTGACTATGTTGCGATTGAAAGTAACCCAATTTTAGTACAAGAAGGCAAAGCGGCGGGTGAGCCTGTCATATTTGGCTATGTTAAACAAAAAGATATTTTAAAGTGCGCAGGAGTAGAGCGAGCTCGCTTGGTTATTATTACTTTTACAGAGTTTGATCATGCACAAGTTGTTATTGATGCCATAAAGCAAATAGCACCCAATGTTAAAATACTCATTCGTACCCGTGACGATAGCCAGCTAGATTATTTAAAAGAGCTAGGTGTAACCGAAGTAGTACCTGAGTCGTTAGAGGCAAGCTTAATGCTCGTGTCGCATGTGTTGTCTATGTCGGGCGTACCGATGACGCGTATTGTGCGAAGAGTAAGTAAAGAGCGTCGTAATCGTTATCCGTTAATGCAAAGCTTTTATGCAGGCTATTTTAAAGATAACGAAGATACATCAAGTGACCGGTTAGAGTACTTACATGTAGTTGCTCT
Source organism: Pseudoalteromonas sp. SG43-8 (assembly GCF_014164245.1). Taxonomy (NCBI): domain Bacteria; kingdom Pseudomonadati; phylum Pseudomonadota; class Gammaproteobacteria; order Alteromonadales; family Pseudoalteromonadaceae; genus Pseudoalteromonas; species Pseudoalteromonas sp. SG43-8. The sequence continues at coordinate 84,821 of NZ_JACJEX010000007.1, read as the reverse complement.
GCCTGATAAAGCTTATGCAGTTAATAAAACAATCGAAAATCTAAATTTAGAAAAGCGTCGGGTACTGGTAAAAGCACTGCGCAGAGAAGGGGCCGAAATAGACACTCCATCGGCACAAACAATCTTATTGGCTAATGACGTTTTAGTGTTACAAGGTAAACCAAGGCGTGTTGAGCGGGTAGAGCACTACCTGCTCGACGGAATAGAATAACGTTTCTGTTTGGGCTTAATCTAGTTCTAAAAACTTGCGTATCTCCGGTAATTTTTTCATACCGTCTTCATAGCCAATTTGCATTAAATGCTGGGTGTAGCGTTTTTCAAACAATAGATAACTGGTTAAGCTCGATTGCGAATGTTTTTTAACACCTATGGTACGTAGCAATACTTTAATAGCCCATGGCATATCGTCGTAATACTGCGCTGCAATTGCGTTAAAGTTTTGCGATGGGTTAATTACAAAGGTATCTATTTGTTTAAGTTCTTGATGTTTGTCACGAGCGGGTAATAGCCCTAATGTGCGGTTAACACGAGCCAAACGCTCTAAATCCGATTGCATAGTGTCGGTAAATACACTGTCGAGTAAATGCCCCGCAACAGCAGAGAGTCCAGGATAATGTGGCGAATAACCCGGCGGGTGTAATTCTTTAGGTTGGTCTACCCCAATAATAAATATTTTTTCAGCGCCTAAATGAATCGACGGACTCAGCGGAGAAAGTTGATGTATAGAGCCATCACCAAAGTAATGGTTATAAATATTTACACTTGGAAACACCATAGGAATGGCACTTGATGCCATTAAGTGCTCAACATTAATACGAGTTGCGCGGCCTTCGCGTTTAGCACGTTGCCACGATGTTTGCGTATTAGATTGAAAAAATGCAACCGAGTCACCCGTTGTATAACTTGAGGCTGTAATAGACAGCGCATCTAAATAATTACGGTGTAAATTGCGCTCAATGCGGTGTAAATCTAAAATCTCGTTTAATAAACTACGCAGAGGGCGGTTATTTAGTAAGCTCGCTGGTGGGTGGTTAATATGCTCTGACTGAAAGCTCGTTAAAATATTACGCGCAATATGGCCAAATACACTTAAAAAGTCACTTTTATAGACCATAGAGGTTGAAAAGTTTTTCCAAACTGATTCGAGCTTTCGTACAGCCAAATGCGCACAAGAAGCGTAACATGCCAATGCAGCAGAGTTAATAGCGCCAGCGGAGGTGCCATTTATTACTCTAAATGGCAATGGAGCAGTACGAGGCATACTATGAGCTAGCGCTTTTAGCACACCGACTTGATAAGCAGCTCGTGCGCCACCACCTGTAAGTAATAAGGCAGTTTTAGGTTTTTGTGGATCAACTTGCTTGATTTTCATATTGGTGGTTAAACTGTTCTACGTCTTTACTTTATTTATTAACTGTAAGTCTTTAAGCTAGAAGAATCAAAGGATAACTGCCCTAATGCTTATTACATTATTTAATCACCCAATTTAGTAGGTAACTTACTTTGCTATAATTGCCGTATTATAAAATGTCATAGTATTTGTGTAAGAATGAATTTAATCCACTTAGCGTACTCTAAGTGATATCGCATTTTAATTTTTATGGAGTTCGTATGTCAGATAAACCAGAAGCATCAGATGTTCAAAAACGTCCACCTAATAACAATATTCTTTTCGCCGTTATTATTTTAATAGTCGTAGCATGTGCGGCCGCCTTCGTATTGCTCACACCAAGTGACGAGCAAGAAACACGCACTGAGGTAGAGCCCGCAGTTAAAGAGCAACCTATGATGGAGCTTAAACCCGAGAATGACCCAGTGGTAGACGCGCCATCTGTAATGCCAGAAAAACCAGCCGAGCTTGAAGTACCAGCACAAAGCCCGAGTGAGCCGGAGCCTGAAGTAGAGCCACTACCAACACTTAACGAAAGTGATGCAGTTGTGGTTGCTAAAATGGATGAGTACCTAAGCGACTCAGTAATGAGCCTAATGGTGACCGACGATGTAATTCGCCGTGGTGTTGTATTTGTAGATAACCTAGCTAAAGGTAAGGTAGCTAAAAAGCACACGCCTGTTGTACAGCCAGAAGAAAAATTTAGCGTTAATGAAGGCGATATCCTCACGATTAACCCTAACAGCTACGAGCGTTATACCCCGTATGTGAAAATATTTACCAGTATGAGTGCAGCGCAAGCCGTTCGTATGTACGAAGAGTACAAGCCACTTATTAATAATGCATACAGTGAAATTGGTTATGGCGATGATGAGTTTAATCAAACGCTAACCGATGCGATCGATTTATTACTTGATACGCCAGAGCCTGAAGGTGACTTGCCGTTACTTCGCGACTCAGTGACGTATCAGTATGCGTTTTCGGAGTGGGAGCAATTACCTGCTGCGCAAAAACAGCTTTTACGTATGGGTCCAGAAAACATGAAAAAAGTAAAAGCAGCACTTCGTAATATAAAAGCGCAGTTAGAGAACAATTAATACGCACTAAAACAGCTAAATACGTCGCGATTGTATATGAAATATGCAATCGCACTTTCTTTTTAGATTATCCCTTGAATAACAGAGCAAAAGTAGAGATAATCCTTCCCGCGCCAACCAAGGCCCTCAATGGTAGTCTTATTGGTCCTCTCGCAACACTAGCAGGCGAACCTGGTCAGGCCCGGAAGGGAGCAGCCACAGTTTGTGACGTGTGTGCCGAGATGTGGCTGGTAAGACTGCCACCCAAATTCCTCATTTGGGTGTTGTTTGAAGTATAAGTTGACATATTTGTACTAAAATATGGCATAAATTAGAAGTATAAACTGACATAGCTTAGTAATAACCAAATTGTTAAATGGCTCACTCACATTTACAAAATAAAACACACCCGTGTAAAAACCTCCATAAATTTGCTAGTCAAAAGATAAATCACTTATTTAGTCGAATCCTCTTTAGAGTTTGATGCATGTTTCTATTTTTAATTTTCACCATCAATAGCCGCATTTGAAGCACAACCACTAGGTTACGAATATGAGTTTGATAACCGTACTTGCCGTTACACACCTGACTTTTTAATTACCCACACAGACGGCACGCAAAAATTTATAGAAGTAAAACCGCAAAGCAAAATTGCTGACGAAGACTTTCGTGCTCGATTTGTTGACAAGTCGGATAATAACCCTAATTTCATTCACCTAATGCAATGGGGCGTTTAAATTACACTACTTTAAATAGAGTTAAACGACCTTCTTATACGATGCAAACAAACTGGTTGCTGAGTACAACAGCAGCGGTAGTCTATTACGTCGTTATGTTCATGGTATAGGTGAAGACGACCCACTGGTGTGGTACGAAAGTAGTGGCACAGGTAACAAGCGCTATTTACACGCAGATGAGCGCGGCTCAATTATTAGTGAAACGAATGGTTCAGGTTCAATAATAGCAACACATAAGTATGGCCCATTTGGAGAGCCGATTAATACCAGCTCATCGCGTTTCCGTTACACAGGGCAAATCTTAATCCCAGGTACTAAGCTTTATCACTACAAAGCACGGGTTTACCACCATGAATTAGGGCGTTTTATGCAGACTGACCCCATAGGCTACGAAGACGGCATGAACTGGTACGCGTATGTGGGAAATGATCCAGTCAATGCTACGGATCTAACGGGAAAAAACTCTTATAATCCGAAATCATTGATGATTACCCCTGAACAAAACAGAGCTTTAAGACAAGCAACAACTGTAAGTGCGGGACCTGCTATCGGAGCGAAGATTGGCATAAAAACACCCAATGCTACAGCAAAGTTTGGTGGCGAAGCTTCTATGACTGTTCAAAATGGGGACCACGGTCCTGAAAATGTTACAACAATTGAAGTGTTAGCCAATATAGATTCAAATGTTGCTAGTGCTAAAGCGCAGCTATTTAAGGTAGAAGAAAAATCCGATAGTCGTACAGGTGTGCCTAAAGTGACTTCTGTCACTAAAGAAGGACCTAAGTTAACAGGGCAAATAAAATCAGGGAATGTATCCTTGAACAATGAAAATAAATTAAAAGTTGAAGTTACTTTAGGGTTTTTTAAAGTGCCGGCAGAAGTTAACTTGGATAAACTAAATGAAAAACACTAACTTTTCGGTGAAAAATGTCGGCTCACTATGGCGCAATTCTATAATTTTATTTGTTTTAGCAGTTTTAGCAGTTTTAGCAGTTTTAACGTTTCTAGTTACGGCGTCAGTGTTTGATGAGTGCTACAGAATACTACACTTGGCTGTATACGTAACGCAAATTGGGGCATTTATAGCTCTTTTGATTATGCCCTTAGTAGCTAGCGTTATTAGGAAAAAAAGCTTTTTTATAACAGTTTTAGTCTTAATTTTATTTAATGCTATAGGGAGTATTTTTCTGTATTTCTATTTTAGAAAAGAAATGAAGCAGTAGAACAATCGGGGTCAGTTTTTGCATTTTTTTGCCTGAAGTGTTCTGCCAGTAAGTTTGGCTGCTGGTACTTTTGAGGACAGGCATGAAGAAACTATTACATTTACAGTTGTAGATGAGAATGGCGTAAAAGAGTCTATTACCACAACAGCAGAACATCCATTTTATGTAGATAACCTTGGGTTGTTAGCGGCTGGTGATATTGAAGTAGGCACTATTGTTTCTGGACCAAAGTTTGAAAACGATATTACTATTGCGCCTATACATGCTAACGAAGAACCACAATATGCTTATAATTTTACTGTAGACATTGATCACACATATTTCGTTGGTAAGACGAATATGTGGGTACACAATGTCTGTGACTTTTCGAAGGTTCCCAAGACTCCAACAGGAAGAGGCTCTGGTGCTCCCAGTGACAGAGATCCTAAAAGAACATACTCTAGGGGGAAAACTAATGAAATGTTGCAAGATCAAGGTGGCAAATATGCTGGTTGTGGAGAGACTAAACCTTTAAGTGAAATCGATGGTCACCATAAACAGCGTCACGCAGATGGTGGCCCAACAACTAAAGAAAATGGTGCTGCACTTTGCAAAGACCGTCATAAAGAAGTACATGCGAAAGAGAAGTAGATTAAATGAATGAAAATGATGCATTAAATACGATAGGTAATGCTATCAATAGTCACGGCTATTTTGTGTATACCACAAGTGGGGGAAGTTCACCGCGCTTTTTATATACCATAGGGCTGCATGAAAAACTTGGTGTGGAGCTACTTTTTGCCGGGGGAGCTTATTTTTCGGCTCAATTAGCCAAAAATATAGTAGATTGTGCAGCGAAATACTTGATGAAGAATCCTAGCGCATCCTCATTTAATGTGGAAAACATAAGTGGAAGCTTTGAACTGAAAAGAGCAGGAGAATCTTGGTCTAACAATTTGCCATTAGGTGCCATCGACTATTATAAAGCAGATAAAATTTGTTTGATGCAGATAATACCACCAAAGCAATTAATGACAATCGATGTTCCGAATTGTGATTTACCTATGAACGACACAAATAATAGAGTGTGGTCTTGGTTTGATCGTAGTTACTCAAGTGGGTTACCTAAAAATTGTTCAGCAGTGACAAATTTAGAGGCCCTAAAGGGAGCCGCTGTAACTGAGGCAATGAGGTGGGAAGTTGATCAATGGGAGCTATTTTCAGGGGCAGGTCCGGATGTGAAAAAAGAGGATACAAGAGTCGTTCCGCTGAGTACACTTGTATTGTATGACTCCACATTAGATCTGGTAATGAAGCTTGAAGAAGGAAAAGGGCTTTGGCGCAACGAGGATATGATGTGGAACAAATGGAACTAATTTAAATAGTAACCAATTAAATCATTTGAATCCAAAGCCTCACTAGCCGAGGCTTTTTTAATGCATCTATCTATACGCAATGTAATAGCCGGTTTGTATATAAAAGGAATTAACATGATGATGGAGAAACTGCATTAAACTATGCCGAAACAGGATCATTAAGTTTAGGTAGCGCGGTGACTGATGCTGCTTTAGGAATTGTAAACCCGATTAAAACATTACAAAAAGCAAAGCGTCTAGCTAAAATTATTAAGGCAAACTCAAAAGGTGATTCAGCGGCTAAGAGCGTCAGTCGTTCATGTTGTTTTGTCGCTGGAACTCAAGTCCTAACAGAAGACGGCTATAAAAATATAGAAGGTGTTAAACTAGGCGAAAAGCTCTGGGCAAAGAACACAGACACGGGTGAACAAGAATGGAAGCCAGTTACCAAAATCTTCGTTGAACCAGATCGCGGTATCTTCGAAATCAAGTTGGTTGGAGAGGTGGGGGGTGAGCAAAAAATTGAGGCTACTGATAACCACCCCTTCTATGTAGTTGGAAAAGGATGGAAGCAGACTATTGAGTTAGAAGTTGGCGATCTCATTGAAACTGACGGTCACAGTTCTATGAAAGTAGTTAGCGTCACCGATGAACAAGGCCTTGATTTAACCTATAACTTTACTGTTGCTGATTTTCATACTTATTATGTTACGAAGAAAAACGTGTTGGTTCACAATTGTCCTACAGGAACTTATGTGAATAAGCACGAGTCGGGAAAAGTGTACGTTGGTAAAGGTGATGCTGAACGAGCAGCTATTTCAGCGAAGAGGGTTGAGAAACAAACAGATGATGCTCACGTTAGTACTCAAACTCAATCTGCTGCATCTGATAGGGATTCATTTAAGCAAGAATCTGGGTTGATCGATCAGTATGGCGGGGTAAAAAGTGACAAGAATCACAATGCTATTGAATCTCCGGGTAAGAAGTACAGAAAGCAAAATGGGGAGCTATGATGGAAGAATTTCCAAATGATGATGATGGAAGAACCCTAAAGGAGCTTGCTCAATATGGGATAAAAAAAGGAAGTAAAATTGATATCGAACTTTATTGCTATGCCAAGAACTTAAATACTGCAAAGAGTATATGTGATGAAAAGTTTATTTCTGATAACTATGAAACGGATATATTTGAGAATGAAGAAGCAGTTAGCTCCCTTGAAAGGATCTCTGTATATTTCAAAAGAAATGTAATTTTAAACTATGAAAATGTCATCAATGAGCAGTTAGAGCTTAACCGGATTCTTTCTGAGTTTGGAACTAAATGTGATGGGTGGGGTGCATTAATAGACAGCCCTCAATAGTTAAAAGTTGAATCCAAAGCCTCGCTAGCAGGGGCTAGGATTCAACCAAACTAGCATTATTTGCTCTCAACTCAAAGCCAGCGTAAGCTTAATGCCGATCAGTTAAGAAATACTTAACGATCCATTGACCGATCTTCTGGTTAGTTTATAAAGGTTTCTGAATTTATTCAGGAGCCTTTTATTTTGCAACTTACTACCGCACTTTCTCTAGCTATAAATTTAAACTAGACATCCACTCAAATTTTTTTCACTTTTACGCTCAAAGTACTACGCTTTATTTAGTGTAAAAAACAAGCAGGATGTCTTATGGCTATCGCAAGAAAACGTCAAGTAAGTTTGGCAGATACAAAGTACTACCACTGTATTTCACGTTGCGTGCGCCGTGCATTTTTATGTGGAGAAGACCATTTTACTGGTCAATCCTACGAGCACCGCAGGGGCTGGGTTGAAGATAAACTGTTAGAGTTAGCCAAGGTATTTTGTATTGACGTGTGCGCTTATGCAGTCATGAGTAACCACACTCATTTAGTGCTGTATGTAGATGATAAAAAAGCGGAACGGCTAAATGATAAAGCGATTGTTATTCGCTGGCACAAGCTGTGAAAAGTCGGCAGGGTCACCCATTAGAAAGTTCCGGTCAAGCAGACAGCTATGTTTTCTTGATCTTTTTATTCAAAAAAACCAAGTGTTGTTATTTTTTAAACTCACTTTAAATATGACTATACATCCAGTAATGACGCCGATTGGTGTGAATATTCACTGTGTCTTGAATAAATAACGCCATATAATTTAGGTAGTAAGCATCATTGAGGATTAGTTAGGCCTTTGGCTTTCCCCTCAGTCATCGTTCAGTGCCAATGAAACTAATGGGGTATTGACTGTTGCCCTTGGTAAGCTTTAACCGGCAACTTAAAAAGTTATGATGGTTGGCGCTATAACTACAATGCACATAACCGTTTAACGTCTGCGTCTAAGTCAGGTACCAGCTTAGCGCTTGGCTATGATGCGACGGGACGATTAAATTACTCAACACTCAATGGCACTAAAACGACCTTCTTATATGATGCAAACGAACTGGTTGCGGAATACAACAGCAGCGGTAGTCTATTACGTCGCTATGTTCATGGTATAGGCGAAGATGACCCGCTAGTGTGGTACGAAGGTAGTGGCACAGGTAACAAGCGTTATTTACACGCAGATGAGCGCGGCTCAATTATTAGTGAAACGAATGGCTCAGGTTCAATAATAGCAACACATAAATATGGCCCATTCGGTGAGCCGATTAATACCAGCTCATCGCGTTTCCGTTACACTGGGCAAATCTTAATCCCAGGTACTAAGCTTTATCACTACAAAGCACGGGTTTACAATCCGAAGCTCGGCCGCTTTATGCAGACCGACCCCATCGGCTACAAAGACGGCATGAACTGGTATGCCTATGTGGGGAATGATCCAATTAATGCGACGGATCCGACGGGTGAGTGGGGGTTAGTCGGTTTTATTGCAGGAGTCAGTTTAGAGGTTGCAAGACAAGCTATTACAGGTGAGTTAAAGGCAGATTTTAATAGTGTCGCGAAAATTGGAGTTGCAGGTTTAGCTGGTGCTGCTGCTGGTCTTGGTAGAGGTATTGCCTCTTTAACTTCTAGCATTGCGCTAAAGGCTGGGGCTAATGCGTATGGTGGTGCATTAATAGGTACTTCTTCGACGGTAGCGAATAATGCTATTGATGGTAAAGAATTAGACTCGGGAATTTTGAAGGGAGCTGCTCTCGGTGCAATTGGTGCTGTTGCAGGCAGCGTTAGTGGGGATGCTGTTGATGCTGTGGTTGGAGCAGCAAAAGGTACATCATCATTCGCTCAAAAACAAATCTCTTCCCACATCAATTCTACAACTGGTAGCGCCTTGGGAGCTACAGTTAAATCAGAGTCAGTTGGAATAGGTGAAGCTATGGGTAACGTTATTAGTAATTCTGGCGGGGCTGTTGAGTGTGCAGGAAACAAGTCATGTTAAATAGAGTTAAAGAAGCTTTTTTCAAGATTGTATTATTATCCCCTAATGGATTCGCAATCTTAATGGTGTCAATGATAATGGAAGTGGTATATAGGCTTCTAGTTAAGCTTTCTCTTGCTAAAACAGGAATAGAGTTGTTATTAATCTCATTCGGCTTGTTAAGTTACTTTTTGGCTATTATTTTTCGTGTTGTTTCAGATAAATTTAAGCAACGATAGATAAATAGCTGGATTAGCCTTTGAGGTAAGGGATCTTGAAAATTGAAATTTCCAACAACAAGCCTTAACCTTCATTAGCCCGGTCTTGTGCCGGGCTTTTCTTTGCCTGAAGCGATCAGTTTCACCAACAGCTCGATCAGCATTTGCCTGCAGAAGTATTCGGTGTGCGCCAGAAGGGTGCGCAAATTTGTCCAGCGCCGCCACCGAACGCTACCCAAAAATACATAAGTTTAGACACTAACGAAGTCTAAACTAGTTTTTAAATTCAAAGCCCCTCTCGCTGAGATCAGCTTGGGGCTTTGTTTTTCTGGCTAATCTAAGATGACAGTAAAAATGGTTAATGTTTATTCAAATCTGGCATCAGGCGATGGGCTGTTTTATTTCCGGGTTTGAAACTCCTCGAAGATATATTAACTAAATGGCAGTTATACAGAATCTGTTACAGGCTCAATAAACTCTACCAAATAGTCACTTTATATCATTTTACGCTTCAATTTTATGCCAACTTACACTTCATTTGTGTCGTTGTAGCTCAATGAAATCAAATGTAGCTATGTCAACTTACACTTCAAACAACATTGGGTGTTGTTTGAAGTATAAGTTGACATATTTGTACTAAAAAATTGCATAAACCAGAAGCATAAGATGACATAATTTAGTATTAACCAAATTGTTAAATGGCTCACTCACATTTGCACTTCGGCTTTTTGCCTTTTCCAATAACTTGATAAAGGCTACCACTGACTGTTTTGATTAGCTGGTTCTGAGGTGATATTTCCACTATTCTTGATGTGCTAATATAATCGTTCGTTGCGAATCGGTACGTCATGTCATCGACATAGATATCCCATAAAATTTATCCAATCATTTTCTTCACCATCAAAAATTGAAACTTAACGGTGTTTAAGTCTTAATGAGAAATATCTATTTCTACTAAATTAATCGGAATTTTTTAGCATTAAAAAACTGGCTTTGGTATCAGGAGCTTTTAATTTAAGAACACCAGTCACTTTATGCCATTTTATGATTCAACTCTATGCCAACTTATACTTCAAGCAACATTGGGTGTATATCGCTAACTCCTTAATATTTATATTTTTTCACTAAATTAATCCATAATACCTAATAGTTTCCAGCTCCTTTTCTCGCTAGACAACTTTTAACTTGTACGCAATAATGTAGCAATTATATTAATTTAACACTGCGTGTTAACAAAGTACTCTAGGGTTGAAGTAATGCCTCAAAGAAGTAAGTGGACACTCGCTGTTTTATTAGGGTTGCTAGGGGGTTTAGTTAACCTCTCGCCGTTATATTTTTTCGACAGTTCTGAGTTTTTATTTGGGCAAGTATTTGTATTATGTAGCTTAGTGTTTATTGGGCTGCGTTATGCGTGCTTAAGCCTTGCGATTGTATCTGGCTTTTTACTTTATAGGTGGGGGCATTGCTGGCCGAGTATTGTTTATTTACTCGAGCTTTTTTGGCTTTACACTTTTTGTTTACGCCGCTCTAAACCCATACTCCCTCTTGGTACTGTTTTTTGGCTGTTAGTTGGTTTACCTATAATTTGGGGAATAGGGCAGTTCCTTATTGGTCTGCCATGGTTAACGCTAGTTGTTGCAATATCAAAGTACCTCATAAATGCGTTAATTAGCTTAGCTTTAGTTGATTTATTTAGTGTATTTGTACCCCACGCCAGCCGTGCCTATCAGGGCAGGCCTCTTGCTCGCATTCTTAGCTATGTTGTAAGCGTTATTATTATATTGGTTATACTGCTTACCAGTGTAATTTTAGTGAACGATCACCACTCTCGGTTAGAGTATGAGGTAGACGCCCAACTTGAAGAAAAAGCCAAATATATAAGCACTCAATTAAGTGATTATTTAACGTTTCATAAAAATGCCATTGTAATGAGTAGCGACGCCATAAGCGCGGGCACAGATAGTGAGCAGCAGTTAAAAAGGCTAATGAATCTATTTCCAGGGTTTGCTACAAGCTTGTATGCAAACCCTAGCGGCTACGTCGAAATAACGTCGCCTAATAACCTTATAGCGGGGTTAACTAAGGCGCAGCGTAATGTCGCTGATCGCGAGTACTTTAATCAGGCTAAGCAATATCCTCTCGGTTATAGCGGTGGTGTGTTTCAAGGGCGAGGGCTTGGCAATGAAGCCATTGTTGCGCTGTCGGCACCTATTTATCGTGATGGTGAGTTTTTCGGCGTAGTAGAGGGGTCGTTAAAGCTTGGACGATTAGAGCAGTTTATTCCTAATTTATTTGAAAATACTGGCGAGTTAGTTGTACTGGATGATAAACAAAAAGTGGTTTTTAGCTCGCTTGAGCAGTTTAAAATATTAACCGACTTTAACGAAGATGGTTTTAATGCGCGTAATATGGGCGATAAAAATTTATTTCGCTCCAATAATAATGAGGTTTACCATAGTTCTAGGTATGTTAATCCGCAGAGCAAATGGCAAGTAATCACTTTTTATAATCGTAAACATTTGAGTATGGCTGTAGCCAAAGCATGGCTGCCAAGTATCTTGCTAGGCGCTATGCTAATTATTATGGTGGTGCTGTTTGTACGCCAACTTGCAAACTTATTAGTGCAGCCAATTAGTGGTTTAACTAATTTAATGCAAAGCTTTAATAAATCAAAAAAACATACTTTTAATACAGATTCAAGTTGGCAAGAAGTATTGCAACTACAACAGCAGTTTGAAATGCTAGCTACTGCGCTGCAGCATTCAATAGAAAACCTGCAAGCGTCAAATATAAAAAACCAAGACCTAAACAAACAACTCAGTGAGTTTAACCAGCAGCTAGAAAAACAAGTTGCTGAGCAAACTAACAAGCTGAAGCAAGCAGTAGAGCGTGCTAATTTAGCTAATGTGGCTAAATCGCAGTTTTTAGCAAATATGAGTCATGAACTACGCACCCCAATGAACGGTATTTTGGGCATGGGTGAAGTATTGCTGCGCGATAGTTCGTTAACCGACGAGCAAAGAGATCTTTTAGATACGCAACAAAAAAGTGCTCAAAACTTATTAAAAATCTTAAACGATATTTTAGATTTTTCTAAAATTGAGGCTAATGCAATGCAAATTAGCCCGCGCCCAACAAACTTAGCGCCGTTTATCGAAAATATTAAATCGTTGTTTTCACCCATTGTAAGCTCTGACGATGTGCAGTTTATAGTTCAGTGTAGTAACACCTTGCCAGATTGTATTAACGTAGATGATTTACGCTTAAGCCAAGTTATTATTAATTTATTATCTAACGCGTATAAGTTTACTGAGCGCGGGTTTGTGCGTTTATCGTTTGATTACAGTGGCCAGCAATTATTTGTGAGTGTGTCTGATAGCGGCATAGGCATAGAAAAAGATCAGCAATCGTTATTGTTTAGTGAGTTTACTCAAGCTGATGTAGGTGTTGCGCGTAAATATGGCGGTACCGGGCTAGGTTTGGCCATTAGCCAAGGGTTAATTAAAAAAATGCAGGGTGAAATATCTTTAAATAGTGAACCCGGTAAAGGCAGCATGCTCAAGTTTTACATTAATGCGCCTAAAGCTGAGTTTATAGAGCCCACAGCCGCAGTAAAGTCGCAATCAGTACCTGATCTTGGTAGCAAAAAATTACTATTGGTAGAAGACAACCCCATAAACCGCCAAGTAATTGCAAAAATGTTAGAGCCAACTCATATACAACTTACAATGGCTAACGATGGAATTGAAGCGTTAAAAGTGCTTAAGGGGAACACCTTTGACTTAATTTTAATGGATTGCCAAATGCCAAATATGGATGGTTACGAATGTACACAAACAATACGTGCTAACGAAGCAAACACTAAGGCACATGTGCCCATTATTGCAATTACCGCTAATGCCTACGAAGACGATAAACAGCGCTGTTTAAGTGTGGGCATGGACGATTTTGTATCTAAACCTGTAAATACACAAGGTTTGTACGAAGTAATCGCTAGGGTGATAAACGCGTACTAGCTTAGCGTTTATCACCACAACAAATTTTAGATAAAATCGAGCGTAAGTAATAAGCGTTGCTCGTTTGCAGCCACCGCTGGTGAGCGATGTACAAGCCCTGCACCTTCGTTTTCATCCCAGTACTCGCCTTTAAGCAGGGCAACATCACCTTGCTTGAGTTGATTAATATTATTTAGGCTTTTAAATAAGCCAGACTCTTCATCGGGTCTACCTAAATTACCAGTACCTAGCTTTGAGCGGTTTACATCGCTGTGATTTAACCACTGCGTAGCAACACCTTGATAGGTAGTAACTAGCCGGCACGGAATTTTGTCTACATGAAAACGCGGGCACATGGGTTTATCTAATATTTTTAGCCTTAAACCGGCGCGTTTTAAATCAAACAGGCAGCAAAACATTTCAACCAACAGTGCGATATCTTCACACAGCGCTTTAACTTCATCGCGGTTATTATCTTCTGGCTTAAGCGTTTTTATTAATTGATCAAACGCATCATCGGGCGATACCGCAAGCTCTAGTGGCTTTAAAGCATTTGCGCTAATGAGAGTATTAACTGCATTTGTTAATGTTTGCTCAAGGTCTCTTTGCCAAATAACAATGTTAGTGTCTTGGTTATAAATTTGTGGCAATACATCGGCGTCACACTCTTTAGCTGCTTTTCGGTACAGCGGTTCCGCAGGCTTTATTTGCGCAGTTATTGGGGCTAGGGCATTCATTACTCTTCCTCCCAAATAGGAAACGGGTCGTTATAGGTTCTCCAAAAGTCCTTACCCTTAAGTACCGCATCTTCTGGTAGTAGGCAGTCATCAAGCGCTTTAATCATCGCTTGTTTATTTAATGATTGACCAATAAACACAAGCTCTTGGCGCATATCACCAAAGGGTTCTACCCATTTATTATTTATGTCAGCAAGCAGTTCAGGCTCTGTAGGCCAGTCTTTTTGGGGGATGGCTTTAAAAAACATACCAGCAAATCCGTAATGAGCTATACCGCCTGCTTGGCTCCACTGCGCGCAAAATAAAGGGCGTGTTGCTAACCAAAAATAACCTTTTGAGCGAATAAGTTTGCCAAATTGTTCGGTGCTATGAAGAAAGTTATAAAACTTTTCTGGGTCAAATGGGCGGCGCGCAGTGTAATTAAAGCTGCTAATTCCATACTCTTCAGTCTCGGGAATATGTTCACCACGCATTTCTTTAAGCCACCCCGGTGCTTGTTGGGCACGTTCAAAATTAAATAAACCCGTGTTTAGCACTTCGTTAATATTAATATGGCCGTTTGAAATAGGAATAATGTTAGCTTGAGTATTAAGCGTATTTAAAATGGCAGTGAGTTTATTTAATTCATCGTTTGTAATTAAATCAGTTTTACTAATTAAGATTACATCGGCAAATTCAACTTGGTCAACAAGTAGGTCGGCTACGCTTCGCTCGTCGTCTTCTCCTAACGATTCGCCAGTATCTTGTAAATCATTTGCTTGTTCGTAGTCGTTTAAAAAGTTAACGGCATCAACCACCGTTACCATAGTATCAAGGGTGGCAATATCACCCAGTGATACGCCATTTTCATCGGCAAATGTGAAGGTTTCGGCTACAGGTAATGGCTCAGAAATACCGGTTGATTCAATAACGAGGTAATCAAAACGCCCATCTTTGGCAAGTTTGCCCACTTCAACAAGTAAGTCTTCTCGTAGGGTGCAGCAAATACAACCGTTGCTCATTTCAACGAGCTTTTCGTTACTGTGATTGAGCGATACATCGTTTTTAATAGTGGCTGCATCGATATTTATATCGCTCATATCGTTAACTATAACAGCCACTTTTTTACCTTGCCTGTTATTAAGAATATGGCTAAGTACAGTGGTTTTACCAGCCCCCAAAAAACCTGATAACACTGTGACGGGCAGTTTATTTATCATTTAATAATCTTACTAAATTACAATTAAAGGTATGTTATATTATATCAATTTTGTATTCCAGTAATGCTAATTAATTTTTTTAATGCTGAGCTGCAAATTTAGTGTGTTACTCAAAAACTCTTCATTCGAAAAATAAGGATGAATATGAAATTATTTACATTGCACATGTTAATGATAGTCGTTATCATTCGCAGTGTTTTGTAAACCTCTTCTTTGGATCAATATGTTTAACCAAAAATATTTGGCGCTCAGTATTGCTGCGTCTTTTTCTGCTTTTTCTAATGTGGCATTTGCCGAGCAAAATAACGATATTGAAAAAATAGAAGTAACTGGCCGTGCCCAGCAATTTTACCTAGAAACCGAAAGTAAAATTGGTACTAAAACGGATTTAGATCTTATTAAATTACCGCAATCTGCGCAGGTATTAACCGAGCAACTTATTATTGACCAAGCCGCGCGCGACATTACCGATTTATACCGCTCAATTGCGGGTGTGAGTGAATACAGCTACTCAGGTGTAACTTTTCGTGGTTTTAGAGATGACGCCAATGTATTTTATGATGGTGTGCGTGGCGACCCATATTCGGGCTTTGGTGTACCGCAGTTATTTAATGTTGAACGTGTTGAAGTATTAAAAGGGCCTGCCTCTGCTTTGTATGGCGGTGGCGAACCTGGTGGGATGATTAATTACGTAACCAAAAAGCCAAGCTACACACAAAAACGCGAACTAAAGCTTACTTTGGGTAACTACAACACCCGTGGTGCATCACTTGATATGACCGGCGGTTTAAGCGATACAATGGCTTATAGATTGGGTGGTTACTATGAAGAGCAAGACAGCTTTCGTAACAATGCAGACTCAAAAAACACCGAGCTGACAGGCGGATTGTTATTTGATTTAACAGATTCAACAACCTTAACCACAAGTGTTGACTACATTAAACAAGACCTAGGCGGAAACCGCTTACGTGGCGTACCGGTAGATGACAACGGTAACTTTTTAGTTGATCCAAGTTATAACGCGAATGAGTCGTTTGATTATCAAAATATGGAAGCTTTGGTGCTTCAAGCAGAACTTAGCCATTATTTTAATGATGATTTTTCGTTAAGTACTACGTTTCGTTACATGGATAACGAGCGAGACCAAGCCTACCATGAGTCGCAAAGCTGGGTAGATGTAAACGGTGATGGCGTTGCCAATATTGACGATGAAACGATTAAGCGTGAATACCGTAAGCAATTTCGTGCCAATAAAGAGGCAAGTGTAACCACCGACTTTGTTTATAACTTTGGACAAGGACAATTAACCCATCAGTTTTTATTTGGTGGTGATTACCACACCGTTGATACCGAATATGACTACTTTCGCGCCCGATATGAGGCCGATGGCGTCGCTAATTTAAATATTTTTAATTTAAACTACGGTGAAACCGATCCAGGTACTTATAACCTTACCGACATGAACCGCGATGGCGTAGATACCGACCGATTTGGTGTATACGCGCAAGACGTAATTAGCATAGGCGAGCAGTGGACAATAATTGCAGGTTTGCGCTATGACCATTTTAAAGAGTTTAATAAAGAAACAGGTTTTAGTTACTCAGATAACGATATAACGCCGCGCGTTGCTGTTACTTATCAGCCAGTAGAAAACACATCGGTATATATTAATTACTCAGAGAGCTTTAACCCTACATCATCAGCCGACCAAGAAGATGTAGAAGGCGAAGGTAATTTAGAACCAGAAACCGGTAAGCAAACCGAGCTGGGTATGAAAAACCAATGGCTCGATGGCAAAATAATGAGCACCTTTGCAATTTACCAAATTAATAAAGAAAACGTGGTAATGAGCAACCCTGACGATACGGGAGCGGGGGATGGCATTGCTGCACTTTTAAATATAGGTGAAGTAGAAAGCCGAGGATTTGAAACAACTTTAGTCGGTGATTTATCAGCGCACTGGACCGTAACGGCTAACTACGCTTACAACGATACGCAAGTGGTAGACGGCGTAACGGGTGATACGCTTTCAAATACTTTTGGAGATGGTTCGCGCTTTGCTAATGCACCACGCCACCAGGCAGGTTTATGGACTCGCTACGCTATTGATTCAATTGACTCATCAATTGCCTTTGGTGCAAATTACGTAAGTGAGCAACTGAGTACCAGTGGCCAAAAAGTAAAACCATTTACTGTATTTGATATGAGCTGGACGAGTCGCTTTGACGACGTATTGCTGAGTGTAAATATTAATAATCTGTTTGATAAAGAATACGCGGTAAGTGGATTTAGTGAGCGAAACGGCCACTTTCCTGGCAGCCCTCGTGAAATTATTGGGCAAATAACTTACAAGTTTTAATACTTATTAGCGCGAGAGTTACTCGCGCTTTTTTTTAAGTGTCGCCTTGCACCTTTTTATCACTATTAAATTTAGCGGTTTCTTGAGTAGTGTTAATAGCCGTAATAGGGAAGGGGATTACAATACCTTCTTTTTTATAGCGTTTATGCAGGGCTTTTATAAAAGCAGATTTTACCCAAAAGCGATTAAAGTATTCTTTAGCTCTAAGCATTACCGTAAAGTTAATGCTTGATCTATCAAAGGTATGAAAAACCACAAAGGTATTGTAATCATCAACACCCCATTCGTGTGAAATAAGTATTTCACGAGCCACTTCAAGTGTTACTTGTTCAACAAATTCTAAATCTGAATCGTAATGCACACTTATATCAACAGGCACGCTTAGCTCTTTTTCAGGGTAAAAGTAATTAATAATACGCGATTTAGATAATTGGCTATTAGGTATAATAATCATATTGTTAGGTAGCATTTTAACCCATGTAGATCGCCAGCCTATATGATCAACAAAGCCTTGCTCCTTAGATTCAAGCTCAATAAAATCACCCACCCTTATAGGTTTATCTATTACTAGCTGCACGCCAGAAAAAAAGTTTTCGAGGGTAGGTTGCAAAGCAAGAGCAACAGCCAGTGATGTAATACCTAACGAGGCAATAATGGGCGTAATAGAAATACCTAACGTGCCCATTAATACCAGTAATCCCACTGACGATAATGTAACGCGTATCACGCCTTTAATTATGCTTTTTGAATTAAAAACCACGGCAGATTGTTTACCATAGTAATTAATAGTGCCAATAATAAAGCGGTCTAAAAACATAATAAGTGCAAGCAGCGCTAATACAATATTAATGCTATTAAAAGGGATCTGTTGAGAAATAGAAGTACTAATAATGAAAGTGTCGTGCTCTAAAATGGTGAGTAGCACAATAATTGTGCACAGTGTTAGCGGCTTAGATATTGACTCTATTAGTAAAGTATCGAATATAAATTTGGTTTTTGAAGTCCATTTTTTTAGCCAGTACATTACAAAAAAACGAATTAAAAACAGTAGTATAGCTATAAGTAAAAGGGAGGACGCTGCGCCTAACCAAGGTGTGTTGTTAGAAAATTCCAGCGCTTTATTTAGCATAACTTAAACCTGCTCAATATAGTTTTATATATATTGCAGCAAGTTATGTACCTTTGTTTGGGTAAAAGTAGCTGCCGAGTTTAGTCGGCAGCAAATATTATACTTTTTTGGCTAACCACATACCGCCTAGCACGGCTGCAAAAAACAATAAAAACTCCATTTTAAGAGATACTAATTGAACCAAGCCCGGGCCTGGGCATATACCACTTAAACCCCAGCCTAAACCAAAAAGTACCGAGCCGATAATTAAGCGTGCATCAATTTTTTTTAAATCACTTAAATTAAACGTTCCTGAAAGAAGTGGCTTTTCTTTTGTTGCAACCCATAACCATGTAAGCATCATTATTAGCATGGCAACAGCCATCACTATAATTAAACTTGCGTCCCATTGGTTTCCATAGGTAAGAAAGTTAATCACTTTAGCGGGGTTTGTCATCCCGCTAATAATAAGTCCTAAGCCAAATATAAAGCCTATAACAACCATCATAATTGCTTTCATTATTTATCCTACAAGGTTTGCTGTAATGAAGGCGACAAGCATAAATGTGCATGTTGCAACCCAAGAGCGAGTAGAAAAGCGCGACATGCCGCACACACCATGGCCACTTGTGCACCCATTAGCTAACGTTGTACCAGCGCCAACTAAAAGCCCTGCAACAACAATAAGCCAAGGTGGTAATTGCAATTCGCCTTCTAATAAAGATGGCGCAAATACCCTTACAGCTACTCCTGCCAACAACAACCCTAAAATAAAGTATAACTGCCAACGAGAGTCTGAATTTGCTTTAGCGAATACAGATTTAACAATGCCTGATATACCCGCAATTTTTCCGTATAAAACCAGTAATAACGTACACGCTATACCTATTAATGCCCCGCCTATTGCAGCCGATACTGGGGTGAATTCTGTTATCATTTTTAAATTTCCCAAACAATAGAAGCGCCTAAACCGGTTTGTTTCATTTCGATTGATAATTGTTGATTAGGCGCTAAGTAGTTAGCACCCGTTACTTTTTTTGCTGGCGATTAATATCATCGCTTTTAAAAATTACATAGATTCGAGCGTTTTACCACGTGTTTCTTTTATGTATTTAACAACAAAAAATATGCTTATAAGTGCCGATAATGCATAAAAGCCATAAGCACCGGCAAGGCCAATGTTGGCAAGCATAATAGGGAAGGTCATGGTAATGGCAAAGTTAGCAATCCACTGCGCACTAGCTGCAACAGCAAGTGCTGCCCCGCGAATACGGTTATTAAACATTTCGCCTAATAATACCCATACAACAGGGCCCCAACTTAAGCCAAAAAACACCACAAATAAGTTAGCCATAATAAGCGCAAACGTACCCATGTTATCGCTAAGTGCAAGTTTGCCTGCTTCATCAAGGCCTGCACTGCCAAATATATAAGTAAGCGCGCTTAAGCTAATAAACATACCAATACTGCCTACTAATAGCAGTGGTTTACGGCCAATTTTGTCAACTAGGGCAATGGCAATAAAGGTCGATACAATATTAGTAGTACCTGCGAGTACATTTATAAATAACGATTGCGACTCATCAAACCCAGCGGCTTGCCAAAGCTCAGAGCCGTAATAAAACACCACGTTAATACCCACAAATTGCTGAAATACACTAAGCGCAACACCCACCCAAACAATTGGGTGTACTTTTTTACTGTTATCAATAAATAAGTCGCGAATACTTGGCTTTGTATCGCTATGCAATGAGCGTTTAACATCGCTTATTTGCGCATCAACATTGTCGTTCGATATTTTACTAAATACCGATTTTGCATCATCCACTTTACCTTGCGCCACTAAATAACGAGGCGACTCTGGAATAAACAAAACACCGATTAAAAACAACACAGCAGGCACAAGCTCAGCCCAAAACATCCAGCGCCAAGCGGCTATATCAAGCATTAAAATATTTTGCGCGCTGCCTGCTGCATCAGCAATTAAGTAGTTACTTAAAAAAGCAGCAAATAAACCCAATACAATAGCGAGTTGTTGTAATGTAGCTAAACGACCACGTAGTGCTGGTGGCGCAACTTCTGCAATATAAGCTGGCGCTAATACTGATGCAGCACCAATACCTAAACCACCAAATAAACGGTAAAAAATAAACTCCGCAGAGCTTTCGCTAATGCCCGAACCAAATGCACTAATGGCAAAAATAATCGCAGTGATGATCATAATTGCACGGCGACCAAACTTATCAGCCAGCGGCCCCGCAGCAAGTGCACCCAAGGCGCATCCTAATAATACCGAGGCAACATTAAACCCCGTAGCTACACTGCTTGAATTAAATGCATTACCGAGTGCCGACACTGTGCCGTTAATAACGCCTGAGTCAAAACCAAATAAAAAGCCACCAATAGCAGCCACGGCAGAGATAAAAATTACGTAAAAAAGTGAGCACGTGTTTGATGTGTGCGCCGAGCTATTATTCCTCGGCGATAAAGATGATGTCATGATTGTGTGTCCTGATTTTTATTATTGTGTACTGTACTATATTGAAGCGCTTGGATCTGCGTAATTTAAACGAATTTTATCTGGGCTAATTCTTTCATAACTAATATTAAAATTATTATTTAATACTTCTAATAAGCCCTTAACATCGCCTGTTTTAAACATACCGGCGACTTGTACCCTTGTTAAACGCTCATCATCAGAAAGCTCAAAGTCTATATTCGTATATCGACTAATCTCGGCCATGGCATCGGCAAGAGATTCGCCTCTAAAAATAAGGCTTCCTTTACGCCAAGAAAGACTAGCCGCTACGTCTATAGGGTCTACTTTTTCAACGTGCTTAGCTATTTTACCTTTGAAACTTAAATCGAGCTTTTCACCTTTAGAAACTGCTGTAGAGTTATTTGATAAAAATTTACCAAGCTTATTTGTTCCATTTTTTTGGAGGTTTGATGGTTGCGAACTAGTTTGTTCGGCAACAAGCACTTTGCCATCAGTGACTATTAACTCTATTTGTTTTTTACCCACTTCAACATTAAACGCAGTGCCTACTGCCTGAATAACTTTATCACCAGCAATAACACTTAAAGGCCGTGTCTTATCATGCGCCACATTTATATGTATCTCGCCCCGCAGTAAGTTAATTACTCGAGAGTCTCGGGTATATCTTATTTGTACAAAACTATTAGTGTTTAATGTAATTTCACTTTTATCTGGCAAAATTATGTCTTTGCTTTCACCTACACCCGTTTGAAAGTTAAGTTGCTTAGCGACAACAGTTGACTGATTAACGGGATAAAAAAATGAAAAATTAAATGCTTCTTGAAAAAAGCTAAGTGCAACAGCCAATAAAACAGAAGCGGCCGTTGCACCTAACCACACAGGGAGGCGTTTTTTTCTAGATTGTGATTGCGGGAATAGATCAGATAAGCGGCTGAGTTCACCCATCTTGTCCCATAGGTGTGCAACTTCAAGTAATACTTCGACGTTTTTATATGACTGAGCTAACCATAGCTGCAATGCGTCTTTTTCGGGTTTAGTTAAACCTCTATCGAGCTTAGCAAGCCATTCACTAGCACAATCAAGGCGTACGTCTTCGACTGCCTTATTATTTCGTTCGTTTATATGGTGGACATTACTCATGACTACCCCCTGCACTTTTTTGTGAAGAAGAGTTAGGTTTGCCATACACACTTTTTTCAGATTGTCGCATAAACTGCGTACAACGTTTTACGCCGGTTGCTATATGTTTTTCCACGGTACTTTCACTAAGGTTTAATTGAGCAGCAATTTCTCGCTGCGAATAACCATACACTTTTTTTAATACAAACACTTTACGGCATTGAACAGGCAAAAGCCTGACAGCTTCACAAAAATTTGAAAATTCGCAATCGGTAAGCGCATTTTCGTACATTTCGTCTTTCTGATGTTCCGTTAAGAGTTGCTCTAATGCTTCCATGTTGTCGATACTATCGACTAGTCGTATATTGGCTTGCTTTTGATAATCGAGCGCTAGGTTACGCGCCGTTTTATAAATAAAAGATTTTGGTGAGCAAATGTTTTCAGTGTTTTTTATTTGACAAATTCGCACGTAAGTTTCTTGCACAATGTCTTCAATTTCATGTGGAGGCACTATGCGTGCCACTACATTTGAGAGACCTTTGCGCGAGGCCAGATAAGCCTTATAAAATAGTGTGTCTTTTGTCATTGAGTGTGTGTCTCGTGTGTGTGGTTTTGGCAATTGTTGTTATTGTTTTGCCATTACAGCTTAAGACGATTGGTAATAAAAAATCCGCTACTCAATTTTAAAATAAATTGTTTTTCTATTTGTAAAATTGCAGGCACTATCAATCCTTGTTGTTAAAAGCTTGTAATTTGAATACCAAGTGTACTACAGTTTTTCAAATTATTAACACGTATAGGCTAGCTCTATAATTATACGTGTTCATATAACCAATTGATTAATATAAAAATATATTTAACTTTTTTAGTTGAAACCCCACAACATTTTTTTGCACACCAAAAAATAATAAAGGTTTAGTAATAATAAGTATGGCTAGTCAAAAAAATAAATTATTTGAAAAAAATAAAAAATATTTATGGAGGAAAATAAAAAGTCACTCGTCTTTGTTCAGTGTATGGCCAAAAACTATACACAAGGAATATGTGCATTTGCCGCTTTGTTTACCAATTTATGTGCTGGTTTTTAGCTTATTCACCACCGAGGTAAAAGCGAGCCCTGTAAACGATAAAGCAGTGTTTAATATTCCTAGACAAAGGGCCGATTTATCGCTAATAAATTTTGCCGAGCAAGCCGATATTACTTTGCTTTTTCCGCTGGATAAAATTCAGCAGTTACAAACAAATACTATTGCTGGCGAGTATTCAATAATAAACGCATTACAGATTTTACTCGATGGCACAGGGTTGCAACCGCATGTTAGCGAAGATGGGCAAATATCTATTTTAATAGATCCAAGCTTCGAGAGAACTGACAACATGGCTAACTATAAAAAAAATGGCGTGTCGAGTGCTGTACTTGCTGTACTAAGCACAATGGCAACGCTCCCTGCAGTAGCAGAGACAGCAGCACAAGAACCAGAAATAATTGAAGTACGCGGAATTAGAGGCTCGCTTGGTCGAGCTATGGATGCCAAAAGAGAAGCGGGTGGCGTGGTTGACTCCATTTCAGCTGAAGATATTGGTAAATTTCCTGACACAAATTTAGCTGAGTCTTTACAGCGTATTACAGGGGTTTCAATAGACCGTTCAGGCGGTGAAGGGCAGCTCATTACAGTACGTGGTTTTGGCCCTCAGTTTAATACAGTGCTTGTAAATGGACGCCAAATGGCCTCTGAAAATCAAAGCCGTGCGTTTAGTTTTGATACCATTGCATCAGAGCTGGTTAAAAGCTTAGACGTATTTAAAACCTCAACAGCCACAAAGCAGTCAGGTGGTATTGGTTCAACAGTCAATGTAAATACAGCGCGCCCATTTGCTATTAATGGCTTTAAAGTTGCGGGCAGTGTTAAGGGTATTTACGATGAAAATAGCGAAGAAACCACACCTGAGATATCTGGGTTAATCAGCAATACATTTAATGATGACACACTGGGTGTGTTATTTGCTGTTTCTCGCCAAGAGCGCGAAACACGCTTAAACCAAGCGCAGGTAGATGGCTGGTTAGAAAATGTAGGCGTCCCAAATCCTCAAACTCAAATCGGGCAAGCATACACCGGTAATATTTTTTCGCCACGTAATTACGATCATAAAGTTACTACAGAGACACGTACACGCACTAATGCAAATTTAGTTATACAGTATGCACCTTCAGATGATTTAGTTATCACTGCTGATGCGCTTTATTCAGATTTTGATGTAGAAGCAGACACAACGTCTTACGGGCACTGGTTTACAGCGCCAAACTTAGAAGGCTTTGGTGATGCTGCAGGCCCAACCGTTGATGAAAATGGCACTGTGGTTGATTTATATCAAGAGGTAGGCCTTGCCACCGATATGCACGCTAAAAAGTTTGATCGTTTAACCAACTCTAGCGCATTAGGTTTAAACTTTGATTGGCATGTAAACGATAACTTAAATATGAAGTTTGATTTGAGCCACTCAAAAGCCAAGCGTGAGGCTAATAATGGCGGTGGCGATCAGCTATCGTTGATTGGCTATGCTAACCGAGTTCGATTTGAAGTAGATGGCGGCATACTACCTTACGCGAGTGAGTTTGCCTCTGCTAACCCTAACATTTATAGCGGCCAGCAAGAGCTGGACGGTGTTGCTTATAACCTTGCAGTTGCACCTGATGGCGTATCAAATCATTTAGATACAGCCAACAGCCGTGCACACGTAATGCTTCGCCGTGGTTGGGCTGTAGAAGATACTGTGGATCAGTTTCGTTGGGATAGCATTTGGCATAACGATGGCAGCTCAGGCCTAGTTTCGGTTAAATTTGGTGCTATGTATTCAACTGAAACTAAAAGCCTTGATCGTTGGGACAACGAAGGCGTAGGTATTCACTGTACCTTTTGTGGTTACCCAGATGACCCAAGTATGGATGGCTTAGCGCAATTTGTATTTGACGCAGGAGATGACTTTTTAGGTGATGTGAGCGGCAGCGGTCGTATGCCAACGTCATGGCTTGCACATGATGGAGAGGCAAACTTTGCGTACCTTGAGCAAATAGCTGCGGCGAATGGTCAGCCTATTAGTTTTGATGCAGTTAAACGTAATAAGTCGTTTGAGATAACTGAAGATACTTTCTCGTTTTATACAGAATTTGATTTTGAAGCTGAACTTGCAGGCATGCCTTTATACGCAACAGCGGGCTTTAGATATGAAAGCACCGATGTAAAAGTAAAGGGCACAGATGAGCCGGTTAGCGCGTTAACTATCTTAGATAAAACAGAAATGCTTGCTAATTTCGGCGCCGTAGAAAATATTTCAGCAAGTTCAGATTACGAAGCGATTTTACCTAACTTTAGCGTAAAGCTTGAAATAAGCGATGAGCTAATAGCACGTGCTGCTGTATCACAAACAATTACGCGACCAACACTCGATAGTATGTCGCCTGTAACAGTAATTGAAACAACGCGCCAAGGGGGCAATTTAACATCAAGCTCTGGTAACCCTGCGCTTGAGCCATTTACCTCTGATAACTTAGATTTATCATTAGAGTGGTATTACGCTGATGCCAGTTATTTATCCGCTGGTTACTTTAGAAAGAATGTTGCTAACTTCATTATCAATACCACTGAAGATTTAACCTTTGAATTGTCTGACGGCGGATTGTTGACTGACCCCTCAACAGGTAACGATGTAGATAACCCTGACGCTGCTGACTCGACGGCTGTATTTACAAACACATTACCAAATAATAGCGAATCGGCGATTGTTGATGGCTGGGAAATAGCCTTACAGCATAGTTTTGATAGTGGCTTTGGTTTTATGGTTAATGCAACATTTGTTGATAGTGATGCAGAACTAGACCCTGCAGATATAACTCAAGTATTTGCATTAACAGGCTTAAGCGACTCTTATAATGTGGTTGGCTTTTATGAGAATGGCCCATTTCAGGCGCGTTTAGCCTATAACTGGCGCGATAGCTTTGTACAGTCACTAACACAGTTAAATGGTGATGGTGTGACGATAGTTGAAGACTATGCACAATTCGATGCCAGTGGCAGCTATGATATTACCGAAAATGTATCGGTGTTCTTTGAGGGTATAAACTTAACCGAAGAATACGTACACAAACGTGGTCGCTTCTCTAATCAATTACTAATGGTTGAAGATAGCGGGCGACGTTTTGCGTTAGGTGTTCGTGGAAGTTTCTAACTTAAATAATAAAAGTGGCTTTTACATTTAGTAATAGCCACTTTTTAAATACGCCTTTATAGGTAACAAGCATGAACCAGCAAAATAAAGAAATAAAAACAGTGGTTGTCGTTGGTGGTGGTATAGCAGGCTGGCTAACAGCTGGTCGATTAGCGGCGGACCATAAAAGTAATACCCCCGATGGTCTTAATGTTGTGCTAGTTGAATCTCCAAATGTACCAATTATAGGTGTTGGTGAAGGCACTTGGCCTACCATGCGTAGTACATTAATAGCACTTGGAATTAGCGAAACCGATTTTATACGCGAGTGTGAAGCAAGCTTTAAGCAAGGAGCAAAATTCGCCAAATGGGTGGATGGCAGCGATGATGATTTTTACTATCACCCATTAGTTCTGCCGCAGGGCTTTTCAAAAACCGATATGGCAGGGCATTGGTTAAATAACACAGCAGAGTCAACGTCTTTTTCAAACGCAGTGTGTTACCAAGAAGCTATTTGTGAGCAAGGGCTTGCCCCTAAAACAATTCGTACACCAGAATATGCTGCTATAGCCAATTATGCCTACCATTTAGACTCTGCAAAATTTGCCGTTTTTTTACAAAAACATTGTACGCAGCAGCTAGGCGTTAAACATATTTTAGCTGATGTAACGCAGGTCAATAGTGCTAAAAATGGCGATATTGCAAGCGTTACTACAAAGCAACAAGGTGAAATTAGCGGTGATTTATTTATCGATTGCACTGGTTTTTCATCATTGTTATTAGGCGAGCATTATAAGGTTCCTTTTCAGCCTTGCGATGATGTGCTGTTTATTGATACCGCCTTAGCAGTGCAAGTCCCTTATGAAGATGAAAATGAGAGTATTGCATCTCACACAATTTCAACAGCGCAAGAAGCGGGCTGGATATGGGATATAGGATTACAGCATCGCCGTGGGGTGGGCTATGTGTACTCCAGTAAGTACAGTACCGAGTCGCAAGCAAGGGAAAAGCTTAGAGAGTATGTAGGCGATAAAATAGAGTCGTTAACAATTAGAAAAATCCCTATTAAAAGTGGCCACCGCTCACATTTTTGGCAAAACAACTGTGTTGCGGTTGGGCTTTCGGCTGGTTTTTTAGAGCCACTAGAAGCTTCTGCATTGGTATTAGTAGAAATGTCAGCACAAATGATCAGCGAACAACTTCCCCATACCCGGGATATTATGGATATTACCGCCAAACGCTTTAATGAGACGTTTACCTATAGGTGGGAAAAAATAATCGACTTTTTAAAGTTACATTATATTTTATCAACCCGTGACGATAACGCATTTTGGAGCGATAACAGAGACCCTAAAACGATTCCTCAAAGCTTACAAGATCTAATGAAACTATGGCAATACCGCGCCCCTGCTGATCACGACTTTACAAGTAACAATGAGGTGTTTCCAGCTGCGAGTTATCAATATGTTTTATATGGTATGGGCTTTAAAAGTGACTACAGCACAACTGCCTATATGCTTGAAGACACTGTTTTTGCTAAAAGTCAGTTTGATAAAAATAAGAGCATGATAAACCAAGCAGTAACTAACTTACCTAGTAACCGAGAATTATTAAATAAAGTTAAGAATCATGGTTTTAGCACTATTTAGCTTAAAAATTTACACATAAAAACAATAAAGAGAGACACATGGAAAATTTAGTCGCATTAGAACAAAGTGCTCATCAGCACATAAAAATAGACACACAAAAGGCACAATCACACGCAGAAAACATTAATATGGTTCCTGTTGTTATGGCGGAACTAAACCAAATTGCTGTTCAGCAGCCTATAGTTTTTGCAAAAAACTCAGAAACAGGGGAGTTTACACTCAATGCTTTATTAGGCTTTGAGCAACATGAGAACTTGTTTTATCAGAACTCGCAGTGGCAGGGTGTGTATTTACCGCTTCAATTACAGCGTCAGCCATTTTTTGTTGGTGATACTCATGCGCAGCAAACTCAATACCCTGTGTGTATTAATTTAAATAGCCCAGCAGTCGTTAATAATCGATCGCAAAGCCAGAATAATTTAGAACCAATTTATACCCAAAGCGCAGAAGAAAGTAGCTATTTCAAACAAATAAAGCAGTGTTTAGGGCATTTACTACAGGGCGAAATAGACAATAAAAAGTTAATTGATACCTTGTTACAGCATGATCTACTGCAGCCATTATCGCTTGAGGTAACGTTTCAGAACAGTCAAAAAACAAAGTTAAACGGCCTATACACTATTAACCAAGAAAGACTCGCACAACTTAATAGTGATCAAATTACACTTTTACATCAAAGCGCTTTATTACCCGCTATTTATACTGTTATAACCTCACTTGGCCAAATATACCCATTGATAGAGCGTAAAAATGCAGTGCTTAATTTAGCCGATGATTGATTTTAAACTAAACGAAAATATGGCGTTACACATACATACTGTAGGGGAAGAGAAAACCCCTATTATTGTTATTGATGATTTTGTAAATAATGTAGATGCGCTTATTAATTTTGCTGTGTTTTCTCAAAGTGCTAGAGAAGCGTTTTGCGCACAAGAAAGTGATTTTTACCCAGGAGTAAGAAAAGCAGCACCGCTTAGTTATATCGAGCGGTTAAAAGCGCTTGCGCCAATTATTAATTCACACTTTGATATGGCGGATAAAAGCGAGTTCGATGTAATTCTTTCTGCTTTTTCAATTGCATGCACTGAGCCTGATAAGCTCAGGCCAATACAAATGCTCCCTCATTTTGATACACCTAATATAAATCAACTTGCTATAGTGCACTTTTTATGTGATGAAACTCATGGTGGCACTTCATTTTATAAGCATAGAGCCCTAGGGTACGAACGTATAACAAAAGAGCGGATTATGCTTTATAGGCAAGCTATTAAGCAACAAGCCATGGCGCAAAAGCTTCATAAAAATCCACAATATATAAATGGAAGTACAACTTTGTTTGAGCAAGTTTACAGTGTAGAGGCAAAGCTAAATCGCGCAGTTATATACCCAAGTAACTTATTGCATTCCGGTAATATAAACGCGTCTAATGGTTATGCCTGTGACCCAGTTAATGGGCGTTTAACTATCAGTAGCTTTGCTGTTTTACGCTAGCTTTTTTATTACCGACTAAAACTCTCAAAGTACTCTTTTTGCAATTCTATAGTAAGCGCTTTAGGGCGAATGCCTTGTACTAGGCTGTATACTTCTTCTTTTGTGTAACCTGCCGAATTTAAAATAAGCGCAGCGACCAACCCTGTGCGGCCTGTACCGCCTTTGCAATGTATGGCAATGGTTTGTTTGTGTTGTATGGCCTGTAATATGTCGGTTTTGTGGGTGTTCCAGCTTGATGTAAAAGGCTGTTTGGGTGCTTCGTCGTCATTTATAGGTAAATGAAACCAGGTTATATCGTGCTTATTGCACTCACTATTAATTGTTTCTACGTTGTTTTTTTCAAGTTCTTTTAGCGGCATAAGCGAAAGCAGCATGTGAGTGCCAGCCGCTTTTAATGTGGCGATTGAATCCGCTAAGTTTTGTGTTTTTGTGCCAGGGCAAGGCGTAAAAATAATATTTGCGCCGTTATTGAGTGGTAAAACATCGTACGGATGCGCGCTCATGGTAAGTCCTTTATTTTTAATGAATTTGCTTTAATAAGCTCACTATAGCGTGTTTTAGTTACAAGTTTAAGATTGAATAATAAGCACAAATGCTAGATACTGTTTTTATATACAGTCATGGCGATATTATGAAAAAAGAATTACCAGCAAAATACTATTTAGCGCATTTTAGAGAGCTTATTGAGTTTGTAACTAGTAAATGTATGCATTTACTTGAGCCCAAGCACCGCGAATTTATTAGTAAAATTAATCAGCTAGATGAGCAAAGCCAGTGCATGTTGGCGCGTGTGTACTCGCGAAAGCCTTATTTAGTGCAGGCGCAATCGCTTAATTATGAAGAAATAACATCGCCGCATCAGGCTATTTATGCGCTAAAAAAAGCGGGCATTTTATTTGAGCCAAACGAGCAGCATTACCAGCAGCTTTTAGCGCACTTAACTAAGCCTTCTTTGGTTGAGTTACTAAGTAACTACCCAGAGCAAATAAGCTTTAAAAAGAGCACCGCTAAAGGCGCGCTGGTGGATATTGCGCGTGAGTTTTTTAAAGCATGCCCACAAGAGCTTGCGCCACTTTATAGCCAGTATGTAATTAACAACCGCAGTGATTACTACGAGTATTTTGAGTTTTTATTTGCAGGCAAACTAAGCAGTGGTGATGTGAATCATCAAAACCGTTTTGTAATGCGAGACTTAGGCTTAACCGCTACGCGCGAAGGACACAGCGAGAGCTTGTCGCGCTTTGAAACACTTGACGAAGCGCAATCAAACTATTTATTAAACCGTTACCGGTTAGCATTTAAAAATATTACAGATGAGAGCGACTATGTTGCTTTAGCGTCGCAGGTTTTAGTGCAAGCTGCACATGGTGCAATAGCCGTTGTATTAAAAAACAAACTATTAGTTAGGCTTTATAGGCAGCTAAAAACAGTTGATAGCGAACTTGCTTTTAGTTTACTTGAAGGGTGTGTGGATGATAGCGAAGCACAAGAAATTCAAATAAGAGAGCAATACAGGCTTGGCAATAAAGAGTGGGTAAAAGCACGATTAGAAGCCATTATCGAAAACCCCCTTACTGATGATTTACTTTATTTTGCTGACGATTTTTTAATGCGTAAGTTTAATAAAAAAACACGTTCGCGTTTAAGTGCCATGCTTGCCGACACTCAGTGCGTGCTAGAAATAGATGAACTATACCGAGGTGAAGTAGAGCAGGGCGTAAACGATTATTATACTCGCCAAGGTATGGCTGTATTTAATACCGAAAACACGCTTTGGCAAAGTTTGTTTGGTTTAGTATTTTGGCATGAGTTATTTGTGGAGTCGCCTTATCCGCCATGCAATGAGTTTGATATTTATCCGCAAGTATTAAGGCTTGGTAATTTTTATGAAGCGCAGCAAACACAGATAAACGAGCGCTTAGCTCAGTGCCAAACGTCGCAAGCATTACTTAATTTAGTGTGCAAACATGCAGCGCAATACTTTGATCAGCCCAATGGCTTATTTAGATGGCGCAGCAATTTATTAGAGCCACTAGAAGCGCTTATTTTAAACAGCCCACTTGAGGCACTAATTGCGCACTTAACGGCTATGAGTAAACATTATTTACAGCTAAAAGACGGCTACCCCGATTTAATGGTTATTAATAATGGCCAAGTACATTTTGAAGAAGTAAAAGCTCCAGGCGATAAGCTTAGGCGCAACCAATTAACCACCATAGATAATTTAAAAAATGTGGGCTTTACAGTACATATTGCCGCAGTTAAGTGGTTTGTAGACCCAAACCGTGTTTACAGCGTAGTTGATATAGAAACCACGGGCGGCTTAAAAGGCGGTAACCGAATTACCGAAATTGGCATAGTTAAAGTGCAGCACGGTAAAGTCATTGATACTTGGACAAGCTTAGTTAACCCCGAGCGCCATATACCTGGCTTTATTACGTCATTAACCGGTATTAGCGACAGTATGGTTTACAACGCGCCTGTATTTGTCGATATAGTTAAGCCGCTATTAGATATACTCGCAGGCAGTATTTTTGTAGCCCATAACGTTAATTTTGACTACGGCTTTATTAAAAAAGAATGCGAGATGGCAGGGCACTTTTTTAAAATGCCAAAAATGTGCACCGTGGTTGAATCGCGCAAAGCGTTTAAAGGCTTAAAGTCGTATTCGCTTGGTAACCTTAGCAAGCATTTTAATTTGAATTTAACCAGCCATCACCGCGCGTTGGCCGATGCAACGGCTACTGCTGAGCTGTTATTGCTGATACAAAATAGTGAAACGCTAACGCCGTAGGGTATTAGCTTACCTTTAAGTATTTGAAATTTAGGTAGTAAGTGGTTTTATTGTAATTTTTTAATTTATTTTGGAATAAAGTGTTTTTGTAAATCGTCTTCTTTATGTCAATCCGACAAACTAGAGGACAAAACAATGACTAAATTAAATAAAATTGTAAGCGTAATGATGTTAAGCGGTGTGTGTATTTTTACAGGTGCAGTGCACGCCGCTGATATTGAAATATCTCAGTCAACGTCGGCGCAGCAACAAACATCTACATCTATTGCGCTTTCACAAAACGGTTTAACCGCCAGTGGTAGCAACGAGTCAGACGTATCTAACGATACACAAGTAACGGCTGATGATTCGCAAAACACAGATTCAACAGCAAATAACACGCAAACTCCAGCGCAAGAAAGCAGCGAGACCACAGAGCCTGCAAATTCATTAGTTGCATCTGCCAGCCCATCTTTAAATAACTCATTGAACGCATCGTCTTTAAATGCCACAGGCAATACCACAGTCAATACAGCACTTGATGCAACAGCGCAGTTAACCTCATCGGCGGGTAATTTAACGACTGCAGTGAACCAATCGTCATTACTTTCTGTTACCTCTGAACAAGGCACTCAGCCTGACACTACTGATACACCAACAGATGCCTCTTTACTTTCAAATGTGAGTAGCGCAACCGATTCAGTAACACAAGCTGATGCAGCGAGTGCGCTTAATGCGGGTGAGCTTACAAACCAATTAGCAATTACTAATACGGCTGCAAACTCAGTGAGTTCTGCACTGCAGTTAGGTGATGCAATTAATACCAGTAATGAAGTTGTAAGTAGTGTTCAGCAATCTTTAATTGCCAGTGTGCAAGATAGTACGGTTAGCAGTTTACAAAGCACGGTACAACAAAGTGTTAGCGGGCAGGTGAGTGCAGCGGTTACTGATCAAATTAGTAACGATGTAGCACTTAGCACCGCAAGTGAAGTAGTAACCAACATTACTAACGACTTAGACCTAGGCCTTTAATACGCCGCGTGTTTGCACAAATGCCGAATAGGGAAACCTATTCGGCCTGTTGGAGAATAAATATGAAAGCAGTTATAACCGCCACATTGTGTGTTTTTAGTGCCCAAGCGGTGCTTGCACAAACCAACCACGTTAAAACACCTGAGCAAAATAAACCCTTTAAAAATAGCTTTGAGCTAAATGCAGATGCTGAAGTTGGGGTATTAAGTAACTCGGCGCTTTCTGTTCAGGAGCTTGATGATATTTCGTCGCAAAGCGACAGCGGCATAAAAACCGCAGCCGGTGTTAATGCAAAATGGCAATTAACCAAAGGCGCTAAATTAACCTCAAGCTATCGGTTTGAACAACAAGACTACGATGAATTTGATCAATACGATTTAGACCTTCATCAATATGGTTTAGATGGCAGCTACAGCTTTAATAGCCATGAGGTAGGAGTTCGTTACGATGGCGCAAAAGCAAATGTAGATGGCGATACATTTTTACATTTTAATCAAGCTAGTGCTTACTATGGTCATTTTTTAAACCCGTATACGTATTTACGTATGAGCATAAAAACCAAAGCTAAACGTTTTGCTACTGCAAAAGCACGTAATGCCGATGGCATAGGTGCCGATGTAGCGCTTTATCATTTTATAAATAATGGCCAAACCATGCTAATGGCAGCGCTAAGTGCCGATAAAGAAAACGCCGACGACAACCAATACGACTTTAACGGTTACGGCTTTACTACTAAAGTTACGCACAAATTTACGGCCTTTAATGTGGCTAACAAAGTAGGGGCTGGCTGGCGTTATCAAAATAAAGATTACGATGAGCAAACAACGGATGATTTTTTTGAGCAAATACCGTCGCGAGATGAGCACCGAAATGTAGTTAATGCGTTTTATAACCTAGCTGTGTTTGAGCACGTAACACTAATAGCCGAGGCTGAATATGGCGATTATCAATCAAAGCTTAGTAGCAATACCTATACTCAGTCGGTTTTATCGGCGTCAGTTAAAGTTCACTTTTAGGTGGGTAAATGGCGCCATAACCAAAGGTGGCGTCTTTGCCTTGCTCGCCTAAATCGACGGCCAGCGATGTAAGTTCGTTAAGTGCTTTGGTTTTATTATTACCATGTTTTAACAATAAACAACTTAATGCCGCGCTTACATGCGGCGCCGCCATTGACGTACCCGACTCCCTCCCAAATTTTCCATTGCCTTGGCTTGTAACAACATTTACACCAAGGGCTGCAAAGTCTATGTAATCGCCTTTATTTGACCATCTATAAATGTGGTTTTTTGAATCAATAGCACTTACCGCTATCACGCTTTTATACGCGCCTGGGTATAACGGCTGCGACGCCGGACCTTGATTACCCGCAGCTGCTACAATTAAACCATTTTGTTTTATTGCTGCAGTAAT
This sequence comes from Pseudoalteromonas sp. SG43-8, assembly GCF_014164245.1. Classification (NCBI taxonomy): domain Bacteria; kingdom Pseudomonadati; phylum Pseudomonadota; class Gammaproteobacteria; order Alteromonadales; family Pseudoalteromonadaceae; genus Pseudoalteromonas; species Pseudoalteromonas sp. SG43-8. The sequence goes on along the minus strand of NZ_JACJEX010000007.1, from coordinate 49,919 downwards.
ACTTGCTTCTAAAATTGCGTTATTTGGCCCCGTTAGGCTCATATTTATTACGGGTATTTTATTACTAACTAGCCAGTTAAGTGCCTCTACTATGGCAAATAAAGTAGCCCCTTGTGCATATTCAGATTGCCTATAAAACACCTCGGCACTGTAGAGCTTGGCACTGCCTAAAAGCGGGTTAAGTTTTGCGCCTTTACCTGTAATTAGCCCTGCAATGGCGGTGCCGTGTAAATTTGGCGAGCTTAACCCTTGTGGTAAAAAGCTTTGCGAGGTGATATTGGTGCCTTTAAAAGCACTGTGTTTGGTATTAATGGCGCTGTCGATCATGCCAATTTTTACGCTTTGTGTGCAGTAAGGCGCAATAGGCTTATTTTGCGTTACTTTTGCGGTAGGCTCGCCTGTTTGCGCTTGGTATATGTGGTTTCGGTCAAGTATTGCAGACTCATCTAAGTTAAGCGCTTTTAATAACTCACTTTTAGAATTAACACCTTGGGGTACGTTAAAGCGCACTAAGCTCATGTTAAGTGCGTTGTAATTTTTTACCGACACAATCGTTATATTTTGCTGCTTTAGGGTATTAAGTTGTTGGCTATTTGCCATCAATAACCATTGGCGCTCTATTGCTCTAAAACCGTTTTCTAGCTCTACTTCAACAAATGCGGTGTTTTGGCTATTTATATTAATGTTAAGCACATTGGGTAAATTGCTAATTGGCTCACTTATTTGCGCTTTTAGTTCATCAATCGATATTTGTGGAACAGGCACCGGAAGCGGCACGCGTTGTGCCCGCTCTATAGTTTGCTCAATACGCTGCTCTATTGGGTTTAGCTGCCCAAGTACCTGATCGACTTTTACTATATTGGCTGAGCTCGTTGTGCTAAATATGCAAAGCGAGGCAGCTATTATGTGTTTAACGCGGACTTTTTTCATGTTCATACTGGGTTACTTCTATTAAATTTATCATGCTGGTTAGTTAACGTTTAACACATAGAAAAATTTCATTATTCAAATTATTTTGACTATTTGGGAATAAATGTTTTTTTGAATCGTCTTCTTTATAAAAGGGGTAAAAATCAATGAACGAAACATTAAAAACCTTATTGCCCATGCTTAGGCGTTTTGCCTATTCGCTAACGGGTAGTAAAGCAGATGCAGACGATGTAGTGCAAATAACAATTGAAAAACTATTAGTAAAAGGCATTCCGGATGACGTTGAGCCTGCTAAATGGGCGTTTAAAATTTGCCGCAATGTGTGGATAGACGAATACCGCTCACGCAAGGTAAGGCAAAATACGGCTCAGGCCGATATATTACCAGAGCCAATAACAAGTAATGAGCACCAAACACTCGAAAACAAACAAATGCTTAAAAATGTAAATACAGCACTTGGGCAATTACCCGAAGAGCAACGCGCCATAGTATCGCTGGTGGCAGTGCAGGGCATGGCTTATAAAGAGGTAGCACATACACTCGATATACCTATAGGCAGTGTAATGAGTAAATTATCGCGCGCACGCAGTACACTTTATAATTTAATAAAACCCGACTTTAAAAAGGAGCAAGTATGAACATTAACGACGAAACACTTAGCGCCTTTTTAGACTCAGAACTAAGCGAGCACGAAATGGAGCAAGTGCGTAAAGCCCTTGAAACCGATGATGAGCTAGTAATGCGACTTGCAGAATTTAGCGAAGTAGACATGTTAGTAAAAGAGCACGCAGCAAGTATTGACGACGCACCACTTAGTGACTCATTAGCTAAAACGGTTGCAAAGCTTGATACAGCAACGACAAAAAACACGTTAAACAGTAATGTAGTAACCTTAACGCCTAGGCAAAAGGTTAAGCAATCGGCTAATAAAAGTTTAGCAATAGCAGCAAGCGTTGCTGTGGTATTTGGTATTGCAATGACGAGCTATTTACAACCCAATGAGTCGCAAAATTTAGTAGCCAGTAACATAGCCACAGCACTTAATACACAGCTAAGTAGTGGTGAGTATAAGCAAAGTGATGGCTCACTATTTAGTGCACAGCTTAGTTTTAAAAATCAGCAAGATGAGCTTTGTAGGCAGTATGCACTAAGCTCAAATAATACAACGCAAACAAGCATTGCTTGTAAAACGCAAAGCGGTTGGCAAATTAAAGCGCAAACAGCTACGCAGCAAAGTAACAGTGGCGCGCAATATCAAACGGCGTCTAATAACAGTGAGTTAGATGCTGTTATAGATAGCATGATCAGCGGCGCACCACTCGATAGAGCGCAAGAGCAGCAAGCAATTAGCGCTAAGTGGCAGTTAAACAAATAATAATGTGTATAAAACGAGGTGAACTATGAAAACATCTATTTTAATTATCAGTATTTTACTTATGGCGGGCTGTGCATCTAAACCTGATTACCGCGCCGCAAATAATGGCTCACAAGGTTACAGCGAGCAAAAAATTAGCGACGATCAATACCGAGTAGAGTTTAAAAGCGTATCAAATAATGTAGCCGATGCCGGTGACTATGCATTATTGCGCGCGGCTGAGCTTACACAAGCACAAGGCTACGACTGGTTTGTTGTAACCAACAAAGAAACCTTTGTTGAGTCTAAATCGCAAGCTCCCGCGTCATCTATTAGTGCATCACAAAGCCAGCAATATGAGCGAAACTGTGGTTTATTAACCTGCGAAACTCGTGCACGCCCAACAAGCAGCGTAGGCGTACAGGTAAGTAACAATGATAAACGCAAAGAAGTGCACACCTTAATTGATATTAAAATGGGCAAAGGGATAAAACCAAGCGACAATAGTTTTAGCGCCCAAGACTTAATTGAAAACTTAAGCAAAAAGGCGGAAAAGTAAGCTTTTTTGGTAAAAGCGCTTGATATAAGCACTTAGCTTGTTTTAGCTAAGTGCTTTTTTCGTGGTAAAAATCCAGTAACCAGCATAGTGCCCACAATGACAAATAATGCGCCTAATAATGTATTTGGCCCAACTTGCTCATCTAAAATTAAATGCCCCCAAAAAATGCCAAATAGCGGAATTAAAAAAGTGACTGTTAACGCCGAGGTAGGGCCTATATCTTCGATTAATTTAAAAAGTAAAATATAAGCAAGTGCGGTGCACATTACTCCTAATACGAGTACACCTAGCATAACGTTGGTGCTTGGTATTTCTCGTATTGGCATAAATAAGATAAGCGGTAATACCATAAAGCTTGAAGCCCACATTGAGCCATGGGCGTTATCGAATGGGGGCAGTTTAGGCGCGTTTTTAGTGTAATGCGATGCAATGGCATAGCAAAGTGATGCGCTTAATGCTGCTACTATGGCCAAAATTGATTGGCTATTTAACACAAAATGATTTTGCCCAACCAAAATAACTACGCCAATTAAACCCAGCAGTAAACCAATCACCATACTTTTATTGGGCTTTGTTTTTGTCCATAAAATTCCAACAACAACACCCCATATTGGTGTTGTAGAATTTAAAATTGAGAGTGTGGAAGCGCTAATAGTTTGGGCTGCGTAAGCAAAAAATAAAAACGGCAGAGCAGAATTAAACGCACCTATAATAAAAAAGTGTTTTTTATGTTGGACAAACGCTAAGCTGCGTTTTAAGTACAGCGCCACAATAAAGAGGGTGAGTGCGGCAAAGCCAACTCTAAATTCTATTAACACCGCTGGGCCTAAGCTGTTAGCTGCCATTCGCATAAATAAAAATGACGCGCCCCAAATTGCAGCCAGAAAAAATAACCGAAGTAAACTTGCTAAGCTCATGATAGTATTTTAATTATACAAATAGGATTACACAATAGCAGGCTTTGCAAAGAGTGTAAGCCAGATTCGGTACTCGCATATAAAAATAATAAGGGACTAGTTATGGCTAAATGTATATCGGTTGCAGCAATTTTGGCTGTAGGTTTATTAGGTGGGTGTGGGTCGACCCCTGTTAGCCTATACAGCGACAATACAATGAAGAAAAAAGAATACAATGGTATTAAAGCGTATAAAAAGGGTCTGTACGAGCAAGCTTTTTATGATTTAAAAGAGCCGGCAGCACTTGGCTATAAAAGTGCACAATACACGTTGGCATTCATGTTTTTAAAAGGCCAATACTTGGAGCAATCTACTAAACTCGGAATGGGCTGGCTAGGTGTTGCAAAAGAAGCGGGGGTTGAGAATTGGTCTGCGCAATACGATGCATTTTACAGTGCAGCGACTACGCAGCAAAAACAACAAATAGACGAAACAGTTGAGTTGTATATAACGCAATTTGGCGTTAAAGCACAAAATATGACCTGTCGGCGTTCAGCTTCGCCTAGGCGTACATTTGGTGAAGTTAAAATTGATTGCACTAAGCACGAAGGTAGCGTTACCGAGCACGACATACAAATAATAGAATAGAGTTATGACTTTTCTAACTTCTTTTCAAAGTCGCTTTTAACTATTTCAAGTGCTTTAAGTACTTCTTCTGGAGCAACATCGTGTTGCTCTAGTATCATAATTAAATCTACTGCAAGTTTAATATGTGTAGGGGCTTGATCAAGTGGGCTTGTCATTTAACTCTTTCTTTTTTGATATTTGGCTGATGGCAACATTTATTGCTGTTTGTACACGTTGTTCCATATGTATGCGTTCTGATTGCGGTAAATAAAACGCCATATCTACATCGTAGCGAATATATCGTGGCGGGAGCTGATTTAGTACCGTACAACAAAAGTCAGCCATTACATCTTCATCATATTTTTCATCAAGTTTAAGTTTGATAACTTCCTCGACTACAATCTTTTCGTAATAGTTGTGTATATCTTCGTGTAATCGCATATTCCCACCGCTTTAAAATAATCCGTTTAACTGAGTCTATACTATGGCTTGCTATAAATCGATAGCGGCTTTAAATAGTTGTTTATGAACATTAATTAGTGAACTCAAATTACGCTGATAACCTCCGCCTAGGCCGCACATTAGTGGGATTTGGTGTTGCTTACAAAAGTTGAGAGTAAAAAAGTCGCGTTTATATACGCCATCGAGCGATACATCAAACAAGCCCAACTCGTCTTTTGTGTAAATATCAGCCCCTGCATTATACAAAATAATATCGGGGTTATGAATACGCACGCAAAAATCGAGTGCTTGCTCTAATGTAGCAAGGTACTCAGCGTCGGTTGTTTTAGCGGGTAATGCAAAATCGTAAGTGGATTGCTGTTTATTACGAGGGAAATTTTGCTCACAATGAATTGAGCAGGTAATAATTTGGTCATGATTTTGAGTGATTTGTGCTGTGCCATCGCCTTGGTGTACGTCGCAATCAAAAATTAAAACAGTGTCGGCTTGCTTTGTATTTATTAAATGTGCTGCTGCAATAGCTAAATCATTAAAAATACAAAAACCGCTGCCGTAATCACTGTATGCATGATGATAGCCACCACTTAAATTAGCCGAAAAACCATGTTTTAGCGCGTGTTCACTACTTTGGATGCTTGCCCCAACTGATAGTAATGTGCGCTCTACCAATTCATTTGAATAAGGAAAGCCCATTTTTTTTATGGCTTTATTGCTAAGAGTCCCATTTAAAAAGTCATCTATATAAGTTTGATTATGGCACAGCGAAAGCTGAGCAGGCGTTGCTTTCTTAGGCTCTTGAAAGTGAATAGCCGAAACACCTAGGTTTTCTATTTCGGTTTTAAGTAACTTATACTTTTGAATAGGGAATCGATGGCGTTCTGGGAGTATAAGGTCTGAATACAATGGATGATAATAAAGCTGCATAGTAAAGTGCGCCTTAACGCAGCTGCTGTTTTTCTACTTGTTGAATTTTATCTTCGGTGGCAGAAATTGCTTTTCTGCAGCGGCCTAATCGAGCGTGTGTGCTTAATATTTCAAGGTTAAGCTTTTGTGCTTTAGCAGGCGAGGCTTTATCCATTTGCATTTTTCGCTCTTCAATCATGAGCACTAAACGGCGTTCAAACTCATGGTTTTGTTTTAATTCGTCGTAAAGCTCATGGGATGATTGCATTATTTTTTGCACAGCTTGCTTATAAACGGTTTGCTTAGGGCGTGGTTTATAATGGCTTTTGTTTTCTTTAACCCAAATAGGGGTAGATTTAATAACATTGAATACAGCTTGTATTTGAGCTGCAATACGTTCAAGCGCGTAGGTATAAGCATGGCGATGCTCGCTTGGCGGTAACCTCGAAACTTCATCTTCTATTTCTATTACGTAATCGACTAGGTTCATGCTTTTGGTACTAAAAACTGCGCGGTCAAACAAGCTAGGTTGTGCTTGCATGTAGCGATTTTTAGAAAAAAGTTTAGCTTTATCAAATTGCTCAGCTTGTTGTTTTAGTGTTGCAACTTGTTGACGTAGTTTATCTAAAGCCATTGAATGCATATTAAAAGTAAGCCTCGTAAATTAGTTTTAATGCTAAAAGTATAACCATAGTATTAAATACTGGGCGAATAAATTTGCTACCAAAACGTATTGCTGAATGCGCCCCAAACCATGCGCCTAGCATAATAAAAAAGCCCATTGTTATGCCAAGTAAAAAGTTTACATGGCCGAGTGCAACAAAGGTAATTAAAGATATAAAGTTAGACACAAAGTTCATTGAACGCGCTAAACCACAGTTGAGTAGCAGGTTCATTTTGTAAAGCATACCATTAGAAGCAGTCCAAAATGTACCCGTACCTGGGCCTGCTAAACCATCAAAAAAGCCTAATGCTAAACCTTGTAGCCATTGTTTTATTTTCATCGCTTTGTTTAGTTTAGGAAGTTCATCGCCTTCGGTAGTACTTAAATTACCAAATAAGCTATAGCCAGCAACTAAAATAATAATAATGGGGAGTAGTTTGTTTAAAAAATCGATACTTAAATGATCAACAATAACAGTCCCTATCAATGCACCTATTGCGGTAGCAATAATAGAGGCTGCCCAAAACTTAGGACTAAATAAGTTCTTTTTATAGTATGTATAGCTTGCCGTTAACGAGCCAAAGCTAGCCGCTAATTTATTGGTGCCTAATGTTAAATGTGGAGGTAAGCCAGCAGTTAATAAAGCGGGTACAGTTAACATGCCACCGCCACCGGCGATAGCGTCTATAAAACCTGCGGCAAGTGCAACAGCACATAAAACAGCCCAGGTTGTTGGATCGAGTGCGAGTTCAAACATTAATAATCTATTTGTCTTTTAAAAGGTGGTAGGGTGTCGAGCATGGCTTTACCGTATCGCTTAGTCACTAAGCGTCTATCGAGAATAGTAATACAGCCTTCATCACTCTCTTTTCGCAGCAGTCTACCACAGCTTTGTACCAATTTCTTTGCGGCGTCTGGCACGGTAATCGTTAAAAACGGGTTACCACCTTTGCTTTGTACAAATTCTGCTTGCGCTTCTTCTATCGGCGAAGTAGGTACAGCAAACGGAATTTTAGTGATTATTAAGTTCTCTAAATATTTACCAGGTAAATCAAGACCTTCTGAAAGGCTTTGTGTTCCAAATAAAATACTGCCTTTGCCTTCGTCTACATTTTTAGTGTGTAATTTAAGCAATGCTTCTCGCGACATCTCACCTTGTACTAATAAGTTAAAACCTTTTGTTCTAAGAAACTTTGTTACGTGGTCCATTTGCCAGTAAGAAGCGAATAGTACAAGGTTCGCTTTTTTATCATTTAGGTACTCTGGTAAAGTTTTAGCTAGGTGATCACTAAAGTCTTTATCGGTAGGTTCTACTTTAGATACCGGAATACGTAAAGTGGCTTGTTTTGGGTAATCAAAAGGAGAAGGTACTTTAATAAATTTAACGCCCTCTTCTTTAGCAAGCCCTGTTTCGTAAGCAAAGTGATCAAATGAGCCCAGTGCACTTAATGTAGCAGAGCACAAAACAGCGCCCGCGCATTCTCGCCACAATTTATCTTTTAGGTAGTAACCGACCTCGATAGGGCAGTCGCTTAATAAGTGGTCGTGATGGCTTTTATATTCAAGACGTTTTATCCACCGTGCATGGGGAGCACCTTCGCCTTTTTTTGCGTAACTAAACCATAGTTTGTTTAGTTGCTCTAAGCGGTTTATGTATTGACCGCTTTCGCCTAGTATTGGGTCGGCAACGTAAGGTTTTATGTCGCCGTCGCTTACATCTTGGGTAAGGGTGTCGTGCATTTTGTTTAAACAGCGCAGCGCATCTTGCGTGGCTTCGCTTATGTCTTTTGCTTTACTGTGCAGCGATTGTGGAATTTCACCGTGCTCAAAGCGATAAGTATCGTCTTTCGAATATTCAAAGTCAGCATTATCGAGAATATCGCGAACTACTTTTAAATCTTTATTCGCGTCATTAATACTGTCGCAAAGTTTAAAGTTTTGGCCAATGGCTCTTTGCCCCACTAAAACCTTTGCCATTTTTCCGCTAAACTTGGTGAGCTTATCAAGCCATTCTATTGTACCTTTTATTGTGGCAGCAGCTGATGAAAAGTCGCGTGTTATATGTGCTAAATGATGCGCTTCATCAATTACATAAATGGTGTTGTCGGGCTCGGGTAAAATTTTACCGCCGCCTAAGTCTAAATCAGCAAGTAATAAAGAGTGATTAATTACCAGTACATCCATTTGCATTAATTGATTACGAGCAAGCTGAAACGGACACGTTTGATGAGCCTTCATTTGGCGCTGGCATGAATGTTTATCGCACGCTATTAAGTTCCACACTCTATCGGGTACAGTATCGGCCCAACTGTCTCTATCGCCTTGCCATTTTTTATTCACATAGGCGTTATATAGCTCATTCAAACACTTGGTTTCCATTGCGCTCAATGGTGAAGTAAGCGTTGGCATAAAGTCCATTTGTGTTTGGCTATCGCCGTTTACAGCATTATGTAATTTGTGGGCACAAATATAACGATGGCGACCTTTTACCAAATCAAATTTAAAGTCGAGGCCTGAATGCTTTTTAAAAAATGGGAGCTCTTTTGCTATTAATTGTTCTTGCAGTGCAACGGTTGCGGTAGAAATAACTAACTTCTTTTTTTGCGCTAAGGCAAGAGGCAACGCGCCTAAACAATAGGCAAGAGACTTACCGGTACCAGTGCCTGCTTCAATTACGCAAATGCGCTGCTTTTTATGATATTCACCGGCTAATGTTTTTGCTATTTCGGCTACAAGATAATTTTGACTGCTACGAGGGCGATAATCTTTTAGGTTACTAGCCACATGCTGGTGTACTTGCCTAATTGTTTTTTTTAGTGAGTCAGAAAGCATGGGATGATTTACCTAAAGTATGTATATAATTACAGTGCTATGGATTTTAGAGTTATAAGAGTGTAACTACAAGCAGCTTGTTTACTAATTTAGCCTATTAAGCAGTGGCGTTAGATGATTTGCATATTTTTTCCAATCAGTCAGCGCTTCTTTGTAAATTGGCTTACGTACTTGTTCTGAACTGGGAGTTAAAACAGGACGTTGATTATTATAAAACTCATAGCACGCTTGCTCTACTACTAAATTGCAATGTTCAAATAAATCATTAACCGTTTCAGTGAAGTTGTTTATTAAGCTTTCATAATTAATTGTATATATTTCGTCAGGATATACGCTATGCCAATGTGTCATCAGCTTATAATATTCATTCATGTAGTGAGCTAAATCTTCCTGATCGTAGCTATAACTATGGCCTTGTGAAAATGAGTGCTTATAAAGGCTCCATGCAGTCGCTTTTTTATCTCGTTGTACATCGATTATTTTTGCACTAGGAAATAAAGTTTTGATAAGAGCAATATGTTGAAAGTTGACTGGTTGTTTATCAATAAAATAAGGCTTGTTATTGCGAAAAGGTTCAATGAATTTTAAATAGCGTTTGGCTAATTTTGCCAAGTGATCTTGAGTCAAACTATTTAGCTTATAAGGTACTTTGCTTTTTATCTGAAGGTTTTCTAACTCTACAGCAATAGAATTGATTTCTGATAATTCATAGCTAGCGTCAACATGGCTATGCGATGCCAGTATTTGCTCAATAAGTGTAGAGCCACTTCTTGGCAAGCTTACAATAAATATTAGCTGGACTTCATTTTCGGTTGAGGTATGTACTGTATTGGCTACTTTTTTGGTTAGGTATTTTTTACAGCGCTCATTAAAGTCATTAGTAATGTAAGGGGTAAGTGACTTTTGTAAATCGTTACTTATTCTTAGCTGCAAAAAGGCATCTTCGTACCGGCTATGTTGTTCGTATGCTTTAGCTAAAGCAAAGTGAAGTTGTGCTTTATTTAATTTATTTGAGTCTATTGTTATCTGCTGTTCTAAAATAGCTATATTGAGCTGAGTGAAAGTATATGTTTTTAAGTTTGCTAAGTTCCAATAGGCTTCGCCGATATGGGGAGCTAGTTCTATTGTTTTGCAATAGTACGCAATAGCACTTTGGTTATTGCCAATTATCTTTTCTATGTTTCCAAGTCTTAAATTGCAATATGCGGGGTAATAATTTTTATTTAACAAAGATTGGTAATTTAGAGATGCATTTTTGAAGTCCATCATTTTTACATAGGCAGCAGCGAGTAGACTTTGGGATTGTGGTAGTAAAGTAACTAATTTGGTCGACCTATTATAAAAAGAGATTAGTTCTAAATATTGCTTTGTATTAAATAATGCTTCAATGTGCGCATCATAAGCGGCTGATTTTGTGCTGTTTATATTTATATTATGAGAAGTAATAGCCAAATACGTTTGTAAGTCGTTTGCCTGAAAAGCTATTTTACTTAATAACACTAAAACACGGTATTCATTCGCTACAAGCTTGAGCAACTCATGGGCAATGTTTTCTGCTGGTTTTAATTCTTTGTTTAATAGATGCTGATTCGCTTTATCTAAACGTTGGTTAAACCAAGCAATCATCTCATATTGTTTAATGGCATGTTGGTATTGCTCTTGCTCTTTTAACTGTCGATGTACTTGGGCTAATACTTGCCAAGCTTGATGGTGCTCTGGTGCAGTTTGAATTAAAGATAATATTATTTTTTTGGCTTGTTGAAGCTTGTTTTGTTGAAGGAGATTATTAGCGTGTTGGATAATTTCAGAAGGGCTCATTGAATGCTCATATTATTTTTTCTTAAGACTAACTTAGAAAGAAATAAAATATAACCTGCTTTACAAATTTTATTTTTGTCGTTTTTTATTACAAGGCTTATTTCATTAATGCACTTAGACTCGGGGTTTATTCTCTCTACAGAAACAGTTGATTCACCTTTGGGCGTAAGTTTTGTTATTTGGCTTTTAACTGAAAAAGGGCCATTAAAAGCAATTAGCTTACCAGAGTCAGTTGTTTTTTTTATCAAGTTAAAGGATAAAGCGACGGTAGAAAAAGTACTGCGGCTCTCAGATGTTTCTTTTGAAATTGTCCCTGTAGAATTAAAAGATTTTCAGCAGGGGACTGTGGCTGGTTGCTACTTTAAATCACTTAAACATTACTACAATGCGTTAAAAGCTCTAAGCGCAGAGGGCATTGTGACATACGAAGATGACATACGCCCTATAGATCGCTTTTTAATGGAGCGATTTATTAAAGGCTCCACATGGGTGAGAGGAGATATTACACAAAAAGACGGATATAGGCTGTTAACCAATTGCCAATTTAAAAATAACCCAGATGTAAATCCTAAGTTTAAAACAGTTTCTTTAGACATCGAGTGCAATGGAGAAGGGGTATTATTTTCCATTGGTTTGGTCGGTCATGGTATTGATTGTGTATTAATGATTGGCAGTCCTATTAAATATAGTGATGCAATTGAAATAATATGGTGTGTTGATGAAATCGATCTTTTACAAAAATTACAGCACTTTATAGCAAAAACAGATCCAGATCTTATTATTGGTTGGAACGTCATTGAGTTTGATTTTTCTGTTCTTCACTCCAGAGCTGAAACTCTAGGTATAGAATTGCGTCTTGGACGTAATAACGAAAAAATAAAATTACGAGTAGGCCATTATACTCGATTAACTATACCAGGAAGAGTTGTTATAGACGGTATAGACACGTTAAAAAATGCGACCTACCACTATGATAGCTTTAGCCTGTCAAATGTAGCTGCTAAGGAGCTTGGTGAGAAAAAGTTCATCAGTTCAAGTGACCAGTTAGCAGAAATTGAACGCCAATTTAATGATGATAAGTTATCCCTTGCGAAATACAATAGACAAGATTGCGTACTGGTGCTACGTATTTTTAACAAATTAAATTTACTTGATTTTGCTGTTGTTAGGAGTCAATTAACGGGGCTTGAACTTCATAGAATGGGCGGTTCAGTCGCTTCATTTGTTAACCTTTATCTGCCCTTACTTCACCGAAGTGGTTATGTTGCACCTAATTTAGGAGATCATGGCTTAAGTTTTGATAGTCCTGGAGGGTATGTAATGTCTTCAAAACCGGGGTTTTATAAAAATGTACTTGTACTCGACTTTAAAAGCTTATATCCATCAATTATGCGTACTTTTTGTATAGACCCTCTTGGTTTAATTGAGGGGTTGCTCAATCCAAAAGATGCAATTCCAGGATATAATAATGCACTTTTTTCAAGACATAAAAATCATTTACCAGCCCTTATAAAAACTCTATCAATAACAAGACAAGAAGCAAAAGATAGCCAAAAACCTATGTTATCGCAGGCTATAAAAATTATTATGAATAGCTTATATGGAGTGCTTGGTTCTCGGGGGTGTCGCTTTTACGATCCACGTCTTTCAAGTTCAATCACACTACGTGGGCACGATATAATGCAAACCACAAAAAAATGGATAGAGGAGTGTGGGTACAATGTAATTTATGGCGATACAGATTCAATATTCATTACTTTGGATGACGGTTTGAATACGCTTCAATGCGATGAAATTGGTAAACAATTAGCTATTAATATCAATCAACAGTGGGTACAAGAAATTAGTCAGAAGCACGACTTAGAGAGCTTTTTGGAAATTGAATTTGAAACCTTATACAGTCCTTTTTTTATGCCTACAATTAGGGGGAAAACGATGGGCTCTAAAAAACGATATGTAGGTCAAAAAATTAATAAAAATCACAATGAGCTAGTATTTAAAGGTGTTGAAGCAGTTCGAAGTGATTGGACTGAGTTCGCTCAAGAGTTTCAAGTAGAGTTGTTTGAAGCTTTGTTCAGTAGTGACTATAAAATAAGCCTTTTAGAGGAGTTAGTTAATTCTTACTCTAGGCGTTTACAAAATGGAGAATTTGACGATAAATTAATTTATAGAAAAAGGTTAGGACAAAATTTAACTGAATATAAAAAGAATATTCCACCACATGTCCAAGCAGTTAAAAAATATAAAGCCCAGAACCCAAACTTTGAGGTGAAACGAGGGCAAATTATAGAGTATGTTTACACATTTGATGGACCAGAGCTCAGTGATACAAATAAAAGACTGAATTATCCTTTGTATATAAAAAAACAATTAGACCCAATAGCCGAAATGATTTTTAGTGCTATGGAAGTGACGCTATCAAAGAGCTCTCAAACCTCTCTCTTTTAAGTTACCGTGAGCTAAAAGTTAACCTTTGTGAATTCAATCCCCCCTTTTTTATAATTTCCCTTAATGCAGTAATGGCGCTATTTAATAATACCAATGTAAATTTTTTGATTTTAAAATTGTAATGCTTTAGCTTTGAAAGTGTTGGTAATTAACAATAAGTTAATTTTATGTTGACCACGTTGTGTTGCTGGTATTATCATAACGTATGATTACCATTTATTAACAAATGGTAATCAAGCAAAAAATATAAAAAATATAAAGTATTCTGGGAGAATCAAATGTTAAATAATAAAGTTTCAAAAGCAGTTCGCTTAGCGATAGCTTTCGGTACAGCTTCAACAGCTGCTTTTTCAGCAAGTTCGTTTGCTGCTGATGAAGAAAAAGTTGATAAGGTTGAACGAATTGAAGTTACTGGTTCACGTATCAAACGTACAGATATGGAAACAGCTAGCCCAGTGCAAGTAACAACTGCTGAAGAAATTGCTGTTGCAGGTTTTACTCGTGTTGAAGACATGATGAATAGCTTACCGCAACTAGAAGCGTCTAATACTTCTTTCCAATCAAATGGTGCTTCGGGAACTGCAACCCTTGATTTACGTGGTATGGGCCCTCAGCGTACTCTTGTTCTTGTAAACGGTCGTCGTATGCAAGCTGGTGGTATCTACACACAATCAGCTGATATTAACCAAATTCCTGCTGCGCTAATTAAACGCGTAGATGTAATGACTGGTGGTGGTTCATCTACTTACGGTGCAGACGCTGTTGCTGGTGTTGTAAACTTTGTAATGAACGATCAGTTTGAGGGTTTTGAAGTTAATGTAGGTACAACTGCTTACCAACATAATAACGATAATGAATACATGCAAGGCCTAATGGATGATGCTGGCTTTGAATATGAAGAAGGTAATACGGGTCTTGATGGCGCGTCATTTGATTTTGCAGCGACTCTAGGTGGTGCATTTGATAGTGGTAGGGGTCATGCAGTAGCTTACTTTACTTACAACAGACAAAATGAATTACGCCAAGGTGCACGTGACTACTCATCTTGTGCTCTAAATGCTGCTGGTACAGCTTGTGGTGGTTCAGGTAATGCTGTTAACCCTAACTTTTATATCTCAGCTCCTAACGCTGACGGTGTTGTAGACTTTGGTGAAGGCCAGTACGAATACTGGACTCTAGGTCAAGATAGCAGCTTTATTCCTTCAGTTGGTAATACATATAACTACGCGCCAATTAACCACTTTATGCGTCCTGATGAACGTCATACATTAGGTATGTTTGCTAACTACGAAATCAATGATAGCTTCCGTCCGTTCATGGAAGCAATGTTTATGCGTAACCGCACTACAGCGCAGATTGCTGAGTCTGGTACGTTCTTTAATGATAATTACTCAATTGATTTTGATAGCCCATTATTAAATGATACACAACGTGCACAACTAACTGAGCGCTTTGGATTGACTTCTGGTGATCAGTTTGCAACTTATATTGGTAAGCGTAACGTTGAAGGTGGCCCTCGTGCAGACAGCCTTGAACATAACTCTTTCCGTTTAGTATTAGGTAGTAAAGGCGAAATTAACGACCTTTGGTCTTACGAAGCATTTGCTCAATACGGTTCAACTTCATCTTCTTCAGCATATGAAAATGATTTCTTTGGTCCGCGTATAATCACCGCTTTATCAGCAAATGGTGAAGATTGTAGCGCGACTTCTGGTTGTATTCCGTACGATGTTTTTCAGTTTGATGGTGTAACAGAAGAAGCTGCACAGTCACTTACTGGTACGGCAATCTTGAACGGTGTTACTGAGCAATTGATTGTAAGTGGTTTTGTTACTGGCGAATTCGATTTCTCACTTCCATCTTCAGAGTACCCAGTTGCTGCAGTATTTGGTGCAGAGTATCGTGAAGAAACATTCAGTAGAACAGCTGATGAAGTATATGCACAAGGTCTATTACTAGGCCAAGGTGGTACTACTAAGAGTTTAAATGGTGGTTATCAAGTACGTGAAGTGTTTGGTGAGCTTAGCCTGCCAATCGTTGAAGATTTACCGTTAGTTGAAAGTTTACTTGTTGAATTAGGCTACCGTTGGTCAGATTATAGCACTTCAGGTGCTGAGCCGACTTATAAAGTGGCAATGAACTGGGATGTAACAGGCGATTGGAAAATTCGTTCAAGCTACAACCGTGCAGTTCGTGCAGCAAACAATGGTGAGCTATTCGCTCAACAAAGCACTGGTTTATGGGCCGGTACTGATCCATGTGCTGGTACACCAAGCCTAACAGCTGCTGAGTGTGCAAATACAGGTGTTTCTGCAAGTCAGTACGGCAATGTAGGTAAGAGCCCTGCGGATCAATATAATGCTCTGTTTGGTGGTAACCCAGATTTATCTCCAGAAATTGCTGATACTATTACTTTAGGTGTTGTTGGTAACCCATTTGAAAACTTCAACTTCTCAATCGATTACTGGGATATTGAACTTGAAGACGCGATTGGTAATATTGACCCAGAAATTCTAGTTACACAATGTGGTAAAAGCGGCGCGGCTGTATTTTGTGATAACGTAGACCGTACACCTGGTAGTGGTAGCCTTTGGATAGGTTCTGGCCAAGTTGTTGCTACAAATACTAACTTAGGTAATATCCATTACGAAGGTATCGATTTAAGCGCAAACTACGATATGGAAATTGCTGAAGGTACATTAAAAACTAGTATCATTGGTACCTACATGTTAACTAAGGAATTTGATAATATTCCTGGTGTAAGTGAAGTATATGACTGTGTTGACTCATTAGATAACGGTTGTTTCCCTCAACCAGAATGGCGTCATGTTGTATCTGCTAGCTACGACACGGGCAGCTGGTGGAGAGCTACTGCTAAATGGCGTTTCTTCAGCGGTGTAAACGATTACACTGGTGCTGATACATTAGTACAAGACGACGGTATTAGCTCACAAAGCTATATTGACCTTAAAGGTACATTTACTATTAATGATTACACGTCTTTATTAGTAGGTGTTAACAACGTTATGGATAAAGAGGCACCTCTAGTTGGTGGTTCATTATCAACAAACGCAAATGCTATTGCTGGTTACTACGATTCGTTAGGTCGTTACTTCCATGCGAGCCTTTCATTAAAATTCTAATTTGAATTAATTAATGTATATTAAGCGAGCTTAGGCTCGCTTTTTTTATGGGGAAAAAATGAAATCGGTAAAAGAAAGTTTACTGTTTGCAATACAGCAATTGAATAGTGGAAAGATTGTGGCAGGAAAAGCAACCCTAGAAGGTTTATGCGACAACCCTGAAGTTAATGAGCAAGCTTTAGCTGTATTGTTTAAAGTAGCTATGAATGAAGGAGATTTACTAAAAAGTAAGGAAGTTTGTAGAAGACTCATTTCAATAGCCCCCAAAAAATTCGATTATGTAAATACTCTTTGTCAGTTATATGCCGCCAGTAATGAATTCTCTTTAGCAATAGACTTACTTAAAAAATACACTGAAATAGTACCGGATAGCGCAATGTCATATTTTCAATTGGGTGAAATGGCAAAAAAAGATGGCAAAGGTACTCTTGCAAGTACATCTTTCTTAGCAGCTATCGAGCTTGGTTATCACGACATATATACCGCTTATGTGGAGTTAGCATCCGTCTACTCTGAGCTTTTAATTGATTATGGGACTGCGACTAATTATTTACAGCAGGCAATTACAGTTGAACCAAATAAAATTAATGCCTATTTTAATCTTGCTAATATATATGAGCAGCTTGGTGATAAGCAAAACTGTTTAAAGAGCTTTAATCAGGTATTAAAGATAAATCCTTTATATGGTCTGGCGCATGCGAGAATTGCTGATATACAAACATTTAATAAAAAAGAAGCGTTAGAATACGAACTAAAAAGCCTATCTATTTTAGAAGCTACAGAAGATGATGTATTAAAAGCTGATATGTATTATGCGCTTGGGAAAGCCTTTGACGATAGCAAAGATTATGAAAAATCATGGTCTTATTATACTAAAGCCAATAGTTTTAATCGAAAATATATCCCGCAATACAACAGAGTTGATATCGAACATCAAGTAAGTAGCACACTAGCAAGAGAGCTTAGTAACGTAAAAAGTAAGACTGGCGATATTGTTCCAATTATTATTTGTGGCATGTTTAGGTCTGGTTCAACCTTAATAGAACAAATCATTTGCACTTCTGAGGTGATTAGTAATGGAGGAGAGATTGATTACTTGCATAAGCAACTATTCAATCTAATTGATAAGCCTAAAGTGCTGTCAAGCACGGTTAACTCAACATTATTTCAGCAAGGTTATGAGAAAGAATTAAAGTTAAGAGCGGGAAAAAGTAGTCTTGTTACTGATAAACGGCCTGAGAACTACTTATACATTGATATAATTAAAATGATGTACCCTGAAGCAAAAGTTATTTGGACACAGCGCGATATTAGAGATAACAGTTTATCAGCTTACTTTCAACATTTAGGCCCAAGTTTGAATTATGCGACCGCACTGAATGATACAGTGCACTATCATAAAGCGCAGCAGCGTGTTAAAGCACATTGGCTAAAAAAGTATCCTAATGATATTTTTACAGTCAATTATGATGAACTTGTTTCAAAGCCCGAGGGGGTATTATTGCCTCTGTTCGAATTTTTAGGCGTAAAATATCAAGGTGAAAGCGGTTTATTTCATCAACAAAAAAATATTGTAAGTACTGCTAGTGTTTGGCAGGTGAGAAAGCCTCTTTATACATCTTCATCGGGAAGATATAAAAATTTCAGTAGATATATTAAAGAAAGCTTATCTATTTCTGATTTTGAAGAGTTTAATAATGTATTAGATTAATCACTGAGAGTATTCAGCACTCAATAGAGCGCTGAATACAATTTAATTATTTAGTGGGTAAGTCTTTTATTTTAACACTACTACTATTGATTTTTTTCTTGAGACGAAGCTGATTAATTTTGTCTAATACTGCAGGTGAAAAGCGAGATTGAGAGCTAACTTTAGAGGATAACATATCGCTTAGGAAGCTAAGGTTCATAGCGCCTACACCAGGCACGTTACTATTGGCTGCTACGGCATTTAGTAAGGCCGCTTTGTTGGTGGCATTACCCTCACCAAATGAGCGCTCAGTGCCGTATATGTCGGTTACATTCCAGTCCTCAATAGCTAGAATTAATTCTTCCGAATCTTCTACTTGTGAGTTAATAGAAGAATCAGAATAGTTTAAAATATGCTTTAGTAGATCGTTCTCAAAGTCAGGAAATAAAATTTTTGCTTGATCATAAAAAATAGAAACGTTTAGACGATTTCTTTTAACTTGAACGCCTCGGTTGGAGTTTACAAACTCTTCAGCATTACCTGAAAGTTGTTTATATACCTTATCAGCTGTGTAAGCTTCGTTACGTAAATTCGGACTTCCGATTATCCCTTGATAGAAGCCATACATTACTATTTTCTTATTCCCAAATTTCTTAAAAACGATATCATGTTGAATATTATTAAGTGACAAGGTATGACCTGAAACATTTATAAATTTATCGTTTAGTATTGAGTTTTCCCCTTCGAGTAATTTTTTTGCATTTCGAACTGGGTAATGTTCAATTAACTTTTCAATAATGGCTGTATTATATAAGTTTAGCCAATAAGCTAATTGCTCATCTAAGGTTAATGCGTTTAAAGGGACTTCTTCAGGTACTTTTTCTAGGCTTTGGCGAATTACTTTAAAACCTAGCTTAATATCCGATTTTACAACTTCTTCGAAATAAAAGCGGTTAGCCTCTAAAGCCGTATCTCTGTCTCTATTAGACCGTAACCTTGTGCCATTACCTACTATTGGTTTTAGAATAGTCCTATCAGATAAACCCATGTCAATAACGGTTAACTCTAGAAGTTGGTCTAGGTCTTCATAAGATATGCTTATATCCCTATTTAAGCCAAAATCTGAAAACTCTTCGGGTAAAGAGAATTCTTCAGCTTTCACTGGAATAAAAACAATAGCGATTATAAGTAGCAAGCATTTTATCATGATCAATCCTTTGTTTTTGTTTATTTTTATAGCACTAGTTTGAATTTCAATCAACTAGATTAACCAATTGGCATAATATCGCTAGGTATTGTTAAGCGAGGTCTATCGCTTTTAAGCTCATTTGTGCCATGCCAAATATAGCTAGGAAAAATGATAATTTGTCCACTTTCAGGGCATATCTCGCGATCTATTGATTCTCTTTTTCCTAGATCAAGACATGTTTCTCCTAACTTTAACCAGCCATTTTTAAGTGGATCATTTTTACTCATTTCATCAGGTATAGAAATATAGCTGGGTGCTGACAACCAACCGTGAGGATGAATATGATTGGCATGATATCCTCCATTTTCTAGTTTTACTGACCAGCTGCCTTTGGCAGTAAAGTTTAGGCTATTTCTTGCCGTTAATGGGTGCATACTATCTGCTGGTAAATCATTTAAGTAAGTAGATATACATGACTCCATTGACTGCTTAAATAATGAGAGTAACGTATTTGAGCGATAGAGTAAGTGTCCTTCAGTTTGACTTCCTCTTCGAACACTTTGATCAAGCGGGTCTTGTTCTTTAGTGTGTAAAGTAAGTAATAGTTCCTTGAGTTCCTTCCCAAAAGAGTCAAACGACTTGTAGCCTTTAGGCGTAGGTAGAGCCATTGTTTTAACAAACATATCGTAATTAGTTAACCAATGATATTTATCGTCTTTAGCTAAGCGCCAAGCTGTGGATAAATAAGCCCAGATTTCTTGATTAAAAGGGTTGTGTTTAACTGCAGTATTTAAGTGCAGTATTGCTTTTTTATATTCAAAATTTTCAATACAGTAGTTTGCCAAATCTACACTATATCTTGCTGATTGGGGAGCCTGTGATACAAGCTCATCTAATATAATGAATGCTTTATCACTTTGCCCATGCTTACCTAAAATGATGCCATGAGCATGTTTTATGTCTAAGTTATCAGGGAAGAGCCTAATTGCTTGTGAAGATACATCAAGGGCTTGATTAAAATCTTTAAAATGTAAAAGCTGAGCTAGTTGTGATTGAACTAGTTGTGGGTTTTTAGCATGATTTAAGAATGTACTATTGTAGGAGCTCATAAGGGCTGATTTGTTTGCACGATCCCAGTATAATTTATTTAAACACTCATGCGCAGGTATATAGTTAGGAGCCTGTTCAAGACATCGTTTTAAATACTGCTCACAGAGCTCAAACTTTAGTAAATCATAGTAAGTACAGCCAATCAAAAAGTTAACCTCGGGGCTATACTTGTTCTGCTTATCGCTTAGCATTAAAAATATATCTAAAGCATTGTCGAATTTACCCATATTGCGAAAATTACAAGCACGTTTATATTTAAATAAAAATTGATTTTTTAAATCGGCAGGTAAAGAGAGGTAATAGCTTTCAACTAATTCTAAGTCACCCAAACGTTCTAGTAATTCAAGCTTTAACCAGTGATATCTCTCTTTTAAGGTTTCATCAGATACGGTTTTAGAAAGTTCCTTTTTTGCTTGTAACAACTGGTTGGTTTTGATCAAGCTTTCTATAAAATTCAGAGATACCTTTTTGCTTAATGCCAAATACCTTGTTTTTTTTAAAAAGTTTAAACATAACGAATGTTTAGCAGTTCTGCACAGCAAGTTTGTATAGTTTTCAATTAGAGGGAGGGATGAAGGAAACTTATTTACTGCGTAAGAATATGTTTGTTCGGCATTTTCATTTTGGTTAAGTGCGCTATATGTAGCGGCAAGTAAAATATACCAATCAACAGTTTTAATATCACATTTGTTTAAAAAAAGAATAGCTTGGTTATATTGGCGTGAATTATAAGCAGCGAGCGCAGAGTTAAGAAAGTTAGACATAAAACACCCTATTTTTCGTACCATGTTAACAGGGTGTTTTTTAAAGTTAAATAATAAAATTTATTAAAGGTCTTTTATTTTTACAGAGCCACTATTATCAGTTTCTTTTAGCTTGAGAGCTCTAATTTTTTCGAGCATTTCTGGAGAAAAGCGGCCAAAGTCCATCGTTTTCTCCGAAATAGAATTAGATAAAAAGCTTATGTTAACAGCACCTAGTCCTGAACCTGCGCCATCAGCTCCTATTGGTTTTGATGAGTTATTTGCAACAGCATTGAGCATGGCGGCAGGATTTGTTGACGCTGCGCCACCAAACTTTCGCTCTGTGCCATAAATATCAGTGATTCTCCAATCTTCAATACCTATTTTAAAGCTCTTAGCATATTTTATATCAGAGCTCATTGGCGGGTTTGCATAGTCTTTTAGGTGCTCTCGTAAATCTTTCTCGAAGTTTTCGAATAATGGTTTAACTTGCTCATAGTACTTAGAGGCATAAAGGCGATTTTTTCGCTTGATACTAGTTCCTCTATTTGAATTGACGAATTCTTCAGCGTTTTCAACTAATTGATGATAAACCTTGTTTCCTTTATATGCTTCGGCACGAATGTTAGGACTTCCTATATTTCCTTGATAAAACCCATACATAACTATTGGTTTTTTTATACCAAACTTTTTAAAAACAATATTTTGTTGTATGTCGTTTAAAGAAAGTTTATGGCCAGCAACATTTAAAAACTCATCCTCTAAAATTGAATTGCTGCCAAAGAGTAAATCTTCTGTATCGCGAATAGGATAGTGTGTGATCAGTTTTTCTAACATGGCTGTATTGTAAAGGTTTAACCAATAAGCAAGTTGCTCATCAAGGCTGAGTTCGTTAAGTGAGATTTCATTTGGCAGACTTTCTAGGCTAACTCTGATCTTATAAAAACCGTCTTTAATCTCTGATTTTGTTACTTCTTCAAAGAAGAAACGATTTGCTTCTAATGCTGTGTCGTTATTTTTATGCGACTTCATTCTTGTACCGATGGAGGCTTGAGAATTTAGTTTGGAACGATCTGATGCTCCAGTATCAATTACAGTAAAACTTAAAAGAGTATCTAAGTCATCATATGAGACAGTAATATCTCTATTTAAACTAAAATCTGAAAATTCTTCCGGAAGTTCTTTTAAGTCAGCGAAAGCCGAGAATGAGATAGTGAGTATTAAAATACATACGAGGTGAGTTTTCATAGCAATTCCTTTGTTTGTTAGGAACACCATAATCTACAAATGTTAATTTACTTTCAAGTTTTGCTTACATTTAATTTCATTTTATTAGCATAACTCCAAAAAGTGGAGTATTGCTCTTTGGTTAATGGTGATAATATCGCAACGTGTTAGTTTTTTGTTTCTTTAAGTTGTTGTAAATTAATGTTTTTTTTCGTTGTCAAAGTGTTGACCTTTTGCTCGAGTTGGGCCTACTATTCAAACCGAAATAGGTACTGTGATTAATTGCAGACCGTTTTGAAAACAAAATAATTAAAAAATATTCTAGGGGTAATCCAATGTTAAATAATAAAATCTCGAAAGCGGTTCGCTTAGCGATAGCTTTTGGCGCGGCATCTACAGCAGCTTTTTCTGTAAGCTCTATGGCTGCGGAAAAAGAAAAAGTTGAACGTATAGAAGTAACTGGATCTCGCATTAAACAAGTTGATATGGAAACATCATCACCAGTAACTGTTATTACAGCTGCAGATCTACAATTATCAGGTGAAGCATCAGTTGCTGATGTTTTAAATAACACTTCTGTAAATAGCTTTGGTTCTTGGCGTGGTATGTCAGGTTACGGTAACGGTGCTGCAGCAACAAGTAATATAAACATGCGTGGCCTTGGGGCTGAGTACACATTAGTGTTACTTGATGGTCGCCGTATGCCTGGTACAAGTTCTTCTTCAGGCGCAGCTGCGGATACTTCTCGTATTCCAATGGCGATCGTAGAAAGAATTGAGATTCTTCGCGAAGGTGCTTCTGCTGTATATGGCTCAGATGCTGTTGCAGGTGTTATTAATATTATTACAAAAAAAGACTTTAACGGATTAAGTTTTTCATATGATACTGAACTACCTAGTGCTGAAGGTGGTGATACAAATCGTTTTAACGTAAGTACAGGTTACTCTGGTGAGAAGGGTAATATTACATTAACTTATGAATATTATGATGCTGAATCAGTATTCGATAGAGATATTTGGAAATTAAATGATGAGACTTATGCTGATTATTCGTCATTTAGCTCAGTTCCAAATGGTAATGGTGCTAGTGGTTGGGTTACAAGCCCTACTATGTGTGCAGAATCAAATAACACGGTTGATGGAGGCACTCGTTGTTTATATAACTATGGTGCAGTAACCAAGTTATTTGGTGATACTACTCAGAACTCAATGCTTTCAAATTTCAATTATGAATTCACTGATAACTTAAAGTTCCGCGGTCGCGCGAGTGCATCACTTTCTGAAACTGATTCTCGCTATGCAGGTACACCAGTATCTACAAACCAACCAACTATGTTGGCTGATAATCCTCTAAACCCTGTAGGCGAAGATTTAACTCTATACATGCGCTCAGCTAACATTGGTGAGCGAGATACTCGTACTGAAATTAATAGTATTGATTTCTTGGGTGGTTTAGTCGGTTTTGTAGATGTTGCAAATGGTATTGACTGGGAATTTAATGTACAACACAGCCGTTCTACAACTAATTCATTTAATACAAACCTTATAAATGATGATGTTGTTCAAAAGCTAGTTGATAGTGGTGAGTATGATATATTTAACACATCAGGAATGAGCTTTGCTGACTGGGATAGCAGCATGAAGGATTTGTATGGTCAAGCTGCTCATACAGGTGTGTATCAAGCTCGTTTTACAAGTACTCAATTTGATACGGTAGCATCTACATTATTGTTTGATAATGGTGATGTTTCTATTGCTGGTGTAGTTGGTGCTGAATTTGAGCAAGTAGAATTTGAACAAATGAGCGACCCTCAATCGGCCTCTGGTCGAGTGTCAGGTGGTTCAGGTGGTGATGATGTTAATGCAGAGCGTGACAGAACATCTGTATATTCAGAGCTACAAGTAAACTTACCATACAATGTTGATATTAAAGCAGCTGTTCGATATGACAAATACGAGCAAGAAGGTGACGTTGGTTCACAATTTGTATCAGGAACATTCGATAACGTTGCCCCTCAAATTGGTGTTGCATGGCGTCCTTCTGATGCGCTATTAGTTCGAGCTAGCTGGGGTGAATCGTTCCGTGCACCTAACATGGGCGAAATGTTCTCTAGTCAGGCATTAAGCTTCGAAAAAGCTTACGATACAATTTGGTGTGATACGCAAGGCAATGCAGGTTCTGATGCTATTTACTGTAACCCAAATGCTTCACAGCAACATAAGACTTGGTTTGGTGGTAATCCAGATCTTGAGCCAGAAGAAGGTGAATCATTTACAACAGGTTTTGTTTGGAATGTAACAGATGACTTATCTGTAGAGCTTTCTTACTATAATATTAAGTTAGAAAACAGAATTGCAGCTGTAAGTGTTGAGCGCCTATTAAAAGACGAGCAAGACAATGGTTCTAACCCTGCAGTGGTTCGCGATCCAAACACAGGTCGTATTGATGTAATGTACAGCTTTGACCAAAATATGGCGAGTTTAGAAACGTCAGGTTTTGATTTTAAAACAGCTTATATGTTTGAGTCTAGCATTGGTAATTTCGCTCTTAAAGGTGAGCTAAGTTATGTAAGCGACTTTGAAGAAGTAACAGAAAAAGGCGCTGATGCGTTTGATTATGCTGGTCTGCAAGAGTACCCAGAGCTTCGTGGTAATGTTACCTTTGATTGGACAAATGATGCATTTGGTGCAGCATGGACTACATACTACATAGGCGACCAAGACTCAGGTAATGAAGAGTATGGTGTAACATATTTAGCTGATATTCCAAGCTATATTAAACACAATATCCAAGTATCATATAACCATGAATGGAATGGTAAGTTTGTACTAGGTGTGAACAATGTGTTTGATAAAGAAGCACCACAGCTAAACGATGGCACTAGAGGTTACCGTGACGCTTCAACATCATTATATGATGTTTTAGGCCGAGCTGTATTTTTAAAAGTTGAACAAAACTTCTAAGAATCGTTTATAGATTATGTTTCGTCTTTAATACGTTGACGATTATAATAAAAGGTCAGTTGCTTATGCTTCTGACCTTTTTGCATTTGGTTTGCTATTTTATCTTCAAAATTTAGATTATGGGTTGTATGTACTTACTGACCCACTTAATTTTTAAGTTTGTTACCTTGTAATTTCCGATGATATTCACCTGACACTAAGAATAGATAATGTGGCTTTCTTAATTCAGTCGAAGTAATGATATTTGCAAATTACATATAAGTTCTTAGCTGCTTTATTGTACTGAAAGCTGGGATTTATTATTCAACGGATTAGTAGTGTTTTTTATCGACTATATGTTTTTATAAAATGAAGTTCCCTTATACATCGACAATTTATATTAAATTATTCCTAATTTAATAAGGTAAGACTAATAGCGTATATTTAATAGAGAGATTATTTAGTTTATATCTTGTAATAGTCATTCCTGAGAAATAGCCTTATACTAAAAAAGAATATTTAAATAATTCCTATCACACAATTTAGCGAGATATAGATGAAAGAAGTCCGATCTTTTATTAAAACAGCATCATTAACAGAGCTTGAAAAAGCTCAACAGCTTATCAATGATGCAATTTCAAAATATACCCAGCAGCAAAAAGCGAAACAGGAAGTTTTGGATCTTTTAAAAGAAAAAGGACTTACGCTAGAAGATTTACAAGATGGAGCATCAGACAAGCGCACCAAAGTTAAGCCTAAGTACCGCATGGAACTTAATGGTGAGACTATTGAATGGACTGGCCGTGGCCGTCGTCCTAAAGCGTTTGAAGGTGTTGAGCTTGAAAAGTTTTTAGCTTAAAGCTAAATATAAGAGAAGCTTCGGCTTCTCTTTTTTGTTTACCCCTCAATAAAATATAATTAAAGTTTAAAACTCCCAGCTATTATTTGCTAAAATCTCTTCACTCGAACCTATTTGTTTTCCCATGAGCTATAAACTAAGACCTTACCAACAAGAAGCCGTAGAACGCACCGTTTTACACTTTAGAAAGAGTAATGATCCTGCCGTTATTGTACTACCAACCGGCGCAGGTAAGAGTTTGGTTATTGCTGAACTTGCGCGTATAGCTAAGCAAAAAATATTAGTGCTTGCTCATGTAAAAGAGCTGGTAGAGCAAAATTCGCAAAAATATAAAAGTTTTGGTTTAGAGGCGAGTATATTTTCAGCAGGCTTAAAAGAAAAATCATTAAACCATCAAGTAACCTTTGCCAGTGTGCAATCACTTTCTCGTAATTTAAATAAATTAAATGAGCATTATTCATTACTTATTATTGATGAATGCCACAGGGTAAATGGGGATAAAAAAAGTCAGTACGGTAAAGTAATAAACAGTTTAAAAGAGTATAACCCTCAGTTAAAAGTATTGGGTTTAACAGCAACACCTTATCGGTTAGGAATGGGGTGGATATACCACCACCATTATCATGGTTTTGTTAAGGGTACTCAAGAAAGTCCGTTTAAAAGTTGTATTTTTGAATTGCCGCTCAGGTATATGATCAAACATAATTATTTAACGCCGCCTAACGAAGTTGATGCAGCAATTAGCCATTATGATTTTTCGTCCTTAGATAGCAATGCATTTGGGCAATATACGACTGATGACATGAATGCGCTTTTAAAAAACAGTGAGCGCGCAACGCAGGCTATATTACAGCAAGTAATTCAATACAGTGAAGGGCGCGAAGGTGTTATGGTTTTTGCCGCTACGGTAATGCATGCTCAGGAAATATTAAGCTACCTACCAGCTCATCAAAGTGCACTTATAACAGGGGATACGCCAAACACTGAGCGCGATAAAATCATTAAGCAATTTAAAGCTAAGCAATTAAAGTATTTAGTTAATATATCGGTACTAACAACTGGCTTTGATGCGCCACATGTCGACTTTATAGCTATTTTAAGACCTACAGAATCGGTTAGCTTATATCAACAAATTGTGGGGCGAGGTTTAAGGTTATCCGAATCAAAAACGGATTGCTTAGTAATAGATTATGCTGGCAATGGTTTTAATTTATTTCACCCAGAAGTAGGTGATAAAAAAGGCGATAGTGATAATGAACCTGTGCAGGTACTTTGCCCAGGTTGTGGGTTTGCGAATATATTTTGGGGTAAAATAGACTCCACTGGCAAAGTAATAGAGCACTTTGGCAGGCGTTGCCAAGGCCTGTTAGAAGATGATGATGGGCATAAAGAGCAGTGCGATTATCGTTTTAGGTTTAAAGAATGTGAGCAGTGCGGCGCCCAAAATGACATTGCGGCACGTAAATGCCATGATTGCGGCGCGGTAATGGCCGACCCTGATGATAAGTTACGCAATGCATTAAACTTAAAAGACGCACTTGTGCTTCGATGTAGTGGGTTATCGGTAACTCTAATTAAAGATGAACTTATTAAAGTAACGTATTTTGATGAAGATGGCTCAAGTTGCGATGAGGTATATAACCTCGCAAATAAGGGCGGGCAATTTATATTTAATAAGCAATTTGGTCTACGAGTAGGACTTGGACAAACGCCCATTAATTTTAAAACTGCAGCGCAAGTACTAAGCGCACAATTTGAATTAGTACCACCAGATTTTGTTATTGCACGAAAAAGCAAAAAGTATGGTTGGAAAGTGGCTGATAAGCTATTTGACTATAAAGGCAATTTTAGGAAGGCAAATCAGTTAAGCCGTTAAGCTTAACTGATAGAGTACATTGAACTAATACAATTAAAAGGCAACTAAGCCTCGTCACCGTCCATTAATCCCCAGCCGTCACCGTATCCATTAAAGCTATTAGCAATGCTTTCAATGTATTGCTCAGCTTGTCCTAAAAGAGTGTGCTCTGGCACCATTTGTACTTGAGTGATTACTTCCCAAACGCCAGTGTCTTTACATTTTTCAAGTTCAGCCTTTTGAACTAATGCATCAGAGACTATTTCTTTAGCAAATTTTTCAGCATCGGCTTCTTGTTCAAATAAAATAAAAAAATCGACTTGGTGCATTTTATTTAAATCAATGCCAGCAGCGGCTATTTCGGCTAAAAGTTGGCCGTTATCATCATCAGGGAATTGCATTAAAAACTCATTTAAAATT
This sequence comes from Pseudoalteromonas sp. SG43-8, assembly GCF_014164245.1. Taxonomy (NCBI): domain Bacteria; kingdom Pseudomonadati; phylum Pseudomonadota; class Gammaproteobacteria; order Alteromonadales; family Pseudoalteromonadaceae; genus Pseudoalteromonas; species Pseudoalteromonas sp. SG43-8. Next base: position 21,248 of record NZ_JACJEX010000007.1, on the reverse strand, counting down.
AATTTTTTATTCGTAGGCACTATTGTAACTAAAATATTGTCTTAACGCGTACTAATTTTAATTATGCTGATACTTATTCAAAGTTAAATTTACGCGTTAGATAGTTATTAAGTTAATGTGTTGCTCATTATGGCTATGCTAACATGCGTGTAATTAGCCAGTTTTATGTAAGATATTAAAAGTAAGGATATTTACTTGTTTATTAAGTTTTTACGTTGCATATGTGTTGTGAGCGCTTTAATTGCTACAAATAGCTATGCGGCAGAAAAAGTCATAGAAGATTACGAAATTAAAGGGTTAAGTGGTGATTTAGAAAATAACGTAGCCCTTTATCTCAAGCAATTAATTGGTGAAAAACCAACCCGTACACTTCGCAGTTATGCTCAAAAGCAAGTACAAAATAGCATTAAAGCACTTGGTTATTATAGCCCGACCGTCGAGGTTATTTATGATAAAGACGACAGCGAGCTAATTGTTAAAGTTGAGCGAGGTCCTGCAACTCGCATAGAAGCAATTAATATTACGCTAAACGGCGATGGCCAAAATGATACTCAATTACAGGCATTAATTAAAAATACCAACTTAAAACAAGGTGATGTTTTAAATCATGGTAGATATGACTCTGCTCATAAAAAAATAGAATCTATGCTATTGGAGCTTGGCTATTTTGATGCAAAGTGGCCAGCGCGCAAATTAGAAGTGTCACTTAAGAAAAATAGTGCTGTTATTACTTTTGTAATTGATACTGGGGTTAGATATCAGTTTGGCGATATAAAAATTGCCAGTAATACGCCTGCTGAAAAATACATACGCTCGCTTGCGCCTTTTACTCAGGGTCAACCTTATAAATCAACACATATTGCTGACTATAATTTGGATTTATCAAGCACCCCTTATTTTGCAAGCGTGCGAGTTTACGCCGATATTGCTGCGCGTAAAAATGGCCAAGTACCTATTAAGGTAGATGTGTTGCACAAGCCTGCAAATAGCTATGAAATTGGCGGCGGTTTTAGTACTGACTTAGGGCCCAAAGTGCGTTTTAAATGGAGTAAACCGTGGATCACAGAAGACGGCCATTATCTCGAAACTAATTTAAATGTGGCGCAAAGGCAGCAAGATATTTCCATGGCTTATACCATTCCAGTTGATGATCCGAATGATGATTTATGGCGTTTTTCTGCTGGTTATAAATTAGAAGATGAGCTCACAAACGACACTTACAGTGAAATATTAACTGGGCAGGTTCAGCGCCAATGGTTAACCGAAAATAAGTGGGTGCGTACTGCATTTTTACGCCGCGACCAAGAAACCTACCGCATCGGTGATGAAGAGGAAGAAAGCACAGAAATGTTAATGCCGGGCATTAGCTACGCCCGCAAAAAATCAAAAGGCGGCACGACTCCATACTGGGGAGAGCAGTGGCTTATATCTGCTGAGTTTGGCTTAGATGATGTGCTTTCGAGTACTAATCTGATTAGGGTTCAAATGCAACATGCGTGGTTACGTACTTACTTAGATAAGCATTTAGTGTTTTTAAAAGCAAATGTTGGTGCAATGCTTGTTGATGATATTGAAAACGTACCTTACTCACTGCGTTTTTACGCAGGTGGCGATCAAAGTGTTCGTGGTTTTGCGTACCAATCAATATCGCCGGAAAATGATGATGGCGATCTCATCGGTGGTAAATACTTACTAACCAGTACAATAGAGTACAACTATCAGTTTGCTCAAAACTGGCGCGCAGCTTTATTTGTTGACGGTGGTACTGCGACGAATGATTTTTCTGATGATTTTGAAGTAGGCGCTGGTTTTGGTTTTCGCTATTTAACACCCGTTGGCCCAGTGCGTATAGACCACGCTTGGGGATTAACAAAAGAAAGTAAAAGCACACGTTTAAGTATTACCATAGGGCCAGAAATTTAATGTCAGTATTAAAAAAGATAACAGCCGCCGTAAGTGCTATTTTTGTCACGTTAGTTGTCGCACTATTTTGTTTGTTATTTACCGCACCCGGTAATCAATTTATTGCTTATAGTGCAAACAAAGCGGTAGATGGACTACATATTGAAATTAAAAATGGCCGTTTTATTTATAATGATGCCTTTAATGTGCGCTTTACTAGCAACGGATTGGACTTTAATGCACAACAATTGAAAATTGATTTGTTTTGGTGGCAGTGCGATGGAATTTGTATAGATAACTTAAGTGCTAAATCTATAAATTTAACATTACCAAAAACTGCAGAGTCACAAGAAGAAGCCGCGGCAGAGCCGCTTGAAAAAATCAGCTTACCTTTTAATATTGCTGTAAAAAACATTGCGATCAATAAATTTACGCTAGAGCATCCAAGTGCAAACGTAAGCGTTAATAACTTTAAACTCTCAGCAAAAGCAGAGGGTTCAAAGCTGACGGTTAAAAGCCTGAATATTCCCACCATACTTGTTGCTTTAAAAGAGCAAGAACAAGATGCGAAAACACAAATGGCGCAAAATACTCAAGCGCCTTTGACGCACCTACCCGCACTGCCTAATATAGAATTTACTTCACCACTTGATTTAGTTGTTGAATACTTTGAAATAGCTAACATTACGATTGAGCAAAACGAAGCCCAGCATGTTATTGAAAACATCTCGCTGCAATTAAGTGTGGAAGATGCGGTTATTAATTTAGAGTCATTCTCAGCAAAGTATGAGCAGTGGCAGCTTAATACGCACCTTAATGCTGAGCTTGCAGGAAATTTGCCCATAAAAGGGAATGTTGTTTTACAAAGTGATGAGCACCAAGCCAATTTGCAGTTGAATGGCGACTTATCAAATCTAAACTTAAATTTAGAAACGCAGGGACAATATCCGCTTAGTTTAACGGCAACGGCAAATTTAAAGCAAAAAAACTATCCGTTTGAGTTAAATGGCAAAATTAAACAGTGGCTTATTGATGCACAAAGTAATGAGCTTAAAGTGCGAAATGTAAGCCTCAATGCACAAGGTAATGCCGACGATTACCAGCTTAGCCTGCAGGGGAATAGCCAATTAGGCGCGTACCCAGCTGTTGACTTAAATACCCAATTAAAAGGCAGTCTCACCAAAGCAACTTTACAAGCGCTAAGCATTAAAGCGAACGAAAGCAGTGCAACTATACAAGCCAATGTTGATTGGCAAAAAGGCATACAGGCTAACTTTAATGGCACGCTTGCTAACTTAAAAGCGCAGTACTTAACTGATGCCGCTACCAGTGATATTTCAGGACAGTTTAAAGGCTCGTTTAATGCAGCTGACGACAAGTGGCAGCTACAAATGAATAATACAAAGTTAAACGGGTTACTTAACGACGTGCCACTAGAATTTGCCTCAAACTTTAAGCTAGACAACACGTTAAAAGCTAATATTGATAGTTTTTATTTAAGTAGCGGCACCAATAAATTAGCACTAAGTGGGCAAGTTGATGACACTTGGCAGGTTGATGGCAAAGTAACACTAAAAAGTGATGAAAAAGCTAATATCCCATTTACTGCTGACGGCAACGCAAATTTAAAAGTGAGAGGGGAGAGGTTAACGCCGTCTGTTGATTTAGCACTAATACTCGATCGCTTTATTTTTGATGAAATAAACATTAATAAATTATCAGTAAAAGGGCAGTTAGATACCGCTGCCGATTGGCAAACCGATGTATCGGTAAGTGTTGGTTCGGCGCTTGTAGCCGAACAGCAAATTAATAGCGTTAAAATTGATATTAGCGGCGACAAAACAGATCACCAACTTACGGCATCTGTAGATGCTGAGCAAGGCAGTGTAGAGTTTGAAGTTAATGGCAAAATTAATAATACCACTTGGAATGGCGAGCTTAGTAATGTAACGCTTAGCGATAAAAAGCTTAGTTTTAGTAATACTAAAAATATTGCCATTATGGTTAATACGCAAAGTGGCGACTTTGATGTAAGCGCGCATTGTTGGGCATCTGAGCAAAGTGAATTATGTATAGACACGCTAGCGCAATCAAAAGAACTTGGTCAATTAAATGCGAAGCTAAGCAACTTAGCACTTGAGGAACTTAAGCATTTTTTACCTAATAGCATTCGTACTCGCGGTAATATAGCGGGCGATGTAGCACTTAATTGGCAAAGCGGTGCGCTTAAAACATTACGCGCAAATATCGATTCTAGCGACTTAGAAGCGGTGCTTACCTCGGAAGAAGATCGTTTTAAATTACCAATCGAAACTCTAACTGTTAGTGCATTTTCGGACTCTCAAGTTGGCAAGCTTGAAGCTAATTTAGAATCAAGTGTGCTTGGTAAAATAAACACACAAATTGATATTGACGACATACAAAATACGCAAGCGCTTAATGGCACTATTAATATTGATAAAATACTCCTTTCAGACTTACAACCATTTCTTGAAACCCTTGAGCAGTTAAAAGGTGATATTAGTGGAAAAGTCGCGTTAGCAGGTACGTTAAAAGATCCATTATTAAATGGCGAGCTTAATGTGAGCGATATTAGTTTAGAGGGCGAGCAATTGCCTATAGCGCTGCAAAACTCAAATATAAACGTATTGTTTGATAAAACAACAGCCACAATAAAAGGCAACTTAAACGACAACCAGGGCGGTAAAATAAACCTCACCGGTGACGTTGATTGGCAAGGTGCGCAACCTGCTGTAAATGTGGCGGTAGTTGGCGATCAGTTTTATGTACGCGCGCAGCAAGGGGTTACTTTTAAAGTATCGCCGGATTTAAAAATAGGCTTGGCTAATAATGCACTCAAGCTTGCTGGTGAGGTAGTTGTGCCTTACGGTCGTATAATGATTGAAGAGCTTCCTGAGGGCGCAGTGCAAGTTAGCGATGATGAAATTATTGTTGATCAAAAAACCGAGGCCACCGAAACAGTTCCGTTTGATTACGACATAGATTTAAAAGTGATTGTTAAAAACGATGTAAAAGTAGAATCGTTTGGCTTGGAATCAAAAGTTGCGGGTGATTTAGCGATAAAAATGAGTCAAGGTGCACCAATTATAGCCACAGGTGAGCTTAACTTAATTGAAGGTACTTACTTAGCCTTTGGGCAAGATTTAATAATCAGCACCGGGCAAGTAGGTTTTAGCGGTTCAATTGAACAACCATTTTTAAATATTAAAGCAATACGTAACCCCGATACGACTGCAAATGGTGTCATTGCAGGGGTTACGCTTACGGGTAATGTTGAACAACCAACGCTTAAAATATTTTCTGAGCCTGCGATGGATCAAGCACAAGCACTCGCATATTTACTTAATGGCCAACCTTTAGGCGATGGAGAAAGTTCGTCAAGCGATGCTATGCTCACACAGTTATTACTTTCTCAAGGGGTTAGCCGCAGCGAAGGGGTTGTTTCTAAGGTAGGTGAAACCTTTGGGTTGTCAGATGTAAGTTTAAGCTCATCAGGTAGTGGTGATAGTACCAAAGTAGAAATATCAGGATACGTAGCACCCAGTTTGCAAGTTAAATATAGCGTGGGTGTATTTGATTCGCTCAGTGAAGTGGCTGTGCGTTATCAGTTACTTTCACAGTTATACATAGAAATAACAAGCGGCCTATATCAAAATGTTGATGTGCTATATAAGTTTGATTGGGAATAACCAAAACTATAATAATTATAAGGATATAAGCGATGAAAAAAATTATATTGCCAGCTCTGCTTAGTGTTTTATTGAGCGGTTGTGCTCAACAACTAGGTGATGATTTTGCTAAACAAGAGCTACCTTTATTGAGCGCGAGTGAGGTAATTGCTAGTGCAACAGATAATGACTGGCGAGTAGTGGATGCTCAAAATATTTTAAAGGTAACGCTGCCAACGGGCGATGCGTATATTGAACTTAATGAACAGCTTGCCCCAAAGCACGCTCAAAACATTAAAAAGTTAGCGCGAGAAGGGTTTTATAAAAACACCAGCGTTTATCGGTTTGTTGAGGGTTTTGTAGCGCAAGGTGGCGACAGCTCGGGTAAAAAGTTAATTAAAACTGCAGATAAAACAGTTCCAGCTGAGTTTTATTTAACAACAAACAAACCACTTTTAATTACTGAGCTAAATGGCGACGGATATGCACCAGTTACCGGCTTTTTAAACGGCTTTGCAGTAGCTCAAAACTCAGCACATACGCAAACATGGCAAGTGCATTGTAGTGGCGTGTTTGCCATGGCGCGCGACAACGATAAAAATAGTGCGAGTACGGAGTTTTTTGTAACAATAGGGCAAGGCCCGCGCTATCTTGATAAAAATATTACGGTGTTTGGTCGATTGCTCGAAGGTATAGAGCATTTTAACCGTTTAGCGCGCACACCAAGTGAAGGTAAAGCATTTAACCCAATTACCAATATACAAGTACTTGGTGATGTACAAAGCGATAAAAGTATATTTAAAGTGATGAAAACAAACTCACTGGTGTTTAAAAACTTAATAAATGCTCGTAAAAACCGTGTTGAACCATGGTTTGTTAAAGCACATAACTACGTTGACGTGTGTGGTATGCCCATACCCACTAAGCGCGAAGTTATACCAATTCCAATAAATAGCTGATCTATTTTACTTGCTAAAACAACCCATTTCTTTGTTGTAAATTTCGCAAAGGGAACAACCATTTACATCAATTTACGCCTAGAACTGAATTGTTTTTTCGGCGTAAAATTTAGATCACGTACTTAATGGAACTGGTATTAATTAAAAAATGTAAAAAGGAGCCTAGGCTCCTTTTTTAATACTCATATTCCAGTTTAAAATAACCTACTGACGATTAATTTTAACTGCAAATGGCGTATCGTTATAATGCGTAGAGCGATACGGGTTTATATCAAGCCCACCGCGACGAGTATAACGCGCGTAAACCTCTAATTCTTTAATATTAAGTTGTGTTGTTAAATCGCTATAAATACGCTCAACACACTGCTCATGAAATTCGTTATGCGTTCTGAACGAAATTAAATAACGCAATAACGATTCGCGACATATTTGCTCGCCTGTGTATCGTATAATGACACTTGCCCAGTCAGGCTGGGAGGTAATTAAACAGTTCGACTTAAGTAAGTGGCTGTAGAGTGTTTCAGTAACTACTTCATCACTTTTTGCTTTAAGTGAATTAGCATCAATATCGTAATTATTAATCTCAATATCTAAATCATCAATACATTCACCTGGCAGCGCTGTACACGGTAAGCAATTGTAATCATCAGGATTATATAAAGTCACTTTGACAGGGCTGTTAACCGCGTTTGATAAATCATCAATTAAATGCTGTTTTACTACATCAATGCTTTCAAATCGGGTTTGGTTAAAGCTATTTAAATAAAGTTTAAACGACTTTGACTCAATAATATGGCTGCTTTGGCATTCAAAGGTAAATAAGGCCACGGCAACTTGCGGTTTACCTTTATTGTTTAGCCATGAAAGCTCGTAACCTGTCCAAATGTCTTGGCCTTTAAATGGAAGCTCTGCTTCGTCAATATTTAAAGCATCACGATTTAGTTTGCGCGCAATAGGGAAAAGCAAGCTTGGCGTGTACACATCTACATACTCAGTAGATTGGCCTAATACGCTACCTTTAAGGTCTGGAGAATTGCTGTAATCTGTCATGTTTGCTCTTAAATAGTTACAATAGGGACATTATATCTAATTTAAATGAGTTTCACAGTATGTCTGTTGCATTGCTTATAGAACAACTTCATCAAACATTTAGCGAAAATACCCTTAAAAACACTACAAAGTACCCACTTATTGCGCATGACGAGCAATGGCCAAGCCCATGTGAAGTTGGTGAGGTTGACGAGCAAGGAAACATTCAATGGCAGGGGGCGCGTCAGCAACCTGCAGGTTCGCTTAATGATTTAGCCAGTGCACTAGAACTTGAGTTTCCAAAAGCGCTTAGCGAGCTATACGGACATATGTACGGTGGAAGTATTTTAGCAAGTATTGATGGGCATCAGGTTGAATTACTACAAGCATGGAATGAAGAAGACTTTAATTTGCTACAGCAAAATATCACGGGCCACGTGTTAATGAAACGCAAGCTCAAGCAGCCAGAAACAGTGTTTATTGGTTTAACAGATCAAGATGATTTGCTAGTGAGTGTATTGGTGCACACTGGCGAGGTATGCTTAGAGCACGTAGGCAAAAAAACACACCATGTACTTGCACCTAACATTAATGCTTTTTTAAAGGCGTTAGAGGTTTAAAACGTGTTTAATAAATCAGCTTAGCGTTATCACTAAGCTGATTTTAAGCGCTTATTAAAGTAGTTACTGAAAATCCCACGATATATTAGACACCAAGCCACACGGCTCACACCTAAAGTCGAATAACCCAAACCACGATTCAGGTAATTTCCAGTCGCCATTACAACTAGGGCACTTTCGTTCAAGTTCAGACGCTTTATCTACGCCGCCTACACGGTATAAATAATAATAGGTTGGCTTTTTAGTTAAAAAACTAATTCGCTTTGTTATGTCTTTTCCGCGTCTGTATAAGTCGCTTTGAATACTCGATATTTCTTCAAGCGCCGGAAACTCACAACGGGTTGCGCCATTAATTTGGATTTGATCGCAGGCTTGCCAATCTTCTTGCCATTTTATAAGCGTTTTATAGTCACCATTAGCAATTGCCGGAATACGAAATAGCGGCACAGGCAAAAAGTCATCACCACAATAAAGCGGACTGCACGTATGCACATAGGTTGTATATAAAATATAACTTGATGGTTCTTTGCAGCAATCAGCGCCGTTGGAGTGAATATCTTGTCCAATCACTTTTACTTTTGGCGCAAGTAGCCCAGCACTATGTAACTTTTCGATACTGTGCTTAACAAACGGGCTGTTATTTAGCGGGTGCATTGCATCTTCAGTAGGGCACATTACGCGGGTAATAAAAAATCCATCTTTTAAAACGGTTGGAAATTCTTCCCCCATTATTTGACCATTAAAACGCAGTGCATTTACTAAGCGATTTATTGCTTGTTCGGCTTGTTCTAGGGTGGTGTCTTGGTAGCAATCAAAAGTTAAATCAACAACGAACATTTATAGTCTCAAATTATTTTTGTTCTAGCAGCGCAAGAAGTTTATCGAGTTTTTGCTCAATTCTATCTAATTGACTTGTTTTAAGCTCAGTATTATCTGACTGCAGTGGGTTTCTCATGAAGTTATTAATTGAATCAGGATTGTTTTTATATTGGCTTACTGCTGCAATAATCATCGGCATTGGAACCGGTTGCGCCAAGCGGCTTTTAGTTAGTGCTACAGTAGGGGTTTTGCCTTCATCGAGAAGGGCTTTGATTGCATCAAATACAACTGAATTCATTAGATATATAACTCTTTAATAAAATAAATACGCAGCATATAAATGCTGCGCAGATGCTATGTTAGCAATAAATAAGGGAGGGTACATTAAATAAAATTACTTACTTTGACGAATGCGCACATCTAACTCGTCAATTACTTCACTCCAATCTCCGTCTTGTGCAAGGGATTCAGCTAAAAAGTGCTGTTGTGCCTCATCCCAAAAAGAAGCTTCTTGGAGTAATGTTGTGTCTTCTAATTCATGTGAGGCAATAAATGCATCTATTTGCTCATCACTATTTGGTAATCCAAGCTGTGCAAAAAGTGTGTTAATGTCGTGTTTTGTCGTATCCATGATATTGCTCCTTTAAATGAATGAAAATTCATACTAGTACCTAACTGTACCTCCTGCTAGTTAAACTCTCGCTGAATTTACGGTTAATAATTTTAGGTATATAGTTAGGTTTAAAGTTAAACAGCCTATAGCTAAAATAATAAAGGAAATACAATGAGTGTAACCACACCAGCTGATACGTTCAGCGTACAGTATTTAGCTGCAGAAGATATTAGTACTGCAGCGAGCCTAATTTATCAGGCTTATCATGACGATCCTGTATTACTAAACATGCTTAGCTACAATGACGAAAATAAACCAGTTTACGAAAAAAAATTACGATCATTAATTCGCGAAGAGCTCAGTAGTTTTTGGCAAGAAAAACAGCCATTAATTGGTTTATACCGCAACGATAAATTAAAAGCAGTAGCGTGTGTATTTGAATCTAATAGCCAATTACAAGCGCAGCGTTATTGGCACTGGCGTTTAAAATTAATGCTGAGTGCGGGCTACTTACAAACAAATCAATTAATAGATAAAGAACAAACAATTAGAGACGCCCTTAAACAAAAAGGCAATTACTATTTTTTAGCTTTTATTGCCGTAGATCCGCATTTTCATGGACAAGGCTTTGGCCGTTACTTACTACGCGGGCTTGACGACTTAGTTAAATGTAACGCTGAGTCAACGGGGATGGCTGTATTTGTAACACGTAAGGAGCACATTGAATTTTTTAAAACTGAAAAGTTTGAAGCTTTTAAACACCTTACTTTTAATCAAGTAGAGGGCGAGTTACTGTTTAAATCAATAATTGAGCCAACTATTTAAAATTATAATGTGAGCCAATGCGCCCAAACGGACATAAGACCGTGAGATATTTCTCACATCATCGTAAGCATTGTCACTTAAAGGCTACTAATAAGTAGCCTTTTTTGTTCTAAGTTATTGTTCTGCAGTGTTTATTTTGTTTTTTCATTTTTGTGACGTTTATTTATTTAGTGTTAAGTCCTATTTCTCCCCCCTGATTGCTTTAAACTTCTCTTTGTCAAGACGACATAGCTCAATGATTGAGTTACTGCCAGGGATAAGGAATAGGCAACATAGTAGACGCTAGCAGGAAGCATAAAGGACAAGCTAAAACGGATACAAGGAAGAATAAGGAAGTGCATGAAGCACTTAGTAGCTAGGAGTTACTTTAGGATAATCACGGATGACGCTACAGGAAGTAGCAGGAGCGTTAGTTTACACAGGACTGCCAAGATGGCAAGTGGACATTGCAGGATGCAAAAGTGGCAGGAGCTACTTAAAAGGATTACCAAGGATGATGCTACAGATGTAGCCAAACGATAGATTTCGTGGGTTTGCCAAGGTGGCCATGGATATTGCAGGATGCAATGTGAGGGTAAACAAGGTTGTTTACTCGTTCAGGGGATGATAATACGGATTTAAGATAATGGATATCTAGCAGGATGCAGTCCAATTGGGGCGTAACTTTAGTTACGCCTTAGTTTTTTGTGTTGAATTAAATTTATTAATTTAAGACACACACTCTTAAAGTATATTAAGTTTATATTTTATGCGGTGGAACAACCACACTTTTCAAAAACTCATTCTCCATAATTAACACACCTTGATAAGCATTTTCACCGTCGCTTGAAAACTCAAATATAAATTCACTTTTAATGCCTGGCTTGCCGTTCTTTAAAAAACCAAAGCGGCGTTTTGTGCATGCAACACTCATCAACTGCACCTGCAGTTGCTCACTTTGACGTTTAGCATGAACGTTCGCCGCTTCAGCAACCTTTCGGTTAAGCCAAAATAAGTAAATTACACTACCAATAAGTATGAACGTCCATAAACTTGCCATTTAAGAGAATAACCTTCCAATTGCGCGCGCGAGGGTTTCGCTACGATTTTCTTTACGTAATAAGCCTAATAAATGCGGGCGAATAGTCGGTATTGCAACTAAGTCAGCAAAAATACTTGGAAACAATTCTTCAATTTTCTGATGATGCGCGCAATTATCCATAAATACATGTAAGCGTTCAGGGTTTTCTAATTGCTTAAAACACCGCCCAGCTATTGTTAGTAACACGTCAGAGTCGTACCTCACTGGTGAGCTTAGTACAGTATCGACTAATTGAGCGCATAACCCTTGAGCTTGACCTTTTGAAGCTGATCTTAGTGCTGCGGTTATAGCCACTGTGTCGTTGTTACTAATTGCACCCTGGGTGTAATCAACAAGTAACTCACTCATTGATGTTGGTATTTCAACGTGTTCAAGCATTGCACTGAGTGGTTGTAGTACTTCAATAGGTAAATGCGCCCATGCTTTTTGCAGATTACTTAAGTTTGTATCGCTGTTTAAGCGTAGTGCAAAATCGGCAATACCCTGTAGTGCAACACTTTGCCAATTATCAAAACCAATTTTACCGCTAAAGTACAGTTGTGTATGCTCGTAATACTGCGATGCAGGCTGTTTTAATAGTACTTTTACTTGGGCGTTAAATGCCGCTAATTTATTTGCGTTTGGTGTAAAAACATAAGGGTTATTATCAAGCTTTCCATCGGCTTGTTCGCCTGTGATTTCAGTGCCTAGCGCTTGAATAACCATATCAGCAAAGTGATCGCGACTAGCACTGACAAGCATACTTTGCTCATCAAGTGGAAATTTTAAAAACCATACATACGGTTCTTTACTGGCTTTAGTATCCCAAAATTGAATAGCGAGCCATGCATGACCAGCAAGTGGATAAGGGTAAGGCACTTGAGCTTGTTCAATAGCTAAAAATTGTTTTTTATCAAGCTTAGTAATGTGCCTGCCAATATCAAAAGCACGCCACTGAGTACCCGCACCATCTAAAAGCTGACCTAATGTAGCTATTTGATCACTCATTGTTTTCTCAACTGTTTTTACTGCAAAATTACATTAATTATACGTCATAGCCGCCTATGAGGGAACAGGGTATAATTGCATTACATATATAAAAGAGGGTGGTTATGTACCAGCAAACCCAAACTTATTTAGTGCAGCTAACGGCACTTTTACAAAAACACGCGCTTTGGCAAAGTGAGCCAATAGACGCTGAGGCACTGCTTTCAAATACTCCTTTTTGTCACGATACAATGGCATTTGAGCAGTGGTTACAATTTGTATTTATTGAAAAAATACAGCAATTATTAACACATAGGCAACCACTACCGCGTAACTTTGCTATCGCCCCTATGGCGCAAATGACACTTGTGAATAAAGCCGGAAGCGATGAAATTATTGAATTACTAACAGCCCTTGATACCTTTTTAGGAGAACCAAATGAGTGAGCGTCTAGCGCCTATTGAATATGGCGAGCTGACTATTTTGTATCAAGATGAAAACTATGTAGCTATAAATAAGCCTTCAGGCTTATTAGTGCATCGCTCGTTTTTAGATAAACACGAAACCCAGTTTGCTATGCAAATTTTGCGCGACCAGCTAGGGCAACATGTATTTCCAGTACATAGGCTCGATAGACCTACGTCGGGCGTATTGCTGTTTGCACTGAGCTCTGAAGCAGCTCGTGATATGAACCAGCTATTTATTGAAGGCACCATCGCTAAACGTTATTTAGCCTTAGTGCGCGGCTTTGCGCCAGAGTCAGTATTTCTAGATAAACCGCTTAAAGAAGAACTTGATAAAATAGCCGATAAGTTTGCAGATCAAGATAAAGCACCGCAAGAAGCGCAAACCCAGTTTAATTGCTTGCACCAAGCTGCATTGCCTATTCCTATAGGTAAGTATCCAACAGTGCGTTACTCGTTAGTTGAGTGTTTTCCAAAAACTGGGCGCAAGCATCAAATTCGCAGACACTTAAAGCACTTATCACTGCCTATCATTGGGGATGTAAATCATGGTGATAACCAGCATAATCAATTTTTTAGGGATCATTTTGAGCTAAGACGCTTAATGTTATTTGCAACAGAGCTTAGTTTTGTGCACCCTTATAGTAATGAATCAATAACAATTAAAGCGTCACTAGGTGAAGACATGCTTGAAATATGTAAGCAGCTAGGTTGGCCAGAGCAAGAAAAGGATTATTAATGGCACATATTAGTATTTTTGTAGGCAGCGTTAATGGCGGTGCAGAGCGTTTAAGCGATGAAGTTGCAGCCACAATAGAGCAAGCGGGTCATACTGCTACAGTAATTACTGAAGCATCACTTGATGATATAAAAAATGCATCGCATATTTTAATTGTTACCTCCACAACAGGCCAAGGTGATGTACCGAGTAATTTGGCCGGATTGTACTTTGCAATGAATAGCACTTTCCCAATGCTTACCGATAAACCGTTTGGTGTAATTGCAATGGGTGACAGATGTTACGGCGATACATTTTGTGGCGCAGGGCGAAGCTTTGACGAGCTACTTCGTGATTTACAAGCAAAGCCTGTGGGCAACCGCCTAGAAATAGATGCATGTGAAGATTTTGAACCGTGGCCGGTAACCGAGCCTTGGTTAAAAGTATGGCTAGAAAAACTACCTGCTTAACCCTTAATTTTAAGGTATTAAAAAAGGAGCGCATGCGCTCCTTTTTACTTTTTTACTTTTAATATAGTTTTATAAATTAACTACTTCTGACATCAACTTTAAGTTTTAGCTTTTGGCCAGGTTGTAAGTATTTTTGACCGGCTAAATTATTCCACTTAATAATTTCGTTAACGCTTAGATTAAACTTAGACGCAATACGTGCAAGTGAGTCACCACGGCGTACTTTGTATGTAATAGTACGGTTGGTACTTGCCGTTGCTTGTGGTTTATTAGCTGACTTATACACAGTAAGTTTTTGATTTAGGCGCAGTACAGAGTTTTTCTTTAGCTTATTCCATTTAGCCAACTCATCCATAGTTACGTCATATTCGCGGCTAATGTCCCATAACGTGTCGCCACTTTTAACTGTGTGCGAAAGCTTTGTGCGAGTTGCTTTATTAGCAGCTAAACGCATCTGCTTTGGTAAATGTTCGCTATTTATAGCGCCATCAGTAAGCGGGACTAGTAACTCTTGGCCTACTTTAATCGTATTTGATTTGAGTTTATTAAGCGATCGGATTGCACTTGAGCTCGTTGTAAATTTTTTGGCAATTACTGATAAGCTGTCGCCTCGAGCCACAATATAACGCTGCCAGCGTAATCTGTTTTTAACATCAGTGTTTGCTAGTTTTTGGCTAAATTGCTCTGCTTTATCTACTGGCAGTAATAAAGAATGTGGGCCATTAGGATCAGTTGCCCAGCGATTAAAACCGGGGTTTAATCTGTATAGCTCAGTAAGCGTCATATCGGCCATATCAGCAGCAAGTGCTAGATCTATTTGCGAGCCAACATCAACCACTTCAACCACTTGTGCATTAATTACTGGTTGCCATGTAACGTTAAAATCATCTGAGCGTTTTA
Organism: Pseudoalteromonas sp. SG43-8; assembly: GCF_014164245.1. Taxonomy (NCBI): domain Bacteria; kingdom Pseudomonadati; phylum Pseudomonadota; class Gammaproteobacteria; order Alteromonadales; family Pseudoalteromonadaceae; genus Pseudoalteromonas; species Pseudoalteromonas sp. SG43-8. The sequence goes on along the minus strand of NZ_JACJEX010000007.1, from coordinate 6,193 downwards.
ATAAATCGGCAAGTGCTAATAACTTTGGTACGTAGGCTGTTGTTTCGCTTGGTAAATCAAGAGACCAAAAATCGGTAGGTAAATGCTTTTTACGATTCTTTTTAATTGCGCGCATCAAGCGCCCTTCACCTGAATTATAAGCAGCAATCGCATTTAGCCAATCGCCTTCAAGTGTTTTATGTAAATACGATAAGTAGTCAAGTGCTGCGCGAGTCGACTGCACTATGTCGCGACGACCGTCGTACCACCAGTTTTGTTTTAAATCGAATCGCTCACCGGTTGCAGGCATAAACTGCCAAATGCCCGATGCGCTGCGATTAGAATAACCAAACGGGTCAAATGCGCTTTCTACAATAGGCAGTAGTGCAATTTCGATTGGCATTTCGCGCTTTTCTACTTCTTCAACAATAAAGTGTAAGTAAGGTTCTGCACGTTTAGAAATACGATCTAAATAGGCTTGGTGGCGAGCGTAATAATTACGTTCAGTAACAACAGGGCGGTTTTGCGGTATTTCGATAGAAAGTTGGTAGCGAATTCGCTCCCACACATCATCAAACACGGGAGCTTCTTGCTCATCAGAGTCAACTTGCTGATATTGTGCGTTTACCATCAATGCATTGTTAATGTCGTTAGGACTTGCGCCTTCGAGTTGTTGGTTTGCTTGCGTGGCAACTTTAGAGTCTGACTCTAATGTTGTCAGTGTTTGACAACCACTTAGCGCTAACGCCAAGGCTACTAATAGGGGAGATTTATTCATAAATACCAATACATCGGGTAAAAAACTCGGCGAATACTACCTGCTATGAGTTAACATTGCCACTTAATGACATTTTAAAACGCAGAAATAGAATCATCACTATATCTTAAGTTAATGATTCTAATAAAATAAATATTAAAGTATTAGTTTTTGCATTAAAAATTGTCTTTGAACTGTCTCAGACTCGCAAAGTTTCCCCAAGGTTCATTGTTTTTTGTAACCGAGATAAATTTCTCGGGCACTAACTCTATAATGGTTGGCAAATCGCTACGCATAAATGGATTTATTTTTAGCTCCTGTCCAATAGAGGTCGGTAGAGAAATTTGATTATTACTGCGTAATACATCTACTTTTTTACTGTACGCGAGTAGTTCTGGATTGCGTGGTTCAACTGCTTTGGCAAAGGCAAGATTAGCTTGCGTGTATTCGTGTGTGCAATACACAACACAGCTTGCAGGCAGCTCTCTTAGTTTATTAAAAGATTTCCACATTTGCTCTGGCGTGCCTTCAAATAAGCGCCCACATCCGCCGCTAAATAATGTATCGCCTGTAAAAGCAAGTTCATCATTTGTGTAACAAATATGATCAAGCGTGTGCCCAGGAGTTGCTAAAATAGTAAAGTTAATATTAAGCACACTGATGCTTTGTCCATCAGTGAGTGCGTGAGTGACGCCTTTAAATGGACTATTTGCAGGGCCATAAACCGATATATCTGGATAGGCGTCAACTAATTCAGCTACGCCATCAGTGTGGTCGTAGTGATGATGCGTAATTAAAATACCACCAAGCGTTAGTTTGTGCTCAGCTAAGTACGTTAATACGGGATGTGCTTGGCCTGGATCGACTACCCATGCTTGGTTACTGTTATTGGTAGTTAAACACCAAATGTAATTATCAGAAAAGGCTTTAATTGCTTTGACTTGCACCATGGTAAATTGCTCTATAAAGTGACACTTATCACATAGTATAACGAGCTCAAAAAATGAAACCAGCCCTTAGTTTTCAAGAAGGACCCAAACCACTGTCGTGGCAGCAGTTTCCTCATGGGGATTATTTACGCACAGATATTGAACGTAAAATGGAGCAATGGCTACCGCGTATGTTTGGCTATCATATGCTTAAGTTGGGTAATTTAAGTGGCGAATTAAACACAAGTATAAGTACGATTAAACACCAAGTGTGTGTTGCAGAGCCTGGGCCTTACACCGGGGTAGTTGCTGACATAGATGAATTGCCATTTTACGAGCACAGTATTGATGCCTGCATACTAAGCCACTGCTTAGAGTATCATTCAGACCCACATCACATTTTACGAGAAGCACATCGCACGCTTATTCCGGGTGGTTATATACTAGTGACTGGTTTTAACCCGTTTAGTTTGTGTGGGCTTGCACAAATGCTGCCTTTTAGTGGTCAGAAATTACCATGGACGGGGCGCTTTTTTACCCCTGCGAGGGTTAAAGATTGGCTAAATTTATTGGGTTTTGAAATTGTAAGTGACGAACGTTTTATTTATTCATCACTGGCAAGAGGTAACAGGTTATCAAGATTTGAGTTTTGGCGGACTTTTGCAAAACAGTATTTAAAACCAATGGGCAGTGTTTATATGCTGGTGGCACGAAAAAGAGTTGCGCCACTTACGCCAATAAAACCTAAGTGGCATGCTAGGCCGCAATTTGCACCAGTAAAAGGGGCAGGGCTTAGACAAACGTCAAAGCAACACTTTAAATCGTGCGAGCAAAAAAATAATACCAATTGCATTAAGTAAGTGATCTATTATAGCGCTAAGAAAATAGCACATTAACAAGGCGAAAATTGTGACATATAGTTGTTCTATATGAATAATTTTTAACGCAGTTAGTGAGTTATTTAATGCGATAGAATGAACATGTTTTTAATAAAATTGGTATAACAACTAGCTTAGAATAAATTTAAGGCTGGTAGCCTACATCTTCTAGTAAATCTTTACTGCCAGCGGCATCGCGGGCTAAATCGTCAACTATTTCGTTGTATTTATTGCCGCTATGCCCTTTAACCCACTTCCAAGTTACATTGTGCTCGCTACAGGCTTTATCTAGGCGTTTCCATAAATCGACGTTTTTAACCGGCTTTTTAGCTGATGTTAACCAGCCACGTTTTTTCCAGTTAGTGATCCACGATTCAATGCCTTGTTTAACATATTGGCTATCGGTTGTTAGGTTTACTTCGCATTCTCGAGTGAGTGATTCTAGGGCTACAATAGCCGCGAGCATTTCCATTCGGTTATTTGTTGTGAGTATATAACCTTGGCTCATTTCTTTTTCGTGGCCGTTATAAATCATAAAAATACCATAACCGCCGGGGCCTGGATTACCTAAACATGAGCCGTCGGTGTAAATCTCTACGGTTTTTTGCACTGTTTTACCTTGATCTTATGTACAATAAAGTGATTATAGAAAGATACCAGAATCAGGCTAAATTCGATATGGCACGTAGACAAATAGTTTTAGATACAGAAACCACCGGCATCGACCCTAAACAAGGGCACCGTATTATAGAAATTGGTTGTGTGGAGTTAGTAAACCGTCGTTTAACAGGCAATAACTTTCACGTTTATATAAACCCACAACGGCCAAGTGAAGAAGAAGCAATCGACGTTCACGGTATCACTAACGAATTTTTACGTGATAAACCACTGTTTCATCAAATTGCCCAAGAGTTTTTCGACTATATTGAAGGGGCAGAGTTAGTTATTCATAACGCACCGTTCGATGTTGGTCATATGGATAATGAATTTGCACTACTTAATCAGGGCTATCCTAAAACAGAGACTTTTTGTCAAGTTCTCGACACGCTTAAAATGGCGCGTGACTTGCATCCAGGTCAAAAGAACAATCTTGATGCATTATGTCGTCGTTACGATGTAGATAACGCAAAGCGAACACTTCATGGCGCGCTACTGGATTCTGAAATTTTAGCCGATGTTTACCTTGCCATGACGGGTGGTCAAACAAAGCTGAATTTGAATCAAAACAAAGATGACGGCAGCGAGCAACAGAAAGGCGGTATAAAGCGTTTAAATAGCGATAGAGCCCCATTAGTTGTATTGCGAGCAAGCGACGCTGAGCAAAGCGCACACGAAGCACGATTAGATCTTGTAAACAAAGAAGGCGGCCAATGTATATGGCGCGCTAAATAAGGCGATTTAATGAAAACGATGTATTTTGTAACAGCGTTATGTGCCGCTAGTTTATTTACTGGCAATGCATATGGCGTAAAACAAGTAGAAGTGCTCAAGCGCGATGGGCATCAAAATGAGATCCCTTTACTTGATAATCGTTTTCGCATAGATAGCAAAATAGATGAAATAACACTGCTGTTTTTTAGAAAATCAGGTGCACCTGCTGTTATTTTAGTGCGGCCCGATGGCAGTAAGTACTTTGCTACTGACTCAGTTAAAAACCCTAACTTAGATTGGTTTGACGAACTCAGCTACGATTTAGTTACCATAAAAAAACCTATGGCAGGTCCTTGGCAAGTAATAGGCAGTATTTTGCCCGATAGCAGAATAGTTGTATTAGGCGAAATATCTCTTGAGGCAGAGCCTCTTCCTTCAATGTTGTTTAGGGGGGAGACAATAAAAATCACCGGGAAAATACTAAACGACGGTGAGCCAATTAACACAAACCTATTTAGGGATGTTGTGAGCCTTAATGTTGACTTTGTAAGTACCAACAATGAAAACTTTGCTAACTTTGGCGCAGGCATTCAAGAAGTAGCGGAATTTAAGGACGATGGACGTGGGTTTGATGAGCGCCCTAAAGATGGTGTGTTTACCGGCGAGTTTACTTTAGATTTTCCTGCGGGTGAATGGACACCAGAGCTTTACGTGGCAACACCTCTGCTGCAGCGTCGCATTGTGCAAAATACAATAGAAGTGCACGAGCCACCTTTTGTAACCGAAGTCGCGTTAGCAGAGCAAGACACAGACGAGCATCTGTTAACTATAAATATAGACCCAAGTATTGTTAAGCCAGAAACAGTCATCATCCAGGGAAAAATATACTATCCCAATAACGAAGAGCAAATGTTTACCATAGATGCTGCAGCTAAAGACTCACGTCAGCTTAGTGTTAAAAATTATGATTGGGGTAGATATAGTGTTGAACTGTCTGTTTTTGGCACTAATATTAATGGTCGTGAATTTATGGCAACGCTGCCAACGTATAAATTTGAGATAGAACGACCCATAGAAGCGGTGCCCGAAATTGATCCGGCAACGATTATTACACCAGATAAAATGATTGAGAGTGAACCTGCTGAAGAAGAAATGGCCACATCGACAATTATTAGTTTAATTGTAGGCTGCAATACGCTTATTTTATTACTCGGTTGGTTGTTAATTCGTATATTTGTTCAGAAAAAACCGATTAAATTTAAAGTTAAGCTGCCTTTTTTAAAGAAAAAGAAAACAAGCGAAGGTGATGTTGCCGACACAGAAAAAAATCAAGTCGGTAAAAATGGCTCAAAAAATGACAGATCAGGTGAAATTTTAAACCTTTCGATGACAGATGACTAAAAAACCTATAAAAAAACAAAAAAGCCCTTGACGAAATAGGGGTTGGTTCGTATTATTCACGCCGCTGTCAGGGAGACCTAAACAGCAACGAAAATATGGAGTGGTAGTTCAGTTGGTTAGAATACCGGCCTGTCACGCCGGGGGTCGCGGGTTCGAGTCCCGTCCACTCCGCCATTTTCGTAAAACTTGTAAGTAAAAGCTGGAGTGGTAGTTCAGTTGGTTAGAATACCGGCCTGTCACGCCGGGGGTCGCGGGTTCGAGTCCCGTCCACTCCGCCAACACTTACACAACGTATGGTTGTAAAACATATTCTTATTATGGAGTGGTAGTTCAGTTGGTTAGAATACCGGCCTGTCACGCCGGGGGTCGCGGGTTCGAGTCCCGTCCACTCCGCCAATAAGAAAAAATAACAGTTTAAATATGCGCTGGAGTGGTAGTTCAGTTGGTTAGAATACCGGCCTGTCACGCCGGGGGTCGCGGGTTCGAGTCCCGTCCACTCCGCCAACTATTTAAACAATGTTATATTACAAAATTTGTATGCTGGAGTGGTAGTTCAGTTGGTTAGAATACCGGCCTGTCACGCCGGGGGTCGCGGGTTCGAGTCCCGTCCACTCCGCCAACAAATTAAGTAATAACAAGTATAATGATATCTCTGCGGAGTGGTAGTTCAGTTGGTTAGAATACCGGCCTGTCACGCCGGGGGTCGCGGGTTCGAGTCCCGTCCACTCCGCCATTTGATATCATGATTAAAATTAGTAAGTGCATTACCCCATGCACATACCACTGCGGAGTGGTAGTTCAGTTGGTTAGAATACCGGCCTGTCACGCCGGGGGTCGCGGGTTCGAGTCCCGTCCACTCCGCCACTTGTTATTTCCTC
>NZ_JACJEX010000006.1:118745-227317 GCF_014164245.1 Pseudoalteromonas sp. SG43-8 | reverse complement strand
CTCATGCTCATGCTCATGCTCATGCTCATGCTCATGCTCATGGCTCGCTTTACCGCCGTGAATTAAATCGATTGCAGCCAAAGGAATGTGCAGCGTTTTATCAACTGGCGTGCCTGTTGGGTTTAAAATGCCGACAACTTTAAATGGGTTATCGTCATGATGATGAAAACTGGTGTTCCCCATGCCGTGCGATATAACTATAGAGTCGTTAAGTTTGTAGCCTAATTTATTTGCAACTTCGCTACCTAGCACCACTTCGTTAATTGCGGAAAAAGGGTGGCCTTTATTAAAGGTTAGGTTTTGTTTTTTTGCAAAGCGATAATGGCTAAAGTAATCAAGTGTTGTGCCTAGTACCGCTTGGCCTTTATGGCTGTCGCCTAGGCTTATAGGTATGCTCCATTTTACGCCTCGCTGACTTGTTATGTATTGATAACTTTTCCAACTTACGCCGTTATTAGTATGGCCAATTCTAAATACTGACGAAAGCAGCAACTGTATATCGCCGGTACGCGCACCAACAATTAAATCAGTGCCCGAAATAGTATTACTAAAACTACTTTTAGCATCAATTCGTACGCGTTCAATACTCAAAAGTAGCATTACACTAATTGCGATAGTAAATAATGTAAGCAGTACACTTGCGCGGCGATTTAATAAGCTTTTGTAAGCAAGTTTAGCGAGAATCATACCTGCTCCTGCAAATTTATAAGATCAATGGAGCGGTTAAATAAAGGCTTTAGTGTTTCATCGTGGCTCACAAATACCAGCGTACTATTAGATAACTTTGCTTGTTCAAACAGTAGGTTTATAAAGCTCTCACGGTTATTTGTATCGAGTGCTGATGTGGGCTCATCGGCAATTATTAGTTCAGGGCTGCCTATAAATGCGCGAGCGGCAGCAACGCGCTGTTGCTGTCCAATACTCAGTGTCGCTACATCTTTATGGTGATACTGGGCAGTAAGGCCTAAAGCATTTAATAACCGTATCGCTTCTTTTTGTAAGGCAGAGTTTTTATTTGATGATTGCTTTAATATTTTTTGTTTTCGGTTTTTTGAAAACTCACACCCAAGCGTTATATTTTCAATAGGAGTTAAATAAGGAAGCAGGTTAAAGTTTTGAAAAATGTAACCAATGTGATCCGCTCTAAAAACATCACGGGTGGTATTGCTTAATTTAGTTAGGTTTTGGTTTAAAATTGATACCTCACCGCTAGTGGCTGTATTAATGCCAGCAAGAATCGCTAATAAGGTCGATTTACCTGAGCCACTAGGACCGTGTAAAAAAATATGCTCACCTTTTTCTATAACTAACTCTTTTATGTTGAGCGTGGGTGAGCTATCGCTTTTATGCCACTTAAAAGTTACGTTTTTCAGGTTTATCATTATCCGATTACCAACCCCAGTAGTTTAGATCTTTACGCATTTTTAGCTGTCTTATTATATTTAATGGCTTGGGTTTTAGTTTTTCGTTACTTTGTAAAAATTCATTAGCTGCATTTAATACGCGTTGGCTAGATTGGCCATCAGTATACGGATGAAGTTCCTGGCAATAGCTTTCAATATTTTGCATTAAATCACTAGGTTTAGTAAGCGCGTGTTCAATAGCTGCTTCTACTTCATCTGCGTCGGTAATATCAAGTAAATGAGGAAGTGGTTTTTGATTACAAAACGTGACTACCGGTTTACGTAGTAGTAAAAACATTAAAAGAACTGACGATGTATCGCACAGCATAACATCAGCAGCTTTCAGTAACGGCAAAACGTTATCGGTTTCAATAAATGTTAGATTTTCGTTACTCAGCGCTTTATATTTATTAACCCATTCGGCAGGCATTTTAGGATGAAACTGCATCAAAATACGCCACTTGCCTTGTTCACTAAAATGTTTTATTTGCTTATATAATTTAGGAGCAAGTGATAGCTTTCGTGAGAAAGTAGAGCATATAAGTAAAGTAGGGCGAGGGTCGTCGCTTACATAAGGATTATTTGAAGTATTACTAAAAAGTGGATCGAGTGTTGGCCAGCCAGTTTCAGTTACTTTAAAGAAACCATGCTGCTTAGCTAGCTCTTTAAATCGGGTTGTTGTATTTGGGCCTTGCGTACAATATAAATCGTAACAACCACGAATAGTAAAATGACCACGATTACCTTCAGAGCTGCGCTTTTCAGAATTAAAACCATGAAATACAGCTACTTTTTTACCTGGAATAAAGCTAGGTACTATATTACCCGGTATAAATGTAATGTTTGGAGCCCAGCTTTTTACATCTTTTATGGTATGCAAACGTGGCTCGTCTGTGGTTAAAAAATCGGGGTTTACTTCGCTACCCGCTAAAAACCAGCGTACTTCACCACCATGTGCCAATATTTGCGCCTGCAAAGGTCTCAAGATAGCGTATGAATAATTCTGAGAAATATACATTAAGTATTTTTTATTTTTAGTGGCAGTTAAGTAGTTCAAGCTATCTCCTCAGGCTGGTTAGCACATTAAGTTTACCCCATTGCGACTCGCTTATAAATATATGCCTTTATTTGTTTTAAGCATCCGATTGAGCTTTGAGGTTGGCTAGATTATTATACAGCCCATATAACCCCATACCATACTTTGCTCAAAGAGCATCCCTAACCCCGGAGATAGCATGACTAGCTATAAAGTTTTAGACGTAAACGATGATTTACCCATTCGTACCAAAGGTGAAGTACACAGCGGTAAAGTTCGTTCAGTTTATTGGTTAACTGATGAAGACAGCGCTCGATTAATTAAAGATAAAGGCTATCAAGTACCGACTGGTACTGAGCTTGCTATTATGGTTATTTCAGACCGAATTTCTGCATTTGATTGCATTTGGCAGGGCGAAAACGGTTTAAATGGCGTACCAGGTAAAGGTATAGCGCTAAACTCAGTGGCAGCCCATTGGTTTAAGTTATTTGATAAAGCGGGTCTTGCGGGCAATCATATTGTAGATATTCCGCATCCGTATGTGTGGATTGTACGTAAAGCCAGTACAGTAAAGGTAGAGGCAATTGCTCGCCAATATATTACGGGTAGCATGTGGCGCGATTACGCTAAAGGCATACGTAACTTTTGTGGTATTGAATTACCAGAGGGTTTAAAAGCGAACCAAAAGCTTGATAACGTTTTAATTACGCCGTCAACAAAAGGTATTATTGAAGGCGTTGCTGATATTCCGCCTGTTGATGATGTAAATATTACTCGCGCTAATATTACTAATAACTTAGATGTATTTAACTTTAAATCGGCAGATGACGTAACCAAATACGAAAAACTGTTAGTTGAAGGTTTTAAATTAATTAGTGATGAACTAGCGAAGCTTGACCAAATTTTTGTAGATACTAAATTTGAGTTTGGTTATGTAGAGGATTTAAATGGCGCGCAACAGCTTATATATATTGATGAAGTAGGCACGCCTGATTCGTCACGTATTTGGGATGAAGCTGCTTACAAAGACGGTAAAATTGTTGAAAATTCTAAAGAAGGCTTTCGTCAATTACTGATTAATAACGTGCCAGAGAGCGACGTATTATTAAATAAAGATCGCATGAGTGAGCGTGAGCAGTTAGCTAAAGATTATATTTTACCAGAATCAGTAATGCTTGAAGTGTCAAATACCTATGTTGGCATAGCGAGTAAAATTGTTGGCCGAGATATTGTGATCCCTGAAGATCCTCGTCAAGAAGTTATTACTATTTTAGATAATGATTACGGATTAATTGTTAAATAACAGTACTTAAGTGCTAATAAAGCCAGTAACTAAATCTTTATTTTTAGTTACTGGGCTATAATTCTTGCAATTAGTGCTCGTCTCTAATTAACTTAACCTAACATTAATGTTTAGGTATTGTTATGTTTGAACGGGCATTGCAAAAGTTTGCTAAAAGTCATTACTTTTTAGCTATAGGTTTGTTTTTTAGTCAGTTTGCTTTAAGTGCAAATATTGAATTAGTAATAGAAGATCAACACGGCCAAAAGTTATCAGGTGCAGTGGTTGAGCTTAATATTGCTGGTAAACAAGCCACACCATCAAATTTGCCCATTGCTATAATGGATCAAGTCCATAAGCAGTTTTTACCCGAATTATTAGTTGTACAACAGGGTCAAAAAGTTAACTTTCCTAACAGCGATAATATTCGCCATCATGTTTATTCTTTTTCACAAGCTAAGCCTTTTCAACTAAGATTATATTCAGGCCAACCAAAAGAGCCCATTACGTTTGAGCAACAAGGAGTTGTTGTTTTGGGGTGTAATATACATGACTCTATGGTTGGCTATATTTATGTAGCTAACAGCGAATTCGTATATAAAACAGATAAAAAAGGCTATGTAAATTTGCCTATTAATACACTGCCTGCACAAGTGAGTGTGTGGCATCCATTACAAACAGCACCATTGGAGAATAAAAAAATGATAACAATTAATTCTCAAAAACAGTTACAGATAACAGTAAACACATCGACTCCAGCACCTAGAAATACCTTTGGTAGTAAGTTTAAGGCTGGTAATGACTAATAGTTTACGAAATCGCATAACCATTTTATGTGTTGGCTTAGTGTTATTAACCACTATGGTCAGCTTGTTTAGTTTTTGGTGGTCTACGAGTAAATTTCAAGAAGAAAAAGTAAATCAAGATATTACCGTAGCGCAAAATGTTTATAAGCAATATTTAAAGTCAAAAGAAAGCCTACTGTTAACCGCTGCAAAAGTACTCACCTCCGATTTTGGTTTTAAGCAAGCTGTAGCAACGCGAGATGCAGGTACAATCAGCAGCGTGTTGTTTAATCACAGTCAGCGTATTGATGCCGAATTAATGTTGTTACTTGATTTATCGGGTAAGCTAATTTCCGCTAATACTGACGAAGACGTTTTTGCACACAACTTAAAGCCCTTGATGGAAGAGCTTTTAAGTGCGCCAGAAGAGTCTAGCTTTGTGGTGCTTAATAACGAACTGTATCAAATTATTTTATTACCTGTAAAAGCGCCACGTACAGTAGCCTATAGCTTGGTGGGCTTTAAAATTGATGACAATGTAGCCCATGAACTAAAAAGCTTAACAGGCATGGATGTAAGCTTTATAGGCAGCGCTGACGATATTGTTATTAGCTCATTAGCTAACCGCCCTGAGCAATTTGAACCTGTTAGCTATTTTAGTACCGTAACCACATCGCGGTTTTTTGGTGAGTATTTAGTGTATCGTAACCGAGATATAGATTTACCATCGTTGTTGACCCATCCCATAATTATTTTACTGAGCGCCGATTTAACACAAAGTTATAGTGACTTCGAAAAACTTCTTTTTACACTTATTATTTTAGCTATTTTAACTATGCTAGTGGGTGTTATTACAAGTAGCATATTTGCAAATAATTTAACTACGCCACTTACTCAACTAGCTGTAATAGCAAGGCAATTTGCACAAGGTAATTATGCATTTGAATTCAAAGGGCGAAGGCAAAGTACCGAAATAGACACGCTAGTCGCAGCGTTTGATAGCATGGGTAATGATATTAATCAGCGCGAGCAACAAATTAGCTTTCAAGCCCGTCACGACTCCCTAACAGGCTTTTATAACCGCTCAGCAATGCTTGAGGTGCTTGATGATGAGTTAGATTCATCAGCCGAGTACACGCTCGTTGCAATAGACATAAAAGGTCTTCGCCATATAAACGATAAGCTCGGTCCGCGCATTGGTGATGACTGCCTAAAGGCCGTTGCTTGCAGAATAAGTGAGTTTTCGGATGAGTTAGGGGGCTTTCATGCCCGTATTGGCGGCGATGAGTTTTTAACTGTGTTTCCGACTGCGGCAGCACGTGAACACAAAAGCGGTATTGTTGGCTTAATGGCACAATTACAAGCGTGCTACACCATTCAAAAACTAAAAATTAATTTACACTTTAGTGCAGGCATTGTGCAGTATCCTACCCAAGGTATTGCAAGTGATGACTTAATGCGCCGTGTGCTAATTGCAGTTGAAAGTGCTGCAAACACACAAGAGAGCATACATTACTATCAAAATGGCGAAGACGAAGCGCACTTAGATCGCTTAATAATGCTTGATGAATTAAAGCAGGCTATTAGTGATGACGATGGTCAATTGTTTATGACTTATCAGCCAAAATTACATTTGAAATCGCAAAAAATAGATAAAGTTGAGTCGCTTATTCGCTGGCAGCGAAAAGATGGTAGCTGGGTCAATCCTGAACTATTTATTGACTTAGCTGAGCAGTCGGGTCTTATTGTTGAACTTACTGGGTGGGTTGTTAATACGGTTGTAGCACAAGTAGCTGATTGGCAGTCTAAAAATATAAACTTACAGGCTGCAATAAATGTATCTGCGCAAGACATAGCATTTCAGGGCTTTCATGCAGCATTAGTTCGTACGCTTAAAAAGTACAAAGTAGATTCTAAGCTGATCACTATTGAGCTTACTGAGCGCGATATGATCGAAAACGAAGAAAAAGGTATTAAAGCGCTCGAAAACCTAAAGGCAATTGGCGTTAAAATATCATTAGATGATTATGGTGTAGGGCAAACATCACTTGGTAGATTAAAAATGCTGCCTATTGATGAGCTTAAGCTAGATAAGTGCTTTATCCTAAAACTTGATGAATCGCAAAAAGATCAATTTATAGTGCAATCATCAATTACGTTGGGGCATCAGCTAGGTTTCTCGGTTGTAGCTGAGGGGGTTGAAACACTTGGCTCATTAAATTTACTTAGAGGTATGCAGTGTGACCATGCACAAGGCTATTACTTAAGTCGGCCTTTAAAAGCAGAACTATTAGAAGAATGGCTGGAGGAATACTATGAAAAAAATTAAATACTTATTAGCAAGTTTGTTTTTAATAATTAGTGTACCGAGCATTGCAAGCAATGGAAAACTGCTAGCTACGCCGGGAGTTTCTCAAATTGAAGGCAGTGGCGGCGGTGGTATTGTACCGTGGGCACAACTTGCTGGGTACGCAAGTGATGACGAATTTTCGGTAAATGGCTTTTGTAGCCGCGCAGATGTAACCGACTACACACTTGACGTATGTGGTGCACAACTTAATTTATTTAATCGCGTTGAGCTCAGTTATGCCCAACAGCGCTTTGATGTACCAGCACTTGATGCTGAAATAGAGCAGTCAATTACAGGTGCTAAAATACGTTTATATGGCGATATTGTTTACAGTGATTGGCCACAACTTAGCTTAGGTATTCAGCATAAATCACTGGATGATGGCAGTATTGCAACACTTGTAGGTGCAGAAGATACCAGCGGCACTGACTACTACCTCGCTGCTAGTAAGTTACATTTGGGGGCTATTGCTGGTTATAACTGGTTTTGGAACGTAACCACACGATACAGCGAAGCTAATCAACTTGGTTTGCTTGGCTACGGTGGAGAAAATGGTAGTGGTAAAGTGCTATTTGAAGGCAGCACAGCACTATTTTTTAGTCGTGAAGTCGCCGTAGGTGTTGAGTATCGTCAAAAATCAAATAACTTAAACTTAGGCGAACAAGATTGGAAAGACTTATTTGTAGCATGGATGCCTAATAAGCACGTAAGTGTGACAGCGGCTTACCTTGATTTAGGAAGCATTGCAGGAGCTGACGATCAAACAGGTTGGTATTTATCGGTAACAGGATATTGGTAATGAAAAGCGTTGGTATTTTTATAGTATGCGTAGGATTGCTTTGTAGTTGTGCTAGCTCAACACAATTATCGCTTTATCAAAAGCTCGATGGTAAAGCGGGGATAGGCAGAATTGTTGATAGCTTTATCTATCAAATAGGTAATGACGAGCAGATAATTCATTACTTTGAACACAGCAATATAGCGTACTTTCGCCAAGGGTTTATTACTCATATGTGTATGTTAGTAGAAGGCCCATGTACATACGATGGCGACTCTATGGTAGCAATCCATACAGGTATGCATATTACAGAGAAAGACTTTAATCATGTGGTTGATTTACTTATAAATGCAATGAATGAGCAGAACATTAGCCATAGTTTGCAAAACGATATTCTCTCTAGAATGGCACCACTTCGTGGTGAAATTATAAAAATGTAGCCATAAAGGCTTTAAAGTAATTATTAAGTAAAGGGAACCTTGCTTTGATGTCATTGTCCACTTAGAATTATTTCATAAAAACAATAATTGGCAAATATAGCTTGTATGGCTTACCTATTTATCTCTCGCAAAAATGTACACGCAAAATACTATAGAAAAATAATCAAAAAATTGTCGATGGATTGCCAATTACATATCATGGGAGCCCCTAAGCTTTCTGCTGTTAAGTATTTAAAAGATGCGTTTCAAGTTAATTTTACTGATGTAGTTAACTCTCAGCTAAAACGCAAAAGAGCACGTAATGCTATCTGGAATAGTCCTATTATTACTGCTGTTTACAGTGCTGGGTTAGTTTTATTTGAACGATTACGATACGCTAAGTATTTAGCCTTATTAACCGAGACTAATCCTGACTGCATTGTTATTTGGAACGGCAATAAACTTCCAAATACGACCGTTGCTATGGCTGCAAAAGCATTAGGTGTTAAGCAGTTTTATTATGAAAATGGTTTACTACCCGGTACAAGCAGTTTAGACCCTAATGGTATTAACTATAATGCGTCGTTAAGCCGTGACCCTTCTTTTTACCTAAATTTTGACCCACAAAATAAGCTAAACTTTTATGCGCCGGATTTAATTCCAAGAGCTGATCATAAAAAGCGCTGTGAATTTGAATGCGCCGATGTGCCAGAACGCTATATATTTGCGCCTTTTCAAGTACCTCACGATACTCAATTAGCTAGCTTTTCTCCGTGGATAAACTCTATGGACATGTTTTACGACGAGGTGATTAAAGCGGTCAAAAGCTTAAACGATCCAAGTTTAAAAGTGGTTTTTAAAGAGCATCCGTCGTGGCATAAACATTACGCTCATCTTTATGAAAAAGATCCGATTGCAATTTTTGCTAATGGAAATCAAACAAGTGATTTGATTAAGTGCGCTGAAGCCGTATTAACGATTAATTCAACGGTCGGCTTAGAAGCATTACTGCTAAATAAACGAGTTTTAACTCTTGGACAAGCCTGTTACAACATTGAGGGTTTGGTAAAGCATGCAAGCACTGCAGAGCAACTTGCAGCAAATCTGAACGAAGTAATGCAGGGCTGGCAACCAAATACATTATTAAAGGATAAGTTTTTTAGCTTTATTGAACATGTATATTGTATTCCTGGCGTTTGGAAACACACTGAAGATAAACACATTAAAGCGATTGAAGCGCGTTTTACGGGTAATGACGAGTTTGCTAAGTATCATGGTGATAAGGAATCGTAGTGAAAAACCTAATTAGCTGTCAGCAATTACACGAGCAACTTAATAATCCTGCATTAGTGATATTTGATGCGGGTATGCTGCGCCCAGGTGTTTTGGGTACTTATTCGCCGCAAGCAATGCTGCCCAACGCTAAACGTTTTGACATAAAAAACGAGTTGGCCGATAGATCAAATCCCTTACCAAGTACGGTATGCAGCGAGCAGCAGTTTACCCACATGATGCAAAATGCAGGAGTAAATAACGATTCGTTTATAGTTGTATACGAAGATGGCGGTTTATTTAGCGCGGCAAGGGCGTGGTGGATGTTTAAAGCTATGGGGCACCACAATGTAAAAGTACTCAGTGGTGGCCTTAAAAAGTGGTTAGAGAGCGATTACGCCACACAACAAGGTTATAGCAAAGCGTCAGGTAAAGGTGATTTTACGGCAAACTATAACTCTGCGTATTTTATTAATAGCCAACAAGTGGTTGACGTAATCGATGAGCCCAGCACTGCATTGCTAGATGCACGTGCTTATAAGCGTTTTACAGGCGAAGAAAGTGAACCCCGAAAAGGCATGCGTAGCGGGCATATCCCAAATAGTCGCTCGTTACCTTTTATGGATTTACTTAATAAAGGTGAAGCAAAACCACTTACTGAAATTAAAGCGATATTTAATGACGTGGTCGGGGATGCACAGCAGCTACAATTTAGCTGTGGCTCAGGTATTACAGCCTGTGTTTTAGCGTTATTTGCTACTGAATGTGGTTACAGTAATTTAAGTGTTTTTGATGGCTCGTGGAGTGAGTGGGGCGCAAGTGATTCATTGCCCATCGCCACGGGAGAAAAGTAGACGTGTTGGATATGTAAAGCTTGCTCACGTTAAAACGCAGCGCCTCTAAACCTCTTTGTGAATAACAGTACTTAAAAATATTATTTACAAGGAGAAGTGAAAGAGAAGAAAATGAGAAAGTAAAAACCAGTGCCTACTCGTATTTGAATACTATTTTTATACAATCACTTACTCTAAAAGCGCAGCGCCTCTAAACCTCTTTGTGAATAACAGTACTTAAAAATATTACTCACAAGGAGAAGTGAAAGAGAAGAAAATGAGAAGGTAAAAACCAGTGCTTACTCGTATTTGAATACTATTTTTATACAATCACTTACTCTAAAAGCGCAGCGCCTCTGAACCTCTTTCTGAATAACGGTACTTAAAAATATTACTCACAAGGAGAAGTGAAAGTGAAGGAAATGAGAGGGTAAAAACCAATGTTTGCTCGTATTTGTATTAAATGGTTTTTATTTTCTAAAACCATAAGGGCAATTTTTACAACCATTTTTGCAGCACGAACCACGCTTTAAAAAAAACCACTTACTAAATATCATGTAACCACTTTGCATGGTGTAGTCGAGCCCTTCAATTAAATTGTCGTTACCTCTAAATTGTTTTGCAAAGTCTATTTGGGTTTTAATAGGTTGTGTATAAACACCCTCTAAAAAAGTATTTATTTTATTAAGCGTGCACTTGCGGCATAAACAACTTGTTGCTGTGATATCAAGCGGTAAAATAGCCGGCAGCTCATTGCACCAACATGCTGATATATCGTCTACATTACACGTTAAAGTACTGTGGCATTGAGTGCAGTTAAGTTCAGTCATTATAATTCTTTTTAGTAACAGTGAGCCAAGAATAACAAATATTATGAATACACAAAAAGCATTAGCTGAATTTATTACATTTGGTGAGCAAAGGGACGAAGCTATATCGGTTATCGTTTCAAGCCCTGCTGATAGCAATAAAACTCATTATACTCTCTCAACCGAGGTTTTAATTGATGTGCTTAAACGCTGTTTAAGTAACGAAATAGACTTAGATGATTTAGAGCTTTGGGCAAACGTAATTGAATCGCGAGATGACATTGATTGTGCTGAGCATGAAGGTTTTATTTATGCGCTCAGTAATAGCGAGCAAATGGGAGAGCTTAATCATCAAAAGCTTGCTCAAATAGTTGCGTTAGTAAAAATTTGATTTGTTTAAAAAGCGAGGTGTAAAACCTCACCTACAAAAAACCGCACTTCAATTGAATGCGGTTTTTTAAGTTGAAGACAATCGTTTTAAGCGATTATTTATGATATCCCAAGCACGTTTCGACTTCGTTTTTAGAACCTAAAATAACGGCTACTCGCTGGTGGATTGCATCAGGCTGAATATCCATAATACGCTCAGTACCGGTTGATGCGATACCGCCAGCTTGCTCTACTAACATAGCCATTGGATTTGCTTCGTAAAGTAGGCGTAATTTATTTGGCTTTTTAGGATCTTTAGTGTCTGTAGGGTAAGTAAACAAACCACCACGGCTAAGTACGCGATGCACATCGCCCACCATTGCTGCAATCCAGCGCATATTAAAGTTTTTAGCGCGCGGGCCTGTATCGCCTGCTAGCAAATCATCGATGTAGTTTTGCATAGCTGGCTGCCAATGGCGTTGGTTAGACGTATTAATGGCAAATTCGTTTGTATCAGCAGGAATTTCGGCAAAATCTTGTGTAAGTAAAAAGCTGCCTTGTGTTTTATCAAGGGTAAACATGCGCGTGCCTTTACCTGTAGTCAGTGCAAGCATTGTTGATGGCCCGTAAAGTACGTAACCTGCTGCAACTTGCTTATGGCCGGGCTGCATAAATATACTTTGATCAGCAGCGTCAGAGCCTTCTGGTGCTTCCATTATAGAAAATATAGTACCCACAAGTGAGTTAATATCGGTATTTGACGAGCCATCGAGTGGGTCAAATGCCACTATAAATTTAGCGTCTGGGTTACCTGCTACTGTGTAGTCTTCTTCTTCAGACGCGATTGCTTTAACCGTACCTGATTCCAGTAAAATATCTTTTAACAGCTGATTAGATAATACATCGAGCTTTTTTTGAGTTTCGCCTTGAATGTTTTCATCAAGGGTTGAGCCTAATACGCCAGAAAGTGCACCTTGACCAACGCGAAACGAAATTTCTTTACATGCCGCTAGAACTGTTCGAATTAATGATAAAAGTTCTCTTGAACAACCGTCTTCTAGTAATACTGGAGGGAGTCTACGCATTCTATTTTCCTGATAACGTGTTAAAACCAATCATAATGTGAGAGAGATTAGCTTATAGCGCTGAAATTCGTCTTAAATAACTGTATTGTTTAAATAGCACCCTATAATGGGACCACCTAATCGTACTTAAAACACAAATAACAAAGATAAGATTATGAAAAAAATACCACTACTAAGTTACATATTCTTTACTGTGCTGTGCTCTATCATAACTCAAGCGCACGCAGCAATTAAGTCAATTGATGAATTTACTACGCAAATGAATCATTTTCCGGGCTACTATTCGTTTTTTTACGATACCCAAAACGGAAAAGTATATTTAAAGGTTGATAAGTTTGAACAGCAATTTTTACTGCAACAAAGCTTGCCTTACGGTATTGGCTCTAACGATATAGGCCTTGATAGAGGTCAGCTTGGTAATACTCACCTTGTGCAGTTTGAGCGTTTTGGCGACAAAGTAATGCTGCGGGCTGTAAATACTTACTATCGTGCTAATACAAGTAACAAGGCTGAACAGCAAAGTATTAAAGAAGCGTTTGCATCAAGTATACTTGCTGGTTTTAAAGTGGTTGCAGAAGATAAAGCTACAGCACTTATTGATTACACGCCTTATTTATTAAGTGATGTACATGGCGTAAGTCGCAAGCTTGCTGCACGTAAGCAAGGGAGCTTTAGCCTTGATGAATCACGTAGCGCCGTTTATATGAATCGCTCAAAAGCATTTGTAAAAAACACCGAGCTTGAAGCTGTACTTACATTTAAAGGCACAAAACCAGGTGAATTTGTTCGCCAAGTAAGTGCTGACCCTTATGCGCTTACTGTTCATATGCATCATTCACTTATTCAATTACCAGATGATAACTACACACCTCGTAAGTTTAATCCGCAATCAGGTTTTTGGAGTATAGAACATAAAGATTACGCAGCGCCACTTGGTGAGTCTATGTATGTGCGTTATATACCGCGCCATCGTTTAACTAAAAAGGATTCAAGCTTACCTATTAGTGAGCCTGTTAAACCAATTGTTTATTACCTAGATCCTGGCGTTCCAGAGCCCGTTAAAAGCGCTTTGCTTGAAGGTGGAAAGTGGTGGAACGACGCATTTACGGCTGCAGGATATAAAAATGCATTTACAGTAAAAGTGCTGCCAAGTAGTGCCGACCCTATGGATATTCGTTACAACGTCATTCAATGGGTACACCGTGCAACGCGTGGTTGGTCATACGGAAGTTCTGTAATCGACCCACGTACAGGTGAAATACTTAAAGGGCATGTAACACTCGGCTCATTGCGTGTTCGCCAAGATATTTTAATAGCTGAAGCACTCGCTGCTCCTTATTTAAAAGGTAATGAAGTTGCTAAAAACTTACAAGCAATGGCGCTTGATCGCATTCGCCAATTAAGCGCGCATGAAATTGGTCACACGTTAGGTATTTCTCATAACTTTGCTGCATCGGTAGGTGATAGAGCTTCTGTAATGGACTACCCACATCCGCTACTTAGTTTTAATGAACAAGGTAAGCTTGATGTAACGCGCGGCTATGCAACAGGCATGGGCGTGTGGGATACCCAGGTAATTAAATATGGCTATAGCGATTTTACTAACCAAGATGAAAGCGCAGAACTCGCTGCTATTTTAAAAGAAAATAAAGCCAAAGGCCTTGAGTTTATATCAGATAGCGACGCTCGTGCTAAAGGTGGCGCGCATCCAACAGCTCATTTATGGGATAACGGCACTAATCCTTCGCAGGAACTTTTAAGAGTACTCGACGTACGTAAAAAAGCGCTTTCGCAGTTTGGTATTAATAATATTAAAACGGGCGATTCATTATCGCAATTAGAGGAAAAACTAGTTCCGCTTTATCTGTTTCACCGTTTTCAGGTTGAGGCTGCGGTTAAGCTTATAGCCGGTGTTGATTACGAATACGAAACACGTGGTGATTCACCCATAAAAGGTGCACAAGTCGTTAATAAAAAAACACAGCAAGAAGCGGTAAACGCTATTTTTGCAACGCTTAAGCCCAGTAACTTATTACTTCCTGAATCTGTGTTATCGCTAATTCCGCCAAAAGCATATGGCGAGTCTAAATCGCGCGAGAGCATAGTTGGGCGCACAGGGTTAACGCTCGATGCAATGGCATTACCCGAGGTTGCAGTGCAGCACAGCTTGTCGCTTTTATTAAATGCACAGCGTTTAAATCGCTTAGCGCAGCAACAAGCGCGTAGTAATGACTTTTATAGTTTAGATGAGTTACTTGAGGAGCTATATAGCCAAGTGTTTAACGTGTCATCACCTAATACAATGACAGGTAAAATCACTCAGCGCGTGCAATTTTTAACAGCAAAAGCTATGGCTGATTTAGTAGCAAGCGATAGTGCAAGCCCTGAAGTGCAAGCGCAGTTACGTTACTACTTAGTTAAGTTGAGTGAAGACTTTAACCAAAACTCAATGCTGAGCCATACAAGTACTGGCGAGAGTGCGTTTAAGCAATATTTAGCTGAGCAAGTAAATCAGTTTTTAATTAAAGGACAATGGCCAAACAACTTTAAAGTGCTGCCAATCCCACCGGGCTCACCAATTTAGAATAAAAAGTAGAAGCGCTTAGTTTTAATCAATTACAAAGCAAAACACCGAGTATATTTATACTCGGTGTTATTTTATTCTAAAACCGAATACGTACTCTAAGACTTTATTTGCACTAAATCGTAATCGGCCATACCAGGTACTATTGCCTGTAAGCGAGATTCGGTTACATCGAGTGCATTTAAACATTCGCAATACTCAGAAGCCTTAAGCTCTAATTGATGTGCCTTTTTTTGTAGCGATTTATCAATTTCTCTTGAGATAATATCCATGCGTTGCCCCATGTCGTTAATGCGATCTTCTATATTACCTTCACGCGATTTAAACGCATCTCCAAGTGATACCAAAATAGCACCTAACGATCCATGCACAGCAGAGTGAATTTGCTGGCTGATCTCTTTAGTAAAAAAGTCATCTATTTGCGAAAGTGATTGAGGGGCTATAAAAAAGAAGTCATCTCCGCGCTTAAACTTATCCATTAGCGCGCGCTCTACATACTGCAATTGTGTTTTAAGTACTTCAGGTTCTTTGTCTGACATACCTTCAACTACGTGTTCAATAGCGCTTAAACCTAAGTTAACACCATCGGTAGCAAGGTTTACTAATTCGGGGACTGTGTGGCGAATACCATTACTAAACTGTTCGAGTACTTTGCTTTCGTCATCGCTTAAATCAACCCAATAACCGCGAATAAACAGTTGGTTATTGTTATTAATTTGGACACGAGTTTGGCCTTTATCTAATATGCGAATTGCATCGTCAGTAATAATTAAACCATGACGTAATTCAACATCGCATTGGGCTTGAGCAAAGACACTAGTGCTTGAGAGCGCCATGGACAACGCCAATATCGAACGAGATAGAAACGCCATAAACACCTCAAAAAGACTAAAATGGAAGTCGAGTAGGTTAACAAAAAAACAACTTTATGCAAGGGAAAATAAACCTATCAACTATCTCACAGAATAGTTGTATAGAGTGCAGCTTGAGTTTTTAGATACGGTTATGTTGGGCAAAATCAACAGTCCAACAAAGGGCTTAATATATAGCTGGAGAGGGTAGAATTGGCTCATAGTAAAATAAGAACACGTCGTTTTTAAATGAAGTTTAAAAAGGTACAGTTATTTATATCAATTAAGCTTAATAGCCGACTCTAAATTCACTCTGGAGTCGGCTCAAAAAACTAAATATTTAGTGTGAAACCACTATTAAGCGAATTGCATCAAGTTGTAACTGCGTTTTTTCAATATACGTAGTTAGGTCGTTACGTTGCTTATCGTAGAAGGTAATTTCTTCTTGGCGAATATTCGGATTAATTTGCTTAAGGGCAACAAGTCGTTCTTGCTCTTCACTGAGTGACGTTTGCATTTTAGCAAGTGACGCTGCGCGAATAACTTCAAGTTTTTCTTGTGCCATATCTTTAGCGGTAGTGATCATCGGGTGAACAGCGCTTTGTAGTGCACCGGCAAGTTTACTTGCTGTTTGGCGGCCTACGGCTGATAACTGCTGATTAAAGCCTTCAAATGCCACGTTTTCACCTAGGTTATTACCTGCTTTATCGAGCAATATACGAATTGGTGTAGGCGGTAAAAAGCGACCAACTTGTAATACTTTTGGTGCCATTGCTTCTGCAACAAAAATAAGCTCAACAAAAAAGGTACCAGGCGGTAACTTTTTGTTTTTAAGTAAAGCCACCGATGCGCTACCAAAGTCGTCGTCACAAATCATATCCATGGTGCCTTGCACCATAGGGTGATCCCAGCTGATAAAGTGTACATCTTCTTGCGAAAGTGCCGTATCGCGATCAAAGGTAACGGTCATACCGTCTTCTTTAAGCGATGGGAACGATGCATTTAACATATGTTCCGTTGGCTTTAAGATAATGGTGTTTTCGCCTTTATCTTCTTGGCTTACGCCAAATGTGTCAAACACATTGATCATGTAGCTTGGCAATTCAAACTGGTTATCGAGTTTTTCGATATCAGTCACAAGCGAGTCAGCAGCACCTTGACCCGATGAATGTAGCTCTAGTAAACGATCTCGTCCGCTTTCCATTTTTTTACGCAGTACCGCATTTTGTTGTGCTACTTGCTCAAGTAATGGATCGAGTTCGTCTTCATCGCAGTTATGCGCAGAAATATATTCAAGTAGGTCATCACGGAACTCTTTATAAAGCATTTGCCCAGTTGTTGATGTAGATTCGAATGCAT
Source organism: Pseudoalteromonas sp. SG43-8 (assembly GCF_014164245.1). Classification (NCBI taxonomy): domain Bacteria; kingdom Pseudomonadati; phylum Pseudomonadota; class Gammaproteobacteria; order Alteromonadales; family Pseudoalteromonadaceae; genus Pseudoalteromonas; species Pseudoalteromonas sp. SG43-8. The sequence goes on along the minus strand of NZ_JACJEX010000006.1, from coordinate 210,102 downwards.
CTAGACCTTCGTTATACCAACGTAGCAGTACTTCTTGAGCGGTGTTTTCAAAATATGGCACATGAATGTTCACATCTTGTGTTTGGCCTATACGGTCTAATCGACCAATACGTTGCTCGAGCAAATCTGGGTTTAGTGGTAAATCAAACAACACTAAGTGATGCGAGAACTGGAAGTTACGACCTTCTGAGCCAATTTCTGAACACAGTAATATTTGTGCATTATCGTACTCGTCTGCAAAAAATGCAGCAGCGCGGTCACGCTCAATAATCGACATGCCTTCGTGAAATACCGACGCTTTAATAGCTTCGCGTTCACGCAGTATTTGCTCAAGGCTGATAGCTGTTTCAGCTTTAGCACATATAAGCAGTACTTTTTCGCGCTTAAGAGTTTTAAGGGTGTCGATTAACCAATCTACACGTGGATCGAATAAACCCCAGCTTGCGCTTTCGCCTTCAAATTCTTGAAATATTTTTTCAGGAAACAGAGCACGGTGTGCACTTAGTTCAGGGTTTTGAATGCCGCCCATGTTACCAAGAACCGACATAGCCGTTTTATACTGCTTTGGTAATGCCATTGGGTAGGCGTGTAATTGACGGCTTGGGTAGCCGTCAATGCCGCTGCGGCTATTTCTGAATAATATACGACCTGTGCCGTGGCGATCGAGTAGCATGTTAAGTATTTCTTTACGCGCTGGTAAATCACCTTGCTGTGCTTTTTCAAGAATATCAGTAATATCGGTTTCTTTTAATAGCTCAATTAGCGTGGCTTTGGCTGCGTCGTCCAGAGCTTGCTCTTGCAGTAATTGATTTGCCGCTTGCGCTACGTCTTTATAATTTGCTTCTTCTTCTTTAAACACGTCGTAGTCGTAAAAACGATCTGGATCGAGTAATTGTAAACGCGCAAAGTGACTGCTGTGACCAAGTTGATCAGGCGTTGCTGTAAGCAAAATAAGGCCCGGAATATCTTGGCTAAGCTCTGCCATACGTTGATACTCTGAGCTTGGCTTGCCGTTATTGATACTTAGGTGATGGGCTTCATCTATTACTAAAAGGTCCCAATCAGCAAGCGTTGCTTGTTCAAACCAACGTTTTTTCTTGGTTAAAAACTCAAGGCTGGTAAGTACTAGTTGCTCTGTATCAAATACGTTTGGAGAATCTGCAAACGCTTCGTCGCAGCGCTCTTCATCAAAAATAGAAAAACGTAAGTTAAAGCGGCGTAGCATTTCTACTAACCATTGGTGCTGTAAGTTTTCAGGCACCACAATCAGTACGCGGCTTGCACGGCCACTAATAATTTGTTGATGGAGTATCATGCCCGCTTCAATTGTTTTACCAAGGCCTACTTCATCTGATAAAAGTACGCGTGGGGCAAAACGTTTACCCACTTCTTGGGCAATATAAAGTTGGTGCGGAATAAGATTAGCACGCTGACCAATTAAGCCTTTAATAGGCGATTGCTCACGTTCAAATTTATGTAACCACGTTTGGTAGCGAAGTGTGTAGCGATCAAAACGATCGACTTGGCCTGCAAATAAACGATCTTGTGGTTTATTAAACTTAATAAAATGATCTAAAAAGGTCTCTTTTAACTTGGCTGTTTCGCCATTATCAACACGGGTGCCGTGATAACAAAGTAACTCGCCTTGTACTTCAATAGACTCTACTTCTAATTCCCATTCTTCAACGCTTTTGATCACATCGCCAGGATTAAATGCCACACGGGTAACAGGTGCCTCTGCACTAGAATAAACACGGTTTTCACCACTGGCAGGAAATAATATGCTGACCTGACGGCCTTCAATGGCAACAACGGTGCCTAATCCTAAATCTGACTCTGTATCACTGATCCAACGCTGACCTAAGGAAAAATTCATGTATGTCTCGTCTATGATGAAAAAGGCGGCTATGTTACCTGTAAGCTAACACCACTGCAAGGCGCTATTTGGCTCACTTTTAATTAATTTTGTAAGTGTTAATTATTACTATTAAAACAGCTTGTTTATGACTCTTTTTTAGGTAAATCAAAACTAATTACAGTTTGTAATAAAACGGACTTTTATGACAAATAGACTAAACTTACATTATGCCTTAGCAATTAAGTATTGCAGGTTTAAGTTTTGCCCGTTTTACTTAGTTATTTTGGTATAGCATAGAAATCATAAAACGTAAGGAAAGTGCTATGGAAAAAGCTTCGAACCTTGAAAGTAAAATGTATGTGCTAGATACCAACGTACTACTTCACGAACCACTCGCTTATTTGTCTTTTCAAGAGCATGACGTTGTAATTCCGATGACGGTGCTTGAAGAACTTGACCATATAAAAGATAGGAAACACGACGTAAGCCGTGATGCGCGCGTCGCTATTCGTGGATTAGATGAAGTTCTTAAAAATGCAACGCCCGAACAAATGCTACAAGGCGTGGCGCTGCCGAGTAACAAAAAGGCAAAAGTGAGCTCTGCAGGTACCCTCATTATAGTAAATGATCATTTATTTGCCGACTCCATTTCTGGTTTGCCTGGTAACGAAAACGACCACCGTATTATCAATTGCGCCGTGTACTTACAAAAGCAGCACAGTGATTCAAAAGTAATACTTGTTACAAAAGACATAAACATGCGTTTAAAAGCCAAAGGCGCCGGGCTTAAATATGTTGAGGATTACCGCACCGATCAACTTATTGACGATATAAGCTTGCTCACTAGTGGTTATAAAAAAATTGAAGGGGATTTTTGGGATCATGTAGGGGAGTGTAATACGCAGCAGCACGGACGCGATACGTTTCATCATGTGCCTAAAAACTTAATACCTGATGTATTTTGTAATGAATATTTACTTGATGGAGGGGAGCAGTTTGCGGCGCGTGTTAAATCGTACGATGACGAGCACATAACGCTAAAAGATATTGGTGTTGAGCGTTTAATGCATCAACAAGCATGGGGCGTTAAGCCCAAAAATATTTATCAAGGGATGGCATTAGATGCACTACTGGATACAAGTATTGAGCTTGTTATTTTAACAGGACCAGCAGGGTGTGGTAAAACCTTGTTAGCACTTGCCAGCGCCCTTGAAATGGTCATCGAAAAAGGTATTTACGATAAAGTAATAGTTACCCGCAATACGCCAGAAATAGCAGAGTCTATTGGGTTTTTACCAGGCACGGAGGAGGAAAAAATGGCGCCATGGCTTGCAGCTATCACTGATACGCTGGAGGTATTGCACAAAGGCGACGAAAATCCAATATCGAGTCGAAATTACATAATGGAGAAGGCTAATGTACAGTTTAAATCGGTTAACTTTATGCGCGGGCGTAGCATTCAAAATGCAGTGGTAATTTTAGATGAGAGCCAAAATTTAACGGCATCTCAGCTTAAAACGATTATTACTCGCTGCGGCGAAGGTACTAAATTAATTTGTACAGGTAACTTGGCGCAAATAGATAGTAACTATTTAACGCCAGTAACATCGGGCTTGACGTACATAGTAGAGCGCTTTAAAAACTTTGAAGGCAGCGCAACAATAAACCTCAACGGTGTTGTGCGTAGTCGCTTAGCGTCATTTGCAGAAGAAAATTTATAACTTGCGCTTAACAAATTGGCTCGATAGTCTATCGATTGATTTTCGAGCCAAATGGCAGGCAGTACATTGAATTTTTTACCTCTGAAGCATTATTATCGTTCATTATTTATTGCGTTGTTAGTGCCATTGATTGTCGCTTTTTTACTGTGCTTGCACTTATATAATATAAAGCTTGAGCGGACGGTTGAAAAACGCCAAGCTGATTTTACAAATGTTTCAGCGCAAGTTACCCACGGCATGGACTCGGTGAGTAATCTACTTACCACTATGTTTAACTTATACGAGCAAGCGACTTATCCCAAAATAAACCAAGATTTGCTCGAAGGCATAAATCAATATGACGGTTACTATTATCGTCATTTTATTGATCAAAGTACTGAAATAGTGGGTAAAGGTGAGTTTGCGTTATCTGCTAAGGCATTAATGCAGTGGCAGCAGGCTATTACATTAGGGCCTTCGTTTAATACAACGCTTGCGTTAATGCAGTCGTTATCTGCTGTAGCCTATGTTGATGATAATGGTTTTGCTTATGTAAGCAGGCACAACAAAAGCCAAAGTTTAATGCTTACTGAAATTTTAAATGGAAAATTTAAGCCAAAATTTGCGCAGAACAAACTTACTTCAAGTCCTATTGTTAAAGTGAATGACAATTCGTATTTTGCTATTGGTCGACAACGAAGCACTGGCTCAGCCGATTACATTATTTTAATTTATGATGTTCAAGCAATTTCTGGATGGTTAAAAAAGGTGTCACCGAACAGTGGTGAATACGTTTTTATGAACCAATCGCATCAAATTATCGCCAGCTCTAAACAGATAATAGAGCAAGCGACTGCGTTAAAAAATTATTGGCCAGACTTGGCCAATTATCAGAGTCAAAAAACAGTATTAACTAGTGATAGTAATTACTTTATGCAGCCTATGGATGAGTTACCTATTCACGCCGCATTTTACGAGCACAAACCCCAATTAATAAGCTCAATTAAGTATGAGATATTACTAGAGTTTACTTTTTTAACGCTATTTTTAAGTATTATGTTTGGCGTGTTTTTTTGGTTAAGTCAGCGCATTTTTATAAAGCCGATGACTCACTTAATGTCATACCTTGAGAGTAACGGTACACAGCAAGAAGAGCAGCTAAATTACAAAGTACCACTGAGCTGGCAACCTTGGTTTTCTAAAGTGAAGCGTGTATTTACTAAAAACAAACAGTTAGTTGATTCATTACAAAGTGCAAATAAAGCTCTGGACGACCAAGTTCAGCTGCAATCAGAAAAACTAAGCCGCAGTTACGAAGCGAAAGAGCGCCACTTAGCTTTGCTCAACACTATGCTAAACAGTGTGCCAGACCTTATTTACTTTAAAAATATTGATGGTTCATTCTTAGGATGCAATAAAGCATTTGAGGCGTATATTGGTAAAGATCAAACTGCATTAGTTGGTAAATATGTAGATGATTTAGGTGACAATGATCAGCAAATAAATGCGCTTGAAAAACAAGTATTACAAAACAGAAATAGTGTTGAACAGCGAATAGAAACCGATACAAAATCGTATCAACTTACTATTGCACCTTTTTATAACGAGCACCAACACCTGTTAGGAACCATGGGTATTGGCCGCGATATTACCGAGCAGCAACAAACATTATTGGCCTTAAAGTCATCTGAATCTAAATTTAGAAGTGCCATTGAATTTGCGGCTAACTGCGTGGTTTTACTCTCGCTTGAGCACACCATATTGCAAGTAAATAAAGCAGCAAGAAAGCAGTTTTCTGATCAGCCAGTACTAGTTGGGGAGCAGTTAAAAGCATTATTTGATGACTCCCAATGGCAGCAAATAAAAAGCACTTTAGCGCAATTGCTAGATGACAAAAAACGCGTTTACCATTTAACGCTTTCTCAAGGGGGCTTAACAAGCTGGTTGCAACTAAGTGTATCGCTTGTCTGGGATGAAAACCGCGATCCAGCTTATTATGTTATACACATTCAGGATGTAAGTGCCTTAACTAAATCAAAACTAGATGCCGAACGAGCAACCCTAGCTAAAAGCCGCTTTATAGCCAATTTAAGTCATGAAATACGTACCCCTTTGAACGCTGTTTTAGGGTTGCTTGATATGTTAATTGAGCAAGGCTTAACGCAAAAGCAATTACAACAAACAGATCAAGCTAAGCATGCAGCACAAAGCTTGTTATTAATGCTTAATAGAATGCTTGATTTTGCACGTATTGAAGGTTCGCAAACCGATTTAAAACAAGCGTCTTTTAGTATGGTTGAGCTGGTGGATATTTGTGAAAGCTTAACGGCTCCATTGTGCGAAGGAAAAGGTATTGAATTTTTTATTGATATTGACCCGCTAATAGCACCTGATTTGATATGCGACAGTATACGTTTGCAGCAAATATTAGGTAACTTATTAACTAATGCCGTTAAGTTTACAAAAACAGGTTCCATTACTTTAAAAATGGAACTTATTGAAAGCGATAGCCTAGAGCAACAGCATATTTGCTTTAAAGTAATTGATACTGGCATGGGTATAGATGAAGCTGATCAAAGTCGCTTATTCGACGCTTTTACTCAAGGTGATGAATCTTCAACCCGTATACACCAAGGGGTTGGGCTAGGTTTAGCTATTGTTAAACATGCAGTATCGTTAATGGGTGGGGAGATTGCTTTAAAGAGTAAAAAAGGCCACGGCAGCGAATTTTATTTCAGTATTAGCTTTTTAGTTGATACCACTAAAAACACAGTGTTACCGACTAATACATTGGCTATTTTATCTGATCAAAGTAAAGAGCTTAAGCAGGTGACAAATGCATATAACGAACTTGCTAATATTAATTTAGATGAGGTACTAAAATACCCAATTAAGCTCTCTAATACTCAAAAAATAATAATTGATGCAGCTGACTTACCTGCACTTTTAAATGTTGAAGCGATTAATGATTCGTTATCAGCTAAAGAAACATCGGTAATTATTATTAATCATCAGCACACACTTAATTTACCGACAAGCGAGCACTTAGCTGCGCATCACGTTAAAGCATCGGCATTAGGGCAAAGGCTATTTAGCTTGAACTCTCAGCAAAAGCCCATAGCTAATAAAAATGCCGTAGAACACAGTGCAACTGAAAGTAAAGCTGATATATCGGGTCTACTTGTATTAGCAATTGATGATAATCAGCTTAATTTAGAAATAATTAGCAGTGTTCTGCGCCAAGCAAACGTAAATGTTGTCACGGCTTTGAGCGCATCAATTGGTATGGAATTATTGCAAGTTTTAAAGCCTGACTTAATATTAATGGATGTGCAAATGCCGAAAATAGATGGCTGTCAAGCAACCGCTTTGATTCGTCAACAGTTTGACGCAAAGCAATTGCCTATTTTTGCTTTAACGGCTCATTGTGAACCTGCTGATGTTGAACGTTCTTTAAAGTGCGGCATGAATAAACATTTAACTAAACCGGTTGTTGCTAAAGTACTTATTGATGCAATTGCTGATTTAAACTTAGTTAAACCAAGCTTTTTTGAAAAATCATTTGCTTTAACGCAGTTTAGTATGGATGAAAAACTGCTTAATACGATGATTGATAAGTTTGCTAGCTTGTGCGAAACCCAGTTATCGCAACTAGAAGAAACAACCAATAAGGATGATTTGGTACGTTTAGTGCATAGTATCAAGGGTGTAGCAGGTAATTTAGGTTTTAGACGATTATCACATTGTGCTTTATTGTGTGAAAGAACGCTTAAAACAACTAATAAGCCTATTGAGATTACACTACAAGAGCTTATCATACAGCTAGAACAGGTAATTGTTTTTATAAAAGGGCTAGGGGTTAGGGATGTCGAAAAGAGCTAAAGTACTTATTGTGGATGATGATCCAATCAATAGATTAGTACTTGAAAAAACACTCAAAGCAGAACATGACGTGTTCTTAGTTGAAAGTGGCGAAAAAGCACTGACCTTTGTAAAAACAGCGCAAGTTGATTTAATAATCCTTGATGTAATTATGCCTGGAATTGACGGCTATCAAGTACTTGTGGAGCTTAAAGAAAACCCAATAACTCAGTCTATTCCTATTATATTTATATCAGCCAATCGTAGCCATGATGATGAAGCAAAGGGCTTAGAGCTCGGTGCAATGGACTACATAACCAAGCCATTTAGTCCTTCTATTGTTCGCGTTAGAGTGCGCAACCAACTCCTCATAAAGCAAAAAAATGATTTGCTAGAAATGCTAGCTTCGATAGATGGCTTAACTGAAATACCAAATAGACGCTACCTTGATGAAAACTTATCTCGAGAATGGCGCCGCAGCAAGCGAAGTGGAACACCGCTATCGGTGTTACTTATGGATATAGACCACTTTAAACGTTACAACGATTGCTACGGACACCGTGCTGGCGATGAGTGTTTAAAGAATGTTGCGCAAGCACTTGCGGCTCAATGTGAACGTGGCAGTGACTTTATTGCTCGTTATGGCGGAGAAGAATTTGCTGCTGTGCTACCAGGAATTGATAAGCATGAAGCTATGGAGTTTGCTAATAAATTACGCAATGCTGTAAATGCTTTGAATATAGAACATAAAGCTTCATTAAATGCAGACCACATCACTATAAGTATAGGTATTGCCACTACACAAAGTGGTAAAGTGTATGCTGAGCAAGCATTATTAGAAGAGGCCGATTTAGGCTTATATGCCGCTAAAGACGCAGGGAGAGATAGAATAGTCGCACGCTAAAAACTTAATATACAAAAAACGCCAATATTCATATATTGGCGTTTTTGTATCAAACATTTTTTATTGGTTACTGCGTGATCATACCTAAAGCGGTGTCACCAATGCCCACTAACTTATCATTTTTAAATACTAGTGGCGTACATTCATCTTTTGTTGTTTTTGAATCTGAATGCTTGCTATGCGTTACATAAAAAAGTACTTGGTATACATCGTCATCTTTTTTTAATAGCTCAGTGAAATTAGGCGTTTTTAATTGCGTTAAAACAGACTGGTAGCTGCTATCCATTTTTAGCTCTGATATCACTTCACGATTATTTTTATGCTGTGCTTGCCAGCTTGATGAGTTTTTCCCTGCCCAATGAGTCTCAGCTTCGCCATCTGACACGGCAATAACACAGCCTGTTAAAAATGGAGCGATTAAAGCGGCTGCTAAAAGTGATTTTTTCATTTTTATTTACCTTAATAAGATTTTTAATTGGTTATTAACTGTATTAAAGCAAAGAGTAGACCATATTAATAAGTTGTTATGAATCAGTTTGTTAAGTGAGTTAAGCTGTTTTTATCTAATAAAATATTAAATATATTAGTAAAAACAGCCATTTTTTAGCTTATTTGATTACTACAATAAAATGATTAAACCAAGCGGTTGCGTGATTCACCTTTAGTAAATGCCGCAATATTTAAACTTACTTCATTAATTAAACGCACAATAGATTCAGTACTTGCCCATGCAATATGTGGAGTAAGTAATAAGTTATTGCCTGTGTAATTAGCAAGTGGATTTGAAGCTTCAGCAGGTTCTTTAGTTAGTACATCAACACCCGCTCCAGCAATTAGGTTTTGCTCAAGCGCTGTTGCTAAGTCGGCTTCGTTAATAATACCACCACGTGCTGTATTAATAATTATAGCGCTTGGCTTCATCATTTTAAGCTCATTAAGTGCAATTAAATCACGTGTTTCATCTGTAAGCGGGCAGTGTACGCTGATTATATCGGCTGTTTTAATGACGTCTTCAAAAGGCGTACGACCATCACGACATTTAACCCCTTTGCGCTCTGCAACAATAACATTAGCGCCAAATGCCTCAGCCACTTTAGCAACGCCTTTGCCTAGTGTACCGCCGCCTATAATGGCAAATGTTTTACCATGTAAGTCGTTAAAGCTGTAATCGAGTATGCAAAACATTTCACTTTTTTGCCATGCGCCTTGCTGGCAATCTGCCTGATAGCGGTGGGTGTTACCCAGTAAGTTAGTAATTAAAGAAAATGTATGTTGAACAACTGAAGGGGTTGAGTAGCCAGCTACATTAGTTACGGCAATACCAAATTCTTTAGCGGCTTCTAAATCAACATTATTAGTACCGGTTGCACTTACGCAAATTAATTTCAGCTGTGTTAGCTGACTAATCGTATCGCGATTCAAAACTGCTTTATTAGTGATTAATACATCAGCGCCTTGGCAATGCTCAATAACTTGCTCTGGGCTGGTAAGTTCATAAGTCGTTAATTTACCAAGTTGTTCTATACACGAAAGAGATGTTTTAGCTAACGTTGCGTTATCAAGAATAGTAATGTTCATTATGAGCCCTAAAATAAGTGGATCTGAAAGAGTTAAAATCGTAAAAAAGAGGCTTACGATCCATCAAAAATCTAAAATATGAGCTTAAGGTACTACGAAAGAAAGGCTTTGTTAATGGCATTACTACCAAATGATTAGAGGTCTATGTAGTAGTGGTCTGCCCACTAGCAGATTGAGAACATGGTATTTTGCTAGACTGATCAGTTTTATTGCACTTATAAGCAAGCCTATGGTCATAGAAGGTAATTAAACTCGGCTTTAAAGCAAGTTGCTAAAATAAAAAATCGTTTTTTTGGTTATTTCGCATTTTAGATTGGCTGAGTTATAATCGGATATAGACATAAACGGTGCGCTTTAGCGTGCCGTTTTTTAACATTGTAGATGTAGTAATGAGTGAATTAGAAGATAAATACGCAGATATACGCCCATACAACGACGACGAAGTTGCGGCGTCGCTTACACGTTTGATTAACGATGATGCGTTTATTGATGTAATAGCAAAGTATAATTTACCGCGCTTTTTATCGGCAGTGCCTTTTATTGCACGTCCAATGGTAAGAAGTCAGTTACGCAAAAAATGGGGCAAAGTAAGCACCGTTGAAGATGTGCAAAATGAAGTGGCGCAATACTTAGATAAACTAGTGAAGCGCACCACATCAAAAGTTACCTTTTCTGGGCTAGATCAGTTAGATGCTAACCAGGCCTATTTATTTATTTCAAACCACAGAGACATAGTGCTTGATCCTGCATTAGTTAATTGGGGTTTATATCAGCATAAAATGAAAACAGTGCGTATTGCTATTGGCGATAATTTATTGCAAATACCTTACATTACTGAGCTTATGCGTTTAAATAAAAGTTTTATTGTTAAGCGCTCTGCTAAAGCACCAAAAGAAATGTTAAAAGCATTAACCCAGTTATCGTCATATATCTATGACTCTTTAATCGGTGGAAATTCTATTTGGATTGCACAAAAAGAAGGGCGTGCAAAAGACGGTTTTGATCAAACAGATCCTGCCCTTTTAAAAATGTTGCAATTAAATGGACGTAAACAAAAGAAAGAATTTGGCGATTATATTAAAGAGTTAAAAATAGTGCCTGTTTCTATTTCTTATCAATATGAACCGTGTGCAATTGCTAAGGCTAAAGAGCTTTATCATAAACAGCATCATGGTGAATATATTAAGTCAGCGGGTGAAGATATTGCCAGTATTGTTGAAGGTTTTAGTTCAGCTAAAGGGCATGTGCATTTAGCATTTGGACAACCAATCGAATCTAAATGTGATAGTGCTGAAGAGCTTGCTAAAACAATTGATAGGCAAATTGTAGATTCGTTTTATTTGCACCCAGGTAATTACATTGCTGGTGGCTGTAAAGAGGCGGTAATAGACTCTCCAGATACAGCGACGTTTGAACAGCGTTTAGCCTGTGTACCAGAAGAGTTAAAACCGTTAGTGCTGGCCATGTACGCTAAGCCATTTCACCGTAAAACAGAGATAAATACCAATAGCTGTGAGTATTAATAATCCCAGCTCAAAAAACTAAGCAGCAATTAAATTGCTGCTTTTTTTTTGCTCAAAAATAACGCTATACTAATACCTCCTCTTCAACTGGGCGGTACTTATGCATGCAACAAATTGAAATATTTGATATTCCAAGCCCTTGCAAAAGTATTTGCTTAGTTAACAACAGAGGGTATTGCAAAGGGTGTTATCGTAGTCGCGATGAGCGCTTTTCGTGGAATACCTTATCGAACGACCAAAAAAAGAAAGTGCTTAGTTTGTGCCAGCAGCGCTACAAGCGCTACCTTCAAAAAAAGCAGCAAAATGCAGTGCCAAGCACGCAGGCGCAGCAGCAAGGGTTCGACTTTTAAAAGCTTAATCCATATTTAGCTCTTAGTGCGTACACAGTGCCATTGTTAGTTAGGTTAATTAATGACATTTTAAGCTTTTCTACTAAGTTTTCATTACGTTTATTTAAATAATGATAAAGCGGATAAGTATTCAACACTTCTTTTACAAAACAGCCTTGAGGTGACGGGAGCTCATTATTTTGCATTATAAAGTTAATCATTAAGGCTCCCTGTACTTTTTTCTGAGCAAGCAAATTAAGTTGGGTATTCATGCTTTTAACTTTAATAATATTCCCTGCAAACTGTGTGCTTGCTAAATAATGTTCTTGCACAGGGTAGCCATCAACGATTGCGACGCTATCGAGCTGTTCTAAACTGTTAGGTAAACAGTTTTTATATAATACTAAGTCAAACTTAAATAGCTCATAATCGACTCTAATTAAGTTTTCGTAATTTTCTTCAACGCTTGCATCTCTTCCTAACTGGCCATCAAGTACGCCATTATTTGCAGCGAGCAAAGCATTTTGGTGACTAAAATCGATTATATGTATTTTAAAACCGATATCTGCGTATGCTAACTTTAATAGCTCTAAGGCATAATCAGCTTGAGGTGTACTTTGCGGACGATTAAAAGTGAGGTTGTATTGATGACTAAAACAAGAGGCACTAAAAAATAAATTTACCAATAATAACAAGATACTAAAATGTCTATTCATTATCAGTTCCAATTACTACAGAAATAAATAAAATAAGACGCGTATAATAACAAGGAGATTACCTCTTGCCCAGTTTAGAGGGGGAATCAAATAATCTTAAAAGCGAATGAGGAAGTATTGTGAGTTTTAATTTATGCCTATTACCACGTGAAGAAAAATATCAAATTCAGTTAGATTATGAAGCGTCTTTTTGGGCGTATCAAATTAAGCGTAATAAAAAAACGAGAGAGCAAGTTTACAACACAATCCACAGCCGCCCAATGGCAGAGCAAATGGTTTTGAAACAAAAATTTGAACAGTATTTAGCGCTAATGCTTAGCTAAATATCGATATAAAAATGTATAAAGTTGAAGTGTTAAATGAACTAAAAACCCCACTTGTGAATAAATTCTACAAAAAGCACAGCGTAAGAGGGCGTGCTAATAAACAAGATAAGGTATGGGTTACTTACTATAATAATGAAATAGTGGCAGCATGTAGGTTACAAGATAAAACAGAGTTTTTATTTTTATCTACCATGTTTGTTGCGCTGGAACATCGCGGTAAAGGGATTGCAAAACAATTGCTTTCAACACTCTTAAAGTCGCAAAATAGAGAGATAAAGACCTTCGCATATGAAAACGTAGCTGATTTATATTGTGCTATTGGTTTTAACCAGGTGTTAACATATACTCTTGCTTTACAAGTACTTTTTGATACTTACAAACATCGAAATATAGTCGCTCTAGAGTACCCATAATAATAAATAATAATATGGAATAAGCATGAGTAAATACGTTAATGGGATCATTAGTTGCTTTGTAGTTTTAATAACTATTCTAAGTTGCCAAGTAGGGGCACAAGTAAAACGTTTATCTCCTAGCGAAGGCTTATCGCAAAGCTACGTTAATACAATGCTTATAGACACTAACGGTTACCTTTGGCTTTCGACAGAGGCCGGGCTTAATCGTTATGATGGCTATCAAGTTATTCCAATAAACGGCCCTAATGGTGAGTTAGAAGAGGCGATCATCGATCGTATTTACCAAGACCCTCAAGGGCACATTTGGATAGCCTCTTTACTTGCAGGCCTGTTTAGATACGACCCCGTAACAGATTCATATCAGCAATTTCTAGAAAAACCGACCAGTGAAGAAGAAATTATCAATCAGTCTGTTTTTAGTATGGTGGCCGTTGATAAAAAAACACTTTGGATTGGGCGAGGCCGCGATTTTGCAAAGCTTGATATAGCAACCGGAAAAATAACAACTATTTTTGAGCTTCCGGCTAAATATAAAAATACTCTTGTGAGAAAGCTGTTTGCCTACAATGGTTATATATTTATAGGTACAAGCCATGGTGCATACGTATTTGATATTGCCACCGAGCAAGTTAGACCTCTACAGCATTTAAAAGGTGAAGCTGAACATATTTACCAAAATAATGTGAAGTCTTTCGCATTAGGTGAAAATAAACAGTTGTTAGTAGGGGCGGTACAAGGCTTATACGAAGTTGATATTAGTAACTTATCAAAAATGTTTGAACGCCCAGATTTACCTTTTAAAAGTAAAGTATTACTAAGTGACTTAAATGTTTGGAGCATAGTAAACGAACACGGAACAATAGATTTAGCTACCGACAAAGGCTTGTTTAAATTTGATTTAAACACAAAAGAGATGATTAAAAATACTCGAATAGCCAAAAGTAAGTACACACTTGCCGATACCAGTATTATTGATATGGCTAAAGATAAATCGGGTGGTACATGGGTTGCGACTAAGACTGATGGAGCGTTTTACTTATCTCACGACAGCTATCATTTTAATAATGTCGATGGCACTTTGCTCGGAGGGGATGGTTTATCACATCACTCTATCTGGGGGATTACCGAATATAAAGACAAGCTTTGGCTTGCAACGCATAACGGTATTACCGAGGTTGATTTAAAAACAAATATTGGTAAAGCTTATTTAAAAGACTACAAAGTCGACTTACTCACCACTGAGTTTACCGTATATGAAATAACGCCCTATAAAGATAATTTATGGCTTTATACAAACCGTGGTTTATTTATTTTTGACCCTGTAACGCATCAAGTTAGCGAACCAAAAGTGCATAACCCTGCTGATCAAGAGCTGATTACTGGTAGAGTGCATGGCGTTACACTCATGCCAAATGGCGATCTATACTTTGTGCACTCAGATCATGGGGTATTTATATACAATATTGATTCTCAAGTAATAACGCGTCTGGGTGGCCAGTTTGACCAGTTTGAACCCTTTTTAGCTCATGGCTTTTTACCCGCGTTGAGCAATAAGCCAGACTCGCCACTATTTTTTAATGCTGGAATTTTATATCAAGTAAACCCAAGTGATTTAGCACTTAAAATGATTTACAAAGTGCCAAAGCAGCACGAAAACGTAGCCATTAGCGTGCTTTCTTATTTAATTGATAACAACAATATATTGTGGATATCACTTTCTAATTTTGGCTTGATAGGCCTTGACGCATCTACTTATCAATTAGTACATACAATCGATTTAGAGAAGAATAAATTAGGCACATTGCTTTACGATATGGTGCTAGATGATGATGGCATGATCTGGATGAGTAGCCATAAAGGCATTTGGCGATTAAACCCAGAAACACTTCATTTTCAACAATTTTCTACGTCAGAAGGGCTACTCTCTGCTGAGTTTAATAGTAACGCCATGGCACAGCTTAAAGATGGCCATATTGCGTATGGTAGCTTAAAAGGTTTCACTTATTTTCACCCAATGGAAAACCAAAATTACCAGTCACTTATTGATCACGTAAATATTACGCGAGTTGATTTAATGTCACGAGATCTATCGCTTGATTTAAAACAGCCTCTTAACGAGGTTGTGTTAAACCATGATGATATTGGGCTTGAAGTGGCATTTTCGGCTATGGCATTTAGTAACCAAGAACGCATCATTTATGAGTATCAACTCGATAACGGACAAAAAAGTTATACTCGAAATAACAACCGCGTATTGTTTCCAAAATTGAATCCCGGTAATTATCAATTAAAAGTTTGGGCTAAAGATCCGCTGACTGGCGAATATACCTCGCCTGCTATTTTAAAAATAAAAGTAAAGTATCCGCTTTGGCGTGCACCTTATTTTATGGTGCTTTACGCCATGCTGTTTATTGGTTTTGTTGCTATGTGGGTTATGCGCCGTAATAAAATTCAGCGTATTTTATTGGCAGCAAATAAAGAAAGTAAAGAAAGCGAAGCGCGTTTAAAATTAGCACTTGAAGGCAGCGAATCGGGTGTCTGGGATTGGGAGTCGAGCAACCCAAGCATTTACCAACCTCGCTTAGCGAGTGAGTTAAGCTACGAAAATGAAACCGTAAGCCTTGATGAATATTTATCTAAAATTCATCCGCAGGACAAACAGCTATTTCGCTTAGAGTGGCTTGAGTTTTTATCTACCGATAAAGGTTACTTTAATTGTACCTACCGCCTGCGCCATGCAAAAGGCTATTGGCGCTGGTATAAGGACTTTGGAAAAGTAGTTGAGTGGGATGATAAAACTCCACAAAAAGTAGCGGGTACTTATACAAATATGACCCGTGAGATGGTGTTTGAAGAACACGCTTTACTATTTACGGCAGCATTTGAGCAAACACGTGATTGGGTGTTTATACTCGATAAAAACTTAAATATTCGGGCTTCTAATAAATCACTGCAAACCGCCTTTAATTTCTCCGCAGAGTCGTTATCTAGCCGGACTTTAAATTTAGGTATATCGCGCAGCAATCGTTTTGATTATTTACGTATTATGCAAAAGCTATCTGTTGGGGAGCATTTTTCGTGTGAAGACAGTGTGGTTCTAGCTAATGGTGAATCGCGTCATGTACTTGTGAAAATAAGTGCAGTGGCCGATAACGAGCAGCGCCTTAATAGTTATGTCATTATTTTAACCGATATAAACGCACAAAAATCAGCTGAAAATGAGCTGCACTTATTGGCCAACTATGATGCCTTAACTGGGCTGCCAAATCGTACATTATTTAATGACCGCGTTGAACATGCCCTTGAACAAGCAAAACTGCATGGATGCAAAGTGGCTTTGTTACATATCAATATTAAACGTTTTAAATACTTTAATGACTCATTAGGGCACGAAGCGGCTGATGAGCTAATTAAAGAAGTTGCTGAGCGCTTAAAGTGCTCTTTGCGACCATCGGATAGTGTTGCGCGATTTGGTGGCGATGAGTTTGTTGTGTTAGTAGAGGATATTCATCAGATAGAGCAAGTACTTATAATATGTACTAAGTTGATGGATTGCGTGAATCAAAATATTACGATTAATGGTCAAGTTGTAAACGTTAATTTAAGTATTGGTGTGTCGATATCGCCAGATGACGCAGAGCAAGGCCCCGCACTTTTAAAAGCTGCGAGTATAGCGTTATATCATGCAAAAGACTCTTTAGAAGGGCGCTACCAGTTTTATAAGCAAGAGATGAACCAGCATGTTCAAAGAGCGCTGCATCTTGAATCTCAGCTTACTAGAGCGTATCGAGAAGAAGAGTTTTGTAATTACTATCAGCCTATTATTAATGCTAAGAGCCAAAAAACAGAAGGCTTTGAAGTACTACTGCGTTGGCCCGAAAATAAACTAGTACAAACTCAAGAGTTTTCGATGGCAGCAGAGGGAATAGGCTTAATCACAAAAATTATGCTGCAGACCTTTGCGCGCGCTTTATTGGAGTTAAAAGAGTGGCGAAAAGCCTCACCTAACCTGTATTTATCTATTAACTTATCAGCACTAGATTTTGAGTTTAAAGACCTTGTTCCTGAAATTAGAAGAGCGTTAAGTAAAGCGGGTGTATCGTCTGAGGCAATTGTTTTTGAAATAACCGAATCAATATTAATGCGTGATTCAAAAGAAGCGCTGCATAGCATGGAACAACTTAAAAAGTTGGGTTGTAGATTGTACATGGATGATTTTGGTACAGGTTACGCATCACTTACGTATTTAAAACGTTTTCCTATTGATGTACTAAAAATAGATAGAAGCTTTGTACAAGACATAGGCATAGATTCTGACGATGAAGCTATTATTCAATCAATACTCGCGCTTGCGGATAGTTTAGGTAAAGAATGTGTAGCTGAAGGCGTAGAAAGCTCGCACCAACTCGCCTTTTTAAAGGCGCGAGGATGCATGCATTTTCAAGGGTACTTATTTAGTAAACCGGTACCTAATACCGAAGTACTCCCGCTTATTAATCGCAATTGGAGTGATATATTTAATTGAGAATAGTCGCACGGATTTAGGGCCTTTTACCGCAGTGTCTGCAAAACAAATGGCTGTTATGCTCATTTAACTGCGTTTTAATGGCCTTATTAGCTTCAAGTTTACTCAAGCCTAGCTTATGGCGTAGCTCTTCTAGGTGTACTTGTTGGGTGTCATTAAGTGTGCCATCTTGAATTGACTCGTGCACAGCGTCTTCAAAAAATTGGCGGCGTTTACGTATTTGTTCTGAAAAACTAGACGCCAGTAAACCGGTAGGTATTGCAACCATTCCCATGCTCAGTAGTGTAATAACCCCGCCGAAAAACTTACCCAATGGCGTTATAGGTACTACATCGCCATAACCAACGGTTGTTAGTGTTGCCATTGCCCACCACATAGCCGCAGGAATAGAGCCAAATTTATCGGGTTGTATGTCGTGCTCAATTAAGTAAATTCCGCATGAAGCTAAAATAAGCACGACGGCCATAATAAAAAAAGCAGCCATTAATGAACTACCTTCATCGTTAAAGGCTTTTAAAAGTAGCTGCATGGCGCGTGAGTAGCGAGTGAGTTTAAATACCCTTAATAATCTGAGTATGCGTAAAAAACGTAAATCGAGAGGAAATAAAAACATCATTAAGCTTGGCAAAATCGCTATTAAGTCGATTAACGCAAGTGGTGATAAAAAATACTTTAATCTGCGTTTACTGTTCGAGCCTTCCATTGCTGCATATCGTGTTTTATCTACGCAAGCCCAAAGCCTGGCTAAGTACTCAATAGCAAAAATAGCGACCGAGACAATTTCTAAAACTAAGAATTCGTTGTAATACTGCTCTGCCACACTTGGAATTGATTCAATAACAATGGCTACAACGTTAATCATTATTAAGCTAATGAGTGCAATATCAAGAATATGCCCTGAACGTTGATATTGACCTGTACCTTCAAACAGGCAAGCCATTTTTTGGCGTAAAGTTTGCGGTTCATTCATTATTTAAGTTTAAGTACCATGTTAATACTGCCTTCTTCAAAGTCGCGACTAATTTTAAAACCTAGCTTACGGGCAAGTTCAATCATCCCTGTATTCTCTGGTAAGGTTATGCCTTCAATCGACTCTACACCTTGGCGTTTGCAGTGATTAATTGCAGCGCTCATTAGTATACGACCAAGCCCTAAGCCTTGGCAGTCTGAGCGTACTACAATAGCAAACTCAGCATGTAGGTTATCGGGGTCCATAATGACGCGAGACACACCCAGTGTACGGGTTTTACCTTCAAAGCGTTGGCACACAATAAACGCCATTTCACGGTCGTAATCAATTTGCGTCATTTTAGCGAGTTGATCGTGGTTAAACTGTGGAAGCTCGCCAAAAAAGCGTTTATATCTGTCTTCTTTGTTAAGTGACTCGTCAAATACTTTATGAGCTTGTTCATCTTCCGGTTTTATCGGTCTGAGCGTAGCTTGAGTGTTGTTTTTAAGTGTTACCACTTCAACGAGTTCAATAGGGTAGGGACGAATAGATAAGCGCTTACGATTGCTCTGAGCTTGATAGCGGCTAAGTGTCATGGTGGCATCGAGCACTAAAAACTGCCCATTGCTGGCAAGTATAGGATTTAGTTCCATTGAGATTATATCGGGTTGATCAATAACTAACTGAGAAATACGCGTTAGCAGTGCACATAAACGATACTTATCAACCTTTTCTGGGAGTATGCGCTCCTTTAGTACGCCTTTATCGTGCGCTGCAGCAATTAAATACTTTGCTAAATTCATATTTAGTGGAGGCAGAGCAACGGCGGCTTGTGCATATTCAAGGCCAGTGCCTGCTTCACCTAATAATATAACTGGGCCAAAATTAGGCTCGGTTTTAATAGCAATTCGCAGCTCATTAGCGCCTGCTCGCGGCGCCATTTTTTGTAATGAAAACCCTTCAATAACAGCATCCGGATACGTATTTTTAATACGGATAAGCATCGCAAAAGCAGTTTGTTCAACTTCGTTGGCGTCGTTTAAATTAAGCACCACCCCACCTACCTCAGACTTTGAAGCAATACTTGGGCTAATAAGTTTCAGCGCGACTGGAAAACCAAGCTCTATGGCTTGCTCTTTGGCTTCTGTTGGGGTGTAAGCCACTTCAGTTTGAATGCATTTAATACCATAGTGGTTCAATACTTGGCTTGCCTGATGAGTAGGTAAGTAGCTTTGTCCATCATCTAAAAACTCATTAATAAGGGTTCTAGCTGCCACCTTATTTATTTTAGCGTCATCAGTATTCGACTCAGGTGTTTGCGTTAAATGCTTTTGGTTACGACGATACGTTACCAAGTGCATAAACGCGCCTACAGCCCCTTCGGGCGTACGATAAGTGGGTATTGCGTTGTTTGAGCACACTTTTCTGGCAGCGTAAGATGCGTCTTCACCCATAAAGTTAGTTATAACGTAAGGGCGTGCCATTTTAGGTAATGTTTGTAAGGTTTCTACAATAATGTTGGCGTAGTCTTCGCTGGGCGCAAGCGCTGAGGGAGTATGGATAATCAGTAAGTTTTTAACTTCTTTTGCGTGCAGTAAAATTTCTAATGCTTGCTTATAACGCGCAGGTGCTGAGTCGCCAAAAATATCCACAGGGTTTGAGGTGGTTTCTGATTGCGGAATTACTTTATTTAGTGCATTTCGGGTTTCAATGCTTAGTTCTGCTAATTTACCGGAGCTTTGAATTAGCTCATCAACGGCCATAACACCTGGGCCGCCACCATTAGTTAAAATTGTCAGTTGTTCTACTTTTAATAATTTTGGATGCATGGCGAGTGTTTGTGTCGCTGCAAATAGCTCTCGTAAATCATTTACACGCAGCATACCCGCTCGTTGAAATAACGCATCGTAAACAGCGTCAGAGCTTTGCTTTCCGCCGGTGTGAATTTCGGCTGCAAGTGCGCCTGCAGTTGTTTTACCTGTTTTAATCGCAATTACAGGTTTACTAAAGGCCGCGGCTCTTGCTGCTGATATAAAGCCACGAATATCTTCAATGTTATCTATGTAGAGTAAAATAGCTTTTGTTTTAGCATCACGACCTAAAAAGTCGAGTAGCTCATTGAAGTTTATATCAAGGCAATCGCCTACTGATACAAAATATGAAAAGCCAATTTCTTTGTTTTTAGCCCAATCTAAAATGGTTGAGCATACTGCTGCTGATTGCGATAAAAATGCTATTTTACCTGGGCTTGCCACGGTATGTGAAAAGCTCGCATTTAACCCAATATGAGGGATCAGCAAGCCTAAACAGTTGGGTCCAAGCAAAGTAACTTGTTTGGCTTGAGCGCATGCTTTAAGCGCGCTTTTTTGCTCCCCAGACAGCCCATCGGCAATAATAATAGCGGTTTTACAGCCAAGCTCTCCAAGCTGCTCAATAATATCAATTAAGGTGTTTTTGTTAGTACAAATAACAGCAAGGTCGGGTACTTTTGGTAAGTCAGCAATAGAGGGGTAAGCAAGTACGCCATGTACTGCGCTATGGCTTGGAGTAACAGGCATTATCGGCCCTTTAAAACCGCCCTGAAGTAAGTTGCGCATAACCACAAAACCAGCCCGAGTTGATATGTTAGAGGCGCCAATAACGGCCACTGAGCTTGGGTTAAAAAATTGGGTTATACGCTTAAGGCTCATGGTTTTTCCTAGGCTGATTAAATTTTGCGTTATTTATTGTCTCAATGTACCCTGTTTACTGTGTTATTTCGAGCGTCTCGATGCTTATTATTGATATCAATCAAGGAGATTATTGTGAATAAAAACCCCGGTTTTTACATTGTTATAGCGGCTATTTGTTTAAGTATAGGCTTAATTAGCTTAGGGTTTATTTTAAAAAGTACCGCTTTGAGTGTGAAAGGGATGGAACGTACTGTGCAGGTTAAGGGATTGGCCGAGCGAGAAGTAATAGCCGATACGGTAATTTGGCCTCTGCAATTTAGTGATGCCGACAATAACCTTGAAAAATTAGTAAGCCGGGTTGAGAAAAAAAATGATGCGGTAACTGCTTTTTTAAAACTCCATGGTTTTGACGACGATGAAATAACAATAGGTAGCCAGTCAGTTATTGATAAGCAAGCACGTGAATACAGTAATGAAAATCAACAATTTAGATACATAGTGCGCTCAAATATTATTGTTTATTCTGCTGCGCCAGATAAAGTGCAAAACGCGCTGAGTAAAGTAAGCCAGCTTGCTAAACAAGATATCGCAATAGTGCAAGATAGCTACGAAACAAAAGTTGAATACATCTTTACTGGCCTCAATGATGTAAAGCCTGCGATGGTGCAAGAAGCAACTGAAAAAGCGCGTGAAGTCGCTAATAAATTTGCTAAAGACTCTAATTCAAAATTAGGCAAAATAAAAACAGCTCGCCAAGGGCAATTTAGTATCAGTAATCGAGATTCAAACACACCGCAAATAAAAAATATAAGAGTGGTAACCAGTGTTGAATATTATTTAAATGACTAGGAAATAATATGTCAGAGTCTAAATATGGTCAGTTTGTACTGGCGCCCCGTTCGTATTTTTTCACTGCTATAGCGAGCGTAGTATTTGCGTTTATAGGCTTTAGTTATAATGCATGGCGGATGGAGGCAAGTGAAGATAACAATAATACACGCATTGCTAGCTTTCAAATTTTACAAGAACTAGCCGAGCTTATTGTATTTGCGGCACATTACGATAATAACAAAATAGATGGCAGCCCTAGAAAAGGCTGGGTTAAAGTTAACTTAATTCATGACTTAAGCTACTTAGCCGTTGATAAAGTACATTTAAAAACAAAAGACTTACAAAAGGTCTGGCAAACAAATTGGCCAAATATGGTTGATCACGAAAGTGCTGCGCAATCTATTACACATGCCATAGACAGTGTGCGTACAGAAGTTGTGAGTGAATTAAAGCGCCTTGATTAAGTGAGCAACTTGCGCCGTTGAGCGTTGCAAGTAAGCGGCGCTCAGTAAAATTGTGGTCTCGTTAACTTTTTGCCCTTTTATTACGTTGGCAAGCTGTTGTTTTGCGTTAGGGTTTTGTTTTTGCTCTATTTCCATTAATGCTAACAAAGCTGAAAATTCATGCTTTACCGGTGTGCTAGGTTTATTTGCATAGGCTATGTAGCAGGCAACCGGTGTTAAGCCATGAGAGTTGGGCTGCGCCAGCGCTTTAGCTAACTCATCATTTGATTCAAACAACATCAAAGAGCGCACATAGTTAAATGGCAGCTTTGTAGCATCGGCATGCTTAAACACATTGTGCAGTACGTTATTTCCTTGTGTATCTTGTACTAAAAAGCCTTTATTTACTTTCAGCGCAGGGGTAAAAAAGCTCAATGCGTCAATATTAGTGAGTTGATTAATAAATGGAGAAGGCGCTGTGTTAGAGCTTAATATCCGCGTTGCTATGTTTTGCATAAAGTCATACTTAACACTCAACCGTTGGGCGCTGTCATATAAATGGTTAAGCTGCAAAGTTTGCTGAGCAGGGCTTAACTGCTTAAAGTCGTTATCGAGCTCATTTAACTGTTGCTTTGAAATACGCGCATTAAGTAGTTGTATGCTTAAATCCATTATTATTTCCAAAATTCTTTTTTACTACTATAAAACAAAAAAGGCCGCAAATGCGACCTTTCATATTTAAAGCAATTGTTTAAATTGGTTTTAAGCTTTTTTGCTTGCTACCCATTCATTAACAAAGTTCTCTAGTACATTTAGTGGTACAGGACCATTTTTAAGTACTACGTCGTGGAACTGGCGAATATCAAACTTATCACCCAGTTGCTTTTTAGCGTCTTCACGAAGCTCTAAAATCTTAAGCATACCCACTTTATAAGCCGTTGCTTGTGAAGGCATTACAATGTGACGCTCAACCATTTTAACACCGTCAGATGTTGCATTAGGCGTGTTATTTACGTAGTAATCAATACCTTCTTGACGAGTCCACTTCATCGCGTGAATACCCGTATCAACCACTAGACGACATGCGCGCCATAGCTCCATTGAAAGACGACCAAAATCTGAGTAAGGGTCTGAGTACATGCCCATTTCTTTAGGAATGAACTCTGAGTATAAACCCCAACCTTCAATATACGCTGTGTAACCACCAAATTTACGGAACTTAGGAACGCCTTCTAGTTCTTGCGAAATAGCGATTTGCATGTGGTGACCCGGAATACCTTCGTGGTAAGCAAGTGCTTCCATTTGATATGTTGGCATAGCTTCCATGTCATAAAGGTTAGCGTAGTAAATGCCTGGGCGTGAACCATCTGGAGCTGGCTGTTGGTAAAATGCCTTGCCCGCAGCTTTTTCACGGAATGCTTCAACTGCTTTTACTTTTAAATCAGCTTTTGGTTTAACAATGAATAACTCATCTAAGCGTGTTTTCATTGTATCAATAAGTCCAGTGGCTTCATCAAGGTAGCGTTGCTTACCTTGTGCATCATTAGGGTAGTAAAATTGTTTGTCAGTTTTCATAAACTGCATAAACGCTTTTAAGTCGCCTTTAAAGCCTACTTTATCTTTAATTTCACGCATTTCATCATGAATACGTGTCACTTCAGATAAACCAATTGCATGAATTTCTTTAGCCGTTAAATCTGTTGTTGTAGTGCGCTTAAGTGCGTTGTTATAAAACGCTTCGCCATCTGGTAATTTCCATGCGCCATCGCGATCATCAGCACGTTTCTCAAGCTGCGCTAGGTAATTAATTAGCTTAGAGTAAGATGGTTTAACAGCCGATTTTAATGCATCTGATGCATCGCTGATTAACGAGTCTTTTTCGCCTTGGCTAATTTCAAGCGCTGTTACTTTTCGTTTAAAGTCAGCAAGCAATGTAGAATCAGCGCCTTTTTCAAACGGTGCACCGTGAATAATGTTTTTGCTTGAATCAATAACATGCGGGAATACAAATTTAGGGGCTATGATGCCTTTTTCTGCACGTACAGTTAAATCAACGATAAGCTGATCAATAACACCAGTTACACCATTTAGGCGTGAAATGTAGTCTTTAGCTTCTTTTACATTACTAATTGAGTGCTGATTAATTAAAAACGCAGGGATCATAGAATGCGTACCAAACATTTGGTTCACAGGGTAATTATGGTAGCGCCATTTAAAGTCAGCAATTGAGCTTTCAAGATCCTGTTTTTTTAAGTCGTAGCTAACTTTTGTTGCATCATCTAATAGATCACGATTAATTGCTTTTAATGCAACTAGGTCAGCTTTTGTTTGTGCTAAATCTTTAAGCTTTCTTTCTTCGCTGCCATCGTCCCATTTATCGTAATCTTGCTTAATCCCCATGTATGTTTGATATACAGGGCTGCTCATTACATCGCGGTTAAATGTATCTTCAAAAAATGCATTGGCTTTGTCTATTTCACTTTGTTGTGATTGAACTGCTTGTGCAATAGGGGCTGAAGTAGATTGTTGTGTTGTTTGCTGGCAACCAGCAAGTAGTGCAACGCTTACTGCGGCCGCAATAAAAGTGAGTTTACGCATTGTTTTCCCTTTTGTTGTTAGAAACCCATTAGGGTGATTTATATTTATTAGTTTTATATTGTTGTGCAGTGCCTTAGCGCTACACAAACAATTCTAGCAGGTCATTTAAAAAGCGATGACCTTTTAAGGTTACCTGCCAATGGCTGTCTGTTTGAGTCAATAAACCTTTATTTATTGCTTGGTTTAATGCACTTTGCTGACTTTGCAGCGGCAGTGTTGTTAGTTTATTAAAGTCATTAATTGGGCAAGGCTCAACAAGGCGAAAGCGATTCATAAAAAATTCAAACGCTAAATCGTCTTGCTCTACATGCCAGCTTTTATACATATACGGTTTAATTAAATCCATATAGCCGCGTGGATGTTTAACCTTTTCGGTACGCGTTATAAGCCCTGTATTTGCATCAGTAACCTTACCATGTGCGCCGCAGCCAATACCGAGATAATCGCCAAAACGCCAATAATTTAAGTTATGTTGGCATTGATAGCCCGGTTTTGCATAGCCCGATATTTCGTATTGCACGTAACCTGCTTGCGCGAGTAACTCAACCCCTTGCTCTTGAATGTCCCACAGTGTTTCATCTTGTGGCAAGGTGGGGGGTTTTGAAGCAAACTGAGTATTGGGTTCAATAGTTAGTTGATACCAAGATATATGCGGTGGATCGAGCGCTATTATTTGTTTTAAATCACTCAGTGCATCATCAAGTGTTTGCCCAGGTAAGCCATGCATTAAATCAAGGTTAAAGCTATTTAAACCGGCTTCCTTAGCTTGTTGCGCTGCATAGTTTGCCTCGTCGCTGCCATGAATCCGACCAAGTGCTTTTAACTTGTCGTTTTGCATGCTTTGCACGCCAATAGAAATACGGTTAATGCCTGCTTTTACGTAATCTTTAAAGCGACCTGTTTCTACTGTACCAGGGTTGGCTTCAAGGGTTATTTCGCAGTGTTCTTCAAGCCCAATTAGGTTGTCGACTTCATTTAATAAACGGGTATAAGCTGCACCAGTTAATAGGCTCGGAGTGCCGCCACCAATAAAAATGCTATGAATTTTACGTCCTTGCACTAAGTGCAAATCTGCTTTTAAGTCATCAATTAAGTGTTGAACATATTCAGCTTCAGGTATTTCACCTTTTTGTCCGTGGCTATTAAAATCGCAGTACGGGCATTTTTGTACGCACCAAGGCACGTGCACATATAAGCTCAGTGGTGGAAGGTTCACAGGCCGCCTTTTTGCTGTAGTTCTAGTAATAATTTTTGCAGCGCTTGTCCGCGATGACTCACTGCATTTTTTTGCTCTTTTGTAAGCTCAGCACTCGTACAATTTTTCTCTGCTACAAAAAACACAGGATCGTAACCAAATCCACCATTGCCATTTTGAGTGAGCGTAATTTCGCCCTCCCAACTAGCACTACAAATAAGCGGAGTAGGGTCGTCTGCGTGGCGCATTAACACCAGTACACACCAAAAGCGTGCACTGCGAATAGGGTTATCACCTAAATCTACAAGTAACTTATCAATGTTATCTTGATCGCTGGCACCTGGGCCTGCAAAACGGGCTGAGTAAACACCGGGCGCGCCATTTAAGCCATCAACTTCTAAACCTGAGTCATCGGCAATAGCAGGCATACCAGTAATTTTAGCGGCATGGCGCGCTTTAATAATGGCATTTTCAACAAAGGTAGTGCCGGTTTCGGCAACTTCACCT
The DNA here is from genome assembly GCF_014164245.1 of Pseudoalteromonas sp. SG43-8. Lineage (NCBI taxonomy): Bacteria > Pseudomonadati > Pseudomonadota > Gammaproteobacteria > Alteromonadales > Pseudoalteromonadaceae > Pseudoalteromonas > Pseudoalteromonas sp. SG43-8. The sequence continues at coordinate 183,171 of NZ_JACJEX010000006.1, read as the reverse complement.
ACGTTAAAATCGCTCTGTGGAACTACATTAATATTCAGAGAGCTTAGCATGTTAGCTAGCTCTTTTACTTTGCCAGGGTTACCTGTAGCAAGTACTAAAGTTTTGGTCATGTTATTAATCTACGTAAAATTTTTGCTGAAACTGTAATTTTTGAAATTGATTATTTTGTTGTATCTCAATCTCAAAGCGTAAAATCTCTTCGTTGGTGTAATCAACTTGGGCAAGGTAATAAATTGACTCACCTTCTTTTACTTCTTTAAAAGTAAGTGTTTGTTTGTTGCCAAGTAGGTTTTTAGCTGTGCCTGTAAGCTTTGCCGTTTGTGCTGTTTTATCGGCATCATTTTTTAATATAGAAATGTTTACAACCCCTTTGTAGCCACTGCGCTCAAGGTTGTATGCTTTTGCTATTTTTGGCTGAATAAAAGTAGAAGGAAAGGCGATGTAATGGACTTGCCAAGGGCCAAGCTCCTTGTATTGTGCGCCCTGCATTTCTTCGCTTTGCGCGTTAAATGCAAATGCTAAACAAGCAATAAAACAAAACTTAATTAAACGGTTCATTATGTATTCCTCAAAACATATAAAAAAGAGGCCTTTGGGCCTCTAATTAAAAAATCCATATTAGACTAAAAAATCCATAAGCAGCATTTGCAAAAACTGAATACCAATAATAAGCACTAAAACTGATAAATCTAAGCCACCCATTGATGGCAATATTTTACGAATTGGTTTTAGCATTGGTTCAGTAAGCTGGTGGAAAACCGCTTCTATAGGGTTATAGCCTTGGCTAACCCAACTTAAAATAGCGCGAATAATAAGTACCCAAAATACTAAATTAAGGCCTTCTTTTAGTACCGTTATAAGTGCTTGAATAAGCACAGGCTGTATTGCCCACGCATTATATATAACAAGCATTAAAGTACTAATTTTGGCTACAGCCACTATAAATGCCAGCAACAGAGATGCTAGATCAAGTCCGCCAAACCCCGGAATGATTTTACGCAGTGGTTTTACCGCAAACGAAGTGGCTTTAACCACAAACTGGCTCATTGGATTGTAAAAGTCGGCTTTTGCCCACTGCAGCCAAAAGCGCAGTAATACCACCATTAAAAACAAATCAAACAGGGTACTGATTAAAAATTGCATGGCATTCATAGTGTAACCTTCAATAAAAAGTGGTTTTAAAGTTCTTTTTCCATTTGCATCGCACGCGCAATACACGCATCCATTGCATCGCCAACGGTTTTAGTTAAGCCTTCATCTTTTAAGTGCTCAACAGCTGCGTGAGTAGTGCCGCCTTTAGATGTTACGTTTGAACGTAGTTGCGAAATACTAATATCAGGCTGGCTAAGTGCCATTTCGGCAGCGCCAAGGGCTGTTTGTTGTACCAGGCGACGAGCGTCTTCATCGTTAAAGCCCAGCGCTTTAGCTTTTTCTTCTATGGCTTCCATAAATAAGAAAAAGTAAGCAGGTGATGAGCCGGTTACAGCAATAATATCGTTAATTTGTGACTCTTTTTCCACCCATACAACAATGCCCGTACATTCAAAAACTTGTTGTACAAATTCGTGTTCGCTTTGTGTTTCGCCCGCACCATATAAACCTGATACTCCGCGACCTAATAAAGATGGCGTGTTTGGCATGCAGCGTACCATTTTAACGTCTTGGCCTAGCATTTCACGCAAACGTTTTACAGTTAAGCCCGCAGCAACAGAAATAAACAGTTTATCGCTAAAGTCTACGCCTGACTCTTGAAACGATTTACATAAATCGCCCATCATTTGTGGTTTAACAGACAAAACAATTACATCAGCATCGCGCAGGGCTTCGTTATTGTCACTGGTGGTTTGCACCTTGAAATCAAATGCTACCTTTTCAAGCTTTTCTTGGTTGCGGTTAGTCGCAATTATGTTACTTGCGTTAAAGCCGTTTTTTACCATGCCACCAATAATGGCGTAGCTCATATTACCTGTGCCTATAAATGCGATTTTTTTATCTGACATAAATCTGTTATCACCTTTTAAGTTCGTGTTCCAAAAATGTCTGTGCCGATCCTTACCATGGTTGAGCCTGCGCTAATGGCAGCTTCAACATCGTTACTCATACCCATCGACAAAGTATCTACTTGAGGATATTGGGTCTTTAGTTTATCAAAGCAAGTTTGTAATTGCTCAAAAGATTGAATTTGCGTATCCAGATCGTTGCTTTTAGCGGGAATTGCCATTAAACCTCGAAGTGTTAAGTGCTCACATTGGTTAATAAAATTGGCAAGTTCATCTATTTCATCACGGCGGCAACCTGACTTTGCTTCCTCATTACTTATATTTACTTGAATAAGTATATTAAGAGGTGGTTTATCGTCTGGGCGCTGGGAATCTAATCGCTTTGCTATTTTTATGCGATCAACACTTTGCACCCAATCAAAGTTAGCAGCTACTAATGCACTTTTATTTGATTGAATAGGGCCAATGAAATGCCAAATGATGTCGCTATATGACTGTAGTTGAGCTATTTTATCTATAGCCTCTTGAACATAAGATTCACCAAATTCGCGCTGACCATGCTCATAAGCTGCAATAATATCTTCGCTTGGTTTAGTTTTAGACACTGCTAGTAGAGTAACTTCGTTAGTGTTTCGCTGTGTGTTTTTTGCCGCGTCTGCAATTCTAGCGTAGGCGGATGTGAGTCGTTCTGCTATTGTAACCATATATTTATCAGTTAGTTGTGGAGTCATAAATGGATATTACCGAATTATTAGCGTTTAGTGTGCAACACAAAGCATCCGATTTACATTTATCGTCGGGTGTTTCACCTATGATACGCGTAGACGGTGATGTTCGCCGCATTAATATACCAGCCCTTGCAGACAAAGACGTAAACAGTCTGGTTTACGATATTATGAACGATAATCAACGCAAGGACTACGAACAAAACCTCGAAGTGGATTTTTCGTTTGAAGTGCCTAATTTAGCGCGTTTTCGTGTGAATGCGTTTAACTCTAATCGCGGGCCTGCTGCGGTATTTCGTACCATACCAAGTGAAGTGTTAACGCTTGATGATTTAGGTGCGCCAGATATTTTTAAAACAATCTCTGATACCCCACGTGGACTCGTGTTAGTAACAGGGCCAACGGGTTCTGGTAAATCAACAACACTTGCCGCTATGGTCGATTATATAAATCAAAATAAACATCACCATATTCTAACAATAGAAGATCCAATCGAGTTTGTTCACGATAATAAATTAAGTTTAATTAACCAACGTGAAGTTCACCGCGATACACATAGCTTTTCAAACGCGCTACGTAGTGCATTGCGTGAAGACCCTGATGTAATACTTGTGGGTGAGTTACGAGATTTAGAAACAATTCGTCTTGCAATGACCGCTGCCGAAACGGGTCACTTAGTGTTTGGCACGCTACATACAACATCTGCACCAAAAACTATTGACCGTATTATTGATGTATTCCCAGGTGAAGAAAAAGCTATGGTGCGCTCAATGTTATCTGAATCTTTACGTGCGGTAATTTCACAAACGCTGCTTAAAAAAATTGGTGGTGGGCGAGTTGCAGCACACGAAATTATGATTGCAGTTCCTGCTATTCGTAACTTAATTCGTGAAGATAAAATTGCACAAATGTATTCGTCTATTCAAACCGGTGCGTCTGTGGGCATGCAAACAATGGATCAGTGTTTAACTAATTTAGTTAATCACGGTATTGTTACAAATGCGGCAGCGAAAGAAAAAGCGCAAGACAAAACACAATTTGGTGGGTAAGAAATTATTATGGCTTTATCTTTAAACGACTTTTTAATCATAATGATTGAGAAAAAGGGTTCTGACCTATTTGTATCGAGTCAGTTACCTGTAAGTGCAAAAATAAACGGCGAGCTAATAGCTCTCAGTGACGATAGACTGACTGATGAGCAATCGCTTGAGTTAGTAGAATCTGCAATGAGCGAAAAGCAAAAAGCAGAGTTTCATACAACGAAAGAATGTAACTTTGCGATTGCTACCGACGAAGGGCGTTTTCGTATTTCTGCTTTTTGGCAGCGCGATAGAGCAGGTATGGTTATTCGCCGTATTGTGACGCAAATTCCTGATGTGAGTGATTTAGGTCTGCCGTCTACACTGACAGATGTAATTATGTCTAAACGCGGTCTTGTCTTGTTTGTAGGTGGTACAGGTACGGGTAAATCGACCTCACTAGCTGCACTTATTGGTTATCGAAACCGTAATCAACGAGGTCATATACTGACCATTGAAGATCCGATTGAATTTGTTCATGAGCATCGTAAAAGTATTATTACTCAGCGCGAAGTAGGGCTTGATACAGAAAGCTTTGAGTCGGCACTTAAAAGCTCATTACGCCAAGCTCCAGATGTTATTTTGATTGGTGAAATTCGATCGCAAGAAACCATGGAATACGCCCTAAGCTTTGCTGAAACCGGACACCTATGTGTTGCAACACTACATGCTAATAATGCGAACCAAGCGATTGACCGTATTATGCATTTAGTACCAAAAGAAAAACACGATAAGCTTAAGTACGACTTAGCACTTAACTTACGCGCCATTGTTGCTCAGCAATTAGTACCGACTGCTGATGGTGAAAGCCGTGTTGCAGCTATTGAAATATTGCTTAACTCACCAATGGTCGCTGAACTGATAAAAAATGGTGATATTGGCGGAATTAAAGAGGCAATGGCTAAGTCGAAAGAAATGGGCATGCAAACCTTTGACCAAGCGTTATTTGAGTTGTACAGACAGCAGCGAATTAACTACGCTGATGCACTGCACCATGCTGACTCGCCAAATGATTTACGCTTAATGATAAAACTGCGCAATAACGAACAACAAGGTGCGGGCTTTTTACAGGGCGTTACTATTGATGGCCTTGATGATAAAAATAGCGATCAATAATTTAAAAGTAATCAATAAAAAAGCGCCAATTGGCGCTTTTTTTATTTGTATAAAGGGTTGTTTATATAGCCAGTTTATTCACCGTAACTAGATTCAAAAAAGCTTTCTAAAATAATAACCGCAGACATATTATCTACGTTACCTTTACCTAAGTTTTTATAGCCGCCACTTTCAAAAAGTCGCGCTTTAGCGTCCGCTGTTGTTAAACGCTCATCCTGTGTTTGCACAGGAATGCCATAATAATTATGCAATCTGTTGGCAAACTTTTTTGCTTTAAAGGTAACCTCTTGTGATGTTCCATCCATATTTAGTGGTAAACCAACAACCATTAAGTCAGGCTGCCACTCGGCTACTTGTACGGCGATATGGTCCCAATTAGGAATACCATCTTGTGCTTTTACAGCCTTAAGGCTAGACGCACTGCCGGTTAACTCTTGCCCAATAGCAATACCAATACTTTTGGTGCCAAAGTCAAAGCCCATTACAGTGCGTTCGCCTTGCGGCTTAAGCGATTTTTTTGTCATGTGTATCTTGTTTAAGTTTGCTAAGGGTTAGTTACTATTATGCGTGACCAGCTTCAGGGCTGAGTTGGCTAATATCAAAGCCCAACATTGAAACTGCTTTTTCCCATCGTTTTTCAACGGGGGTATCAAAAATGATCTTCGGATCGGCTTCTATGATCAACCAGCTGTTATCAAGTAACTCTTGTTCGAGTTGTCCTTGCTCCCACCCTGAATAACCAAGTGTAATAATAAACTGCTCTGGTGCTTGTGCAGTGGTTAAGTTTGCTAGAACGTCTTTTGAGGTAGTGATCATAATATCGCTACTGAGTTTTTGACTTGCTGAATAACCCGATTGGGGAGAGTGCAGTACAAAACCACGGTCAGTTTTAACGGGTCCACCTGCAAACACACTTACTTTTGCTGCGTTTTGCGTTTTGTCGTTATCAATTTCTATTTTATCTAAAAGTTCGCCAACAGTAACATCAATAGGTTGGTTTATTACCAAGCCCATAGCCCCATCTTCATTGTGCTCACAAATATAGGTAACAGCACGTTTAAAAAAAGGGTCTTGCATTGACGGCATCGCGATTAAAAAATGATTTTCTAATGACTGCATAGATTTCACCCTTTTTAGTTAATGAACTTTGAGTATGGCATAGTTATTTAAATTGACATAAAAAGCCCATTAATTGCATGAAAGGCTTAAACTAATGGGCTTTTTATTGTGGTAATTACTTACCTAATTTACGCTCAATTGCATCAAATAAAATACCTGTGATAGAAATATCATAAGCAGCTTCAATTTCGCGTACGCACGTTGGTGCAGTTACGTTAATTTCAGTTAATTTATCGCCAATAATATCTAAACCTACAAATATTAAGCCTTTTTCTTTGAGCGTTGGTGCAACAGCTTGCGCTATTTTTAAATCTGATTCGCTAAGTGGACGGGCTTCACCTCGACCGCCTGCAGCCAAATTACCGCGTGTTTCACCATTTTGTGGTATACGCGCTAAACAATATGGAATAACTTCGCCATCAACTACTAGTACGCGCTTATCGCCTTGTTTGATCTCTGGAATGTAATTTTGCACCATTGCGAAGCGGCTGCCGTGCTCGGTTAACGTTTCACAAATTACACCAATGTTGGCATCGTCTTCTCTGATGCGAAAAATCGATGCGCCACCCATGCCATCAAGCGGCTTTAAAATAATGTCTTTATGCTGTGCTAAAAATTCACGAATTTGTTTTTGGCTACGTGTAACAAGTGTGTCAGGCGTATGCTCGCTAAACCATGCTGTAAACAGCTTTTCGTTAGCATCGCGAAGGCTTTGTGGCTTGTTAATTATTAACGTACCTTCTTGTTCAGCACGCTCTAAAATATACGTCGCGTAAATGTATTCAGTATCAAAAGGAGGGTCTTTACGCATTAAAATTACGTCAAGATCGGCAAGGGCTATAGTGGCTTTTTCTTCAAGCTCATACCATTTTTCTGCATTATTAAACACTTGCGCTTTAGACGCTGTAGCGTACGACTTGCCTTTACGAAGAGATAAATCGTCCATCTCCATATAATAAATTTCGTAGCCACGTTCTTGCGCTTGCATCATCATTGCAAAACCGGTGTCTTTTTTGATGTTAAATCCACTAATAGGATCTGAAATAATACCTAACTTAATTGCCATGCGCTGTGCCTTACTATAAATGTTACTGTTTATATGAGGGTGCTTTTAGTTATTTCAATTAGCTAAATCGCCAAATTGAAGTTGTAATGCACTTAAGACCGTTAAAGCGGCTGTTTCCGTTCGTAAAACGCGCGGGCCTAAGCGAATATCTACAAATTCTAGTTGTTTGGTTAGTGCCATTTCATCGTCGGTAAAGCCACCTTCTGGGCCTACTAAAAAGCGTACGCCATCTTTAGGTACCGTAATGGTTTTAATGCTGTGCTCAGCACGAGGGTGAAGAGTGAGCTTAATTGCATCGGTTTGTTGTGCAAGCCATTGTTTTAAATCTATAGGTGGGTGAATAATTGGCACAAAATTACGCCCTGACTGCTCAGCCGCTGCAATTGCAATTTTTTGCCATTGTTGGTGTTTTTTCTCAAGACGATCGCCCATTAGTTTCACCCCACAGCGCTGACTAAAAATAGGGGTGATTTCGGTAATACCTAGTTCAACTGACTTTTGAATTGTAAAATCCATTTTATCACCACGGGATACACACTGACCTAAATGAATTTTAAGTGGAGATTCTACATCGTGAGGGTTAAGTTCTAATGGCATTACGACGACTGTTTTTTTTGTTACCTCAATTATTTCACTAAGGTATTCGCCACCTTCGCCATTAAAAATAGATACATGCTCGCCTACTTTCATGCGCAGTACTCTGCCAATATGCCCTGCAGCATCGTCATCTAAAGTTACAGGGGTGTTTAGGGCAATACTCGATGTTTGATAAATATGAGGAACTCGCATAGGGCGTCACTTACTACATAGCGTAAAAATATATATTGCTATGGTAAGTAAGCTGGGGGCTGTGCGCAATTATTTATTTTTATTAAGTTGTTCGGCGAGATCTATTAAATCTTGTGGGGTGTGCGCTATATCGTGATAATTTTGCGAAGGTTCCGTTAACGTCTCATCGGTAACCCGGCTGAGTGTATAGCCTGTATCATCAAGATTTATTAAAAAGCGTTGTTTATGCAAGGAGTTATAAATAAAGCGCTGCTTATCACTTGCGAGTAAATAATCGGTGCTATTGAAAAGGACTCCGTGTAAATCGTGATGATCTTTTAAATAATTAATTAACTCAGAAACGCTTATTTCGTTTTCAAGATCGCAATAACTATAGTCTTTAATAAGCTCGTCAAACATCATTTTTACCAATTGGCGGGTATTACTCCCTGCAGCAATAAGTGTACTCGCTTTTGTTATGCCATTACTATTTACATAGTATTCGGCAAATGCGCGGCTAAATTCGTTGTCTATGTCAATTAACAAATAGTTCGTTATTTCAGGCGGCATAGAGCTAGGACCTTGTTGCATCTAAGTAATTACCATTATTACTTAAATGCAGACGTTTTAATTGCTGTATTTTCAGTAAAAAAGGTCTAAAGAGAAAACATACTAATAAGTAAATAACCAATAGCACAAAAAACAGCAAATTCTATGCATGCTACCCCAATATTATCTTGATGGTCTATTTCAAGAGCCGTATCAATATTTGGTAAAGAGATAACTTTTATCACATACGTTAAGCCGTAAAGTAGTATCCACATTACACCGCAATGCATTACAAGTGTAAATATGTTTTCAACCATTTTACCGTTTTGAAATGCTGCGCTAGATAAACCAGCATATACAGCCAACGCTAAGCCAATTGATTTTCCAGCATATCTTATACCAATAGATGTATTTTCTAGGTTAAAGTTACTTTGTAGTGACGCACCTTGGTTTGCTTTTGCAAAACGGTGTTCTCGTATTTTGCTATCAAGTGCAAACATCCCCTGAAGTGTAAAAAAGCTAACGCAAGCAATAAGTAAGTTGCTAAACCCTTGGGTGTGCGTCCACGTGTACAAGCCCAGAGCAATAATACAGTTAGCGATTAACATTCCTGAGTCTACCAATGCAGCACATACATTTTGTTTTAGTATGGCAGCTTCTTCATTAAATCTGTGGAGTATCCATTTTCTGTGAATTAAATGGCCCACTTTTATAAAAGTGAATAAGAGAACAATAATAATTAACACTTTTAACGGGTTTGACTGTGCAGTGCTTACGCTTATTTCGTCAAATAAAAAGGCTATAGTGGCTATAACAACCGATATTTCAGATGCAAAACTAATACCCATGGCAAAGTTGTCGTGTTGCGCTAACTCATCTTTAAGCGCTTGTTTTGCTTTGATTTGAGTGACAACTCGTAAACAAAAAATAGTTATGCAAATAACCGCAAAACTAATGGCAATCGCAATAAAACTAGTGTTAGATAAAGACAAATATGACATGGTGATCCTAATTAAGTTAACCTTTCTAGGTTTTAATCATTCTAGTACGGTTATTGATGATATAAAAGAGAGGATTGATGAGTAACGTAAAGCAACTTCCTATTCAATTACAAAAACTTGGCTTGATGCGCTTTGAACAGTTATACCCGCAGCAAAGTAAACAAAGTGAAGTTGTAAGGTTATTAGCATTAAGCGACTTTGCTTGGCGCAGTTTAGAGTCACAACCTGATTTAAATACCTGGCTATTATGCAAAGACGAAATACAAAATAGAGTAATAGATTCTCCTTTTAAAAACCTGAATTTAGCTGACCTTGATGAAGCACAGTGCCATAAAGTACTTCGTCAATATCGTGAAAAGTACTGGCTTAAAGTCGCCTTTTTAGATTTATGCTGTAATAACCCCATTGCCGATAGTATTAATTATATAAGCCAACTGGCTGACATGCTAATTAATAGCGCCAACCAATGGGCGCATGCACAGGTGGCAAAAGTAAATGGTGAACCGCTTGATGAGCAAAACCAAGCAATGCCGCTAATGGTATTGGGGATGGGGAAGCTTGGCGGACAGGAGCTAAATTATTCCTCTGATATTGATCTTATTTTTGCGTATCCACGCAGCACAAAAACCCAAGGTGGCCGCAGAAGCCTTGAGGCCCAAGTATTTTATACCAAAGTTGCACAAAAACTGATTGCAGCACTTAACCAAGCCACCGGTGATGGGCAAGTATTTAGAGTAGACATGCGGTTGCGTCCGTTTGGCGAAAGCGGCCCTTTGGTTATGAGCTTTAATGCCATTGAAGATTACTACCAAGAACAAGGGCGCGACTGGGAACGCTACGCCATGTTAAAAGGGCGCTTAATTGGCACTCCTAATAAGTATTGGGATGAATTTATTAAGCTTTTAAAGCCGTTTGTTTACCGCCGGTATATAGATTTTTCGGTGATTGAATCCTTGCGTAAAATGAAGTTAATGATTGCACAAGAGGTTCGCCGTAAACGCTTAACTAATAATATAAAACTAGGCGCTGGTGGTATTCGTGAAGTTGAATTTATAGTGCAAGCCCTGCAAATGGTAAGAGGTGGGCGAGAGGCTAATTTACAAACCCAATCTTTACTCAAAGCATTAAATGAGTTGGCACTTAACCAAGTTATAGATGAGCAAGAAGCAAGCGAGCTGAGGCGCAATTACCTTTATTTACGTAAAGTTGAGCAGTACCTTCAAATATTTGACGATCAGCAAACGCAAACACTCCCCGATGATGAATTGAATCAGCAACGCTTAAATTTATTATTAGAACAAGCTGATTTTTCTGCCACTTTAAACACTATAGAAAAGGTGATGAAACAAGTTAACGGTGAGTTTGCACTTGTGATTGGCGAGGAAACCGTGCCACTTGATACCTGTGAAGGCGCATTTATTAGTGCTTGGGATCATGGTGATGTGAGCTTTTTAAAAGAGGCCAGAGATGAATGGCAAGCACCCCTTAACGATTTTAAATTAAGGCTGTCTAAGGTAAATATAGGTAACCGAGGGCGTGACACTCTTGATAAGTTAATGCCTGTTTTACTAAATCAATTAAATGACTTTAATGCCAGTGCAGCAGCTTTCACAATGGTTTGCCAAATTTTTAATAAGATAATTTCGCGTACTGCCTATTTAGAATTGCTTTACGAAAACCAAGGTGCATTAAAGCAACTTGTTTTACTGTGTTGTCATAGCAAATGGATAGGGGAGCATATTTCTCGCTACCCCATATTACTTGATGAACTAATAGACCCCGCAGTTCTTTATAAGCCGACCCCGCTCACAGCGTATAAAGATGAAATAAGACAGTATTTTTTACGAATAGAGCATGACGATTTAGAACTGCAAATGGAGTCGCTTAGGCAATTTAAGCAAACTCATCAATTACGAATTGCTGCCGCCGATGCAACCGGTGTTCTTGACGTAATGAAAGTAAGCGATCATTTAACCGTACTGGCAGAGGCGATTGTTGACCAAGCCGTTAATATTGCATGGCATAACACTGTTAAGCGCTTTGGGATGCCCCCTGGCACAGATGATGAGAATAAAGGTTTTGCTGTTATTGCATATGGTAAAACAGGTGGTTTAGAAGTCGGGTACGACTCAGATCTAGATTTGGTGTTTGTGCATAATCATGATGGCTCAAGCCTAACTAATGGTGAAAAACCGATAGATTCTCGTCAGTTTTATTTAAAGCTCGCTCAGCGCTTAATGCATTTATTTAATACCCGTACTGCATCGGGCATTTTATACGAGCTTGATACGCGATTACGTCCTGAAGGAGCCTCTGGTTTATTGGCTATCAATTTAGAGAGCTTTAATCACTATCAGCAAACTCAAGCATGGACGTGGGAGCATCAAGCACTTGTTCGGGCTCGATTAATTTTAGGTCAAAACGATCTGATAGATCGTTTTTCACAAATTCGTAAAAATATACTTTGCCAGCAGCGCGATGATACCGTGCTAAAAGCTGATGTAATAAAAATGCGCGAAAAAATGCGCGACCATCTAGCGAAGGGAAATATTGATCAATTTGATTTAAAACAAGATGTTGGTGGCATGGCTGATATTGAGTTTATTACGCAATATTTAGTACTTAAACACGCAAACGAGTTTGAACAGCTTACAGTTTACTCAGACAACGTAAGAATATTAACGGATGCGGCAAATATAGGTTGTATTACTAAAGAGCAAAAGCAGCAGTTGATAAAAGCGTATATTGATTACCGCTCGTGTTATCACGTATTGAGCTTGGCGCAAATAGGCAAACCGATCACACGACAAACGATTTTACTAGATATTACTAACGTCACTAATCATTAGAATCGTATTTTTGAATTGATTTGACTTGTATTGTATTGAATTGACTAGAACTTCATTGAATTGAATTGAAAAACCCAAGCGCTTGCTTGGGTTTTTGTATGTGTAAACCCTTAAACCTTTAGTTTTAAACAGTTTGTACGTACAAATTCTGATGGTAACTCGGTAATAACCGCTGCTCTTTGTTTATGGCAAAAGTAAGTATAAACCTCATGCTCAAAGTCATCATTTATAGCGCGTCCAATTTGGTACAGTGCTGAAGTAAAGTTACTGTCTACTCTAAAATGATCTTTAACTACGTAATCTTTACTTAAGTACCAGTAGAGCTCAATTCCCTCGTTTTTAGCATATTGATTAAGTACATCTTTAAGGGTTGTGCCATTTTCAAAGCGCCTAGGTTCAACCTCTCCAGTCCAAGTGGTCGGCATTGGATCTACTGTTCGCGCACGTTCAGCCAATACTCTATCCAAGGTTTGTTCTGGTGTTTTAAGTTTTAAAACAAATTGATCTCGTTCTTTATTACTTTTTACTTGGTTACGAATGGAGGAGTAAAAGCGTGATAATCCTTCGGCGGCTGCATTTTTAGATTTTTTAATATCAAATACAGAACCATCACCCACTAAGAAGTATACGGCGAGTGCTATTAGCACGGCTGCAAATGATAAATGTCTAATCCAAAACCACATGATTATTAACCACCTTATTTGTTCCTATTATTGTTATACCATTACTTTTTATAAAAAGAAGGGGTATTTTTATCCGGTCGAGTTTTAAAGCGACGGTGAAGCCACATGTATTGCTCTGGAGCGGCATTAACAGATTGTTCCATGCGTTGATTTACACGTGTTACATCAGCCTTATCATCACCACTTGGGAAGTTTTCAAGCTCAGGTACTACCTCTAAATGATACTTACCATTTTCGTCGCGACGCGAGATTAAGCTCATAGTTTCGCAGTTTTTACTGCCAGCAAACATAAGAGTACCTGTTGTCGTTGCAGTGTCAGGGACGGCGTAAAATGGCACAAACTCACAGCGGTTACGTCCGTAATCTTGGTCAGGTAAGTAATAGCATACTTTTTTGTTTTTTAATGATTTTAGTAAGCCTTTTACATCTTTTCGGCCAATTAAGTATTCGTTAGAACGAAGGCGGCCATTCGTTGTAAAGTATTCCATTAGAGCGTTGTTATGAGGGCGGTAAAAGCCTAAACCTTGGCATTTTAATCCCATTACACGACTCGCCATTTCAAGATGCAGAATATGAGGTACAAGTAATAAAACACCTTTACCAGATGCCTGTACGCGCTCAAAATGCTCCAAACCTTTGATTGAGCCATATACACTTTTTACTCGCCACTGCGGCCACCACCAAGCCATGCCGGTTTCAACCATTGCAATGCCGGTGTTTTCCATATTTTTGAGTACAAGGTCTTTTTGATCTGCTTCGCTCATATCAGGAAAACACAGCTTAATATTTACTTCTGCAATATGGCGACGGCGCTTCATAAATTTATGGACTAAGCGGCCAAGTTGCTTACCCATTGCCAGCTGTAGCTTTTGTGGTAGCCAAGAAATTAAGTATAAAAATAAAACGCCAACCCACGTTAGCCAGTATCGAGGGCCTAAAAAAGATGCTTTAAAAGGAGATGAGGTGACCACAAAAATCTCTCTGAGAATAAAAACGATAGTTTAACGCTAAGCGCTATAAAATACAAAAAGCCAGCTACATGCTGGCTTTGAATAAATCTATATTATGTTTAGCTGTAAAAGTTAAGCTGATTTTAAACCTTGGTTTATAGCAACTAAATCTTCACTTGTTAGTGTACCCGCAGCTTGTTTTAAGCGAAGGGTAGATAACACATAACGGTAACGCACATCAGCAAGGTTACGTTTTGCATCGTATAAGTTTTGCGTACTCACTAGTACGTCAACAATGGTACGAGTACCTACTTCAAAACCGGCTTCAGTTGCTTTAAGGGCACTTTGAGCTGAAACAACCGCTTGCTCTAGCGCTTTGTAAGTCGCAATATCTGAAACAACTTGATTATAAGATGTAATTACTGTGCGAGTGACTGCGCGGTAATTTGTTTCATAATCTTGGCTCGCTGATACGTAAAACGCACGCGCTTGGTTTGTTGCAGCAACCGTTGCGCCACCTGAATATAAAGGTACGCTAAAGTTAAGCCCAACAGAACTTGAGTCTGAACGCGGTTGGTCATCAAAATTAGCGCCATTTCTTTGAGCGTCTGTAAGGGAGTCACCATAACTTGCACTTAGAGTTAGCTTTGGATAATGACCCGCTTTTGCTAATTCAATTTGATCTTTTGCAATATCAACCGTTACTTTAGAAACTTGTAAGTTGATATTTTTATCTTCAGCTACTTTAACAAAGTCGCTTGAGCGCTTCGTTGGCTTAGTTGTTGAGAAAGTATCTGTATTTAAAAAGTCTAATTTTTCGTGATATTTACCAGTTATCTCACGAAGTTGCTCGCGTGCAGTTTCTACAGCATTACTGGCAATAATTTCTTGGGCTACTGAGTTATCAAACTGAGCTTGTGCTTCGTGTACGTCTGTTATAGCTGTTAAACCTACTGCATAACGTTGTTTTGTTTGCTCAAGTTGACGTGCAATGGCACGTTTTTCAGCTTCGACAAATTCAAGGTTATCACTGGCACTTAATACGTTAAAATAACCTTCAGCAACGCGTACAATTAAATTTTGTTTAGCTGCATCATATAGGCCGCTTGCTTGTAGAGCTTGCTTATCGGCAATATCTAAAGTGTTCCAAGCACCTAGATCAAATAATGTTTGGCTTAAACTTACACCACGAGAGAATTGGTCTGTGTCACTTTCAACTTTAACTTGGTTAGATAAGTCGCCAACGCTTTGGTACGACGTTGCATCGCTTTTCGTATAACCCATAGTTAAACCAATTTGAGGTAATAGTGCACTCATCGCCAAATCGCTTTGGTAAGACTGCGCATCGGCTTGGGCTTTTGCTTTTAAAACAGTAGGATCGTTAGCTGTTGCTATTTCAAAAACTTGTAGTAAATCTTCAGCTTTCACTGCTGTTGCACCTAGTGCGCATGATAAACTAACTAGCGCCGCAAGAATGTTCTTTTTCATGTGGGGTTCGGTCCTTAGACAATTTTTGTACTAAAAGCATGTTAACCTGTTTTACTGCATAACAAAAAAAATAATTAGTAAAACAGTATGTTCAAGTGTAACAGAATATATTAACGCATTTTAAAGCTTTAGATAAGTAGGAGGTAGGCACGTGGTTGATAAAAAGCTCGTTCAATTTACACATAAAGATGTAAATTTAAAGCCAATAAAAAACCTTTATAAAGGTTTTTTTCAGGTTGATTTATACCAGTTTGAACATGCTCTTTTTGCGGGTGGAAAATCAGAGCTAATTAGCCGAGAAATATTAGAACGTGGCGATGCAATTGCAGTACTCCCTTATGACCCAATATCAGATACTGTTCTTTTAATTGAGCAAATACGTATTGGCGCTATTAAAAGTAAGCACTCGCCGTGGCTACTAGAATGTATAGCCGGAATGACTGACGGCAGTACGGATTACGAATCAGTTGTAAAAAAAGAAGCGTATGAAGAAGCTGGGCTTGAATTAACCGAGCTTGAATTTATGCTTTCATATCTATCAAGCCCTGGTGGTACAACTGAGCGCTTACATTTATATTTAGCGCGTGCTGATTTAAGCCAAGTGAAATCAGGTGTATATGGTCTTGAAACTGAAGGCGAGGATATAAAAACTCATATTTTATCGGTTGATGATGCGCTAATGCGCCTCAATAACGGTGAAATGGATAATGCGGCAACGGTTATTTGTATGCAGTGGCTTGCGCTAAATCGCGAAAAAATGGCAAGCAAATGGGCATAAACTCTTACTAATATTATGGCGGAACTTTGACAGCACAATTAGCAACAAATCGATATATTCAAAGCCTCCCAAAGTATTTAACACTTTGTGAGCATAACTATGTGCGACTATTAAAGTTGTTACCGAGCGAGCGCAATATAGGAAGCATTCGTGAAGTAAAACTTGGCAACAGTGAATTTGCTACAAAAATTGATGGCAGCGCAAAATACACTATGGATATTTCAATTAAGCAGCTAACAGGAATGGTTAAAGGGATAGCGCCGCTGTATTTAACGGTGCGTTTGTATCACGATGCGAAAGTAGCTGAAATTATTCATCACGATTACCATCAACGCATAAAACCATCGTACGGATACCCCAACCCTAAAATGCATCAAAAAGATGAAAAGTATCAACTTAATGCTTTTTTATACGACTGGTTAGTGGCCTGTGTAGAGCACGGGCAAGCAACATTAAATTGGGATGTAAATAATGGCTTGGTTTGATGATACATATACATTTGATAAATCATCTTTGTGCATTGCGCATATTACCGACAGCCATTTATTTGCAGATAAAAATGGTGAATATTTTAATGTAAATACTGCAGCTCATTTTGAACAAGCTTTGGCGCACATCGCTGAGCAGCCAGTAGATTGCGTAATTTTTGGTGGTGATTTAACACAAGACCATAGTTTTGAATCGTACTTATTATTTAGTGAACTTATAAATGCCAGTGACATCACTTGCCCTGTATTTTGGGTACCAGGTAATCATGATGAACTAGTAATGCTTAATCGCATAAGTGGCGGAAAAATAAATTCGGCTAAACATATTATTGCTAACGGGGTTGAGCTGCTTCTTATTAATTCTAAAGGACCCACGCCCGCAGGATGGGTTACTGGCGCGCATTTAGATGAAATAACTGATACTTTAGTCAACTCGAATAATAGTAAAGTTATCTTTTGCCATCATAATCCGCTGCCAATAAATGGCTATCTTGATAAGCACTTATTAGAAAATGGTCCACAGCTTTTAAATATTTTAGTTAATAGTAATAATGTATCTGCGCTTTTTCATGGTCATGTACACAACGATTATGAACAAAATTTTAGAGGCTTGCCTATATATGCAAGTCCTGCCAGTTCAGTCCAGTTTGTAAAATACACTCCAAAGTGGGAGCAAAAAAATGCAGGGCCTGCTTACAGAATGCTAAATATAAAGAGTAAAAAAGATAAAGTTGAAGTAAAAACGGAAGTGGTATGGCTAAGCGCGTAATTTATATTCATGGCTTTAATAGTTCACAAAAATCATATAAAGCTGTGCGCTTTGGTGAGCTTATGGCAAACTATGACGTTGATTATTGTGTACCGAACTTAAACCACGAGCCCCTACAAGCTATAATTGAGCTTGAACAATTACTAACGCCAGATACCGTTTTATTAGGTAGCTCGTTAGGTGGTTTTTTTGCCACGTATTTATCGCAGCGTTATCAAATTCCTGCAGTGGTCATTAATCCCGCGGTCGCACCTTATAATTTATTACAGTCGTTACTTGGGCCTAATTATAATCCGTATCAAGATTATCATTACGATTTAAATAACAGTCATATTGAGGCGCTGAAATTACTCGCTGTAGATAAATTAGCACATCCTGAGTTACTGTATTTATTACAGCAAACAGGCGATGAAGTGTTGAACTTTCAACACGCAGTAAAATATTATTCGCAATGCAAGCAATTGATAGAGTTTGGTGGCGATCATAGCTACGTTGAATTTGAACGCACCTTTGCAAGTATTGTAGATTTTCTTAAAATCACGTAAAACTAGTTAGCCTGAACTGAGGTTAGTTACTATATTAACGCTTTAGCGCATATAACAATAAAACTAGTAAACGTATTAGAGCCTTAGCGGATATAAAGACAAAAACTATGAGTGATCAAAATTATAACGCCGAAGCCATTGAAGTACTTAATGGATTAGATCCGGTAAAACGACGCCCAGGGATGTACACCGATACCGTACGCCCAAACCATTTAGGCCAAGAGGTTATCGATAACAGTGTCGATGAAGCTATGGCGGGTCATGCTACTCGTATTGACGTAATACTCCACGAAGATAACTCGCTCGAAGTGAGCGATGACGGACGTGGTATGCCTATTGATATTCATCCTGAGGAAGGTATCCCTGGGGTTGAACTAATCTTCACTAAGTTACACGCCGGTGGTAAGTTTTCTAATAAAAACTACCAATTTTCAGGTGGTTTACACGGTGTAGGTATCTCTGTAGTAAATGCGTTATCTACACGTGTAGAAGTAACCGTAAGGCGCGACGCTCAACAATACAGAATGGCATTTGAAAATGGCGATAAAGTAGAAGATTTGAGCGTAATTGGTACTGTTGGTAAGCGCAATACAGGTACCACCGTTCGTTTTTGGGCTGATGTTAGCTACTTTGATTCACCAAACTACTCAATTACCAAGCTTAATCATTTATTAAAAGCCAAAGCGGTTTTATGCCCAGGACTGCGTATTAAGTTTGTTAATAAGCAAACGAAAGAAACCAAAGAATGGTTTTACGAAACTGGCTTAAAAGATTATCTAATTGAAGCCGTTAAAGGGTTTGAAACATTACCGCAAGACCCATTTGTAGGTGAATTTAAAAGCTCAATTGAAGGCGCTGATTGGGCTGTTGTATGGCTACCTGAAGGTGGCGAATCTATAGCGGAAAGCTACGTAAACTTAATTCCTACCGCGCAAGGTGGTACACATGTAAATGGTCTGCGCCAAGGCTTGCTTGAAGCAATGCGAGAGTTTTGTGAGTTTAGAAATTTACTACCTCGTGGCGTAAAGCTAACACCGGATGATATTTGGGAACGCTGTAGTTACGTATTGTCGGTTAAAATGCAAGATCCACAATTTGCAGGGCAAACCAAAGAAAAACTTTCATCACGTTCATGTGCCGCATTTGTATCGGGTGTTGTAAAAGATTCGTTTAGTTTATGGCTAAATGAACATACCGATACCGCAGAATTATTAGCTGAGTTATGTATTTCAAACGCGCAAAGCCGTTTGCGTGCAGCTAAAAAAGTTGTACGTAAACGAGTTACTGCAGGGCCTGCATTACCAGGTAAATTGACCGATTGTAGTGCTGCCGATAATGACCGAACCGAGCTGTTTTTAGTGGAAGGTGATTCTGCTGGTGGTTCTGCTAAACAAGCGCGAGACCGTGAATTTCAGGCAATTATGCCGCTACGTGGTAAAATTTTAAATACCTGGGAAGTAGAGTCGGGGCAAATACTAGCATCACAAGAAGTACATGATATTTCAGTGGCACTGGGTATTGACCCAGAATCAACAGATATGTCGGGACTGCGTTACAATAAGATTTGTATACTGGCCGATGCTGACTCGGATGGATTACACATTGCAACATTGTTATGTGCACTGTTTGTTCGTCATTTTCCAGAGTTAGTAAAAACAGGGCATGTGTATGTTGCAATGCCGCCATTATTTAGAATAGATATTGGCAAAGAAGTTTATTACGCCCTAGATGAAGAAGAGAAAACCGCTATTTTGGCGCGCATAGAAGCCGAGAAAAAACGCGGAAAAGTAAACGTACAACGATTCAAAGGTCTGGGTGAAATGAATCCGTTACAGCTTCGTGAAACCACTATGGATCCTAATACACGACGCTTAGTGCAGCTTACGCTTGATGAAGAAGTAGAAACCATGGAAATGATGGATATGCTACTTGCTAAAAAACGATCGCCTGATCGTCGTCAATGGTTAGAAGATCATGGTAACAAGGCACTCGTTTAATTGCTTGTGCCTAACACTAGGAGAGACGAATGAAAAAATTACTAGGAAGTTTGCTGTTACTTGGGCTGACTAGCGCTCCTGCAATGGCTAAAAATATACTTGATAAGCTCACCGTAGCACCTGGGTTTGAAATTAGTTTATTTGCAAATGATGTAGAAAATGCACGTCAAATAGCCGTTTCAAAAAAAGGTATTGTGTATGTTGGCTCTCGTAAAGCAGGCAACGTATATGCGCTTATTGATCACAATAGCGACGGCGTAGCAGATAAAAAAATTGTTGTGGCTAAAGGCTTAAACATGCCCTCTGGCATAGCAATTAAAGATGGCGATTTATATGTAGGCGAAGTGCATCGTATTATTCGCTTTAAAAATATTGATACCCAATTAAAAGATCCAAAGTTTGATGTTGTCTATAACAAACTACCGAGTGAGCGTCATCATGGTTGGAAATTTTTACGTTTTGCACCAACGGGAGAATTAATCATTCCGGTGGGTGTACCGTGTAATATTTGTGCTGAGGATGAGCGTTTTGGTCGTATTTTTGCCCTTAATGTAGAAACAAAACAAATAAAAACAATAGCTAAAGGCGTTAGAAACACAGTGGGTTTTGATTTTCATCCTGCTACTCAAGCCTTATGGTTTAGCGATAATGGTCGCGACATGATGGGCGATGATATTCCGCCTGATGAGTTAAACCGTGCAACGCAAGAAGGTGAGCATTTTGGTTTTCCGTATGTTCATGCTGGCGCAATTATTGACCCTGAGTTTGGGGAAGGTAAAAACATTGCCGATTACACATCGCCAGCACTTGCACTTCCAGCGCATGTAGCGCCACTAGGTATTCATTTTTATAACGGTAAGCAATTTCCAGCAAGTTATAAGCAACAATTATTTGTTGCTGAACATGGCTCATGGAACCGTTCTAAAAAGTCAGGCTATAAAGTAGGCCTTGCAACAATCGAAGTAGGTCGGGTAACTAAATATACGCCATTTATTACTGGCTTTATGAAAGACGAAACAACATTTGGACGCCCTGTTGCATTTGCAGAATTAGGTGACGGCAGTCTGTTAGTAAGCGATGATTACGCCAATGTAATCTACCGTGTAAGCTATAAGAAAAACTAGGTAAGCTTTAATGAGTGATACAGATACCTTGCTAATGCAAGGAATTGAGCAACAAACAATGGGGCGCTTTACCGAAGACGCCTATTTAAATTATTCCATGTACGTAATCATGGATCGTGCCCTACCTCATGTAGGTGATGGCTTAAAACCAGTGCAGCGTCGTATTATTTATGCGATGAGCGAACTGGGCTTGTCAGCTAACGCTAAGTACAAAAAATCAGCCCGTACAGTGGGTGACGTACTCGGTAAGTACCATCCACACGGCGACAGTGCCTGTTACGAAGCTATGGTATTAATGGCGCAGCCGTTTTCTTATCGCTATCCTTTGGTAGATGGACAAGGAAACTGGGGTGCGGCAGATGACCCTAAATCGTTTGCAGCAATGCGTTATACAGAAGCGCGTTTATCTAAATTTTCAGAAGTACTGCTGAAAGAGCTTGGCCAAGGCACCGTTGATTGGACACCAAACTTTGATGGCACCATGGATGAACCTGTAGTATTGCCTTCTCGTTTACCGCATATTTTACTCAATGGTATAACGGGTATCGCCGTAGGTATGGCAACAGATATTCCTCCACATAACGTACGTGAAGTGGCTAGCGCATGTTGTTTATTACTTGATAAACCAAAAACAGAGCTTGAAGAATTACTTGAGCTTGTACATGCACCAGATTACCCAACAGATGCTGAAATAATTACCCCAAAAGCCGATATTCATAAAATATATAAAACCGGTCGTGGGTCTATCAAAATGCGTGCGGTTTACACCGAAGAGCATGGCGATATTGTTATTACAGCGCTGCCGCATCAGTGTTCAGGTGGTAAAGTACTTGAGCAAATTGCAGCGCAAATGAACGCTAAAAAATTACCTATGATTGCTGATTTACGTGACGAGTCAGATCATGAAAATCCAACGCGCATTGTAATTATTCCGCGCTCAAACCGCATTAAAGCTGAGCCATTAATGGCTCACTTATTTGCAACCACCGATCTTGAAAAAAATTACCGCGTAAACTTAAACATGCTAGGCCTAGATGGTCGCCCGCAAGTTAAAGACTTGCGCTGTATTTTAAGTGAGTGGCTAACATTTAGACGCGAAACAGTGCGTCGTCGTTTGCAGTATCGTTTAGATAAAGTATTAGCACGTTTGCATATTTTAGAAGGTTTATTAGCCGCCTTTTTAAATATTGATGAAGTGATTGAAATCATTCGCAGCGAAGACAAACCAAAGCCTGTATTAATGGAGCGCTTTGATTTAACTGATACTCAAGCAGAAGCAATTTTAGAATTAAAACTTCGTCATTTAGCAAAACTTGAAGAGTTTAAAATTCGCGGTGAGCAAGATGAACTAGCCAAAGAGCGTGATAAATTAGCGCAAATTTTGGGCTCAGAACGTCGTATGTCGACACTGCTTAAAAAAGAAATTCAAGAAGCCGCTGAAATGTACGGTGACGATCGTCGCTCGCCAGTGATTGAGCGTTCAGAAGCGAAAGCACTTAACGAAAAAGATTTAATTCCATCAGAGTCAGTCACTGTTGTGCTATCTGATAAAGGCTGGGCACGCGTTGGTAAAGGCCATGATTTAGATGTACAAGGCTTAAATTACCGTTCAGGTGATGGCTTTAGAGCCTCGGCTCGGGGTAAGAGCAATCAACCTGCTGTATTTTTAGATTCAGCAGGGCGGGCATTTGCAACCGATGCGCACAGTCTGCCTTCGGCGCGGAGCCAAGGTGAACCAATGACAGGTCGTTTTAACTTAACACCAGGTGCTAATTTTGAGCACGTGGTAATGAGTGAAGACGAGCAAGTATTGCTTATGGCGTCAGATGCAGGTTACGGCTTTATTACTGACTTTAAAGACTTAGTGAGTAAAAATAAAAATGGTAAAGCGCTGGTAAGTGTCCCTAAGGGTGGAATATTACTTTCTCCTATTAGGGTGAACGATGTTGCTAGCGATTACTGTATGGCTATTTCTAACGAAGGTCGCATGCTTTTATTCCCGCTACGTGACTTACCAAAACTTAGCAAAGGTAAAGGGAATAAGATTATTTCTATTCCTGGAGCTAAAGTACAAGCCCGTGAAGAGTTTGTAAAAGTGCTTGCTGTTGTGCCACAAGGAAGCAGTGTTACGCTTCATGCTGGTAAGCGTAAACTAACGCTTAAACCATCTGATTTAGAGCATTATCATGGTGAGCGAGGGCGGAGGGGTAATAAACTACCGCGCGGCTTACAGCGTGTTGACGAAGCTGTTGTTGAGCTAACCCCACAAGATGATGAACCAATAGAAGCCATTAACGAAGAGTAACCAATTACTTTTTTGTATAAATAAAAACGGTCTGCATTTGCAGGCCGTTTTTGTTTTAAAGTAAAGAGCTTGCATACTTCAGCGTACACTTGTGCGCTATTGACTCGTCTGTGTCACAAAATAACGCTATAATAATCATAATTGATCTTTGGAGAAACTCATTTGCTAGCTGTTATACGCGTTTTTATTATGCTGATGTTTATATTATTCAGTTGTATTTTTGGTTTATTACTTTCGATTGTAAGACCATTTCATCCCAATAATGTACATATTATAGCGGGCTGGTTTGGCTCAATGGCTAAAATGATTGGCGTTAAATTAGTTTTAACACGTCATGAAGATGCAATTGATGCAGGCCCTGCAGTTTATGTTGCTAATCATCAAAATAGCTACGACTTATTTACAGTGCCTGCAATGGTGCCTAAAAACTGCGTAAGTTTGGGGAAAAAGAGCTTAAAGTGGATCCCATTTTTCGGTCAGCTTTATTGGTTGTCGGGTAATATATTAATAGACAGATCGAATCGCTCCAAAGCAGCGGGAACTATCTCCAAAGCAGCCGAAAAAATTAAAAATAATGGCTTATCTGTATGGATGTTTCCAGAAGGCACACGAAGCTATGGAAGAGGGTTGCTACCGTTCAAAACAGGTGCTTTTCACACCGCAATGAGCGCAGATGTACCCATAATTCCGGTATGTATGAATACAACACATAAAACCATTAAGCTAAATCGTTGGGATAATGGTACAATTTACATCGAAATGTTAGCGCCTATACCGCTTGATAAAGAAATTAGCGCGCGTGAGCATGCTAAAAGCGTGCATAGCATTATGGCTGCTAAAATAACTGAATTAGATGCTCAAGTGAGAGAAAAATAATGGAAAACTGGCGTGAAATAAGTGAAGACATCGTAAGTTCACTACTTGAAGATGGATCAGATCCTGAAATACTTTATGAAGTAGAACACCATTTTGTGTGTGAAGACTTCCCTAAACTAGAGCAAGCTGCATTGGCTGCTTTTAAGTTAGGCTACGATGTTGAAGAGCCAGCAGAGCTTGAGCTTGAAGATGGCAGTAAAATTTGGAGCTTTGACATTGTAGTTGAAGCTGAGCTAGACGTAGACGTTATTATGGAAGACGTTGATAAGCTAGCGCAACTAGCCGTTGAGTGCGATGTTGAATACGACGGTTGGGGCACTTACTTTCAAGAGTAATTAATTACCCAGCATTAGAAAAATAGTAAAGGCGAGCATTTAACAATGCTCGCCTTTTTTTAGTTTTACTCCCTGTTTAAGCTTTAAATACACTCATTAGCCTCTATATAAATCAAAAGTGTACATTACCAATTTAAATATTGTTATTACCAATTTGAAATTAGTCTTTAATTTATCTCTATTTTTATTTTTTATTCATGCTAAATTAATATTGTCCATAATTATTGGTAAGCAGTGTTATTTATTTTTTAGTACTTATGTCTGAAATTAAAATTTATTTTTAAAAATTAATTCGTCACTTAATAAAATCTAATGTTTTGATTAAATTGAAAATTAAATTTTTTTAAGTGGTAATAAAGATGGAAGTAATACTTATTTGCTGTACCACACTGTGTTGACATATTGGTAACAATAAATATAACCTTTGCTCCGCCTTTTGGCATGCTTTTTGGTAATGTTAATTGGTAAGTTTAATTTGCCATTTAAATTACCATTACTATTCATACACAATTAAAAACCTGTATAGCGGTAAGATCTAAGTGTTAGTGAATTTCACTAACCTAAGTAGTTAGGTTGTTTTTATGTTCAGGTTTAAAGGAATAAAGATAATGATTAACCACAAGAAATTGTTTATTTGCACTGCAATTACTGCAACCTCAGCGTTATCTCATGCTGCAACTATTAATAACCCTGGCTTTGAAAGCGGTTTTAGTAGTTGGAACGAAACTGAGCCAGCGGCTATTTCATCTGATGCATATAGCGGATCTAAATCGTTAAAAATTCAGGGAAGTCCTGCACGTGTTTATCAATTAGTAAATATTCAGCCAAACACTGAATATACGTTAAGTGCTTATGTACTTGGTAAAGGGCAGATTGGGGTTAACGACTTAAACGGTTTATTTAAAAACAAAACCTTTGATGTATCGTCTTGGACTAAGGTAACTAAAACGTTTACTTCAGCGAATACCAATTCACTGCAAGTATTTGCTAAGCATTACAATAGCTCAAGTGATGTACGCTTTGATAATTTTACATTAGTTGAGGGCAGTAATAATGGCGGTGGCACTGATGATGGAGCAGGATCTGGAGACGGTACAACGATTCCAAGCAGCATTACAAGTGGTAGTGTTTTTGATTTAGAAGGGGATAGCCCTAACCCGTTAGTGAACGATAGTACGTTAGTATTTGTACCTTTGGAGGCACAGCATATTACGCCTAACGGGAATGGCTGGCGTCATGAGTACAAGGTAAAAGAAAGCTTGCGTGTTGCCATGACACAGTCTTACGAAGTATTTGAAGCAACTGTAAAAGTTGAAATGTCTGATGGCGGTAAAACAATTATTTCACAGCACCACGCCAGCGATACTGGGACTATTTCTAAAGTGTATGTTTCAGATACTGATGAATCAGGTTTTAACGACAGCGTAGCGGGTAATGGCATTTTTGATGTGTATGTTCGTTTGCGTAATACCAGTGGCAATGAAGAAAAATTTGCGCTAGGTACTATCACAAGCGGTGAGTCATTTAACTTGCGAGTGGTAAATAATTACGGCGATGTAGATGTAAGTGCACTAGGTAATTCGTTTGGTATTCCTGTAGAAGATGATTCTGAATCTTACTTTAAGTTTGGTAACTACTTACAGTCTCAAGATCCAAATACTCTAGATAAATGCGGTGAAGCAGGTAACTCTAATTCATTCAAAAATTGCTTTGAAGATTTAGGCATTACCCAATCAAAAGTAACAATGACTAATGTTACTTATACCCGTCAAACAAACTAAGTAGCCACTTAATTATGGCCACTCAATTGAGTGGTCATATTAAATATGCGTTTTAATTTACAGCCATTTTTTATTTTTAAAATACACACCAATACCGCCAGTGAGCACAATTAAAAATATGACAAAAGCACTAAACGCATAAGGGCTCTCTGTACCAGGAATACCTCCTACGTTTACACCTAAAAGCCCCGTTAAAAAGCCCAGTGGTAAAAAAAGTGCTGCCACTACAGACATAACATACATTCGCTGGTTTAACTGCTCAGAAACTTGGTTAGTGATTGTTTGCTGAATAATTTGCGCACGCTCAATCGAACTATCTAGCTCTTCAAGATAACGAATTAATAAGTTAGTGGTTTCATTAAGTTTTGCTTTATCGTCATCTAATAACCATAGGTAGTGGTTATTTACCATTGAGCTAAGGGCTTCTTTTTGCGGTTTTAAATAACGTTTTAAGGCAATAGTTTGGCGTCGCAATTGTGATAAGCCCTGGTTGTCAAACTTTTTACTTGGTTCATCTATTTCTTCTTCAAACTCGTCGAGTGTTTCATCTAGTGAGTCAATAACGCTTTGCATACGTGAGGTTAATTTTTGTGTAATAGAGCACACTAATTCAGAAATATTGCATGGGCCTTTATTTTCATTTAAACAGGCGAGCGTATCTTGCACCGATAATAAACGGCGCTTACGGGTAGTAATAAGAATGTCTTCGCTAATAAATAAACGAATTGAAACCATGTCTTCAGGGCTTTGTGCTGGATTTAAATTTACACCACGTAAAAATAACATGTGCCCGTTAGTTGTAGCCGTAATACGTGGGCGTGTTTCGTCAGCAATTAAAGACTCTAGTTCGTAATCGTTTAAATGAGGCTGTGCCTTGAGCCATTCAACTGCCTCACTTTGGCTATAATCCATGTGCACCCAAAGTTTACCTTGGCTTGGTTGCCAGCTATTTAGCTCATTAGTGCTTCCAATAGGACGAGCGCCGCCTTGTCCATCAAGTACAAGTGCATGTAGTAAACCATTAATCATAATTAGTTCTCATAATAGTGTATTTTTAATACTGTTAACTATAGTGTATCTACTTAGTTGCTTACAGGCTTACCTTTACTTTTAATAAGTTAAGCTTAAATAGCAAAATATATGCAGAGCCTCTGTGTTGAGCAAAGTGGCATTAAAGTACGGCTTAGCAAGGCGTGCATTGTGTGACCAGTTGCTTAAAAAGATCAATTTAATTTACTAATCGACTAGATAAATTTATTTCGTTGGTGTTTTTTGGTCTGTAGCGTATAAGTCACTTTTTTATTAAGGGCACATTTATGACAGCAAAGATCACAGTTGGTTGGCGTGAGTGGTTAAGTTTACCTGAGCTTGGTATTAACGAGATAAAAGCAAAAATTGATACTGGCGCTCGCACTTCATGTATTCATGCAATTAACATTGAAGAATACGAAGTTGACTCAGAAAAATGGGTTAAATTTACGGCCCAACCACTGCAAGATGATGAACAAACGCAAGTCACTTGCAATGCAAAAGTTAAAAAAATGAAGTACGTAACCAGCTCAAGTGGGCAAAAAGAGCTACGCTACTTTATAGAAACTACATTACATGCAGGCGAGCATAGCTGGCCTATCGAGCTTACTTTAACAAGCCGTGCAACAATGAAGTTTAGAATGTTATTAGGGCGTACAGCCATGGAAAATCGTATAGTCGTTGACCCGGCTTTATCTCAACTATTAGGTCGTAAGGTTTAACTATGAAAATCGGTATTTTATCTCGTAACAGAAAGCTATATTCAACACGTCGCTTAATTGAGGCAGCAGAAGCACGCGGCCACGAAGTTAAAGTGATTGATGCATTGCGTTGTTATATGAATATCAACTCTGAGCAACCAGAAATTCACTATCGCGGTGAAAACTTAAAAGAATTTGACGCAATTGTCCCGCGTATTGGTGCATCGGTTACATTTTATGGCTGTTCGGTACTTCGTCAGTTTGAAATGATGGGTGTTTATCCTGTAAACGAATCAGTCGCTATTTCTCGTTCGCGCGATAAATTACGTTCACTTCAGTTACTTTCGCGCAAAGGCGTTGGTATGCCAGTAACAGGTTTTGCCAGCAAACCCGATGACGTAAAAGACTTACTAGAAATGGTAGGCGGTGCACCTGTTGTAATTAAATTACTTGAAGGCACACAAGGCATTGGTGTTGTACTTGCTGAAACACGCAAAGCAGCTGAAAGTGTTATTGAAGCGTTTATGGGCTTAAAAGCCAATATTATGGTTCAAGAATATATTAAAGAAGCGGGTGGTGCAGACATACGTTGTTTTGTACTAGGCGACAAAGTAATCGCAGCAATGAAGCGCCAAGCACAAGAAGGTGAGTTCCGCTCTAACCTTCACCGTGGTGGTAGCGCTACATTAGTTCGCATTACTCCAGAGGAACGTAAAACGGCAGTAGCAGCGGCTAAATCAATGGGCTTAAATGTAGCGGGAGTTGATTTACTTCGCTCATCTCGTGGGCCACTTGTGATGGAAGTTAACTCATCACCGGGTTTAGAGGGCATTGAAATAGCAACAGGTAAAGATATTGCAGGTATGGTGATTGATTTCATCGAGAAAAATGCCTCAAGTAAAGGAACAGCAACACGTGGCAAAGGTTAAAATTAACCGTCCTTTTTCCTTATTAGGAGAAAATGTAGGCGTAGGCGAGCGTAAAACGCTTGCCTTAGAAGCAGCTAAGCTTTACACCCATTCACCACTTAATATTCCTATTGAAGTGGTTAACGGTGTAATGGAAGGCCCTGTGCTTATGGTGTGTGCGGCTATTCATGGTGATGAGCTAAATGGCGTAGAAGTTGTGCGTCAGTTACTTGCTAAAATAGATCCAAGCCAACTGCGCGGAACAATAATCGCTGTGCCTATTGTGAATGTGTTTGGCTTTATTCACAAATCGCGTTATTTACCAGATAGACGCGATATGAATCGCAGCTTCCCAGGTTCTGAACGTGGTTCATTAGCTGGGCGTATGGCTTATATGTTTTTTAATCAAGTGGCAGTACATTGTACTCATATTATTGATTTGCATACTGGCGCTATTCATCGTACTAATTTACCGCAAATTCGCGCTAATCTAGAAGATGAAGCAACCGCTGAAATGGCTAAAGCATTTGGTACGCCGGCGGTTATAAATGCATCCCTTCGTAATGGTTCATTACGCAGTGAAGCCGCAAATTTAGGTATACCTGTTATCACTTATGAAGCAGGCGAAGCGCTACGCTTTGACCCTATCGCTATTGCGGCAGGTGTGCAGGGCGTTGATTATGTTATGCGCCATTTAAAAATGGTCCGTGGCAAGCGCCCTAAAAAGTTACCAGATCCTATTATTGCAGGTTCTACTAGTTGGATACGTGCAGAGGTTGATGGCATTGTGCGTGCACAAGTATCACTAGGGGAGCATGTAACTAAAGGGCAAGTGCTTGCATATATAAGTAGTCCTCTAGGGGATTCTGAGCTTGAGCTTTTAGCGCCTAAAGGCGGTATTGTTATTGGTCAGCAAACGATGCCATTGGTAAATGAAGGTGATGCGGTATTCCACCTTGCTTACTTTGCAAATGACAATAGTTTAGTAGAGCAGCAACTAGAGAACTTTATTGATGAGATAAATGATTTAGATGACGAGCTTAAAACAGCTGAGCTAAATAACTAATAGCTAAACTAAATTCTGTTTAGCTAAGCATTAAAAAACCGCAGTAGGTATTTTGCCTACTGCGGTTTTTTGTGAATATGATTTTTTAAACTATGTTTTTTTAGGACCAATAATACGCTTTATAACAGGGGTTTTCGTTGGCTTTGGTTCTTTATTTAAAACCATGACAGGACGGGTCACAAATAAATTGTTAGGGTAAATTACACGGTGCCCATCAACATGTTCAAGTACTACATTCATTAAGCCCATTTCAACAATGCGCCCTTCAACATGATTCGCACCATCAATAATTCGTACCCAATAACCAACGCGGCAATCGTTTTGAATAAACATCAGTAAAAATGCGGTGAGGTTACTCAATAATGACCAAGCGGCAAAAAGTGCTACCCCTAACATGGCAAATAAAGAAGAGCCTAAAACCAATAAACCACGCAGCTCTATACCCCAAAATACTAAAACCAAACACAGTACTACAAAGGCGAGTATAATTTTTAGTAAAAGCTCTGCACGGTATTTTCGGTGCAAATCTACTTTGCCTTTAATCGCTTTTTCGAGTAGTTTTTTGGTTATTTTTAATAGAAGAGGGAAAACCAAAATAGCGATTATAGTTACAACCAACTTATATTGTGATGCAAACAATTCTAAAACTTCTATTATTTCCACATTAGGTCCTGAACTTTCATAACAATTTAATGCAATTGGTATTAGTTTAACGTGTTTGTATTATTTAAAAAGTGTTTTTAACGCTTACTAGCCACTGGACTGAGTCTACATCGTCGTAGCTATCAACAGGGGCGGCAATATCAATGTGGATCATGGTTCCTGAGTTTGCGCGACTCGGTGCCAAACGCAGACCAACGCCTACATTTTTCAATACATGTGCATTTTCACCGTTATCTTCATCGTTAAACCATGCTCTGCCTACATCTACAAAAGCTGCGCCACCCACTTTAAATAGTTGTAGTAAATCGTACTCCCAGTAATAGCGCTTTTCTAGATTTACTAAAAAGCTGCGATCGCCATGTTGATAATCCATCGGGTAACCACGCAGGCCTGTTTCGCCACCTAAAGTAAGCTGTTGATCAGCAGTCAGGTTTTTGGCGTATTGCACGCGGGCTTTAACATACCAAGATTGGTCTTCACTGGTATTTAAATAATATTGTACTTGGCTGGTGGCCATAAAGTTTTCGAGTTTTTTCTGTTCTTTATTCCAATAGCCATCAATATCAGCACTAAAACGCCATAAGGTATTATCGTTAGTAAAGTGGGCTTTTTTAAAGTTAAAAGAATACACCGCGCGGCTGTCGTCATTACTTAAGGACTCATCTGAATAGCCAATTAAGCTTTTAATATTCCAACCTAAATTTAAATCCTCAGTGCGAGATATACTGTCAAAATTGCGTACTTTTATGTAGTTATCTTCAAACCAATGGCCGCTTATAAAGGGATAACTTAAGCTTCTGTCATCGGCAAGTGGTGCAAATGTAGTGTCTATAGCTTCAAAGGTATGTTGCTCGTCGGTATAGCCTAACGTTAGTCGCTGGGTCCAATTATTATTAAGCGCTTTAGAGTGTCCTATAAATACACGATTTAAATCGGTAGTTTGATCAAATTCGCTAAACTCTTCGCCGCGTTTATATAGTGACTCTTCGCGCTGCTCAGAATAGCTTAAAATACCGTAACTAAAGGGGGTGTCAATTGCGTAAAATGGATAGGTTAGCTCAAGCAAATGGCGCTTGCCGTCGCTGTTATCGGCGTATTCTAAACGGCCTCGGTAGCGA
Organism: Pseudoalteromonas sp. SG43-8; assembly: GCF_014164245.1. Taxonomy (NCBI): domain Bacteria; kingdom Pseudomonadati; phylum Pseudomonadota; class Gammaproteobacteria; order Alteromonadales; family Pseudoalteromonadaceae; genus Pseudoalteromonas; species Pseudoalteromonas sp. SG43-8. The sequence goes on along the minus strand of NZ_JACJEX010000006.1, from coordinate 151,295 downwards.
GTAGATAAAATATTCGGATCGTCGTAAACAAATAAGTAACCGCTGCGATCGCTGTCAGTGGTGCGCGAAAAAGAAAGGCGCTTACCCCACCCAAGCAGGTTAGATTCTCTAAAGCCTATACTCGATTTGTTTTCTCCACCGCTTCGACTAAAGTTTACTTCAGGTAAAAGTGTCCATAAATCACGGGTAACCACTTCTACATTAACGTCGCCGTCGCAGTTTTCGGTAGCACTAATTTGTGCATCATATAAGTAGCTTTCTTTACGAAGTAAACGCTCAGATTCTGCGAGCTTTTTAGCGTCGTACTTGTCACCTGGGGAGAATAATAAAAGGTTATTAATGACATCGGGCTCTGTTTGAATGTGAGCGCGATTAGCAAAACGGAATAAAGCATTATTTTCCTCTTCAAGCTCAGTATTAAATACATTAAGTTGCTTGAGCTTTATTGAGGCTATTTTAGCGTTACTATTACTGTGCGTGAGGGTTGTTTTGTCTTGGACTTCTCGGCGTAGGTTTTTATTTGTGCTTAAATCTGTCTGTTCTACAAGGCAGTTATCAGTTTTCATTGAAGATTGTTGTGCGAACGTTTTAGGCATATAAAAGCTTAAAACCGTTAAACTAATACAACATTGTGCTATCCATTTCTTGCTCACCATTAAACCTCTTACTGCTACGTAGCAAATGACTATCGTAATATCAGCTTACATCATTGTTATTATAATGTAAGTAAAAGGTATGGATTTTGAAATTAATTAATTAATTGTTACCCATATTCACTTTTGTTAATAGCCAGCTGGTTTGCAGCGACCTATGCGCTAGGCATTAAAAGCTAGCTTAAATAAAATGCTAAAGCGGCGAGTAAGTGTTCAGCTTCATGACCTTCGGCATTAATCCAGATGCTTTGGCTGTAATGCTCATAGTTTAAATTAAAGGTTTGATGATTATAGGTAAAGCGAACTTGATGGCGATCGGCGCCTGCAGAATATTCGTTGAGTGTTACTTCGTCTGAGTGTAAAAATAATGTACTCCACAGCTCAAAGTCTTCATCGTTTGGTAGCTCAATGGGATTAATCAAAATACATTTGTGTGTATGGTCATATTCTATTTGGGTCATAATGCTCTTAATTAGTAGCTAGGTAATGTCGAATTGCCGTTAAAAATTCGCCGCCGTATTTATTTAACTTAGTAAAACCAACACCTGAGACCTTTAAAAACTCACTGTCGTTTGTTGGCATAAGCTGCGCCATTTCGGCTAACGTTTTATCATTAAATACTACGTAAGGTGGCACATCGTCGGCATCAGCAAGTTCTTTACGAAGTGCGCGCAGGCGAGCAAAGAGTTTTTTGTCGTAATTAAATTGCGCTAACTTATCTTGATAAACGTGTTTGGCTTGCAGGCGTGGCTCGGCTAATTGCAGTGCGTATTCACCTTTTAAAATTACACGCGCGGCTTCTGTTAATCTAAGTGACGCACCTTGTGTTATATCTTGGCTAAGTAAGCCTTGATGAATAAGTTGGCGTAAAATACTGAGCCAAAACTCACTGCTTTTATCTTTACCTATGCCGTAGGTACTTAACTCATGATGATTATTATCGCGGATGCGGCTCGTGTTTGCACCGCGAAGTAATTCAACAATATAACCAAGTCCAAAACGTTGTCCCGCTCTGTACACACACGAAAGTGCTTGCTGAGCGACTAACGTACCATCAAAGCTTTTTGGCGGATTTAAGCAAATATCGCAGTTGCCACAAGGTTCGCGTTGATATTCACTAAAGTAGTTAAGTAATATTTGACGACGACATGTTTGCGCTTCGGCAAAGCTTGCCATTGCGTTAAAGCGTTGTTCTTCTACGCGGCGGCGTTGCTCGTCGTCTATGTCTTCAAAAAAGCGCCTTACGCGACCAATATCTGCTGGGTCAAAGTACATTATAGCTTCTGCGGCAAGTCCATCTCGCCCAGCTCGACCTGTTTCTTGATAGTACGACTCTATACTTTTTGGAATATCGTAATGCAGCACAAAACGCACATTAGGCTTGTTTATGCCCATGCCAAAAGCAACGGTTGCGACCACTATTTGTATATCGTCACGGGCAAACCCGGTTTGTACAAATTGACGTTGCTCGTTACTCATACCAGCATGATAAGCGGCAGCGTTTAGTCCTGCATCTGCAAGCTTTTCAGCAATGTCGTCTACACGTTTACGGCTGGTGCAATAAATAATACCGCTTTGGCTTTTTTGCTCCTTTAGGTAGCGAAGCAATTGCACCATAGGTTTAAATTTTTCTTCTATGGTGTAACGAATATTGGGGCGATCAAAGCTGCCAGTATGAATATAAGGCTGTTGTAGTTTTAATTGCTCAACTATATCAAACCGTGTGGCTTTATCGGCGGTGGCGGTTAATGCCATCATTGGGACATGTGCAAAACGTTGCTTTAATTCGTTTAAGCGAAAGTAATGAGGTCTAAAGTCATGACCCCAATGCGACACACAGTGCGCTTCGTCAATGGCAAATAAACTCACATTTAAATGCGATAAACGCTCTAAAAATTCGCGTTGTAATACTTTTTCAGGCGCCACATATAAGAGCTTAATTTGCCCCTGATGAAGCTGTTGATACACCAATTGCTGCTCTTCTCGTGCTAAGCTGTTATTAACGTAAGCGGCTTTTACCCCAAGAGCTTGCAGTTGCGTTACCTGATCTTGCATTAGCGATATAAGCGGAGATATAACAATGGTTACGCCTTCGAGTACTAAAGCAGGAATTTGGTAGCACACCGATTTTCCGCCGCCAGTAGGAAGTAATACAAGCGAATCTTGGCCGTTAATAGCGGCATCAATAACTGCTTTTTGACCGTCGCGAAATTCACTGTAGCCAAACACTTGTTTGAGGACAGTTTCGGGTTTACGCACAAGGGTGCTAGAAGGTGGAGTTGATGTATTCATTGGCGGGTATTTTAGTGGTTTTTTAGTGAGATGTCTTTAGCTGAGTTACTTGATAAATTATTTAAGTGGAGTCTCGTAGTTTTACACTATGTATGTTTTACTCATCTTACCTGTTTTGACATAGAGAATAATAATGAATAAAGAAATGTTAATTGAACAAGTAGGTGCGTTGTTTGTGAATGGCATGCCGTTTAACCAGTTTTTACAAATATCGGTTGAGTCGTTAAGCCCTGAACAGGCCAAAATTACGTTCCCGTGGCAGGATGTACTAATTGGTAATCCTGCGCAAAAAATACTCCATGGTGGTGTTATTTCAGCCGTACTTGATAATGTAGGCGGTATGCTCGCTGCAGCAAGTGTAATTGATAAACTCACCGATTTAGATATTACAAGTGTGCAAACAAAATTAGCCACGCTTGGGACTATCGACTTACGTACTGATTATTTGCGCCCTGGTAAAGGAGAGAGCTTTACTGCCAGCGCAACACTTATTCGTTCAGGTAATAAAGTATGTGTATGCAGAATGGAATTACATAACGAACAGTCTGTTCAAATTGCTTTTGGAACCGGCACGTATTTAGTTGGATAAAACGCGTGTGGCAAGTAAACTAGCGGCCTTTTAAATCACTAAGTGTGTATTATGTCGATTGATACTGAGCAGCGTAAAGGTGCTATTTTTGCTTGTCTTGCTTTTTTAATGTGGGGCCTTGCGCCAATATACTTTAAGTTGATTCAGCATGTTTCTGCTTTTGAAATTTTAATGCATCGGGTTATTTGGTCGGTTGTGTTTTTAGTATTGGTAGTAAGTGTTTTACGGTATTGGGGTAAAATTAAACGCATTATCGTTCAACCTAAGCTTTTGCTTATGCTTGTTATCACCTCTGCACTGCTTGGGTTTAATTGGGGTTTATTTATATGGGCTATAAATAATAACCACATGCTTGATGCAAGCTTGGGCTATTACATAAATCCTCTTTTAAATGTATTACTGGGTATGCTTTTTTTAGGCGAACGCCTGCGTAAGTTCCAAGGCGTAGCAGTAGCCCTTGCCTTTAGCGGTGTAGTGCTGCAGCTAATTAGTTTTGGCTCGTTTCCGGTAGTTGCCTTTTCACTGGCTATATCATTTGCACTTTATGGTTTATTACGTAAAAAGTTACCGGTTGAAGCCTTGCCTGGCATTTTACTCGAAGCACTTATATTACTGCCTGTCGCACTTATTTATTGGTGGTTAATGGTGCCTACAGCAACATCAAGCCTGCCAGCTAATGATTGGCATACTAATGTACTACTGATTAGTGCAGGTATTGTAACTACATTACCACTGCTGTGTTTTACCGGTGCAGCTAAGCGTTTGCAATATACTACACTTGGCTTTTTTCAATACATTGGGCCAAGCTTAATGTTTATACTAGCTGTGGTGTTTTATGGTGAAGTGTTTGATGCAGAGCGTGTAGTAACATTTGCATGTATTTGGAGTGCACTGGCTATTTTTAGTTGGGACTCTTACCATCAATCACGCAAACGTAAAAAAGCGGCTATTACAGCCGCAGAAGTATAATTAACTAATAAAATGGTTAACTAACTATTTTATTACGACCAGATTCTTTAGCGTCGTAAAGCTTTAAGTCGGCCTGTTTTAAAAGTTCATCAATTTGATAAACAGGCCCGTTTGCAAAGCCAATAGAAATGGTGAATTTTATTTTAGCTTTACTAAACTCTTGGCTATTCATTTCTATAAAATACCTAAAGCCTTCAAGGCGTTTAAGGGCTTCTTGTTTATCTGCATCTATAAAATAAACTGCAAACTCTTCACCACCTAAGCGCGCTACTAAGTGCTTTTTAAAGTATTTACTGAAGCAAATAGAGAGCCCTTTTAATACTTCGTCGCCAACATCGTGTCCGTATGTATCGTTAATTGATTTAAAGTGATCAATATCAAGCATAGCTAAAGCACCGTCACCTTTAGTATGTTTTATTTGCTTTAATGATTTTTCAGCTTCTTCAAAAAAGTAACGACGATTTGGTAAATTAGTTAAATAATCCGTGTTGGCTTGTCGCCTTATGGTGGCTATAAGGTCTAACATATCGACGTTTTGACTAAGCCTGCAGTAAAACTCTTCGCTATTAAAAGGTTTGTGCAAATAATCGTTTGCGCCATTTTTTAAAAATAAACTAGAAAGCCCTACAGAGTCAGAACCCGAGATACCAATAATAGCTTTTTCATCATTGCTATATAAGCGGCGAATCTCGCTACATAGTTCATCGCCATTCATATTGGGCATTTCATTATCAGTAATAATAACTGAAATATCAGGTGAAGCTTCAAGCAGGTTTAACGCTTCTTGTCCGTCTTGCGCTTCAATAATTTGATACTTATGGCGCACTAATAAACTACAAATGTATCGTCGGGTCGATTTAGAGTCGTCAACAACGAGTACTTTTACATTTTCGTTGCGAGGCAGGCGCTGTAACTGTTTTTCGAGGTACTGATAAGCTTGTTTATTTTCTTTAATGATGTAATCGATGATTGGGTATTTTTCTACAGTGTCGCGAGTTTTTTTATCAATATTGCCCGTCATTACAATAGTTGGAATGTCTGCATTAATAGTACAAGGTATTGCCTCACCTAATGGGGCATCAGGTAATATGAAGTCAACTACAGCGCAAAAATAGCTATTTTTACTTATAAGCTCTTTTGTTTGCGCTAATGACTCAGCTATATCAACTTCATAACCAGCCTTAAGCGCGATGTGCTTTTGCACTCGCGCCATGGCAGGTGTATCTTCAACTATTAGTATTTTTCGCGTCACGGAACAACCCTATATATATTTTGCAAAAATATTTGCTTATACAAGTTGTAACTGTTAAAACGCAAAAAAGCAAATAACTTAAATACTTACAGATTATCCGCTTCTGAATAATACTCTTGGCTAATCGGCGCCGGGCTCGACATTTTTGAACGGCCAAATAAAGTATGAAACTTAGTTTTGCAGGTCGTTAGTTTTAAGTATTTTACCCAAGCTCGTTCGATTGGGTTGGTAGGTTCTTGTGAGCCAGTTACGACTGCTACAAACTGTTCTTGGTGTTCGTTTTGCGGCTCAATTGTTTTACTGTATAAGCCTTTTAAAACAACTCCGTGTTGTTCAAGTATGCTGGCTTCTAATAAGGTGAAGTTTCCGCTGCGGCTAAAGCCTCGTGGAAAGTTTTGATCATCATAAAATTGACGTTGGCTAACAAATGCTTGGCGTAGTAATGAAATGTTATTGCTCATAGCTTTATCCTCATACCTTAGTAATTAGCTGGAGTATGATGCAAGTTTGGCAATTTATTAAACAAATTATTTTTATCGTGAGGATAAAAAATTGGATATCGATTTATTAAAAACATTCGTTGAGGTAGTGCGTACGCGTCACTTTGGTAAAGCGGCCGAAAACCTTTATATTACGCAGTCTGCAGTGAGCTTTAGAATTCGCCAATTAGAGCAAGGGCTTGGTGTTAATTTGTTTATTCGCCAGCGTAATAACATTCAACTTACAGCACCTGGCGAGCGCTTATTACCCCATGCACAAATGATTATTACGGGCATGCAACGCGCCAAAGTGGATGTTGCGCTTGCCGATAATATGCATAAGCAAATTAGCTTAGCAGGAACGCCTAATATTTGGGATGCTTTTTTACAGTTTGGTATAACAAATATTGTATCGGCGATGCCGGGCGTGTCATTAGTCGCAGAAGTTAAAGCACAACAAGAAAGCACTCGGCTGTTATTAGAACGCACGCTTGATTTGGCAATATTGTTTGATCCACCAAAAGTAGACGAGCTAGTGGTAGAGCGAATCTGTGAGTTGCCAATCATTCCCGTAAGCGGATACGACACTGCAACGAACGAAAACTTTTTTGATAATCAGTATGTATATGTTGATTGGGGAACTACTTTCTCACTTTGGCATGCGCGTCAGTTTACCGGTAAAACACCGCCTTATTTTAGAACCAGCACAGGACGTATTGCACTTGATTTAATACTGCAATGTGGCGGCAGTGCATTTATACCTCAAGTATTGGTAGAAGGGCATTTAGAAAAAGGTGAACTGTTTCATGTTAAAGATGTAGAAAATACCTCGCGAGACGTGTTTATAGCGTATCACAGAGACAACGAGCAAAAAGAGTTAATAGAAACCTTAGTTAATTTACTATCGCAAATGACCCCTAGCTTGTCATTAAAGAAAAGTAAGTAAGTTCGGCCGTTTATTAGGCTTTCATGTTATTTTGATTTCAAATTTAATGCATTTTTATTAATAAAAAAAGACATTAATATTTCCATTGTAATATTACTGTCATTTAGCGGTGACAAAATGCAGCAGTTTTAAAAATTAGTCTTTTGTGATTATCCAAGGAAATAACATGAAATTTGTAAAATCGAGCTTATGCTTAGCACTATTAAGTGGTTTATCTTTTAATGCACTTGCCGATGTAGACATCTACGGTAAAGCGAATGTAACAGTGCAATCATCTGATGACGGCGAAGGATCTTTTACTGAGATAAAAAGTAATGCATCTCGTCTTGGTGTTAAAGGTTCTGAAAAAATAAATGATAGTTTAGAAGCGGTATATAAGTTTGAGTTTCAAGTTGATGTGTCTGATGCAGATTCAAAAGGCGATAACGACGACAATATTTCTGCGCGTAACCAATACGTTGGTTTAAAAGGTGCGTTTGGCCAAGTGGTTATTGGTCGTAACGATACTGCGCTTAAACAATCTCAAGGTAAGTTAGACTTGTTTAACGACCTTGAAGGCGATATTAAAAATGTATTTAAAGGTGAAAACCGTTTAGGGAATACTGTTAGTTATTCATCAAACTCATACGAAGGTTTTAAAGTACTTGCTACTTTTGTAGCTGAAGATGATGTAGACGCTGATAACGGTTACTCAATGGCGGTTACTTACGGTGACGTGGCACTTAAAAAGAGCGCAGTATACGCCTCTATCGCAGCCGATAGTGAAGTAAATGGCTACGATGTAGTACGCGCGTCAATCCAAGGTAAAGTTGAAAACTTTAAGTTAGGTGCAATGTACCAAACACAAGAAAAAGTTGACGGCAGCGCAGAAGCGGATGGTTATCTATTAAATGCAGCTTACAGCATGGGTAACAACACATTTAAAGTACAATACCAAGACATGGACTTTGACGACAGCGACGATAAGTCAGCAATATCAGTTGGTCTTGATCACAAATTAAATAAAAACATTAAAGTATTTGGCTTTTACTCAAGCTTCGACATGGACAACAACGTTGACCAAGACTACGTAGGCTTAGGTATGGAATACAAGTTTTAACTATTCGCTAAATTAGTTAAAACACTCCCTTTTTAACCGCGCTCTTTTGAGTGCGGTTTTTTTTGCTTTAAATTATTTACTTAGCCGCCCATAATAGAGCTTCATTTGGAATGAGGTGCGAGTCCTCGACTGTTCCCGCAACTGTAAGCAGCTGAGCTGTAAGTCAGATACAAATGGTATAATACCAATTTTATTAAAAACATGATCTTTCTAGCGAATTAAATAACTTACTAACTTCGTTAAAAATTATTCATATAGAACAAGTATATGTCATAATTTCCGCCTTGTTATTAAGCTATTTATTTGTCGCTATAATAAATCACTAATTTAATGCAATTGGTATGAATTCTTTTAACGAGCGGGTTTACTCATTTTTTCTTGTAGTGCATTAGTATTTTTATCGCATTTTTAGTGAGTTTAACCCTATCTAGGACTGACTATTGCACACTCAAACGCCATTAAATATACCATTACTAAACGTTAAAAACGTATCGTGGGGTATTGGCAATAAAACGATCCTCAAAAAAATAAACCTTAAAATAACCACAGGTAAATTTGTTGGTTTAATTGGACCTAATGGCGCAGGTAAATCGAGTTTATTGCGTTGTTTATATCGTTTTAATAAACCCAGTGATGGCGTTGTAGAGTTTAACAACACCGATATTTGGCAGCTAAAAAGCGATGAGTACGCAAAAAAAGTAGCGGTTGTTTTGCAAGAAACCCCGTCGCAATTTAACTTAAGCGTATTTGATGTTATTGCGCTTGGGCTAACGCCTCATAAATCGCTATTTAGCTCGGTAACTAACATTGATAAACAAAAAATTACCCAAGCTATCAACACTGTAGGGTTGGCAGAACATAGCGATCAAAGCTTTGAGTCGCTCTCAGGCGGTGAAAAGCAACGTGCCTTGATAGCCCGCGCCATAGTCCAGCAACCTCAACTGTTAATAATGGACGAACCAACTAGCCATTTAGATGTTAAATACCAAATACAGGTAATGGAGCTTGCTAAATCGTTGGGTGTAACGGTGTTTGCATCGTTTCATGATTTAAACCTAGCTTCTGCAATGTGCGATGAACTAGTGGTTATTAAAAATGGTGAAATTACACATACAGGCACGCCAAGTGAGGTATTAACCGAAAACATGCTAGGCGACGTTTTTGGTGTTTGCGCTCAAGTAAATAACCACCCGCAAATATCGGTGTCGGGAAATAGCATCCCTCATATCACTTACTTTTATGGTTACGAATAATATGAGCGCAGTTAATACTCGCCAATCACTTGCGCTATTTATCAGTGCTGCAGCTGCTTTATTTAGCTTATTTGCAGCACTTAGTTTTGGCGCAGCAGAGACCTCACTTCAAGATGTATTTAATAGCTTTTTACTCTCAAATGAGGCGTCTTTTAATTCGCGTATTATTTACGAGCTAAGAATGCCACGCACATTACTCGCCTTTTTAGCAGGCTCTGGCTTAGCAATTGCGGGGCTTATTTTACAAACGGTAACGCGTAACCCTTTAGCCGATCCTTACTTATTTGGTATATCGTCGGGTGCCTCATTTGGGGTAGTGTTACTTATAGCGCTAGCGGGCATTAGCGCAGGCTTTATGCTGTCTGCAGCAGCGTTATTAGGTAGCTTACTCGCTATGAGTTTATTAATACTTATTGCAGGTAGGCAGCAAAGTGCACAGGTAGAATCAATGTTATTAGCTGGCGTTGCTCTGTCGTTTTTATTTAGTGCATTTACCAGCTTGTTGCTTTATTGGAGCGACCCTCAGGCGGTAGCCGCTATTTTATTTTGGACACTGGGCAGCTTTGCACGTGCGCAGTGGGCAACGCTTTGGTTGCCTTTGTTGGTAATTACATTATGTACATTTGTAATGCTGAGCTTTAGAAGGCAGCTAAATGCTATGTTACTGGGCGATGAAAGCGCAATTACATTAGGTGTTAGAGTCCAGCGCTTTAGAATACTTATGCTGGTTTTAAGCTCATTAATTACCGCTGTGCTGGTGGCTATGTGTGGTGGTATTGGGTTTGTAGGATTAATGGTGCCGCATATTGTGCGCTTTTTTATCTCCCAAGGCACTATCGCGGGGTTGCTAGTAACCAGCTTAGTAGGCGGTACATTTATGGTGTGGGTTGATGTACTTTCGCGCTCATTGCTGAAAAACCAAGAACTGCCCGTAGGTGTTATTACTGCAGCTATTGGTAGCGTGTTCTTTTTAAGTTTATTGTTTTTTAGAAAGCGAAGGGTGTAATTCCATGAAAACCTTAATGGTGCAAGGCACTACTTCCGACGCAGGTAAAAGTACCCTAGTTGCAGCCCTTTGCAGGGTATTTGCTAAGCTAGGGGTAAAGGTTGCGCCTTTTAAACCACAAAATATGGCACTTAATAGCGCAGTAACAAAAGATGGCGGCGAAATTGGTCGTGCGCAAGCTTTGCAAGCAATAGCGGCTAAAGTAGAGCCCGAAATAGACTTTAATCCTATTTTACTTAAACCTAATAGCGATACGGGCGCACAAGTGATTATTCACGGAAAAGCCGTTAGTAATATGGAAGCGGGCAAATATCACGACTATAAAAAAGTGGCGATGGATGCAGTAATTACTTCACATAACCGCTTAGCTAAACGCTTTGATTTACTCCTTGTTGAAGGGGCTGGGAGCCCTGCTGAAATAAATCTGCGTGAAAACGATATTGCTAACATGGGCTACGCCGAAGAGGTAGATTGCCCAGTAATTATAATTGCTGATATTGATAAAGGCGGCGTATTTGCACACTTGGTAGGTACGCTTGCGTTGTTAAGCGAGTCAGAACAAGCGCGCGTAAAGGGTTTTGTTATAAACCGCTTTAGAGGCGATATAGGTTTGCTGCAAGGCGGGCTTGATTGGCTTGAAGAATACACAAACAAACCCGTACTTGGCGTATTACCTTATTTACACGACCTTGCGCTTGATGCCGAAGACGCCGTCGCAATTGATAATAATGTAACCAACGCCACAATTAATATTGCAGTGCTGCTTGTACCCCACATTAGTAACCACACCGATTTTGACGCACTGCGTTTGCACCCAAACATTAATATAAATTACGTGCGCCATACGCAAACGATCCCAGACGTTGATCTGATAATTCTTCCAGGCAGTAAAAACGTGCTGGGCGATTTAACCTTTTTGAAAAATGAAGGCTGGGAGACTCAAATTAAACGCCACTTACGCTATGGTGGTAAAGTACTTGGCATTTGTGGCGGCATGCAAATGCTGGGCAATACGCTCAACGATCCCGAGGGTATTGAGTCATCATTAAAGCAAGTAAATGGGCTTGCTCTGTGCGATTTTGAAACCACGCTAACAACACAAAAAGTATTAACTAAAATAACCGCTACACTGCTTTTAAATAACCAATCAACACCCTGTAGTGGTTACGAAATACATGCAGGGATTAGCCAAGGTGCAGCGCTTAATAAGCCATTTTTAACCTTTGATAAAAGCCACCCACATGGTTTTATGTTCGATGGCTTTATTAGCGATGATAACGCCATTGCGGGCACTTATTTACATGGCTTATTTGATGAAGCCGATGCTACATCGCAAATTTTAAAATGGGTAAAACCAAGCGCCTCAATTAACCCAATTAGTATTGCCACTCATCGCGAGCAGCAGTTAGAACGATTAGCAACCATGTGCGAAACGCATTTAAACATACAGCAAATTATCTCGATTTATGAAGGGCACAATAATGACTGAACAAAACAACGATAAGCACAAGCAGCGCCAACAAAAAGTAAAAGAACAAGTGGATGCACGTGTTGCCGCCGCACAAGATGTAAAAGGTATTTTTCAGGTAATTACCGGTAACGGTAAAGGTAAATCAACCTCAGGCTTTGGCGTTGTAGCACGCTGCGTAGGGCATGGTAAAAAAGCAGCCGTTTGCCAATATATTAAAGGTACTTGGGAATGTGGCGAGCGTAATTTATTACAAGGTGCAGGCGTTGAGTTTGTTGTAATGAACACCGGTTTTACTTGGGATACGCAAAATAAAGAAGCCGATACCGCAGCCGCCCAAGCAACATGGCAAGAGTCAAAACGCATGCTTGCTGATAGCAGTATTGATTTAGTATTACTCGATGAGCTTACGTATATGGTGACATACGGCTACGTTGATTTAGATGAAGTAGTAACAGCGCTTAATAACCGCCCACCAATGCAGTCAGTTATTATTACAGGGCGTGCAGCACATCGTACTTTAACCGACCTTGCCGACACAGTAAGCGAAGTGCGTAATGTAAAACACGCATTCGACTCAGGCATAAAAGCGCTCGAAGGGTTTGATTACTAATGTTTAAAGCGTTTTTTATTGGGGTGCTGCTTTTTAGTGTATCGGGCAGTGCACTTGCAGAGCAGACCAAGGATTCTAAAAAGCTGCGAATAATCGCGCTTGCACCACATATAGTCGAAAACCTATTTGCCATCGGGGCGGGCGATAATATTGTGGGCACGGTTGATTACGCCGACTACCCAAGTGAAGCCCAAAGTATTGAGCGCATAGGGGGTTATTACGGCATCTCGCTTGAAAAAGTATTGGCGCTTAAACCCGACTTAGTTATTGCGTGGAAAAGCGGAAACCAAAGCGAAGATTTAGCCCAAATAGAGCGTTTAGGTATAAAAGTGTATTTGAGTAACCCCGTCACAATCGCTGGTGTAGCCGACGAGTTACTTACTTTTGGTGAATTTACAGGGAATATTGAGCAAAGCCAACAAGCGGCAAGCGCATTTACACAAAAACTAAACGCGATTATTAAAAGCCAGCAAGATAAAAAAAATATTACCGGATTTTATCAGTTATGGGCTGAGCCCATGATGACGGTAGGTAAAAACACATGGATAAGCCAACTGATTGAAACATGCCATGTAAGTAATGTATTTGCACAGAGCGTTACAGATTACCCGCAAATTAGTATCGAAAATGTCATTGTTACTAAGCCACAAGTTATTATTATCCCTGATGAAAAATCAAAAACACCACAGCCGGTTGTTAATTGGCAAAAGTGGCCAGAAGTGCCCGCTGTTAAAAATGATCAATTTATTAGCGTAAATGCCGATTTATTACATCGTTTTACTCCGCGCATGCTAGATGGACTCGCGGATATGTGTGATAAAATAGACGCATCACGTAAACAGATTAAGAGTACACAATGAGCGATTGGGCTACATTTTTAGAAAGTGAATTACAGCAACCTTACATGCAGGAAACGTTAGAGTATGTGGCTAATCGCCGCAATGAAGGTGTTGCTGTTTATCCGCCTGAACCTCAAGTATTTAGTGCTTTTGATGCCACAGCACTAAATGACATCCGCGTTGTAATTTTAGGACAAGACCCATACCACGGCGAAGGGCAAGCGCATGGCTTGTGTTTTTCGGTATTGCCTGATGTAAAAAAGCTGCCGCCGTCGCTTAAAAATATGTACAAAGAGTTAGCTGTCGACATCAGCGGGTTTATTATTCCTGAGCATGGGTACCTGCAAAGCTGGGCAGATCAGGGCGTGTTTTTACTCAATACAGTATTGACCGTTGAGCAAGGGCAAGCGCATTCTCATAAGCATTTAGGATGGGAGCAATTTACCGATAATGTAATAGCGCATATTAATAAACACTGCGAAGGTGTGGTATTTATTTTATGGGGTGCACATGCACAAAAAAAAGGTAAAGGCATAGATAGCGCTCGCCATCATGTTTTAAAAGGGCCGCACCCATCGCCGCTTTCGGCGCATAGAGGCTTTTTTGGCTGTCAGCATTTTTCAAAAACGAATGAGCTATTACAAGCCCAAGATGAAAAACCGATTAACTGGCAGGTGTAAATAACCTGGGCTCTGAATAATAAATTTATCTCATGCAGCTATTTTCAGCGCATTAAAAAAGGCTTCCATATATCGGAAGCCTTTTTGTTTAGTTGGGGCGTATTGAATTAAAAGTCGAGCTCTTCAATTGCAATACTGTCTGTAAAGTAGTCTAGTTCTTGTAGTTCTTTACGTAGGCGCTGTTTGTCTTTTATTGCTTCTATTTCACGCCATTTTCTTTTTTTATTTTTCTGAGAGGTTTTCCTTGTTGTATCTGGTCCTTCTAATATCTCTAATATATCGTTTAGGCTATCCATGAACTTCTCCTATTGATTTTATTGACCTCAAGAATACCTATACCACAGGCCTAGTTAAAATAGAATAAAAAAGTGACAGTTATGTTACATAAGTGTGATTAATTGATGAAGGTTTATACGAGGATTATATGAAGTCGATATGAAGATTATATACAGGGGTAGCGTATTTTAGGTATAAAAAAACGCCGCTATTGCGACGTTTTTAAAACACGATTATAGCAAATTACATTGCTTTAAAGCGCGCCTCTAGTTGTTCTTGTGCATCAGCAAAAGAGCGAATGCCTTCAGCTAGTTTTTCAGTAGCCATAGCATCTTGGTTATGTAACCAACGGAACTGTGCTTCTGTAAGTGGCTCTGGTTTTGGCTCTTTAGGAATATCTGTTTCTAGCAAGTATTCCTGTGCGCCTTCAAGGTTACCTAAATCTTCTAAAAGATTAGGGCTAATTGTTAGCTTGTCGCAACCAGTAAGAGCAATAATTTCGCCTGTATTACGGAAACTTGCACCCATCACAACTGTTTTGTAGTCATGGCGTTTGTAAAATTCAAAAATGCTGCGTACAGACTGAACACCTGGATCTTGTAGCGGATCGGTTGGTTTTTCCATACCGTTAGCAACGTGCCAATCTAAAATACGCCCTACAAATGGCGAAATTAGAAATACGTTTGCATCGGCACATGCGCGAGCTTGGGCATCGCTAAATAATAAAGTAAGGTTACATTTAGTACCTTCTTTTTCTAGTTGCTCAGCGGCTTTAATACCTTCCCACGTAGACGCTACTTTGATTAAAATTTTATCTTTGCTTACACCTTCTTTTTCGTAAAGGCTAAGTAGAGTATGTGCTTTATCAATAGTCGCTTGCGTATTAAACGAAAGGCGTGCATCTACTTCAGTAGAAATATAACCAGGTACAATCTCACTAATTTCTTTACCAAGTAACACAGCAAAGTAATCACATGCTAGTTCAAGTTGTTTAGCTGGCTCTTGCTCGGTTTCTTTTGCATAGCTCCAAGCTTTATCTAGGTAAGGCTTATATGCTTCAATCTCGCTCGCTTTTAATAAAAGCGACGGGTTTGTAGTTGCATCTTCTGGTTGATGCTTTTTAATAGCTTCAATATCACCAGTGTCGGCTACGATAGATGAATGTTGTTTTAGCCTTTGTAGAGCTGAAGTCATTTGCTTTCCTCATTCCAAGCAAGTTAAAAGAAAAATCTAATCACTCTTAATATATACAATCCATACTGCAACAGTGTGACAATGCTTGATAGGTCTTATGTCCTTATCAATAGAAAAACGGCAATGCATGGGTCATTAAGAGAGGATTTATTTAAACAAAACGTGCTTTTCGTTTCATTTAATGTTGAAATTGACACTAAATAAATTACAAGTCAATAGCTAACTATGATCACTGTTATTTCACCTGCAAAAAATCTTGATTACGAAACGCCACCCGCAACAGACAAGTTCACTCAGCCTGAATTACTAGAGCACAGCGAAGAGCTCATGAAAGTATGCCGTGAACTAACACCAGCGCAAATTGGCAGTTTAATGAAAATTAGCGACAAGCTATCTGGGCTTAACGCAGCACGCTTTAGTGAGTGGGCACAGCCGTTTACACAAAGTAATGCTAAACAAGCAGTGCTTGCCTTTAATGGCGATGTATACGGCGGTTTAGATGCAAGCACGCTTAAAGCTAGCGAGCTTGATTACGCACAAAACCATTTACGTATCCTTTCTGGCTTATACGGCTTATTAAAACCACTTGATTTAATGCAAGCTTACCGTCTTGAAATGGGCACCAAGCTTGAAAACTCGCGTGGCAAAAACTTATACGAGTTTTGGGGCAGCGTAATAGCGAACAAACTAAACGAAGTATTAAAAGCACAAGACGCGCAATACTTAGTTAACCTTGCTTCAAACGAATACTTTAAAGCGGTAGATAAAAAAGCATTAAATGCACAAATTATTACCCCACACTTTAAAGACTGTAAAAACGGTAAATACAAGGTAATTAGCTTTTACGCTAAAAAAGCACGCGGCATGATGGCGCGCTACATTATCGAAAATAAAGTAACGCAATTAAGTCAGCTTAAAGAGTTTACTGTGGCGGGTTATTACTTTAGCCCTGAGGCAACAGTTAAAGAGCTTGAGCCGGTATTTATGCGTGACGAACAAAATTAGGTCATAAGCTTAAATAAACAATTGAAAAGCCATGCATTGCATGGCTTTTTTGATACTGGCGTTATATTTGCAACTATATCTAATATTAATGAGATTATTAATTAAATAGGTGCAAACAAAATGATCAGTATTCCGTCAGTTGGCGAAGCCGAAAAACTAATAGAGGAAAAGCTCGGAGGGTGGTTTGATGTTGTTATCAGCCATATCCCTAATTTTATAGTGGCAATTGTAATTGCCATAGTATTTTCAATATTGGCGCGCTTTGCTGGCAAGCTGATGAAAAACTTGTTACGCCGCTCTCTCGATTCAACGCAAATTGCCGACTTAATGGCGTCAATATTTAAAGTTATTGTGTTGTGCATAGGTTTATTTATAGCGCTCGATTTTGTTGGCTTAAAAGGCACTGTTACTTCGCTACTTGCTGGTGCGGGTATTGTGGGTTTAGCCATTGGTTTTGCGTTTCAAGACATGACCGAAAACCTAATTGCAGGTATAGCAATGGGTGTACGTAAGCCATTTAAAACAGGTGACGTAATAGAAACCGATGATGTGTTTGGTTCAATACATTCTATAAACCTACGTAACACACTAATAGAGAGCTTTTACGGGCAATTAATACTGGTGCCAAACAAAGTCTTATTTAGAAATATACTCAAAAATTACACCACTTTAGGTGTTAGGCGCATAGAAGTGCCAGTGGGCATTTCGTACGGTGACGACATAGAAAAAGCAAAAGACGTTATAGTCGATAAAATTAACGAATTTGACTTTGTAATACGCAAAGACGAAACCGCCGTATACGCCGAAGGTTTTGGCGACAGCAGTATTAACTTACTGGTGTGGTTTTGGATTAAATACCCAGGCGAGCCTGACTTTATGACGGTACGCCACAAAGGTGTTGTTGCCGTTAAGCAAGCATTAGACGAAGCTGATATTAGTATTCCTTTCCCAATTCGTACGCTCGACTTTGGCATTAAAGGGGGTGAAAAACTTGATGCCATGATAAGCGATAAAATAAGCCAGCAGTCATCCAATAAAGACAGTAGCGACGGTGCTGACTCTAGCCAAAGTGAGTAATTTAGTTAAAACTCATTAGGCAAAAGCATTGGGAAATAGTTACTTACCAACAGCGCATTTTTACAGAGTAAAAATGCGCTTTTTGTATAAACGGATTATTAGCTAAAAGTTTAAATACCTAGTTTTGTGTTTATTGAATATCAATTCTGATTAGTTGCGTTTGGCCATGGGAGTATTAACAAGTAAAAGTAGTGTTTACCCAACGATTTTTTTACTGCCTTGCCGCACACTCTGAAATAACGCTCTCATCTATTTCAATAACTAAATAAATCATCCTTTTTAAGCCAGTTAGGTCGGCTAAAGAATGTGTGTAAGCTTTTTCAGTATCAATTGGGTTAACTTAAGGGTTAAAAGAGCAAAGACAAACACGCTAGCATCAATTCTAAATCTATCTTCTAAAGTATAAGTGTGAGCTATCGCTTTAGGGTGAGAAATAATCGTATTGCTTAGGCTTTATTTTATCTTTTTCACAGCTGTAAAACTTGCCTTAAAAAGAATATAAAAAAGCGCAGCTTGTGTTGGAGTAACAAGCCGCGCTTATGAATTAGTTATACAAATAGGTTTTGTGGTGCGTATTAAATAACGCTAATTTTGTTACGAATGATTTTAACCCCATCTATATTTTCTAAAAACTTTTGAGCTAGTGCGCGCTGAAAACCAGTTTGTGCTTCACCGTATAAATCTACTTCACCATTTTTTACCTGCACACGAATATCACTTAACGCCAGGTTAGGGTTAGTTCGTAGGGTGTTGGTGATAGTTTGTTGTAGGTTAGGTTGAGTGGCTACACTGCTTACTACGGCCATGTTGGTTGCTGCACTTACCTTTGTAGCGCAAGCTAATAAAAATAAACAACAAAATGATACTAAAGCGATAGTTAACTTGAAGCGGTTCATAACTTAATCCTTACATTACGGTGAATAGTGCAGCCACAAAATGGAAATTCCATCGGCTAGGTTATCTTTGTAGTTACAATTTCGGTGCCAATATTAACGCTATGAAATATAAGGTAATTTTATTAAGTGGGAATTAAGGTGGGCAAAAATTACATTTAAATGAGTATGAGTTACATGCTTGGGTTACATATGTAACAGGTACAAACACCAGAGCCTGTAAGGCTTGCATTAAAAAAGCCGACAAAAGTCGGCTTAGAATAAAAATATGTTAGGTTACTTTTTCTTTTTAACCTTGGCCTTTTTCTTGGCTTTCATTTTTACTGGATCTTTACGCTTTTTAGCCGGTGGCTTAGCTTCTTTGTGCTGTGGCTCAACACCTTTAATTACACGGCGTTTTAGTTTTTGTTCAACGTAGCGCTCTACTTTATACAAAATACCAATGTCGTGTGCTTCAACTAATGATATTGCAATCCCTTTTTTACCAGCACGGCCAGTACGACCAATACGGTGTACGTATACGTCGGCAGTGCGCGGCATATCAAAGTTAATAACGTGGCTAATGTCAGATACGTCAATACCACGTGCAGCTACGTCGGTAGCAATTAAGATACGTGTTTTGCCACTGTGGAAGTTTTCCATGGCTTTCATACGTTTGTCTTGTGGCATTTCGCCGCGTAACCAAGCTGCTTTAACGCCATTATTGGTTAGCTCGCCAATCAGTGTTTCTAAACGCTCACGGGTTTTAACAAACACAATTGCTTTAGTCACGTCTGGACCATTTAAGGTATTTACTAAAAGCTCTAGTTTGTGATGATAGTCATCGGCTAAATGTACCCACTGGTGAATTTTAGCTTTTTCTTTACGTGACGATTCAGCTTCAAGCAGTGCAGGGTCGTTTAATGTTTTTTCAGCAAACCTTTCTACGCTGTCACCTTCGAGTGTTGCTGAGAATAAAAAACATTGGCGACGATTTTTAGCTTCGTCACAAATACGGCTCATTTCTTTTTTGAAACCCATGTCTAACATGCGATCTGCTTCATCGATAATAAGCATTTCTACGTGTTCAGCATGAAAGTTTTCGGTTTCTAGGTATTCCATTAATCGACCTGGTGTGGCGATTAAAATATCGTTATTTTTTTCGAAAATTTCTTTATGCGTGCCGTAGTTAATACCGCCTGTTACTACACCAATTTTTAGGTGTGTGCGTTTAGCTAGCAGTTCACATTGTTCATGAATTTGATAAGCCAATTCACGAGTCGGGGTCATAACGAGGACGCGCGCAAAACCAGGGTCACGACGTGGGAAATCCAGTAAGTACTGAATAGCCGGAATTAAAAATGCCGCTGTTTTACCTGTACCAGTAGGCGCAGATGCTAAAATATCGCGCCCCTGTAGTGCTTCAGGAATAGCTTGTTGTTGAATGCTGGTTGGCGTCTCGTAGCCCATTTTATTAATGGCATCGAGTAGCTTGTTATCAAGATCAAATTCAGAAAATTGCATAGAGTGTCTAAAATAAGGGACAATTACCCTGATTATACGCGCTATGCTGCGCTTGGTGAATGAAAAGGTGAAAAAATGTCTGGTTTTGTATTTAAACAATTTAAAGTTGAACACGACCACTGTGCAATGAAAGTTTCTACCGATGGCATTTTGCTTGGCGCATGGGCTAATTTAAGCGATGCAAAGTCATTACTTGATATAGGCACAGGCACCGGCTTACTAGCATTAATGTGTAAGCAGCGCAGTAATGAGCTTGATATAACTGCGGTAGAAATTGACGAAAGCGCCTATACCCAAGCATTACAAAATGTAGCTAATAGCCCGTGGCCAACTATAAGTATTACGCACCAAACTATTCAACGCTTTAGTAGTGAACTTAAATTTGACGTGGTTATCTCTAATCCACCGTATTTTAATCACAGTTTAAAAGGCGATAATGTTGCGCGTAATACCGCACGCCATACCGACGGCCTAAGTTTTGAAGAGTTAATTAATGCGTTTAAACATTTAAGCCATAGTGGTTCCCGCTTTAGCTTAATACTCCCAAGCGTTGAAGGCGCATTATTTATTGAGCTTGCTACTCAAAATGGGCTTTATTTAAATACTCATTGCCAAGTAAAAGCCACGCCCAACAAAGATATTAGCCGCAGTTTAATGACATTTAGCTACGTAAAAAGCGATATAGAATCATCAATCCTGTGTATTAGAAACTTAGATAATACCTACACTGCTGATTATATAGCCCTATGCAAAGCATTTTATTTGAAAATGTGAAGCAATTGTAAAATAGGAACGAATAACGCAAACTGACTAAAACCATTGTTGAGAACAGATATGGATAGTCAGTTACCAAAATCTTTTATAATTATACTTGCCGTATTACAGGCTATTGCTCTTACCCTTTTGTATAGCAGTATAGAAAATAATGTGTGGCCAGCAACAAGCCCTACATGGTTAGTCTCACTTATTACATTTTCTATGAGCTTTCCTTTATTAATGCTAATGACCGTTAATAAAAATAATATAAAAACGTCGTTGCTTTTAATCCTTCCTTTTTCCTTGTTGTTATCTTTATTGGGGGCGTATGTTGGCTTTCAGCAAGAGCCTCAAGAGTACGTAAGTAATAACACTTTAATGTCAGTTTTTATTTTTACTAGTTTAATAGCTGGCTTTAAAGGCCTTATGTACATACAACAATTTGGTAGCTCAGAAAATGTTAATTACAGTCGTTTATTTAAGCTCTCTTGGCGTAATTTTATAATATTTGGAGAATGCTGGCTGTTTGTACTTATTTTTTGGGGAATTCTAAATTTAGGTGCGGCTTTATTTGATATTTTAGATATAGAATTTTTCTCTGAGCTACTAAGAAATGAATGGTTTTGGATCCCAACCTTAACGCTCGCATTTGCCTTTGCGAGTGTCATATTTAGAAAGCTTTTGAACATTGAAGATAATATCGCTTTTTTACTACAAACTTTAATTAAGTTTTTATTGCCTGTTTTATCAGTTATTTCTCTCGGTTTTTTAGCAACACTTCCTTTTACCGGACTCAATAAATTATGGGAGACCGGAAGTGGCAGTTTATTAGTAATGTGGCTGCAGGTGCTCACGTTGTTTTTTGTTAACACTGTTTATAAAGATGACTCATCAGTTCGCCCTTATCACATGCTCTTGCACCGACTCGTTTTTATAAGCGTTGCGTTACTTCCAGTTTATAGTGTTATTTCTGCCTATGGAATTTACTTACGGGTAGAGCAGCATGGGCTAACAGTAGATCGTTGTTGGGGCATTTTAATTTGGTTTTTATTGGCGTGTTTTTCGTTTAGTTATCTTGTTGGAATTATAACAAAGCGAGACAATTGGCTAGAGCCGCTTAGCAAAATAAATATTGTGATGGGGTGGGTGGTGCTCGTTAGTATGCTTGCTGTTAACTCCCCTTTATTAAATTTTCAAAGCTTATCTACAAACAGCCAAATAGCGCGTTTAAATGCAGATAAAGTAACAATAGAAAAGTTTGACTATTACTATTTTGAGCACAGCTTAGGTCGCCAAGGTTATTTAGCTATGCAGTTATTAAAACAGAAAATTGAAACGAGTCACCCAGAGCAATACGCTATCATCGATAGGATGTATGTAAATAATGAGTTTGCTTTAACGCTTGAACACACAGTCGATGATTTTATTGAGCGCAGTGTATTTTGGCCATCACAAGCGCTAATACCTCAAGGTTTAATAGAGGCAGTATTTTCTGAACAACATTTTTACGATCGTAACTCTTTAAAAGAACATACTTACTATTTCATTGGCATGGATTTAAACAAAGATGATGCACTCGATTTTATAGTGATTGACGAAAGTAATGAAAATATATCCGCATATTTCTGGTTATTCGACATGGGTAAGTGGCGCTCAAGGTATATGAATGTCGAAAATCCTGAAGAGATTAGATACCTTAAAAGTATGATTGATAATAACGAATTATCTTTAGTTGAGCCTGAATATTCAAATCTAAAAATAGGGGATGTTGTTTTTAAAGTGAGGTAATGCGTAACTTTTTTTTATGCTACTGCCCCTTAAACCTAAACTAATGATTATTAGTTTAGGTTTTTTCTTTTAGTTTTTTATTTTATGTACAGCGCTTTAATAGTGTGTTTATAAATCACCTGATATGATTTAGCCATTGGCCACTTAATTTAAAAGACAACACAATGAAAAAGTTAAATAAATTAGCATTACTTAGCACGTTAACAGCCACCATTTTTGCAAGCCAAGGTGTGTTTGCTGCTATTACGCCAGTAGGCCTTTGGAAAACAATTGATGAGGATACAAACCAAGCTAAGTCGTATGTACGTATTAGCCAAACCAATGGTACTTTAAGCGGTAAAGTTGAAACTATTCTAGACCCTGCAAAACAAAACGATATATGCAGCAAGTGTGATGATGAGCTAAAAGATCAGCCTATTTTAGGAATGACTATAATCACTGATGTAAAAGCACAAGATGATGGCACCTGGGGAGACGGAGAAATACTCGACCCAACAAATGGTAAAACCTACACCTTACAATTAACCCCGCAAGATGAAGGTAAAAAGCTCGAAGTGCGCGGTTACATTGGCTTTTTTTACCGAAACCAATATTGGCTAAGAGTAGAGTAAGTTTTACTACTTACTTAATTACTAAACGTTAAATAATTAAGCATTAACTGAAATCATTTTTGCGCTTTGCCTTTCTTACTCACTAAGCCTGCCATATTTAATTGGCATAAAACTTTGAGTAAATAAAAGGGTAAAATATGATTAAGTACATAGTTGCTTTAATAATGCTTAGCACACTGTTAATAAGCGGTGCGGCAAACGCAAAGGATGATGCTGTAAACACGGGTTGGTTTAATAACACGGCTATTAAAGGGTACGACAGTGTTGCTTATTTTACCCAAAATAAAGCCATTAAAGGCAATGACAAACATACGTTTAGTTATTTAGGTGCCGACTGGCATTTTTCGAGTGAAGAAAACAAAACGGCATTTGCAGAAAACCCAAAGCGTTATGCTCCGCAATACGGTGGCTGGTGCGCTTATGCAATGGCTGATGAGGGGAATGCTGTAGGGATAGACCCAGAAGCATTTTATATTCACGAAGGTAAGCTTTACTTAAATTACAGCCAAAGCGTACAACAAAAATGGTTAAGTAATTTACTACCGTACATTGTTATGGCAGATGGGTACTACCCACAAACGACCAATGTGATGACGTTTCAATAAATTACTCATATTATTAGGGTCTGTTGAACTTTTCGGATTAAAATTTGTTCAAACTAGGGGCTATTTAATCGCGGCGCGAGATTTGCAACCTAGTGGGCTAAGTAAAAACCGAGCAACAAAGAGTAAGTAGCCCCTAGGAAGAACCCTTTGGGCAGCGCCTGTTTGGCATTAATGCTACGTTATCGCCCATTTATGGGGAATAACCACACTGCATAGGCTCTGCCTTGCCTAAATACCAAACAGACTGCTGCAAATTTAACCTTAAAAGATCAACAGACCCTAGTTAAAAAGCCCGCAACTAAACTAGTTGCGGGCTTTTTGCTTTTTATTTATTAGCTTATTAATTAAAGCGTTTCGCCGTATTCAGTCATTACCTGTTCAACCCATGTTGCAATGCGGTCGTCGCTTAGTTCGTATTGACTGTCTTCGTCGAGCGCAAGTCCTACAAACTGTTTACCATCAGGCGTTAATGCTTTTGAAGCTTCAAACTCGTAACTACTGTCGTTTGGCCAAAAACCAAGTTGAGTAAATGTTTGCGTATTTATTTCGTCGTGTAGCATGCCTAGCGCATCTTGAAACCACTGCCCGTAACCTTGTTGATCGCCCATGCCAAATAAAGCAATGGTTTTACCGTTTAGGTTTACGTCGGCTATGTCGTCCCACTTTGACTCCCAGTCTTCTTGTATTTCACCAAAATCCCATGTTGAAATACCAAAGATGATAAAGTCGTACTGCTCTGCATTTTTTAGTGGCTCGTCTTTAATATTGTGCAGGGTAACTATATCGGCACCAATAATGTCGCGAATCTTTTCTGCTGCCATTTCGGTGTAGCACGTAGTAGAACCAAAAAATAAACCAATTTGCATCGTATTTATCACTGTGTAATTGCCTGATATGATAGGCTCAAGTTTACCGTAAGGTATTTTTAATTGATACCTTAGCAAAGCATGAGAGCATAATGTGACAACGCTATCTGACGATTCTTTTGAAAATAACAGCAGTATGAGCAGTAATAGCGACTACCTAGAAACCTTTTTAGATAGCCTGTACTTAGAACAAGGCGTAAGCGAAAACACATTAAGTGCTTATCGCAGTGATTTAGATAAGTTTTGCCTATTTTTAAAGGGCGAAAATTTAATGACGGTAACGGGGCTAGACATAGAAAGCTACTTAGCGCATCGAGTTGATTTAGGTTTAAAACCACGCAGTACAGCTCGTAGCATTAGTGCGCTAAAGCGTTTTTATCAGTACTTTGTACGCGAAAAAATAATTAGTGATTCGCCCATGCTAAACATTGCTCAACCAAAAGCAGGGCAGTCGTTACCTAAAACACTCTCAGAAGCTGAAGTTGAGGCATTGTTAAATGCGCCCAACACAGAAGAAGCGATGGGGCTGCGCGACAAAGCCATGCTAGAGCTACTTTATGCAACGGGGTTGCGTGTAAGTGAGCTTGTTGGGCTTCGTATGGAGCAAATTAATTTGCGCCAAGCGGTGGTGTTTGTAAAAGGCAAGGGTAACAAAGAGCGCTTAGTGCCATTGGGTGAAGAAGCCATGTATTGGCTGGAGCAATTTTTAAAGGGTGGGCGTGCACAAATGATAAAACACGCCACCGATTTTGTGTTCCCATCTAAGCGCGGAGTAGGCATGACGCGACAAACCTTTTGGCATAGAATTAAACACTATGCTATTTTGGCATCAGTTGAGTCTCCATTATCGCCCCACACCATGCGCCATGCTTTTGCTACGCACTTATTAAATCATGGGGCAGATTTACGTGTGGTACAAATGATGTTGGGCCATAGCGATTTATCAACGACGCAAATTTATACCCATGTTGCCAATGAACGGTTAAAGTCGGTACACGCAGAGCATCATCCGCGAGCGTAAGTTTGAAAGTAAATATTATTAAGCCGGTCAATATATTAAGTATTTTTAGGATAGAGAGAAGTTATGAAAAAATTAATGTTAGCAGGTGCCATGTTGTGCACAAGTATTAGTGCATTTGCAAATGGCGTTGCTGTAACACCAGATGCTAATGATCCTATTATTACTAAATTTGCCGAGCTTGGTGTAACTGTAAAGCAAATTAACCCAAGCCCAGTAGCGGGTTTAAAAGAATTGATTACTAATAAAGGCGTGCTTTACGCAAGTCCAGATGGTCAATTTTTAATGCAAGGTACGTTAATCGATTTAAATAATCGTAACAACTTAACAGAGCAAGCATTAAACGGCGTGCGTGTTGAGGGCATTAAAGAATACGAAGATTCGATGATTGTGTACAAAGCACCAAACGAAAAACACAGTATTACCGTATTTACCGACATTAGCTGTGGTTACTGTCGTAAATTACATCGCGAGTTAGACGATTTACTTGATGCGGGTATTACCGTTAAGTACCTTGCGTTTCCACGTGGTGGCTTACAAGGTTCAGGCTACGCCGATTTAATGAACGTATGGTGTGCACGCGATCAGCAAGAAGCACTAACAGAAGCTAAGTCGGGTACAAGCACTAAAGTAGTTGCAGGCTGTAGCGCACCGGTTGCAGAGCATTATCAGCTTGGTCAAAGCTTTGGTATTAGCGGCACACCTGCCATTATTTTAGAAGATGGTACGATGATCCCAGGTTATCAGCCAGCAGCAGCACTAAAAGCAGCATTAGATGCTAACAAAGCGTCGTAATACGTTTTATAGCTAATAAAAAGGCCTTAATGGCCTTTTTTTGTCTTTTTAATACGACCCAATAAGTTAAAACTCTGCATGAAAAAACTAATCATTGCGCGTGAAAACGTTGACGACTCGCATCTACCGAGTAATTTACACCCTGTAATTAAACAAATTTATGCTAACCGCAATGTATTTAATGCCGACGAGCTAAATAACAGCGTAGCTACGCTTCACGACTTTAAATTGTTTAAAGATATCGACAAAGCCAGCGATTTACTAATTGAAGCATTAAAGGCGCAAAGCCAAATATTAATAGTCGGTGATTTTGATGCTGATGGTGCAACAAGCACTGCAACATTAATGCAGGGCCTTGAGATGTTTGGCTTTAAGCATTTAGATTACTTAATTCCTGACCGGTTTAGTTTAGGTTATGGCTTAAGCCCCGCGCTTGCAGAGCAAATAGTACAAATAAAGCCTGATTTAGTGATCACCGTAGATAACGGCATATCGTGTATTGCTGGTATTGATATTTTAAAAGCGGTTGGTATTAAAGTGCTGGTAACAGATCATCACTTACAAGGTGATCAGCTGCCAAATGCCGATGCAATAGTAAATCCAAATAGGCACGAATGTAACTTCCCGTCTAAATCTATAGCAGGCGTTGGCGTTGCTTTTTACTTATTAATCGCGCTGAGAAGCGTAATGCGAGACCTTGGTTATTTTGAACAGCAACCGCCGCCTAATTTAGCTAACTTGCTCGACATTGTAGCGCTTGGTACGGTTGCTGACGTGGTCGCACTTGATGCAAATAATCGTACCTTAGTACATCAAGGTTTAGCACGTATTCGCAGTGGTAAAACACGCCCAGGCATTACCGCGCTTATTGAGGTGGCTAACCGCAATGCTGCGCGCTTAAGCGCAAGCGACTTTGGCTTTTCACTTGCCCCGCGTTTAAATGCAGCAGGGCGATTAGACGACATGAGTTTGGGTATAGCATGCTTACTTAGCACCGATATAAACCAAGCACGTAGTATTGCCAGCGAGCTCGATAGCTTAAACTTTGCAAGGCGCGAAATAGAACAAGGCATGCAAGCCGAGGCGCAAGCCGTGCTTGATAGACTCGCATTTAGCGACGATAACGTCCCTGATGCAATCTGCTTGTTTCAAGACGATTGGCACCAAGGTGTTATTGGTATTTTGGCTGGTCGCTTAAAAGAAAAGTACCACCGACCAACCGTTATATTTGCTGGTGGCGAAAATGGTGAAATAAAAGGTTCGTGCCGCTCTATAGAAGGGTTGCACATGCGCGACTTACTCGAAGGGCTTAATACTGCTGAGCCACACTTAATTAATAAATTTGGTGGCCACGCAATGGCCGCTGGTTTAAGTATTAATGAGCAACACTTTAACGACTTTAAAAAGGCATTTGATGCTGCAGTGAGTGCGCAACTGAGTGAAGAAAGTAAGCGCTGTATTGTATTTACCGACGGTGAGCTGCCAAACGACTGCTTTACGATGGAGTTTGCTCAGCTATTAAAGCAATCGGGCCCGTGGGGGCAGCAATTTCCTGAGCCGGTGTTTGAGCACACATTTGAAGTAATACAGCAGCGCATAGTCGGCGAAAAGCACTTAAAACTTGTATTAAAGCATCAATCAGGGCGATTAGTTGACGCCATTGCCTTTGGTATTGATGTAAAAGAATGGCCCGACACAGAAGCGAAGTTTGTAAAAGTAGCCTACCAACTCGATATAAATGAGTTTAGAGGTAAATTTACGCTGCAATTAATAGTTAGAGAGCTTGAAAAAGTGCACTAAAAAATATGCACAAATCATGCATAAAAGGCTAATAAAGCGCGCGGTTTTTTGTTAAAATCGGGCGTTTTTATCATTTGACGATAATTTGTTGCGAAAATCCCATGTAAAGGGGCGCAATTACCTAGCCATTTTGGAGTGATGTACATGTTTGAAGTGAATCCTGTGATTAACCAAATCAAGGAAATTCGCGAACGTACTGAATTGCTTCGGGGGTACCTTTGACTACGCTCTTAAACAAGAACGCCTAGAAGAAGTTAACGCCGAACTTGAAGATTCAGCCGTATGGAATGAGCCTGAACGCGCACAAGCGCTTGGCCGTGAAAAATCAGCATTAGAGGCTGTTGTTGAAACAATCGACAACCTTGTAGCCGGTACTGACGACGTTGAAGGTCTACTTGAACTTGCTGTAGAAGCCGAAGATCAAGATACCTTTGATGAAGCACAAAGCGAGCTTAGCGATCTAAACGAGCAGTTAGAAGGTTTAGAGTTTCGTCGTATGTTTTCAGGTCCTCATGACTCAAACGATGCGTACCTTGATTTACAATCGGGTTCTGGCGGCACTGAAGCACAAGACTGGTGTAACATTTTACTTCGTATGTATTTACGTTGGGGCGAGGCTAAAGGCTTTAAAGTTGAGC
Source organism: Pseudoalteromonas sp. SG43-8 (assembly GCF_014164245.1). Taxonomy (NCBI): domain Bacteria; kingdom Pseudomonadati; phylum Pseudomonadota; class Gammaproteobacteria; order Alteromonadales; family Pseudoalteromonadaceae; genus Pseudoalteromonas; species Pseudoalteromonas sp. SG43-8. Next base: position 122,332 of record NZ_JACJEX010000006.1, on the reverse strand, counting down.
TAGTTGAAGCAACCGACGGTGATGTTGCCGGTATTAAAGGCGCAACAGTTCGCTTTGTTGGCGAATACGCTTACGGTTGGTTACGTACAGAAACAGGCGTTCACCGTTTAGTGCGTAAAAGCCCGTTTGACTCAAGTGGTCGTCGTCATACCTCATTTGCTTCTGCGTTTGTATACCCAGAGATTGACGATAATATTGAAATTGATATTAATCCGTCAGACCTACGTATAGACGTTTACCGTGCATCAGGCGCGGGTGGTCAGCACGTTAACACCACCGAATCGGCGGTTCGTATTACTCACGTACCAACAAATACCGTAGTGCAGTGTCAAAACGAGCGTTCACAGCATAAAAATAAAGCCCAAGCGATGAAGCAGTTAAAAGCTAAATTATTTGAGCTTGAGCTACAGCAGCAAAATGCTGAAAAACAAACGCAAGAAGACGCTAAATCTGATATAGGTTGGGGTAGCCAAATACGTTCATACGTACTTGATGACGCACGTATTAAAGATTTACGTACAGGCGTTGAAAACCGCAATACCCAATCGGTACTTGACGGTAACTTAGATAAATTTATTGAAGCCAGCCTTAAATCTGGCCTATAACCACCAAGCTAATAAAGAGCTAAAAAATGACTGATAAAATCCAAGACGAAAACAAGTTAATCGCTGAGCGTCGCGGCAAGTTAGACGCGATACGCGAAAATTGCCCAGCCAACGGTCATCCAAACCAATTCCGTCGTGAGCATTACACGGCTGATTTGCAAGCCCAGTTTGGTGATAAGAGCAAAGAAGAATTAGTTGAACTACAAGAAGTTGTGTCTATTGCTGGACGTATTTTAGCAAAGCGTGGACCGTTTTTTGTAATTCAAGACATGAAAGGTCGCGTACAAGCGTATGCATCTAAAGATGTTCAAAAAGACCTTAAAGAAAAATATGGTCAGCTAGACACTGGCGATATTATAGGTGTTAAAGGCGCGTTAAATAAATCGGGTAAAGGCGATTTATACGTAGAAATGACTGAGTATCAATTACTAACTAAGTCACTTCGCCCGTTACCTGAAAAATTCCATGGCTTATCAGATCAAGAAACAAAGTACCGACAACGTTATGTTGACTTAATTACTAACGAAGCAACGCGCGAAACATTCCGCATTCGCTCACAAGTAGTTGAAGGTATTCGTCGCTTTTTAGCAGACCGTGACTTTATGGAAGTAGAAACACCTATGCTACAGGTTATACCTGGCGGTGCATCTGCGCGTCCGTTTGTAACTCACCATAACGCGCTTGATATCGACATGTACTTACGTATTGCGCCAGAGCTTTACTTAAAGCGCTTAGTGGTAGGTGGTTTTGATCGTGTATTTGAAATTAACCGTAACTTCCGTAACGAAGGGTTATCTACACGTCACAACCCAGAATTTACAATGATTGAATTTTACCAAGCATACGCTGATTACATCGACCTGATGAACATTACCGAAGATATGCTACGTACTGTTGCAGAAAACGTACTAGGTAGTGCAATTGTAGTTAATACAACTAAGGACGAAAACGGCGAAGTTATCGATTCAGTTGAATACGACTTTGGCCAACCGTTTACACGTTTAAGTATGGCGGATGCTATCTTAAAATATAACCCTGAGTTTGATGCTGCGGTATTTAACGACCCAGAAAACCACTTTGAAGAGTTAAAAGCGTACGCTAAACAAGTGCACGTTAAAATTCCTGAAAACTGTGTTTGGGGTCCAGGTAAGTTTCTTTGTGAAATATTTGAAGAAACAGCAGAGCACATGCTTATTCAACCTACGTTTATTACTGGTTACCCGTGGGAAGTATCACCACTTGCACGCCGTAACGACGAAAACCCATTTGTTACCGACCGTTTTGAGTTTTTTGTTGGCGGCCGTGAACTTGCAAATGGTTTCTCTGAGCTTAATGATGCACAGGACCAAGCTGAGCGCTTTACTCGTCAAGTTGAAGAGAAAGACGCAGGCGATGATGAAGCAATGCACTACGACGAAGACTACATACGCGCACTAGAGTATGGTTTACCGCCAACGGCTGGTGAAGGTATTGGTATTGACCGTTTAGTTATGTTGTTTACTGATTCATCAACAATTAAAGACGTTATTTTGTTCCCACATATGCGTCCACAAGCTGACTAAGCTTTAGTAAAACAAAGTAAGTTAATAAACGCCGCTTAATAGCGGCGTTTTTTTTACTTATAATTAGTGTTTTAATTAATAAGTACTACACTAAAAATTAAAGGTAATTATTAGTGCTGATTAATGTACAATTCAGCTTCACTAACTTATTGTTATTGGAAGTTTTTAATATTAAAACTAACAGTGCTATAACTTTTTAGTATGATTGTTTTTTAAACATATGTTGTGTTTGTACAAAGGTTTTAGCTAAAATACGCACGAAATTTACACTGCTGGTATTTAGCAGTTAAATATAGATTCTTAAAGGACTTAGAATAATAGTATGAAAGACAAACGAGTAGATGATTTATCAGAAGAATGCACATCAGAGCAAGAACGAAACGCTTACTACCGTGCTTGTATCGCTGAATTTCAACAATTAGGTTACCAAGAACAGTATTTGGCTCAGTTAACTGATGACTTAGTTCCCGTGCTAGGTGTTAATCCTTCAAATAAAAATACGTAACCCGCTTAAATTTCAAACTAATTACACTTTTAAACCAAGCATATGTGCAATCTATAACCATATAGTCGTTTTTGGTAGAAAAGTGTTTGACATATTTTCTGAAATCTTTATTATACGCCCCACAAGACGGAGAGGTGTCCGAGTGGCCGAAGGAGCTCCCCTGCTAAGGGAGTATAGAGTTTGTAGCTCTATCGAGGGTTCGAATCCCTCCCTCTCCACCATTTCTTTTAATGGCGTGTTTTGTAAATTTTAAAGTATGGGTGCATAGCTCAGCTGGATAGAGTACTCGGCTACGAACCGAGCGGTCGGAGGTTCGAATCCTCCTGCGCCCACCATACTTTAATAACTCGCTTAGAGTCTAAATAAGCAAACTATAAAGTGGGTGCATAGCTCAGCTGGATAGAGTACTCGGCTACGAACCGAGCGGTCGGAGGTTCGAATCCTCCTGCGCCCACCACTTTATAAACTCTACTTAGAGTATAAATAAGTAAAACTCTCACTTAGAGTAAAAACAAGTAATAGTAAAAATGAAAGTGGGTGCATAGCTCAGCTGGATAGAGTACTCGGCTACGAACCGAGCGGTCGGAGGTTCGAATCCTCCTGCGCCCACCACTTTCATGTTTTCATACACTTTTAAGTGTAAGAAAAATAAGCCGATGGAAATCGGTTTTTTTATGCCTGAATTAATACGCTCTGCTTAGAGTTTAAATAAGCAATCTATGAAAGTGGGTGCATAGCTCAGCTGGATAGAGTACTCGGCTACGAACCGAGCGGTCGGAGGTTCGAATCCTCCTGCGCCCACCACTTTCATAAACAAGCCGACATTAAGTCGGTTTTTTTGTGCCTAAAATAAAGTGAAGTGAAGTGTAGGTTTAGGTGAATTGAGAACCAAGCAGTCGGAGGTTCACTCTTACA
>NZ_JACJEX010000006.1:71426-118645 GCF_014164245.1 Pseudoalteromonas sp. SG43-8 | reverse complement strand
GTAGGTTTAGGTGAATTGAGAACCAAGCAGTCGGAGGTTCACTCTTACAAGATACGTCCTGCGCCCACCACTTTCATAAACAAGCCGACATTAAGTCGGTTTTTTTGTGCCTAAAATAAAGTGAAATAAAGTGAAATAAAGTGAAGTGTAGGTTTAGGCGAATTTAGAACCAAGCAGTCGGAGGTTCACTCTTACAAGATACGTCCTGCGCCCACCACTTTCATAAACAAGCCGACATTAAGTCGGTTTTTTTGTGCCTGAAATAAAGTGAAATGTAAGCTACCACTCCTGTAGCCGCAGAGCTTGCTCGCGTGAGAAGCGCCAGCTTCTAATTACTTACCACCGATATAACTGATACTTTATTTACGAGCTTCGCTCGTCGCGTCAGCAAGCTGCACGCCTACAGATAAAACCAGCCCTAATCTTTAAATCTAAACTCCGAGCTTATTTATCCGTTGTAGCCGCAGAGCTTGCTCGCGTGAGAAGCGCCAGCTTCTAGTTACTTGCCACCGATATAACTGATACTTTATTTACGAGCTACGCTCGTCGCGTCAGCAAGCTGCACGCCTAAAAGTAAAACCAACCCAATCTTTAAATCCAAACTCCGAGTTTATTTATCCGTTGTAGACGCTGAGCTTGCTCGCGTGAGAAGCGACAGCTTCTATTCCCCCCTCAAAAATATAATTTATAAGATTTTATTTGTTGGCAACGCCAGAAATAAGTAATTTATTCACAAAGAGGTTAAGAGGCGCTGCGCTTTTAGAGGTAGTAATAAAGCTAAATTAATAAACCCGGGCTTATGTCTTCTCATTTACTTCTCTTTCGCTTCTCTATGTGTAATAGATCTTTAAGTGGTTCATTGACCAAGAAACTAAATAACTAGAAGCGTTTAGCTCTAAGAAGGTTAAATACGGTCTTTAAGCTTAAAATGAGAGGTGGTATTTTCAAGTAAAACTAGCTCTAATCTTTAAATCTAAACTTCGAGTTTATTTATCCGCTGTAGACGCAGAGCTTGCTCGTGTGAGAAGCGACAGCTTCTAATCACTATATCTACTCAAGCCCACTTAACCCTTTTCTAAAGCTGCTCTTTATTATTACCTATGTTATTTTAAACGCCTTGTTTAAAAGGATATTGCAGTATGTTTAAAACCCTATTTATTACGTTGTTTTTTATTTTTAGCACCATTTTTATTGCAAGCGTGCAAGCTAACGAAGTTAATAACTCACTTGTAGTAGGTGCACAGCAATATGCTAAATACTTACCGCAGTTAAAAAATAAACGTGTAGGGCTAGTCGTTAATCAAACATCAATGGTGGGGCAAACTCACTTAGTAGATGCGCTGCTGACTAAAAATATTAATATAACTAAAATTTTTGCACCTGAGCATGGCTTTCGTGGCGATCACGATGCGGGCGCCCATGTGAAAAATGCCGTTGATGGTAAAACAGGTATTCCACTTATTTCTATTTACGGTAAAAATAAAAAACCAAGCCAAGCTGCTTTAGCCGATGTTGATGTGATTATTTTTGATATTCAAGATGTGGGAGTGCGTTTTTATACCTACATAAGCTCTATGCACTACATGATGGAAGCCGCTGCAGAGCAGGGGATAGAATTTTTGGTGCTCGACAGGCCCAACCCAAATATTGCCTACGTTGATGGGCCAATATTAGAGCCAGAATTTAAATCGTTTGTAGGCATGCACCCAATTCCTGTTTTACACGGCATGACCGTTGGCGAACTTGCCAAAATGATCAAGGGCGAGGGCTGGATCAATAAAGCGGCCGATTTAAAATTAACGATGATCCCTGTTGATCATTACACTCGCAAAAGTACTTACAGCTTGCCTGTAAAACCCAGCCCTAACTTACCTAACGATCAAGCCATTGCGCTTTACCCATCACTTTGCTTTTTTGAAGCAACGCCTATTAGCATTGGTAGAGGCACCGACTTTGCATTTCAAGTAATTGGCTATTCGCCAGTTGCATTAGGTGATTTTAATTTTACACCGCGCGCAATTAAAGGCGCTGCTTTAAACCCTAAATTTAAAAACCAAACCGTACAAGGGCTCGATTTAAGACAAGCAAATATTTCAGGTTTAAATTTAACTTACTTAATAAATGCGTATACGGAGCTTACTAAAAATAACATCTCGTTTTTTGAGCGCGCTGACTTTATGGATAAGCTAGCGGGTACTAATAAATTGCGCTTAGCTATTGAAGCAGGGCAATCAGAGGCGCAAATAAAACAAAGCTGGCAGGCGGGGCTTGCGCAATTTAAAGCGCAAAGAGCGCCTTACTTGTTATATAAATAAGGGCTAAGCATGTTTATTGCTTTAAAAAATCAAAGGTATGGTTATATCAAACAAGCATTTATAGCGGCATTGAGCTTTATTATTGTGGGTTGTAGTACACCACCTGAGCCTATTAGCTCGGTGCTACCACTTACAAAAAGCCAACTTGTAGAGCTGCCTAATGCACAAGTGGTTGTAACGTTTCCTGAGGTAAATCCAAGTAGCCGGTTTTATGTAAATAACCGAGGAACGTTTAAAGCTTACAAAGGGCGCGGGCAATTATTAATACAAAACCACAACGCACAAAGCGCCGATATTTACATTAATAATCAAAAGCTCGACGTTAACCAACTAAGCGCCAACACCTTATACAATTACAGTTTGGCAAAAAATACTCACAACGGTGTTAATACCTTTAAAGTTGAAAATATTCTCCCTGCTGGCGCAAGTTTAACGCTGCGTTTTGCATTTCCTACTTTAAGCGATGAACCAAAAAAGCATATAGATTTTACTGAAGTAGACACATTAATTGAACGCGATGTAAAAGCGGGTTTTCCTGGGGCTGTGTTGGCCGTTGTTAAAAATGGCGAGCTAATAAAATTAACCGCCTATGGCGATGCAAAGCAATACCAGCAAAGTGATTTAATGCTACTACGCCCAGAGCCCATGCAAACTAATACTTTATTTGATCTTGCCTCAAACACCAAAATATTTGCCACAAACTTTGCACTTATGAAATTAGTAAGTGAAGGGCTGTTAAATATTAATAAACCCGTGCAAAGCTACCTAAGCGAATATAAAGGCGAAGGGCGAGCAAAGCGCACAGTAAAAGACTTACTCACACACAGTGCCGGATACCCGCCAGTATTTGACTTTCATCGTAAAGATGGCAGCTACGGCGAAGCGTTTTATTCGCAAAACAGTAAAACCACCAAACAGCTATTACTTACCAGCGTGCCTTTTAGTCGTAAATTATCTGGGCAGCATGTTTACTCAGATATTGATTACATGATTTTAGGCGTACTCATTGAGCGCATAACTGGGCAGCCCCTTGATGAGTACCTAGAGCAGCAAGTGTACGCGCCATTAAAATTAACTAACACGTTATTTAATCCACTTAAAAAAGGCTTTAAGCCGCAGCAATTTGCAGCCACTGAGCTTAGCGGCAACACACGAGACGGGCGCATTAAGTTTGATAATGTTCGCACCAGTGTTTTACAAGGACAAGTGCACGATGAGCGCGCTTACTATTCTCTTGATGGCGTAGCAGGGCATGCAGGATTATTTAGTAATGCTCATGACTTAGCGGTGCTTTGCCAGCTATTACTAAATAATGGTGGCTACGGCGACCAACAATTATTTAGTGCAAGCGCCTTAGCGCAATTTTTAACGCCGCAATCAAGCGATGAGACCTACGGGCTTGGCTTTAGGCTTGCTGGTAACAACCAAGCAAGGCGCTGGCACTTTGGCCCTTATGCAAGCGCGCAGGCTTATGGGCACACAGGTTGGACGGGAACAGTGACCGTAATTGACCCCGCTTACGATTTAGCTATTGTTTTACTTACCAATGCTCGCCACAGTGCAATTAAAGGCTCGCAAAAACGTTACGAATTTACAGGTAAACAATTTGAAACCGCGCAGTACGGATCGGTGGTGTCGCTTATTTATGAAGCGCTACTAAATCAATAAGCTATCGTATAGGTTAAAACGTACTAACAGCATTACTCTAAGTGATTTATTTACAGGTGACTTGAGTAAGGCAATCCATTAAGCTAAGCGGTTTACAAATCTAAGCCAGTTTATGCTGCTAGGCTTAACAAATAAGCGATAAAACGCGTACAAAGCGAGAGTGGCTCGCTAATAATTAAGGTTAACTTTTTATGCATTGGTATTCTATTTTACCGCCGCTAATTGCGATTGCTATCGTGTTTTGGCGAAAAGAAGTGATTATGGCGCTACTTGTTGCTGTTGCTTCTTCTGAGTTTTTACTCGCCTTTCAGGGCGAAGGTAATAGCTTGTTTGACACTTTTTTAAATACCATTGAACGTATTATTTCGGTTGCCAGCTCGCCAGGTAATACACGCATATTAATATTTAGTATTTTAATTGGTGCACTGCTTGCCTACATTCGCGAATCTGGCGGCGTTGCAGCAACTGTTAATATGTTAATGAACAAAGGTATTGCAAAAAGTAAGCGCCAAGTGGGGTTTTTAACCATGTTTACCGGCATTGCAGTGTTTATAGAATCTAACTTGAGCGTACTTACCTCGGGTATTTTATCGCGTGGCTTATTCGACAAATTTAAAATGAGCCGAGCGCGTCTAGCGTACATTATTGATAGCACCAGTGCGCCAGTGTGTATTTTAATACTACTTAATGGCTGGGGTGCGTTTGTACTTGGTTTGTTAGGTAACTACGAGCTAGGTGAGTCGGCTGTATCGGTGTTGTGGGGCAGCGTTGGGTATAACTTTTACGCCATAATTACCCTTGCCATTGTTTTTTATACCATCGCGTTTGATAAAGTGCATGGCCCAATGAAAGAAGCCGAAGAAAAACTAGAGCTTCAAACAACTGACTTAAAAGAAGAAGTAAAAGGCTCTAAAGCGCGTTACATGTTAATCCCGCTTATTACGCTTATTACCAGCATGGTTGGCTTTATGTACTACACCGGTAATGGTGTATTAGCAGAGGGCAGCGGCTCTAAATCCGTATTATATGCAACGGTTTTAGCCATTGTTGTCGCTTACTTTTTAATGATTGGCTCACGTAAATTTACCCATCATCAATTAGTTGATACCGGTTTTAAAGGTATGGGCGAATTAATGCCACTGGTCGCCATTGTACTGCTTTCGCTTACACTTGGCGCAAGCTTAAAAGAATTGGGTACTGGCGTATTTGTAGCGTCGCTTGTTGGCGACTACCTACCTATTTACTTAATCGTACCTGTGCTGTTTTTAACCGGCGCGGTAATGTCGTTTACTACGGGTACATCGTGGGGCACGTTTGCTATATTAATCCCAATTGGTGTGCCACTTATTCAAGCGCTAGGTTTACCGCCATCGCTTGTTGTTGGTGCTATTTTAGGTGGTGGTATATTTGGCGATCACTGCTCGCCTATATCCGACACCAGCGCTGTATCGGCTATTGCATCGGGGTGTGACTTACTCACCCACGTTAAAACGCAGCTACCGTATGCCTTATTTGGTGGCGGCCTTACGTTTTTAGCGTACTTAATAACAAGTATTATTGTGTTGTAAAAACGTGTTATGAAAGTGAGTTGTAAATGCTGAGTTTTAATTATTTATAAAATGCCTTGAAAGCCTGCAAATATGCAGGCTTTTTTAGGGGACAAAACAAGGATTGTTTAAATGAAAAATAAAGTTTTTGTCCTGTTTAGTTTTTTATTGTTTTTGAACGCATGCTCTTACCCAGAAAGTGAAACAGAACAAGCTAATAGATTAGCAAAAACATACCAGCTTGATATTAAAGCTGGTGATACTCGTTTATTTTTTCCTGAACAATTTTTAGGAATTGGAGGCAAGCCACCTACGCTTGAGATGGAAAGCACTTCTTTGGAGGATTCTTCAGAGTCACTTGATGGCATTGAAACCGCGCTGGAGGTTTATCCTGAAGGCTTTGTTTCCAAATTTATTAATGCTATTTATATTTCAGGACCTATGCTCATGGAGGGGGCTGAAGCGGGGGGAACATATTCAAGAAATTCTATAATATTATCAAATATCTCAAATAAGAACGGTACTAACTTCAATTATGAAAATTCTTTACGGGGAGTTCATCACGAGCTTAGTTCTTTAATTTATTTACGCTCCCCTTTTGTTAATCTTGCATGGCAAGGTCTTTTGCCTGAAAGTTGGAGTCCTGCTTCCTCGAATTATGAGGCTTTAACGCAAGATAGAAGTATAGGGCCTGATTATGAAAATGGATTTTTATCTACCTACGGTAAAACTAATATTGAGAACGACTTTAATATTTTCGCCGAATTTGCTTTTTCTGAGCCTGAAAAGCTACGAGACCTTGCAGCTAAGTATCCAACTATAGCTAAAAAGCTGAGTTTATTTATTACTGCATATAAGCAGGTTCTTCCTGAATATCAGCAGGGCTTCGAAGAGTATTTCACTAATACGGGTTTAAGCGACGCTGCTATAAAACCTGATAATGTAGAGATTACAATCCACAGTGATTTTAGTAATATTAAGCCTCAAATAATTCACTAAGTAAACTTAGTAAAGGGCTTATGTTTTACATATAGTCATGGTTCATACTTAAGATATTCCTCTGTTAAAGAAGCATAAATCGAATACTCTGAAGCAGCTTTTTATGTACCTTGAATCATTGTAATAATAACTTGTCAGGATTTCTCTACGTAACTTTAAATGATATGATTTCACCAATTAAATAATAAATAAGGACATTTTTATGGATATTATGATTGGTCAGCAAGCTCTTAAAAAGAAAAATCAGCTAACTCAGTTATCAGAGCGAGCAATCGGTCGAGACTTCAAAGAGCAAGCTGCATTAGCAATACAAATGACTCAATGTAGTGCAGCTGTTTATCGTCGATTACAGCGCACTTACAAATCAACTGTAACGCCACGAGATGAAAAAAGAGTTAAAGCTGGAGGCTTAAGTACACAATCAGTTACTTTTTCAACGAGTAATAGTAGCCAAAAATCTTTTAATAGCTTACTTCCTGCAATGCGAGGAAAAGCTTCACCCACAAACACTTCAAAAACGTCAAATGATGTTGCAGTTGCCTCTAATCAGCCACAAGCAGTTAGCTTATTAGCTTTGTTACACCCAGTTATAAGCGGCGACATAATGAAAACGGGTAATGCTGTTGAAAAAACAGCGACTATATTAGGGTTAGTAACAACGACTGTTGGTTTTGTAGTTCCTGCCGGTGGAGCCGTATCATCAATTGTTAGTTGGGTAGGAAGTGGTGCTACGTATTCAGGTTTCTCAATGTCAAGAATTCGTCCTGATGCCCCAGACCGCGCTTATCACCAACTAACAAATTATATTTCATGGTTAGCTGCTTGGAATAAAAAAGCCTGTGAACTAATTGATATAGCAGATCCAAACGGACAATGGACGTTTCGAGATATTGAGCACGGATTTTCATAAGAATTAGGATTATTAATAATAGTTTTAAATATTTCGTATATCTTGTTATTGCTTATGATTAGTCAAAAGCCTGCTTATTGCAGGCTTTTTTGTTTTTAAATTAAGACCGAGCGGAGTAATACCAAGCTTAACGACGCTCTAGCTATTAAACAAACAATTTAAATATAGACTTAAGTATCCGTATTTATATTTTTTAGGTTATTGTATAGCATGAGCTTTAAGCTTTTTGGTAGCTATAAATTCTTACTTTTTAACTCATATAAGGCTGTAAACCCACACTATGTTTGTAATTGATAATATCATTCTCGTCAGTGCCATTTTAATTTTACTTGGAGTAATTTCGAGTAAGCTCTCTGCACGCGTTGGCTTACCAGTGTTGGTGCTATTTTTACTTGTAGGTATGCTCGCAGGTGAAGACGGTATTGCAGGTATATCATTCGACAACGCAGAGGCCGCGCATGCTCTGGGTACTCTCGCGCTTGCTATTATTCTATTTGATGGTGGCTTACAAACGCCCACCAGTTCAATTAAACAAGTGTGGAAACCCGCGTCTGCTTTAGCAACCATCGGGGTGTTATTTACCGCTGTAATTACAGGCCTTGTGGCTACTTATATTTTAGACCTGCCCATATTACAAGGTGTATTACTGGGCGCCATTGTTGGCTCTACAGATGCTGCAGCAGTGTTTGCACTTTTACGAAGTGCGGGTATTCACTTAAATAAAAAGCTTAAATCGACCCTTGAAATAGAAAGCGCCTCGAACGATCCAATGGCTATTTTTCTAACGGTTGGTTTGCTCGAAATGCTCGTTAATGACATGCCAGTAGGGCTGGATTTACTACAGTTATTTGCTCAACAAATGGGTGTTGGCGCTATTTGTGGTCTTTTAATTGGTAAAATATCGGTTTGGTTTATTAATCGAATTAAACTAAATGCATCGGGTTTGTATTTAGTGATGGTAACCGCATTTGGACTGCTTTCATTTGGCCTTTCTGCAACGCTCGGCGGCAGTGGATTTTTAGCTGTATTTATAACGGGTGTTATTTTAGGTAACAGCAAATTTGTATATAAACGCGGTATTTTTCTGTTTCATGACGGCTTAGCATGGCTTGGGCAAATAACCATGTTTGTTGTATTAGGCCTCCTTATTAATCCGTCGTCGTTGGTTGATGTATGGTTAGAAGGATTACTTATTGCATTGGCACTCATTTTTGTTGCTCGCCCATTAGCGGTAGCGCCTATTTTAAAACTGTTTGGCTTTAATAATCGCGAAACCTTGTTTGTATCTTGGGTTGGCCTTAGAGGCTCGGTGCCCATTATTTTAGCTATATTCCCATTACTATTTGGCCTTTCAGGGGCTGAACTTATTTTTAATGTCGTTTTTTTCGTGGTATTAATTTCAGCCACGCTACAGGGCTCAACAATGCCGTGGATGGCTAAAAAACTAAATTTAGTAGAGCCGCCACCTGATTTGGCTGCTGCAACGCTCGAAATCACAGCACTAAACGATATTGATATAGAAATTGTAGAATACACCTTAAGTGACGTTTCTCGGGTTTCTGGGCGCAGCTTGTCACATGCCGCACTTCCTGAGAGTGTGGTCGTTGCTATGATCACACGGGGTCCGTCAATCATACCGCCACGGGGTTCAACTAAGTTAAAACCAAACGATCACTTATTTGTTGTTTTAAAACCAGATAACAGACCTTTTGTTGATTTAGTTTTTACAGCAACCGATAAAACAAACCATCAAGATAGCCACTTAGCGCACAACGAACTTAAAGTGAAAGGGGTAACGTTGGTAGGCGATATATTTTACTCTTATCACATGCAAATAGACGCCCCAGAAGAAATAAGCTTGGAAGAAGTGATCAACCAAAAGCTTTCAGGAGAAGTCAGTAAAGGCGATATTGTTGTTATTGGTAATGTGCAAATACGCGTTATAACAATGGTGCATACACGCATAGTTACCATTGGCTTAAAGTACTTAAATAATCCAGAAAAACGACTTTTAAAGCAGTAACTATTTACAATAATCTATTAGATGGTGACACCGCGTTTATAGCGTACGTAGGTTGGGTTGAGTGACACGAAACCCAACGTATCACCAATTTATTTCACCGCTTTAAAGCCAAGTATATACACTGTTTTGTAGGCGCTTAGCTTGCTGGCGCGTCGGTGGGCTATCTAAGGGAGTGTTTAGTGACGGTTTTGATGGTTAATATGATGGGCTGTTCAGCATTATATTGGACTATTATTAGTTCTGAAGCTATAAACCTGCTAAGTAGCAGGCTTATTCATGTATATTAAATTTTTAAATAGCTATACCTTGATCTTCCATATTTTTTCTTGTTTCTTCAGAGAGCCAGCCTAATAGCCCTTTATTTTCGATTTGAAAGGAAACTAAATAGGCAATCTCTATGAAGACTGCTTCCATACCTATATGATGCTTTCCTTTTTCACATAGGTGTAGGTGAGAAGATATTTCTAGTACAAATAACCATGTGAAGATTGATAACTCAGGATAGAGTATCACTCGTAAAATCTTTTTATATTCTTCGGACTTAACAGAGCTAAGAAGTAAGCCGAGAGCAATGATTTTATCCTTATAGATAAAAAAGTTCTTATCAAAAATAAGAGATTTATAATTATTTGGATGTGAGTAATCATTACTTATATTTTTAGAGCCAACTGATAGAAAATATTCTTCAAAAAAATGGCTATGTGTAAATTGATCCGAATTTCCATTATTATTTATTGTTAACGAAGTGAAGTCTAAATCGCCTCTTTCTCCAACCGATTTAATTACATAGTTGTAATTGTTTTCAATGAGTATTAAGTGCCTTTTATTTAACTCTTTTATTTGAAATATAACAGAAGTTACGGTCTCTTTAGTGACTGTAAAGTTTTGAATGTTCAGTTGATCTTGTAGAGCCTCACGAGTTTCTTTGAGCTCTTTTCTATTATCTCTCCAGATATTTAATAGAAGTATGAGGGATATTACAGCGATACACGTACTTGTTAGGTTATAAAACACACTAGAGGTATTTGTCCAGGTTTGAATGTTTTTTGGTGCACCGATACCGAATACATTGACAAAACAAATGAAAATAAGTACTAAAAACAACAAAAGTGCACTAGACCACTTTTGTATGGTGGTTAGTTCTAAATCAACTTTTTTTATTGGTTTCATAGCTTTCCTTAGCGAGGCTTTCTTTTATTAAAATACGTTGTTTCAAGAATAACTAGAATATCACTAAACATATAGTAATTACTAAGCCCCACACTGCTTAACCCCAACTCCCGCATGTTTAAGTGCAATAATCTGCCCTTTACCGTTATGCGCCATAGCTAACATATCACCTGTATTTATATTACTTTCAACCGCGTGTTTACCTTTTAAATCACTCAACAGCGAATGCTTAATTTGCACGAGTACTTCATCATTACAGCTGGCTATGTACCAGTCGTTATCTACCTTCACTAAAGTGCCGTATTCTATGTGGCGTTGTTGGTGGCGGCGTAAATCGTTAGCTAATTGACTATCGAGCGCGTGTTTTTGCTCGTTTATGGAGCTTGCGTAGCTACCAGCTTGGTTTATTTCGTGTGTTTTTATAATTGAATAGTCGTGAATGTCTATGGTGTTAAATTCGCTGTTAAGTACAGTTTTAGGCGCCTGGTTAATGCCATCGTTATTATCAAACACAATAAAAGCAAATACACCCAGAGCGCAGGCAAGGCTGGTTAGCTGTAGTGTAAAGCCGAACTTTTTAGGCTTTGTGTTAGTGGCCTTTTTAAGTAGCGTTTTTTGCTGAGTGCTTGTAAGTGTAGTGCGCGCTTTTCGCTCTTTGTAGTGTTGTGCGAGCTTTTGATCAAGCGGCTCATCAGGCTTGTTCATTGTTTGCTCCTAATAAACGTTTAAGATTTTGCTTGGCATAGCGCAGCCTTGTTTTAATGGTCTCAAGGCTGCTTTGCGTTATAAGTTCTATGTCGGCGAGCGAAAAGCCTTCTTGTTGTAATGTTATGGCTTCACGCTGTACAAAGCTGAGTTGTTTTAGCGCGGCATCGAACGCGTCATAGCTTATGTTTGAGCTGCCTATATGCGAGTCTCCACTAGTTAAGTCACCACTATTTAAGTCACCACTATTTAAATCGCTTTCGCTTTTATCATTTTGTGCTGCTAAATGCGTTTTTTCGTCAAGCTCTACAAAGTGCTGTTGCCTGCGGTATTCGTCAATGAGTGTGTTGCGGGCAAGTTTAAATAACCACGCTTTGGGTGTGGTTTGCGCTTGGTAAAGGTGGCGTTTTTCGATTACTTTTAGCCATGTTTGTTGGCTTACGTCGTATGCTAAATGCGTATTAGATTGCGTAACAAGGTAGTGGTATAAGTCGTTACTGTAGAGGGCAATAAGCTGCTCTAAGTAACGATTGTCGCCACTTTTTGCGTAACTTGCCATGCAGTCCTTGCTTGGCGTTTCAAATAACCATGACTTAATACTTAGTAGCATAGGCGTTTAGTCCGTTAAATAGAGTTATCTAATTTAAAATCGAGTTGTACGGTTTGACCTGTTTGTAATTGTGCCACACCTTCAATTACTTTGGGGCGATATTTCCAGCGTTTAATGGCTCTTATTGCTTCGCGGTCAAAGGTACGTTTTGGCTCGGCGTTAATAACTACCGGGTCGATTACTTCCCCCGTTGGCGAAATACTAAAGCTTAGTTGTACCCAACCTTCAATACCATCGCGCGCGGCTGTGGTTGGGTATTTAGGGTTTATGCGCACTATGGGTGTTGCATCCCCAGTAGGGCGATTAATAGTATTGTTAATGTCGCCACCAAAATCGTCAATCGTAACTGGCGTAAAGTCGCTAATTGCCAACACAGGATCGGCTGATGTATCAAGCGGTGGAGCTTTTTTCGGCACTTTAGGCATTGGCGGTGGCGGCTGTATTTTTTGTATATGCCTGACTTTTGAATCCTCAGGTGCCTGAAAAATCTCTACTATAATATCGCCCCCTAGTTTAACCGGTGCGCGTTGCTCGCCACTTATTAAATATTGCATAAACGCAAAAGCTGCAAAGGTCATTGCGGCGCCGCCGATAACGGCAGTCGATGTTTTAATAAATACTGGGTTGTTAGGTACTTCAAGTGTGTGCATAAGCCGCTCCAAATTTTATTGACCACTACTATTAGGGTGTTTTCAAAGCTATAACGGGTGGCAAATCAAAAAGGGGTGAAATAATTTTATAAAAAATGTGGGGTTTAGTTACAATAGCCATTCGCATTCTTTTACTTATTAACTTTTTAGGCTGTTATGCAACTCATTGAAATAAATAAAGCGCGTTACCGTAAACATTTAAACCGTGTTATTGCAGGATGCGGTATTGGTTTGGCTGTAGGCAGCTTGGCTATATCGCAAACGCTGATTGCTTTATTTCCTGATGAAAGTGGTAGCCACTTTCATTGGAACTTAATAGGCGTTGCTATTACAAGCGTTGGGCTTGCGTGGTTACTTAATAAATACCGTACACATAGCTTTATGACTGAAGTTGTTTATGTGTGGGAGCTTAAAAAAGCACTTAATAAAATAACCCGTAAAATGGCTAAGTTAAAAGCCGCTGGCCGTGAAGGTAATGCCGATGCGTTATTAGCGATTCATTATAGCTACGCGGGCTCTCGGTTATTGTGGCAACTAGACGATAACCTAATCACCATGGACGATTTAGCCATTAAACAAGCTGAGCTTGAATCTGTTGCAGCACAACATAACGTAACGCTTAATGTTGAAGATTACGATGAAAGCATTTTAAAACAGTTTTAAAGCTTAGGTTTTTAAATTAGTTGGAGGAGCCTTAATGAAAAAAGTACTCATAGTGTGTTTAGGTAATATTTGCCGCTCGCCAACCGCAGAGGCGGTATTAAAAGCCCGCGCTAAAAAGCTAGGTGTTAACGTTAAAGTTGATTCGGCGGGCACTATTGGCTATCACGAAGGTAAAACGCCTGATAGTCGCTCAATGGCAGCAGGGGAGAAGCGCGGTTACAGCTTTAAAGGCATTTATTCACGTAAAGTGCGTACAAGCGACTTTACTGAGTTCGATTTAATTTTAGCGGCCGATACGCAAAACTTAGCTGATTTAAAAGCCCAGTGCCCTGAGCATCTACAGTACAAATTAGCGCTGTTTTTAGAATATGGCGAGCAAGCCCAAAGCGCTATTCCCGATCCCTATTACGGCGGCGATGATGGCTTTGAAAATGTGCTCAATTTAATAGAAGCGGCTAGCGATAAAATACTCGCTAAAATTTAATCCCTATTTTATTACTAAAGCTAAATTTAACGAGCTTTTAGTCGTATTGCATGGCGTTCCTAAAGTAAGTACGTTTTATACTTACTCAAAGGGAACTTTATGAAAATAAAAATATTACTACTCACTTTATCTATTGCTTCTTGTTCTACTTTTGCTAACGATGTTAGTTTTTCGATTGGGGGTGGCTATCCTTATTTAGTTATTCCTGAGGTGTCTTTATCGGCTAACGACGACACACAGCGCTGGTATGCAAACTATAAACTAGGCCTTGATGATGGATTTTCTGCCGGTTTTGAACAAGCGGTTAGCGATAATAAAAAGCATGCTTTTGGCGTACTTGTGGGCGCTATTGGTGCAAGAGATACAGACCAAGAGTGTGAAAGTTCAACTAATGATGTAGCAACTGACTTTGCTAATACGCTAAGTTGTGTAATTGGCGGTATTTTTGATGAAGAAACAACAAACGGCATAGGGCTTACGTACAGCTACAATTTTAATGAACTGAACAGCGCTGGTTTTAGATTAGAGCTAGATGTGGGCTACGGTAAAGCAAGCGACAGCAATGAAAAAAGAGCCGATGGCGGTATTAGCGTAAGTTATGAATTTTAACTACGTAGGATTTGTATTAGTTGGTATTAAAAAGGCGCTTAAAGCGCCTTTTTTAATGAGCCGCTTTTAGTGGCGGTTAATTTTAAAGTCGAGTTGTACCTGAGAAATAGCGCTAACAGGTTTGCCATTTTCAAACTTTGGCGCGTAACGCCATTGCTCAAGCGCTGCTTTGGCTGATTTTTCAAATGCGCTGCCGCCTTCAGAGCTAAGTACTTTTGGGTTTTTTACAAAGCCAGCTGCGTCTACCTCAAACTCCATAACAACTCTACCATCGGTACTAAACCTGGCTTTGTTAACTGGGTATTTAGGATTAACACGGTAAAGCGGCGTTTGCTCTTGCGATTCTTTCCATGGCACCATTTGAGCGATAGCTAGGCAATGTTTAGTTGCTTCTTCGCTTTTATCTTGTTTTTCGTACAGACCTACAAGCTTTGAATGAGCTGTTAGCTCTGCACCATGATCAAAGTTTAAGTTACTATCGAATACAGTAACTATACGATTTAGCCTTTCAATCGCTTGATTGTATCTTTTACGACCCTCTGCGAATGAGGCCATTAAAAAATCGGCTTTTATGCGCTCTAGTGAGTTTTCAGGTAAGTTTTCTTGGTAGTATTCGTCGGCTTCTTCTAGGTAGTTTTTAGCCTCACGATATTTTTTAGAACTAAACTTTTTAGCCAGTAGCGTTGCAGCTTCAAGTTTCATGTCGGCTACAAACTTAGGGTTATTTTGTGTTTTAGCTATACCTATTACTTGTTCTAAAAAGTTAGCTGCTTTGTAAGCTGATGTTGTGTAGTTAGCTTTTCCGAGCAGTGCATCAACTGTTTCTATTGATTGTTTGCCGTGATTAGCCGCTAAAATAGTATGTGCTTCATCATAAAGTGCAAAACGTTGTTCGTATAGCTCATCGCCGTAGCCTTTAATAGCTTTAGCGTAGTTAATAGCTAAGTTAGCAGTATTGTCGTCGCTTTTACCGTAAACGGCTTTACCTGATGTGTAAGCAAGTTTGGCAGCTTGTTGTACGTTTTCGTCTGCTTTAACTGCTGCTAAATAGCTTTGGTATGCTTGGCTAAATACTATTTGAGGATCGCTTGCTTGGCTTGCAAGTACTGTAGTACTTAAAGTGGTTGCGCTTAAAGCAGACAAACTTAAACCTATAAATAAAGCGAGTTGCTGACGTTTCATAATAATCCCTATCGTTGTTTAAAATACAAAATACCAAACGTGCCTGTAGGTGTCACTGATTAAGGTAAATCAACGTAAATAATATTGGCGGTTATTTGTATTAATTTATTGCTTAACAATCATTGAAAATAACGCCTGTCGTCGCCATATATTTGCCATAAACAGTCTTGTACTACGGTGTATTTATCCTATTTTGTGATACTATCACTTTATTGTCGTGTCGTAGTTATTTAAATATTTGGATTTGTCGTGGCGCAAGTAAGAGCAAGAGTCCAGCTTAAAGTTGGCAGAAATAGTGATATCCCTGCAGAAATAATCTCATTTACTGATTTAAAAGATGGTAAAGAACATATTGCTATGGTGTTTAACAACGCCGATACAGAGCAAGATGTACCGCTAATTCGTATGCATTCAGAATGCCTAACGGGCGATGTATTTTACTCATCTCGTTGTGATTGTGGTGAGCAGCTAAATGAATGTATTGAAATGATGCACGAGCAAGGCGGTATTTTATTGTATTTACGCCAAGAAGGCCGTGGCATTGGTTTATACAACAAAATAGACGCTTACGTATTGCAATCGCAAGGTATGAACACCTACGAAGCTAATAATCATTTAGGCTTTGCTGATGATTTGCGTGACTTTTCGGATGCGGTATTAATGCTCAATGCGCTTAATTTAAGCCACGTTAAATTAATGACTAATAATCCTAAAAAGCTTAATGCATTAAAAGATGCCGGTATTAATGTTGACTCGGTTGTGGGTACACATGCGCACATTAAAGCGGGTGTTGCGGGTAATAAATCGTACCTAGAAACAAAAATTAAGCATGGCGCGCATATGTTAGATATTAAGAAAATTAAAAAACCTTAATTATTTAATTACGTTTCGTCTATTAATCCCCCCTCACGCCAAGTTATACTTGGCGTGTTTCGTTTTAAATTAAGAGCAAGTATGTCTACACAATTACGAATTTTTAAAGCCGATGCAGGGCTAAAGTGGTTAAAAGCCGGGTGGCTTATTTTTAAAACCCAGCCAGCAACCTTTATTTTTATGCATTTATTTATTGGCATTGTAGGGCTGCTGTCTTTATTTTTACCGCTGCTGCAAGTAGTAGCAGCACTCGCTACGCCATTTTTAACCGCAGGGTTTTACCAAGCGGTGCTTAGTAAGCAGCAGGGCGGAAAAATTATGCTAGCCGATATTCTCAAGCCATTTACGGCTAAGGGAAATCGTTTAGGGTTATTACGTTTAGCACTTTACCAAATGGGTGCGGGTATTTTAATGGCGTTACTTGCTAATGGCTTATTTGCCGATGCAGTGGGTGTTATGAGCCAACCAGGACTTGATCCAAACGTGGCACTTGAACAAATGCTTGAGAGTATTTCGGGCGCGAATGTCATTTTATTTTTTATGGCAATGCTAATTTACTTAACAGCGTTTGCTTACGCTGTACCGCTTGTTTATTTTAGTAAAGAAACACGCATTTTAACGGCACTTAAAAAATCGTTAATGGTGTTTTATCATAACATTTTTCCACTTGGCGTTTTTGGCCTTATTTGCGCATTATTTATGGCGCTTTCGATGTTCTTATCGTTCTTACCACTGTTGATTTTAATGCCGATTTGCTACATTAGCTTTTTTGTATCTTATCAAGCCATTTTTATGCCTGTTGTACCATTAAGTGACGACATTAATGTTAAGCCACTTAGTAGTGAAACAAGCGGACGTTTTGACGCTTAATGGATGATAAATTAAAGCAAAAACTAAAAAATTATGTACTTTGGTTACTAGGGCGCCAAGAATATTCGCGTCGTGAGTTAACGCTCAAATTACAGCAAAAAGAAGCGACAGAAGAGTTTATTGAAACGCTGCTTGATTGGTGCGAAAAGCACAATTTTATTAACGAGCAGCGATACTGTGAAGGCTTTGTAAGAAAACACATATTTAAATGCCACGGGCTTAAGCGAATACAAAGCGAAGCTATGGGCAAAGGGATTGATCGTTCGCTACTTGAAATGGTAGTTGAAGAGCTTGAAATAGATTGGTTTGAGCTTGCGCAGGATGCGTACAATAAAAAATATTCGAATACACCGCCAGATCTCGATTACAAAGATAAAGCTAAGCGCGTGCGCTACTTAATGTATCGAGGTTTTAGCTACGATGAAATTAATTTTGCAATGCAAGCACAGTAAATACAGGTGAGACTTTCAAATGCAGCACATGACTACCGCACAAATTAGGCAACAATTTTTAGACTTTTTTGCCAGCAAGCAACATCAAATAGTACCTTCTAGCTCGCTTATACCGGGTAACGATGCCACGTTGTTATTTAATAATGCCGGCATGGTGCAATTTAAAGATGTATTTTTAGGCGCAGAAAGCCGCCCTTATACACGTGCGACAAGTTCGCAGCGCTGTGTACGTGCTGGCGGTAAGCATAACGATTTAGAAAACGTAGGCTACACTGCTCGCCACCATACATTTTTTGAAATGTTAGGTAACTTCAGCTTTGGCGATTACTTTAAGCAAGACGCGATTAAGTTTGCGTGGGAGTTTTTAACTGAGGTTGTTAAATTACCTCAAGAAAAACTGCTTGTTACTATTTATCACGATGATGAAGAAGCGTTTGAGTACTGGTCAAAAGATATTGGCTTAAGTGAAGATCGTATTATTCGTATTGCGACCTCTGACAACTTTTGGTCTATGGGCGATACTGGTCCATGTGGTCCGTGTTCTGAAATATTTTATGACCATGGTGAGCATATTTGGGGCGGACCTCCGGGCACTCCAGAGGAAGACGGCGACCGTTTCATCGAAATTTGGAACCTTGTATTTATGCAATACAACCGTCAAAGCGACGGTACTATGTTGCCTCTACCTAAGCAGTCTGTTGATACGGGAATGGGCCTTGAGCGTATTTCTGCAATTTTGCAGGGTGTGCATTCAAATTACGAAATCGATTTATTCCAAGGCTTAATTGCAGCAGCTGCAAGTGTTACTAACGCGCAAGATATGGACGATAAGTCACTACGCGTAGTGGCGGATCATATTCGTTCGTGTGCGTTTTTAATCTCTGACGGTGTTATGCCATCTAACGAAGGTCGTGGTTATGTACTACGTCGTATTATTCGTCGTGCTGTGCGCCACGGTAATAAGCTAGGTGCACAAGGTTCGTTTTTCTATAAATTAGTTGCTGCGCTAATTGAGCAAATGGGTCAAGCGTACCCAGAGCTTGCTAAGCAACAAGAAATTATCGAAAAAGTATTACGCATTGAAGAAGAACAGTTTGGTAAAACACTTGAACGTGGCTTAGCTATTTTAGAAGAAAGCTTAATTGACCTTAAAGGCGATATTATACCGGGCGACTTAGTATTTAAACTTTACGACACGTATGGTTTTCCAGCTGATTTAACGGCCGATGTTGCGCGTGAGCGCCAGATGACGATTGATCATCAAGGCTTTGAAGAATGCATGGCTGTACAACGTAAAACAGCGCAACAAGCGGGTAAGTTTGGTGCTGATTACAACGAGCAATTAAAATCAGAAAAGCTTACTGAGTTTAAAGGCTACGACAGCACACACCATAGCGCGACAGTGGTAGAAATTTTTGCCGGTGGCGAAGCTGTTCAGTTATTAGAAGATGGTCAACAGGGTATTGTAGTATTAGACCGCACACCGTTTTACGCTGAATCAGGCGGCCAAACGGGCGACACGGGTACTATTACAGTTGCTGGTGGCGAATTTAATGTTACTAATACCACTAAACTTGGTAATGCTTTTGCTCACCACGGTACTGTGCAAGGCCGCATTGGTGTTAACGATAAAGTGGATGCGACTATTGATGATGCACGCCGCGATAGCATTAAGAAAAACCACACAGCTACACATATTTTACACGAAGCACTACGCCAATTATTAGGCGACCATGTAGGCCAAAAAGGCTCACTTGTTCAGCCTGATCGTTTACGTTTTGACTTTTCGCACTTTGAAGCGGTTACAAAAGATGAGCTACGTGAAATTGAGCGTGTAGTTAATGACGAAATTCGTCGTAACTTTGCACTTAATACTGAGCTTATGGCTATTGATGATGCTAAAGCGAAAGGTGCTATGGCGTTGTTTGGCGAAAAGTACGATGACGAAGTACGTGTAGTTACTATTGGCGACTACTCTATTGAGCTTTGTGGTGGTACTCACGTTGAGCGCGCAGGCGATATTGGTTTATTTAAAATAGTATCTGAAAGCGGTATTGCAGCAGGCGTTCGCCGTATTGAAGCGGTAACCGGTGCAGATGCAGTTGCTTATGTTAGTGAGCAAGAGCAACAATTACATGATGTAGCTGCTTTAGTTAAAGGTGATAGCGCATCGGTACTTGAAAAGGTAACTGCGTTACTTGAAAAGTCAAAGGGCCTTGAAAAGCAAATTGCGCAACTTAACGATAAGTTAGCAAGTGCAGCGGGTGCATCTTTACTTGATTCGATTGTTGAAATTAACGGCGTTAAGCTACTTGTAGCAAATGTTGAAGGTACTGAATCTAAAGCACTGCGCGGTATGGTTGACGACCTTAAAAACAAAATTGGCTCAGGTGTTATTGCCCTCGGTGTTGCCAGTGGCGACAAAGTAAGCCTAATTGCTGGTGTAACTAAAGACTTAACAGGCAAAGTAAAAGCCGGTGAGTTAGTTAACCACATGGCAGGCCAAGTAGGTGGTAAAGGTGGCGGTCGTCCAGATATGGCACAAGCCGGTGGTAGCGAGCCACAAAACCTTGCTGCTGCACTAGATAGCGTTACAGCTTGGTTAACTGAGCGTACTTAAGCCTAAGTGGCGCTTATTGTTCAAAAATTCGGTGGCACTTCGGTCGGCTCGATAGAGAGAATTGAAGCGGTCGCCGACCTTGTTGTAAAAACCAGACAACAAGGACACCAAGTGGTTGTGGTGCTCTCGGCTATGTCGGGAGAAACCAACCGCTTAATTAATCTCGCCAAACAAATCGATACTCGCCCGAGTAGCCGTGAACTAGATGTACTTATTAGCACCGGAGAGCAGGTTTCTGTATCACTACTTGCTATGGCTATTATAAAACGTGGCCACTCTGCTGTGAGCTTATTAGCCGATCAAGTCAATATTTTAACCGATAACATGTTTGGTAAAGCTCGTATTGCAGAGGTTGCTGCTACGCGTTTGAAGCATGAGCTTGAGCATAATCGTATTGCTATTATTGCTGGGTTTCAGGGGCGTGATGTTGAGGGCAATATTACAACGCTTGGGCGCGGCGGCACCGATACATCGGCTGTAGAAATAGCAGCGGCTATAAAAGCTGACGAATGCCAGATCTATACAGACGTTGACGGCGTATATACTACAGATCCTCGTGTTGAACCTAACGCGCGCAGAATGAGCCAAGTTACCTTTGCCGAAATGCTGGAGCTGGCAAGTTTAGGGGCGAAAGTTTTGCATATTCGCTCAGTAGAAGCCGCAGGAAAACATAATGTGCCACTTAGGGTGCTTTCGAGCTTTAATCCCGATGAAGGTACATTAATAAGTTTTGAGGAGAACGATATGCCAAGCAAGGTTGTATCGGGGATTGCGTTTAATCGTGACGAATGTTTAATTAAGGTACAAGGTGTGCCAACGGGCACGCAATATCTTTCAAAAATATTGAAACTTTTTGCCGAAAATGGCATCGAAATAGATATGATTAATCAAGTTAATCATAACTTTGAAAAAATAGACTATGCTTTTACTGTGCACTCGAATGATTATCTGCAAGCACTTGAATTATTGAGTGAAGATCAAGCTCAGCTCAGTGCTCAAAATATAAGCGGGTTGCAAGCAGTAGCTAAAGTTTCTGCTGTTGGCATGGGTATGAAATCACATTCTGGTGTCGCTAGTTTATTTTTTGATGCATTAGCGCAGGAAAATATTAATGTGGTTTTAGTCTCGACTTCAGAGATTAAAATTTCAGTTTTAATAGATGAAAAGTACTTAGAGTTGGCTGTTCGTGCATTACACAAGGCATTTTTAACAGAAAATGGATAGATTGCGAGTTTTTACTTACTTTTCAGTCTAATTTTCATTAGTATGTTTAAGCGGAATCTTATAATTTTTATTGGAACATGGGAGCAAGAGAATGCTAATACTAACTCGTAGAGTAGGTGAAACCCTAATGATTGGTGACGAAGTAACAGTTACTGTTCTAGGTGTTAAAGGAAATCAAGTTCGAATCGGTGTTAATGCACCAAAAGACGTATCAGTGCATCGTGAAGAGATTTACATGCGCATACAAGCTGAAAAGTCGAACCCTAATCCGGGCAATGCTTAATCAACACGTATACGTAGTTGAGTAATTAACTCAACTAGACTAAAAGCCACTCACTGAGTGGCTTTTTTGTTTATAAAAGCGAGTGTTTCAGGACTAAGTATTTGTTTTGATATGTACTGCATGCCGCTTTTGTTTTTAATAATAATACCTTGTTGGGTGTCTATTACTTCGCTTATATTTTGCCATTCTAATTGATAGCTTTTGTAATGATTAGCAGATTTAATACCTTCTTCATCAAAGGTAAGTGTTACCTCAGAGCCTGATGCTCTGCTGAGCATTTGTCTGGTTACCCACCATGGTCTGCGATAGTAAAAAGCGACGCACTCGAGTACCGCTAACATGATCATAAACGATCCTAAGTAATGATCGTCTAAAACATAAATGCCAAATAAACCAAGCGCAACTAGCAACACAAGTAAAAAGTATTTAGGTTTTGCACGTTTACTATAAGGGAGTGACTCATCAAAACACTCGTAAAAGTAGGGTTTATCTAATGTGTAGGTGGTTGTGAATGCCATTTTGCCTTGCTTTAAATATCGTTTTTTTTATTTTAACAAGCTAACTGCTAAATGAGCAGCTTTATAGTCAGTGATTTTATTACTGGCACAAAAAAACGGCTCGAAAGCCGTTTTTTTTAGCGGTACAAGAAGGATTAACAGTTAGTTTCTTCAGCGTTCACGCCTTCTTTAACATTTTCACATGCATCTTCAACAGAGTTTTGCACATCAGTTACTGCTTCGTCGATACGTTCGCCAGCATCTTCTGCATGGTTGTCTTCACAACCCATCATGAAAAAACCTGCAAATACTGCGATTAGTGCTGCTTTTAAAGTTGTAGAGTTCATAGTGTAATTCCTTGTAAATATTAATTAAATTTTAGTGTTTGTTAGTTGAATGCTTTATCTACCTGGGTGATTTACCACGTAGTGCACCTGAAACTAATGAAATCACTAAAAGTACTAAAAAGATAAAAAATATAATTTTTGCTATACCAGCTGCGGCACCTGCGATGCCACCAAAACCTAACACTGCAGCGATTAAAGCAATAACTAAAAATGTAATTGTCCAGCGTAACATTGTTTTCTCCTTGGTTATCAAATTTGCTCATAATAACTAATGCCAGTTATATGCCAAAGTTTATTTTGTATAAATATCAATTGGTTATGGTTTTTAGCTGTTGTTCTAGTTATTAGTTGGTTAGTAACTTTTACGCTTTGTTATGTAAGTTATTCACACTGTTGCAAATAACTGCTAAATGTTCACTAAATAAACTTATTTTGGTAAGACCAATTAACAATTGGTGTGTGGCTTTGCACTTTATATTAAGAATTAGTGTTTATTTTTACTTAGCTTGATAGTTAATTAACAAATTCCATATAACTATTAGCTATAGTCGTTATTTCTTGTATGTATTGTAGAGCGCGTGATTGCTGAGTTATAGCATGTAAATTAATTGAGTGTTATGTTGTTTATTGTTTAATTGGTTTTACCAATTTACAAGATGTAGACAAAGCGATTAGTTTTGTTATTATCCAGTGAATAAATATTTAATTAAATCGATTTTTTATTTTCGATATGGGTTTCAAGGGGAGAAAAATGGATATAGGTGCTCTACTCACAACGGCTGGTAACTTAATGCTTACTGGCATGGTTGGGGTGTTTGTATTTCTGTCGATATTAATTGGTGCAGTAACGCTTATGTCTAATTTGGTGACGCGCTTTAGCGAACCTGACTTGGCGACACCAGTTAAATCACCATCTTTTAAATCTCAAGGTGTGCCTAATGAGCACATCGCTGCTATTAGTGCTGCCATTGCTCAGTACAAATCAAATAATAAATAAGGGGCACACACATGGCTAAATTAAAATTAACAGAATTGGTATTACGCGATGCTCACCAATCATTATTAGCAACGCGTATGCGCCTAGACGATATGCTACCGATTGCTAGCAAATTAGACGATGCGGGTTATTGGTCTATTGAATCGTGGGGTGGTGCTACATTTGACTCGTGTATTCGTTATTTAGGCGAAGATCCTTGGGAGCGTATTCGTGCACTTAAAAAAGCGATGCCTAATACTAAACAGCAAATGCTATTACGCGGTCAAAACTTATTAGGTTACCGCCATTACGCTGATGACGTAGTTGAAAAGTTTGTAGAACGCGCACATAAAAATGGCGTTGACGTATTTCGTATATTTGATGCAATGAACGATGTTCGCAATCTAGAAACAGCTATTAAAGCAGCTGTAAAAGTAGGCGCTCACGCTCAAGGTACTATTTCGTACACAGTTAGCCCAGTTCATACACTTGATATGTGGCTAACTCTTGCAAAGCAGCTTGAAGATATGGGTTGTCACTCAATTTGTATTAAAGATATGGCGGGTTTATTAAAGCCGTACGATGCTGAAAAACTAATTAAAGCACTTAAAGAAACTGTATCTATTCCAATTGCTATGCAGTGCCACGCTACAACAGGTTTAAGTACTGCTACTTACCAAAAAGCAATTGATGCTGGTATTGATATGCTCGATACCGCTATTTCATCAATGAGTATGACTTATGGACATTCTGCAACTGAAACTATTGTATCGATAGTTGAAGGGACTGAGCGTGATACTGAGCTTGATTTAAGCCACCTAGAAGAAATTGCTGCTTACTTTAGAGATGTACGTAAAAAATATGCGGCATTTGAAGGTAGCTTAAAAGGGGTTGATGGGCGCATTTTATTAGCTCAAGTACCTGGTGGCATGCTTACAAACATGGAAAACCAACTTAAAGAGCAAGGCGCAGCCGATAAGCTTAATGAGGTTTTACTTGAGATCCCACGTGTACGTGAAGATCTTGGCTTTTTACCTTTAGTAACACCAACGTCGCAAATTGTTGGCACTCAAGCGGTACTTAATGTGCTAACGGGTGAGCGTTATAAAACAATTACTAAAGAAACTGCTGGCGTATTAAAAGGTGAATATGGCTTAACACCAGCACCAATGAATAAAGAGCTACAAGAGCGCGTGCTTGATGGAGCGGAAGTTATTACTTGTCGCCCTGCTGATAACATTGCACCTGAGCTTGCAACGCTTGAAGGTGAGTTATTAAAAGAAGCACAAGAGCAAGGTTTAACACTTGCTGATGATCAAATTGATGACGTATTAACTTATGCATTATTCCCACAAGTTGGTTTGAAGTTTATTAAAAACCGCAACAACCCAGATGCATTTGAGCCAGTACCTTCTGTTGAAGATAAAAGCAGTAAAGCACCTTCTAAATCAGTTTCAAATAGTAACAAAGTGAAGGCTGAGCAGTACAGTGTAAAAGTAGATGGTAAAGTTTATGACGTAGTAGTAGCGCAAGGTGGTGAACTTAAAGAAGTAACATTAAAAGACTCTGAGCACATTCCTCAATCTGCTTCGGTTGCATCAGGTGAAACACTTAACGCGCCTCTAGCCGGTAATATTTTTAAGATTAAGGTAAAAGCTGGGCAAGTTGTTAACGAAGGCGATGTAGTGATTATTATGGAAGCCATGAAAATGGAAACTGAAATACGCGCTACGCATACCGGAACAATTGCTGAAGTGTTAGTTAGTGAAGGCGATGCTGTAACTACCGGCGACGCTATGATTGCATTAGCTTAGGAGTAAATAGAGGATGGAAGGTATTTTAAACCTCTGGAATGCGACAGGCATTGCTAACTTTACAATCCCATCGTTAATAATGATTGCGGTAGGGTGTTTATTACTGTTTTTAGCGATAGCTAAAGGCTTTGAACCACTATTATTACTACCTATTGGTTTTGGTGCAATTTTAACAAATGTACCAGTGGCAGGTTTGTCAGACCCAGGTGGGCTTTTGTACTACGTTTATTATGTGGGTATTGATACGGGGATTTTTCCGCTGTTGATATTTATGGGAGTAGGGGCGCTGACCGACTTTAGCGCGCTTATTGCAAACCCACGTATGTTGTTATTAGGTGCGGCTGCACAGTTTGGTATTTTTGCTACATTGTTTGGCGCTATATTACTTAACTATGTGCCAGGTTTTGAATTTACTCTACAGGACGCATCGGCTATAGCCATTATAGGTGGTGCCGATGGGCCAACAGCAATATTTTTAGCATCAAAACTGGCACCTGATTTA
The DNA here is from genome assembly GCF_014164245.1 of Pseudoalteromonas sp. SG43-8. Lineage (NCBI taxonomy): Bacteria > Pseudomonadati > Pseudomonadota > Gammaproteobacteria > Alteromonadales > Pseudoalteromonadaceae > Pseudoalteromonas > Pseudoalteromonas sp. SG43-8. The sequence goes on along the minus strand of NZ_JACJEX010000006.1, from coordinate 92,652 downwards.
CTAGGCGCAATAGCAGTAGCTGCGTATTCATATATGGCACTTGTGCCAATTATTCAGCCGCCAATTATGCGTGCATTAACAACCCCAGAAGAACGTAAAATAAAAATGCCAGAGCTTCGCAAAGTATCTAAAAAGGAAAAGATTATTTTTCCTCTTATGGTACTTAGTTTAACGGCTATGTTTTTACCGGCTGCTATACCGCTGGTAGGTATGTTTTGTTTAGGTAACTTAATGCGAGAGTCGGGTGTTGTTGATAGATTAAGTAACAGTGCTCAAAACGAAATCATCAATGTTACAACTATATTTTTAGGTTTAGCTGTAGGTTCAAAGCTTGCTGCAGATAAGTTTTTAACTGTTGAGACGATTGGTATTTTAGTGCTTGGCGCACTGGCTTTTGCAATTGGTACGGCATCTGGCGTATTTATGGCAAAAGGACTTAACCGTATATCTAAAACACCTATAAACCCATTAATTGGGGCTGCAGGTGTATCTGCTGTGCCAATGGCGGCACGAGTAGTTAATAAAGTTGGCCTTGAAAGTAACCCACATAACTTTTTACTTATGCATGCAATGGGACCCAACGTAGCGGGTGTACTTGGTAGTGCAGTTGCTGCGGGTATTTTATTAGCACTTGTTGGCTAAAAATGTAATTTAAAATAGATTAACTATTAAGCGCAGTTTACTGCGCTTTTTTTGTTCTTAATTTCTTCGCCTCTTAATGGTTTCTTGTTTAGTGCTTTTTGTTTACAGTAACAGCTCTTCAACATTTTAAGGATAGTTATCATGCTTCACACACCTTTAGCAAAGCACTTGCCTCATGTTAGTAAACTTGTATTTGGATGTATGGGTCTGGGCGGCGGTTGGAATAAAGACGCAATCACTGATGCACATGTTAAGCAAGCTCATGAATGTATAGATAACGCCATTGAAGGTGGTATTAATTTTTTTGACCATGCTGATATTTATACTTTTGGTAAAGCAGAGCAGGTTTTTGGTAAAGCATTAAGTGAGCGACCAGAGCTTAGAGAGCACATGTATATTCAATCTAAGTGTGGGATTCGTTTTGAAGATGACTTAGGGCCAAAGCGTTATGATTTTTCCCAAAAGTGGATTGAGCAGTCAGTTGAAGCATCATTAAAACGATTAAATACAGATTATTTAGACGTACTTATGCTGCATCGCCCTGATCCACTCATGGAAGTTAACGAGATTGCTCGTATATTTAGTTGCTTAAAAGAAAGCGGTAAAGTGCGCAATTTTGCAGTGTCTAATATGCAGCAGCACCAAATGAACTTTTTACAACATGCGCTTGATATGCCAATTGTGGCTAACCAAATTGAGGCTAGTTTACAAAAACATCAGTTTGTTGATGAAGGTGTATATGCCGGTAACAGTGACGGTAAAGATCTTAATTTTACGCCAGGTAGTATTGAGTACTGTCGCCATTTTGAAATCCAAATTCAAAGCTGGGGTAGTTTATGCCAAGGCTTGTACAGCGGTAGTGATTTATCAAACGCATCTCAGGCAGATATCAACACCAGTCTTTTAGTTAATAAGCTGGCTGCACTTTATGAAACCTCTGCTGAGGCAATTGTACTTGCATGGTTGCTTCGCCATCCCGCATCTATTCAGCCAATTATTGGAACAACTAATGCTAAACGGATTAAAGCCTCTTGTGATGCTGTAAACGTAGAGCTAACTCGTGAGCATTGGTATGCACTTTATGTAAGCGCTAAAGGCCACGAATTACCATAAGTAGGGCGTTAATATGAACATATTCGTTATTTTAATTGGTTTGTTTGTTGCGCTGGCGATACTTATACCCTTGCTTGAAAAGTATCAAAGTAAAATAGGGCTCAACGGCGCAACCAAATACAGTAAATATATTTGGCCATTAGTGATGGTGTCTTTAGTTATTCAGCTCATTTATGTACTGATGTACTAATGATTTATAGCGTATACAAAAAAGCCTTTGCAGGTTAAACCTGCAAAGGCTTTTTTAATGTTTATTGATAAACTTTATTTAAGTGCTAACTGTAGCTCGCGATTGCGCTCAAGCTGGGCAATAAAGTTATCAGCAATAGGTTTAAACTTGGCAAGTTCTGAGCGAGGTAATGGCTCTGACTTAGGGAGTTTTACAGTTTTAGGATTACGGTGAACGCCATTTACTAAAAATTCATAGTGTAAATGTGCACCAGTAACACGACCTGTAGAACCTACAGTACCAATTTGTTGGCCCTGTTTAACTTTTTGGCCCGTTTTAACTAGCTTCTTATTTAGGTGTAAGTACTTAGTTACATATTGCGTGCCATGGCTAATAAATACGTAGTTACCGTTGTACTTGCTGTAACCGGCTTTAATTACTTTACCGTTACCAGATGCAACAACAGGTGTGCCAGTGCGTGCAGCAAAGTCGATACCACGGTGCGCTCTAACTTGCCCAGTAACAGGGTGTAAGCGGCGAGGATTAAAGCTCGAACTAATATACTTAAAGCTTACAGGTGCACGTAAAAATGCTTTTTTCATGCTACGCCCTTCGGGCGTATAAAAATTGCCGTCGGTATGGCGAATAGCTGCAAAGCGCTGACCTTGGTTTACAAATTCAGCTGCAATAATCTTACCGGTACCAATAAACTCGCCATCAACATAGTGAGACTCGTAAATTAAGCCAAATACATCGCCTTTACGAATGTCGTTTGCAAAATCAACATCCCAACCAAATATGTCAGCAAAGTTCATTATTTGGCGTTCGCTTAAACCTGCTGCAATTGCTGAAGTCCAAAAGTTATTAGATATTTCGCCGCCAGCGGTTTTGGTTAGCGTTTCAATTTCTTTGCTATCAATAGCTGTATCGTAGTTACCTTCTTCGTTTAAGGTAACAAATAAAGTATCTGTTTTTGAAATCACATAGCGCAGTTGAGCTAAGGAGCCATCTTCAGCTGTCGCAAAACTAAGTATTTCACCTGGGTGAATTTTAGTAAGTTTGCGAGTCTCTGCATTAGTGTTAATTAGTTTATGAAGCGTTTGAGCCGAAAAACCAGCACGCTTAAAGATAATTGCTAAATTGTCGCCATTTTTAACTTTATGATCGACAAAGTCGTATTCTGGTAACTTTTCTGCTGCTTGCTCTGAATTTAACTCAGTTAATTTTTCGTTGTTATCAACTTTAACTTGTAACTCATAGCGCTTACCAATTTCTAGTGCATTTGCACTATTGTCTTTGGATGCAGTGGCTTTTTCAGAAGGAAGAAAGGCTAAGCCAACAATAGCAGAAACCAAACCTAGAATAAGCAATTTGTGTTTTTTGGGGAGCGTGTGAACCACGTGAACCATAACGTGCCTTTTTCTGCTGTCAAGATAATAAATACATAATATTGCAGGATATACTTAATAATGTACGAATACTAGTGTTTTGTAGATTTAAACTGACCTTAAACTACGCTAAAATCGGGCTTAGAAAGTCTTTTTTAACGCTCTACCTAGCTAAGACTCAATTGATTTAGTTTAGTTGCATGAATCACTTAAAAAGTTGTTTTAATTAGGTAGAAATTTGTTATGTTAGCTACATCTATTTATTCGGTTTAAACCTTTATTAAACCGTGACTACGCAAGTAACTAGTCGCCCCTTCGTCGGCAGAATTTTGGAGTAATACACAGTGGATTTACAAACCGCTCTAGCAGAGATAAAACGCGGTGCAGAAGAAATATTAATTGAAGACGAACTAGTTGAAAAACTAAAGTCGGGCAAGAAGCTAAAAATAAAAGCAGGCTTTGATCCTACAGCGCCTGATTTACACTTAGGACACACTGTACTAATTAATAAAATGAAAACCTTTCAGGATTTAGGTCATGAGGTTATTTTCTTAATTGGTGACTTTACTGGCATGATTGGTGACCCAACGGGGAAAAACGTAACGCGTAAACCACTTACTCGTGAAGACGTACTAGCCAATGCCGAAACATATAAAGAACAAGTATTCAAAATTCTAGATCCTGCTAAAACCACTGTTGCATTTAACTCTACTTGGATGGAAAAGTTAGGCGCTGCAGGCATGATTAAACTTGCTGCAAACCAAACCGTAGCACGTATGCTTGAACGTGATGACTTTAAAAAGCGTTATGGAAACGGCCAACCAATTGCAATTCATGAGTTTTTATATCCACTGGTACAAGGTTGGGATTCGGTTGCACTAGAGTCAGATGTTGAACTAGGTGGTACTGATCAGCGCTTTAACTTGTTAATGGGCCGTGAGCTACAAAAAGTAGAAGGTCAAAAGCCGCAAACAGTATTAATGATGCCATTACTTGAAGGTACTGACGGCGTTCAAAAAATGTCTAAGTCGCTTGGTAACTACATTGGTATTACTGATGCACCTAACGATATGTTTGGTAAAATAATGTCAATTAGTGATGTGCTAATGTGGCGTTACTACGACTTATTAAGTGCGCTTTCTATTGAAGAAATTGCAGCTCAAAAAGAACGTGTTGAGCAAGGTACGAATCCGCGCGATATTAAAATTGAACTAGCTAAAGAGCTAATTGCTCGTTTTCATAGTGAAGCTGATGCACAAGGTGCACATGATGATTTTATTCAGCGTTTTCAGAAAAAAGCGTTACCAGATGAAATCCCAGAGCTAACAATCACTATTGCAGAAGATACTATTTTAATTGCTAACTTGCTTAAAGAAGCAAATTTAGTAGTAAGTACATCAGAAGCAATGCGTATGATTAAGCAAGGTGCAGTTAAACTTAACGGTGAAGATAAAATCACTGATACCAAACTTGAAATAGCAAAAGGCACAACGGCTATTTACCAAGTAGGTAAACGTAAGTTTGCAAACATCACTGTAGCTTAAGCACAGTTTAAAAACTAAAAAACCAGCCTCGGCTGGTTTTTTTGTGCTCGTATTTTGAGCCCTTTAAATCAATTTTAATATTTCAATGCTGGCTATTACTAACAACCAAAATACACGGGCCTGATTTAACCTATTAACTATTACAGGTACATCCTCGGGTGTAGGTAGTCTATCAGTACCAATACGCATTTTATTAAAGCGAGTACCTAAATAAACTGCAGGCCCGCCCAGCTGCACGCCAAGCGATGCAGAACATGTGCTTAAGAGCCAGCCTGTATTTGTTTGATAAAAATGCCTGCCATAATGCTTTATAAAATGCATGCTTTGTTTGCTTGCTCGACTTGCTGCAATAGTTAAAGCGAGTAAGCGCATCGGAATATATTCAATAATAAACAAGAGTGTTTTAAGCGGTTTTAAAAAGTAACTATTTGGGGGGATATCACTACGCCATGCTTGTTGTATTAAGGTAAGTAACCGATAGGCAAGGGCAGCTATAGGACCAAATGCTAAAAATATAAATATGACTACGAAATAGTATCGAGCGGTGCGCAGTATTAAACTCTCAATTAATGCTTTGATAATACCAGCTGATGAAAGTCTATTAACTTCACGGGCAAGCAGTGGCTTTAGTAATTCGCGCGCTGTGGATTTTTGATTTTGTTTAGTTAGCTTTGCAATGCGAAGTGCTTTTTTATCAATGCTCTTACTTTCTAAGCATAAGTATAAAATAAGGCCAGCGAGTAATTCAGGATAAAAAGCAAACTCGAGTAGCAACACTACAATAATGAGAATGACACTTAAAATAAGTGAGCTTGCGAGTATAGCTGCCAAATATTGATAGCTTTTAGGTTCTTTGCTTTTGTATATACGTTTGCCAATAGCACTAAAAACAGCATTTAACGCCGTATTAGGATGATACCAGCTAATAAGGGGAATAAAGCGCTCAGCAAGGAGCGCTAGTATAAAGGCAATAAAGTCCAAGTGATTTTGAACAATATTGCTAAGCATTTACAAAGATACTGCTGTTAGTTTTTCTAAAAGTGCAACAACCATTTTAGATGAGTTGATTGATGCCGTTTCTAGGTATTCTTCAAATGATTGTGGTGACTCTTTACCAGCAATATCAGACATTGAGCGAATTACAACAAATGGTGTGTTTAGCGTAAAACACGTTTGTGCAATAGAAGCACCTTCCATTTCAACAGCAAGCATTGTAGGAAAATCACTACGTGCTTTATCAATGCGTATAGGGTCACACATAAATGTGTCACCAGTACAAATTAAGCCAACGAGTGTTTTAACATCACTGATTTGTTCGATTGTTTGCTGTGCTGCTTCAACTAATTTAGGGTGTGCTGCAAAGCCTGCCGGCATTTGTGGTACTTGGCCAATTTCGTAGCCAAAAGCAGTTACGTCTACATCGTGGTGACGTACTTCTGACGAAATTACTACATCGCCAACACTTAGCGATGGATCGAATCCACCGGCTGAGCCTGTGTTAATTATGCAATCAGGTTTGAAGTTATCGATCAGTAAGGTAGTTGCAATAGTTGATGCAACTTTACCAATACCAGATTGAACAAGTGTCACCGTGTTACCAGCCAACTCGCCAGTATAAAAAGTGAAACCTGCTTTAGTTAAAATTTGTGGGTTTTGCATAGCTTCACGTAAAATTTTAACTTCTGGCTCCATTGCGCCAATAATACCAACATTCATAAAGTTTAATTCCTGAGTTTGAATCACTTGATTATACGTGAAGTTAACAATAAAAAACAAAAAAGCGAGCTTGTTTATGAGCTCGCTTTAAATACTTTTTAGGAGAGTATTTAATTCGTTTTTTAAATTTCAGCTAACGCGGTGGTTTGCGCTTTAGCCTGAGAAGGTGAAAGTACCGCTGGCTTATGTGAGCGATTACGAACAGGGCGCTGAGTTTGTGTTGCTGCAGGCTTACCAAGTTTAAACATAATTGCATCGCGTACTTCAGAAGGGCGGTAGCCCGATTTAACTTTCATACGAATATGTGGAATGCCCGCAGACTCTAGTGCACCGTTTACAAACCAGTCGCGTTGAGCTTTGTGGCCATCTTTGTTGGCATTGTTAACTAGGTCAACAGCAGCAATGATTGTTAGTTTTTCTTTGTCGATTAAAACAAAGTCGAGTTGCTTATTTTTAGCTTTAGCTAAAGCAGCACGTTTAGACTTTACTGAAAGGCCTTGCTTACAGTCAATAACGTCGATTAACTTAACACGACTAACAATTTTATATTGATCGCCAACAGCACGCTCTAGAAGATTTAAAAAAGCGCCTTCAACCTGCGTAAAAACAGTTTGCTTGCGAGTAAAAGGATACGGGTTTCCGCCATCGTCATTAAATTTTGACGCAACAACAGAGGCCCCGACAACTAATACTAGGATTAATAATAAAGCGAATTCCATACGGTAACTCCATAACAACAAATTGACACTGCTCAAACAAAGCAATTTACGTGCCTAAAAAGTATGGGTTATAAAATAATTACCGGCTGGTTTACAAGCAATAGCTACACAGCGATTAAGCTTTGTAGCCTCCTTTAACACCTTTCACTGCAATAGCTACAGCATCGTGTGCATGCAGTGATTCATAGTGGTTTATTTGCAGCCAATAATCACTGTAATGGTTTGCCTCTAGCAATGCTTTAATTTTACGCGCTGCATCTTCACAAAACATAAGGTTTTGACCATTCAAACGGGCAAATTCTTGCTCATCTTCACGTTTTACTGCTGCTTGTACTGGTGTTTTAAGCTCAGCTTCAAGAGTGTTAATTAGCGTAACTACGTCAAATTCTTGAACGTTGCTATCAAGCTTTACTTTTACGTTGGCAATAGAGCGCTGCGAGTGGGGAGTCGCTACAATACCTTGTGTAGTGCCTAGCCATTCGTGCACATCTTTTTGGCTCAACGTTTCTTGGTTAAACTTTTCGTTAAACGCGTTTTGTATAAGCTGGCGCGCAAGTGCAGCAGAGCATGGGCACGTTGAAGAATAAGTAACATCTACGGTTAGCTCGTAGCTAATAAAGTTATTTTCAATCGTACTGGTCAGTACAACTGGGTAGCTTTTCCAGCCCGCTTTACCACTTAATAGTGACTTACGGCGTAGCGGTAATTCAAATTTAAATTCAATTTGTGCTTTATCGCTCAGCCCTTCGTGGCTAGTTATAAAGGTATCGAGTGCTTGCGCTATTGTTTGCGGATTGACTTGCTGCTCAGTTGAAAGCAGATCAAGTGCCAAAAATAGACGTGACATATGAATGCCTTTGGCATCTTCTTTATGTAAATTTACAAATGCACGAGCTTTGGCGTTTACTGTAACTGGAGATAAGTCTCGGGATTCAAAAATAAATGGCAGTTCTATTTCGCCCATGCCAACCCAGTCTAATTTACCTGTTTGTAAAGCGGGTGCAGTGTCTGCTATATCTGGCATATTGGTTTGCATGTGCGCTACTCGTATTTTGGGGATAATAAAGCGGGGCATTTTACACTAAATAATTTATTGCTGAAATGATGAGTTTAATAGATGAGCTAAATCAAACATGAAAAATTCTGTTTTTATCGCACAACGTGAGTAGTGGTAGGAGAAAAATGCTAAAATCTGGGAAAATGGTATGTTTATACATACGCATTGCCTTCTTTATATTAAGTACACAGCTAAGAGATAAAATTACGTATGACCGATTATTCTTTGAGCCCTTGGGCTCGGGTACTTTCCAGCTCAATAACGCGATTTGGTGAATTTAAAACCGCTGCTATTTGTTACACTTTATTTTTAACTGTATCTCTTATTTTATCGAGCATGTTTTATTATGTGGCGATAGGCGAATTACACCTGGTTGATATTTTAGCCGTGGTATTTTTTACGGCTGTAGTTTCTCCTTTAATTATAAGTGTGTTGCTTAATTCAATTCGACAACTAGATGCCTCATATGCTTATTTAGATAGCGCCACCAAGCAAGAAAAGCTTTTAAATCAAACCTTAAAAGATAACATTAATCGTCTAAATATCGAAATTGATGAGCGTAAAATGGCATTTCATGCCAAGCACCGCGCTATTGAAGAACTACGACGAGAAATTGCTGAGCGTAAAAAAACACAACAAGAACTTGCTCAACAAAGCATGCTGCAGCGCTCAATAGTAGATTCATCTCCTGATTTGTTTTATTACCGCGATAATAATGGCGTGTTTGCTGGTTGTAATAAAATGTTTGAAGAAGTAATGGGCAAATCAAGTAGCGAACTAATTGGCAAAACGGTTGAGCAAATATTTCCTAGTCACTTTTTATCTGAAGTTTTGAAAACCGATAAAGAAGTAGAGCAAAGCCATAAAGCGCTGACTATTGATGTGGGTTATGAGGTGAATGGTGAAATGCGTTGGTTCGAGCTGCGTAAATTGCCTTTTATAAATGATGACGGTGACTACATTGGTTTACTGGGCTTTGGTCGTGATATCACAAGTCGTAAGGAGGCCGCTCAAGCGCTCGAAACGGCCTATAAAGACAAAGGTAAGTTTATTGCTACATTAAGCCATGAACTTCGAACACCGCTTAATGGTATTGTTGGTTTAACACGAATGCTGCTTGATACTGACTTAAACAAACAGCAGCGTAGTTGGGGTAATACTATATTTTCGAGTGCTGAAACGCTCGGTAATATTTTTAACGATATTATTGATTTAGACAAAATAGATAGAGATCAGCTCGATATAGTGACCAACTCTATTAACGTGTCAGACTTTATAAATGACGTTGTTAACTTTGCGGGCTTAATCGCGGAGCAAAAAGAGCTAGAGTTTGATATTAAGCGCAATGGGATGCTGGATATTTACGCACAGCTCGACCCAACTCGCTTACGCCAAGTTGTTTGGAACTTAATTAATAACGCCGTTAAGTTTACACAGCAAGGAAAGGTAACTCTTGAATGTAGCCGAGAGAATAGAGTTGAAGGCCCGTGGTTAGTTATTAAAGTATCGGATACCGGCCAAGGTATTCCGCCAGAGCAGCTTGCTCATATATTTGATATGTATTACAAGGCGCCAGACTTAAACGGGACTAACGCTATAGGCTCAGGTATTGGTTTAGCTGTAACTAAGGCGCTTGTAAGTGCAATGAAAGGAATAATTACAGTAAATAGTACTGAGGGCGAAGGGAGCTGCTTTACAGTGCAGATACCGCTTAGTTTATGTGTAGCACCAACAGAGCAAAGTTATGTTGGTCGTGGTTTGTATATTTTACTAGTAGAAGATGTACCTCTTAACGCCGAAATTGCTACAAACTTATTAGAGCAACGCGGGCATGAGGTGTTGTGGGCTGAAACCGGTGAAGATGCACTCTCGTTTGTCGAAACCGAAGATGACTTAGATTTAGTATTACTTGATATGCAATTGCCTGATATAAATGGTGACGTAGTTGCCAAGCAAATACGCTCAGACAGTCACTTTGATAAACTACCTATTGTAGCGCTAACGGCAAATGTTCGCAGTGCTGAAGAAGAGCTTGAAGGCATATCAATACAAGGGGCGCTTGCTAAACCAATTAACACAGTGAAGCTTGATAAAATGCTGGCTGATTTATTTGGAATTAAGCAAAGTGAATGCACAGAGCCGCTGTTAAAAGTAAGTGAAGAAGCCCTTAAAGGCATTGATTCACACTTATTAGATATAGAAACAATAGAAGACTTTGTCAATTCAATGGGCTTAGCTGTGTTTAGACGCAGTAGTCAGCTATTCGAAAAGCTAAGTCCACAATATCAGCAAGAGTTACTTACTTCATTAAATACTGGTGATAGAGAAGAGTATGAATCAGTAGCGCATAAACTCAAAGGGGCGGCTGGCTCAGTAGGTCTTAATGATGTGCAGCTTCATGCCAAAATAATGGAGCATGGTGCTATTGATGAATCTGATGAGGTGTTAAAGCAGTGGTTAGATATTCTGGCAGATAAAATAAATGAAGGACAAAAAGCCCTTCATTTATTTTTACAGCAATTAGAGTGAAACTAATTAGCTCTAATTAAGCGTCAATTTTACCAATGAAACGGTAACCTTCACCATGGATGGTGCTGATTAACTCAGACGTTGAGTTATCACTTTCAAAATGCTTACGAATGCGACGAATAGTAACGTCAACAGTACGGTCATTTGCGCGAAGCTCACGGCCTGTCATATGCTTAATTAATTGCTCACGGCTGAAAATGCGACCTGGAGAATCAAGCATTAAACGAAGTGCTCTGTACTCACCTTTAGGTAAACGCTTAGCGTCGCCATTTGGAGAAGTAAGACAACGGCTGTTTTCATCAAGTTCCCAACCATTAAACGTAATAACACCATTTGTTTCTAGTGCTGACTCTTCACCACCTAAGGCAGTACGAGTAATAAGGTTGCGAGCTCTGATAGTTAATTCACGCGGGTTGAATGGTTTAGTAACGTAGTCATCTGCGCCAATTTCAAGACCTAAAATACGGTCAACATCGTTATCACGACCAGTTAGGAATATAAGACCTACTTTACGCTTTTGGCGTAATTCACGGGCTAAAATAAGACCGTTTTTACCAGGAAGGTTGATATCCATAACTACAAGATTAACGTCATCGTTATTTGTAAGCTTGTCATGCATATCATCGCCATCAATGGCTTCAATAACTTTGTACCCTTCAGCTTCAAATAAACTAACTAGGTTCAGTCGAGTTACGTCTTCATCTTCTACGATTAGAATGACTGGCGTTTGCATTATTAATTAACCTTTTGGAATATATTATTTATAAAAAATCGGTGACTAATTTATAACCGATTACTAGAGATTATAGGATTATACCCATTTGTTAACAAGGAAAAAACAAATTGGATAAAAATAAAACAGTAGGGTGTCCAAAGTCTGCTAAAAAGGACAGTGCAAAAACTACTGTTTAATTGATATATACATGGATGTAGCTATTTGAATCATAAAGTCGAAGCCATTTTCCTTTGATAATTGACATATCATTCAATCAAACAAGGTACTTAAAATAATCAGACTAATTCAAAGCAAAACTATATCACTTTTTAACCTTTCATCAATGTATGTGATACAGCAAAGATAAAAAAGTTCATAAATCGCTTGGTAATATTTATTTAAAGCAATTAAATAATGTTACGCACTTATCACATGCCTCATTAATGAGGTCATTAAATGCTAATTCAAGGATAAATTTTAAATATATGCACTTTTTAATAGTCTTTATTTAAGGAATAGTAATTATAAAGCGAGCACCGCGTTTTTCTTCAAGATCAAACATCACTCTTCCGCCAAGTGCTTGTGTTACTAGGTTATAAACTAAGTGCATGCCTAAGCCACTTGCGCCTTGCCCGCGCTTTGAAGTTACAAATGGGTCAAAAATTCTATTTTTAATATTTTTGTCAACGCCCTGACCATTGTCAGAATAAACGATTGTTAATTTTTTCCCGACGAGTTCTACGTCAAAGCGAATTTCATTGTTTTCTTTACCTATAAATCCATGAATTACAGAGTTCATAAGTAACTGCTGAAAAACTTGTTGTAGAGGTTCAGATTTACTATGAATAGCCAAGTCGGTCGGACAGTTGATAGTGACAACAGGCTTTTTGGGCAATAATTCAGATTGAATAGATGTTAAAACATCACTTATTAATTTGTGCACATTAATATAGGTATTTACACCGTCATCTTGAATAACCGCTACTTTTTTAAAGTTAGATATAAGGTCAGCTGCACGATTTAAGTTGCGGTAAATTAAATCTAAGTTTTCAATACCTTCATCTATAAAGCGTTTTAGATGGCTTGAGGTCAGTTTTTTGTCATCAAAGCTTTGCTGTATGTCTGCTAGTTTATCTCTAAGTAACGTAGAACCTGTAATACCTAGCCCTATTGGTGTGTTAACTTCATGGGCAACACCTGCAACCATTTGCCCTAAAGATGCCATTTTTTCGTTTTCAACAATTTGTGTTTGGTATTGATGCATCCGCTCAAGAGTTGATAAAAGCTCTTGATTTGCCTCTCTAAGGGCGATTGTTCGTTGGTTTACTTTTTCTTCAAGGCTTAGGTTTAGTTGTTTGATTTCTTGCTTATCTTTTTCGTGGCGTTCAAGTTGTTTTTTTGTACGCGTAAGCATGATATTTAAACTATTTGAAAGAGCACTTATTTCTTTTACATCAGTTACTGGTGCGCGTGCATCGTAGTTATGATTTTTAGACACATTCTGCAATAACATGCTTAATTGCTCTATTGGCTTAGCTATACGTCGTTGAACTTTAATAGCAATAAAGTAAACAACCGCCAGAATTAATAATGTTAATAACACGTCTATTAATATTTTTCTCTCAATATAAACCTCTAAACTCTCGAGGCTTCCTCGCATATACACATAACCTACTACTTGTTCGTTATCGTAAATAGGGCGGGTTAGCTCAATATGGTCACTGGTAATTCGTGGTGTTTTTAGCTCTTCTACACTGTCTATTCTCAGTGGCACAGGAGGTGTTTTTTTAGCATTAAAGCTAATAAAGAAAACAGGCTTTTGGGATGCTTTTTCTATTGAGTAAATATGTATGTTTTTTACAAGAGGGATCTTTTCAAATGACTTAAGGCGTTTTTCTTCTGTTTTACGATCATCTTCAATTACCGATTGCCCAGCATCAAAAGCTACAATTTCAGAAAGAATAACAAGCTTATTAACTATTAATTGCTTTTGTTCTTTCACGCTTAAATACGTAGAGATAGAAATAGATAACGATAAGCAAATAGCTGTAATAAGCATGATCAAATTAATGAGTGCTTTTCGAATGCTACTTTGATGAACTTTTTTAGGCATTATTTCATTATCGCCTGAGTTAAATTTAATTATTTAGAGTTTTAGTTTAGCAAAGACGTGGAAAAATGAAGGAAAAAAAACTAAATTAATTCTTATATTTATTCGAAAGTTAGCTTGAGCACGTTTGTGCTCAATCATTTTACAAATTTAAATTAGCTGCTATATACAGCAAATTTATTGTTCTTAAATACAGTTTGATAGCTTTCAAACTGAGTTTCTAAAATAGGCGGGTACTTTAAAAAGCTGTTAGCAACAATATTTAGCTTCCCTAATTTAGTTAAATGCTGTTTTGCATTAGCTAAAAATGTTTCTGCTACTGTGTAGTCGGTTGCAATACCAGTATGAAAAGGTGGATTGCTAATAATTAAATCAAACTTGCCATTAATGCTTTTAAGGCCGTCACTTAATATAGCCTCACCATTGATGTTGTTAAGCTTTAGGGTTTGCTGTGTTGCATAAGTTGCCAGCGCACTTACATCACTACACACAAACTCAAGTGCTGGATTATGAAGCCCTAAAAAAGTTGCTATTAAACCTGCGCCACAACCAAAGTCGAGAACTTTGCCTTGCTTAATTGTCGGTGCGTTTTCCAGTAGAACTTTCGTTCCTATATCTAAACTACCGTGATTAAACACTCCAGGAACACTAATAGCTGTAAATTCAGTGTCGGCAACATTAACAACAAACTTTTTATGGTAAGTCGTAATATCAAAGTGAGGGTGCTTAGAAATTTCAGCAAATGAGTAAAGAACGCAGTGCTTAGCTGAATCAATCTTGTTACTAAACTCAGCTTTACCAGCTAGTTGCTTTTCAATTGACTTAACACCACTTTTGTTTTCGCCTACCACTAATAGTTCGGCATCATCAGTAATAGCAGATCGAATATTATCAAGTGCCATTAATAACTCTGGTTTTGATTTAGGGTAGTAAAGAATAACTAAATCGTAGTCGTTACCAGGTATTGTGTGGCTTACATGAACATCAACATCTTTGGTGTTTTTAGCAAACTCTCCGTTAGCATGATTGTAGCTAAACGCAGTTACTTTGCTTTGCGGATTAAGTTTTTTAAGCTCTGTTAAAAAGCCATCTTGAACAAAGTTGACCACCAAGATAGATTTTCCCGTTAGTGCCTCGCTATTACGAAGTAACAGTAAACTTGGGTTGGTTAGTACGCTCATAAATGGCTTTGCCTTACAGTATATTTAGTTTTAAAAAGTAAAAGTGAGTAATTAAATTTAATTATTCTGTGCGCTCAAACATTAAATCCCACACGCCATGACCTAGGCGATGTCCGCGCTGCTCAAACTTAGTAAGCGGGCGTAAATCTGGACGAGGAACATAATCATTTGTTTCTGATTGGTTTTTAAAACCAGGAGCTACATTCATTACTTCGAGCATGTGCTCTGCGTAGTTTTCCCAGTCTGTTGCCATATGAAAAACGCCACCCATTTTAAGTTGGGCTCTTAGCTTTTCAACAAACTCAGTTTGTACAATACGGCGTTTGTGGTGACGCTTTTTATGCCAAGGGTCAGGGAAAAATAGTTGTAGTGTTGTTAAGCTTTCATTAGGTATGCAATCTGCAAGTACTTCAACTGCATCGTGTTCAAAAATACGTAAGTTGGTAATGCCTGCTTCATCGGCATCCATTAAACAAGCACCAACGCCAGGGCGATGTACTTCAATACCGATAAAGTTTAGGTGAGGGGCATTTGTTGCCATTTCGACAAGCGACTTACCCATACCAAAACCAATTTCTACTACTACATCGTTGTTGTTGCCAAAAACTTCGCTTAAATCAAGCATACCGTTTTTATGCTCTAGGCCCATTGTTGGCCAGCATTTTTCGATTGCAGCGGCTTGGCCTTTGGTTAATCGACCTTCGCGTTTTACAAAACTGCGAATGGTGCGGATGTATTTACCTTCTTGCTTAGCTTGCTCAAGGTTAGTGTTGCTTGATTCACTCATATTATTGGCCTGACAAAAACAATGTGTTTAAAAATGGTTGCATATTATCCCTGACCGAGGCCGCAATCACAAGTATTAGCTGGTTTTACACCCCGTATAGCTTGATCTTTTTGTTAACTGCAATAGACTGAGCCGCCATTGGGCATCAGTAAAAGTTAAAAATGTTGGATTTAAATAAAGAACAGTCACACTGGTTTTCTAATCATGTTGTTGATTGGTATCACCTTCATGGGCGTAAAACACTCCCGTGGCAGCTAGGTAAAACACCTTATAAAGTGTGGGTGTCTGAAGTGATGCTGCAGCAAACCCAAGTTATTACTGTTATTCCATACTTTGAAAAGTTTATGCAAAGCTTTCCAGATATTATCGCTTTAGCTGATGCGGATGAAGACTTAGTTTTGCATCACTGGACTGGCTTAGGGTATTACGCTCGTGCGCGTAACTTACACAAAACAGCTAAAATAGTGCGTGACAAATACCAAGGTGAGTTTCCGAAAACACTCGATGAAGTAATGGATTTACCAGGAATAGGGCGCTCTACTGCAGGGGCTGTTTTATCATTGTCGCTTGGGCAGCATCACCCTATTTTAGATGGGAACGTGAAGCGAGTTTTAGCGCGCTATTTTATGATTGAGGGCTGGTACGGCGTTAAAAAGGTCGAAAACCAGCTTTGGCATTTATCAGAGCAGTTAACGCCTAAAGATAATGTTACTGAGTTTAATCAAGCTATGATGGATTTAGGGTCGAGCGTTTGCTCACGCAGCCGGTTTGATTGCGAGGCTTGCCCATTAAACTCAGGCTGTGGTGCTTTTAATGCAGGTAAAGTAAAAGAGTTTCCACATTCTAAACCTAAAAAAGCAGTTCCTAAAAAGAGTTGTCATCAGTTAATTATTCAGTGTGGTGATAAAGTGCTTATGGAAAAACGTCCTAACAGCGGTATTTGGGGCGGATTGTTTGGCTTTTTTGAATTTAATGAGTACGAAGAGCTTCAAATATTTTTAGCTCAGCAAGGCCTGGAGGCTAGTTTAGTAGAGCTTGAAGCGTTTATTCATGTGTTTTCACATTTTGAATTGAGGATTAACCCGTATGTACTTAATGTTAAGAAAACTCCTGATGTGGTAAACGATAAGCAATTAATCTGGTATCCGCTTGATCAATCAATAGAGGTTGGTCTAGCAGCGCCAACTAAAAAGTTGGTTAAACAAATTACAGCAATAGTATAGAATAGCTCCATATTTAGCGTTAGAGAGAATCAATCATGGCACGTACAGTATTTTGTCAAAAGTTACAAAAAGAAGCCGAAGGGCTTGGCTTTCAGTTATACCCTGGTGAAATTGGTGAAAAGATTTTTAATAACATCTCTAAAGAAGCGTGGGCTCAGTGGCAACATAAACAAACAATGCTTATTAACGAAAAGCATTTAAATATGATGGACCCAGAACACCGCACATTTTTAGAAGAGCAAATGGTTGGTTTTTTGTTTGAAAACAAAGATGTAGAAATTGAAGGTTATCGACCGCCTGAAAAGTAATGTTTTAAACATAAAAAAGGGCTATTAAGCCCTTTTTTTATGTTTATTTATTCATTTAACTCATCTTCTTGCTCAGATATTTTAATTTGTTCCTTTAAAAATTGAGCAGCTTTAGAGTATTCAATTTCCAGCTTATCTCTTAACTCTATTAATTCATCGGTTGTGAGTTCACCTTCTTTACATTTATCTTCAAATGCACTTGAAAGTTCTGCCACCGTTTGGGCACCAATTGTCTTGGAGATCGATTTTAATTGATGACACCCTTCAATAATCTCATTTAAGTCGTTAACCATAACGCCGGAATTAATACTCTTAATTAAGCCTTGGCTTTGTTCTAAATACATTTTGAAGAAACGAATTTGCTTAGCGTTATCACCGTTTACATATTTAGCAACAGCTTCCATATCAATAGGTAGTGCCATAGTTTGATGGATAACTACATTCGGGTTTTGGCTTTGTTTATCGCTCCAACGTTTTAGAGTTTCTTCTAACGCGTTCAGCTCTATAGGTTTGGTAATGAAGTCGTTAATACCTACCGCTAAACAGCGCTCTTTTTCGCCTTTAAGTGCGTTTGCTGTTACTGCAATAATGTAAGGCTGTGCATCAATCGATTCTAATAGCTCTGCTTCATTACGGATTTTTTCGACCATATCGTAACCCGACATTTTAGGCATGTGTAAGTCGGTTAAAATAAGTGAGTAATCACCTTTTCTCCACATATCTAGGCCTTCCTCACCGTTGTTCGCTATTTCAACGCCAAAGCCCAGTATATGTAGTTGATCGGTGAGGACTTGTTGGTTTAGAAGGTTATCTTCAACAAGCAAAACCAATTTGTTTGAATTACGTGCCTGCTCAACATTTAAATAGTTATTAAGTGTTTTGGTTTTTTTAATTTGCTTAGGTGTATGTAACCCTGCAGCCACCAATATAGAAAGCATAAAGTTAGATTTACATAGAGGAGAGGCATTAATATAAAAAATGTTTTTATGATTTATAGCTGCTTCATCAAGCTTACTTAGTACAACAACTTGTTGGTTATAGTCCTCTAATGAATAAAATAAACGTCTAAGCAGCGCATTAGTTTTATCCATATTGTCTATGCCATCAGCCACCCAAATAATATCTTGTGAATGCTGGTGCTCTTCAATTTCTTCTTCTGTGTGTGCATAAATTATTTTAGCGCCCATGAACGATAAATAACGGTACATTGTTTTTTCACGTTCTAGGTGATTACTAACTACAACAATTTGCTTACCATTTAATGCACCTTTATGTGCGTACTTAATTTTACCCGATGTGCTAAACGGCAGCTCTACTGTAAATTCACTGCCAATCCCGGTATGACTAGTTACATGAATAGTACCTAGCATAAGCTCAGTTAAGCTTTTACAAATAGAAAGACCTAAACCGGTGCCACCATATTCTCGGGTAATTGAGTTTTCGGCTTGAATAAATGGATTAAATATTTCGCGAAGTTGCGCCTGCGACATGCCTTTACCGTTATCAGTTACGCAAAAGCGTAAGGTAAAGTGATCAGTCGTATTATGAACCACCTCTACTGATATTTTTACATGGCCTTGGGTTTTTTCATCAGTGCTAGTGAATTTAATTGCGTTGCTACATAGGTTATAAAGCACCTGACGTACACGCACACTATCACCGGTAAGGTTGATTGGAATATCAGGTGC
Organism: Pseudoalteromonas sp. SG43-8; assembly: GCF_014164245.1. Lineage (NCBI taxonomy): Bacteria > Pseudomonadati > Pseudomonadota > Gammaproteobacteria > Alteromonadales > Pseudoalteromonadaceae > Pseudoalteromonas > Pseudoalteromonas sp. SG43-8. The sequence continues at coordinate 73,763 of NZ_JACJEX010000006.1, read as the reverse complement.
TATTGCTAGTTCTAAATCAAGCTCACGTTTTTTAGCAACTGATGAGAGCACTCGAGCAACTTCTTCAATGGTATCGGTTACCGAAAATGGGATCGGGTCAATATTTAGCTTTCCAGCCTCAATTTTAGAAAAATCTAAGATATCATCCAAAATGCTCAATAACGAAAATGCTGATTCACGAATAATTGTACTTAAACGATGTTGAGCGCCATCAAGTTCGGTCTGGCGCAGTAAATCAATAGTGCCTATAACACCATTCATCGGTGTTCTTATTTCGTGGCTCATTGTGGCTAAAAAGGTCGTTTTGGTTTCGCTTGCTCGCTCTGCTTTTAATGTGGCTTGCTCAAGCGCTATAGTACGATTTTGCACTTCGGCTTCTAGGCCATTTTGTAATTTATAAAGCTCTTTTTGTGCGGCGTCATTCTCACTCATCGCAGTCTGTACTTTTTGTAGTAGTAAGTTAATGTTTTTTGCCACTACACCTAAACCAATATCAAGCTGCTCATCAACACTACTATTGTAATTAGCATTTTCGGTGATTGCCTGCAGCTCTTGTGTAAGAGTGTCAGTACTTTTTCGTAAGCGACTATTAATGTACATATTAAACATTAAAGTAAATATAAATAATGCAGCTACGCTTGCTATAGCAATAATGTAGGCAATAACTTGAGAGTTTTGAGCGCTTAAAGGAGCGGTTGGTCGGTTTTGCTTAATAATAAGCTCGCCAATAGGTTGATCGTTTAACAGCAGTAAGTGATGTAGGATGCCTTCTTCTACTAGATGCTTTTCAGTTTTAATTGAAGCGATAGCAGGTTTACTGCTGCTATATACCAATTGAGTACCTGATGTTGGATTGAAGCGATATAGAGTATATTCAAAGTCATCATCTAATAACGACGTTAAATCAAGTAACTGCCTTACTTTACCTTGACCATACATAGTTAATGCATCAACCATAGGTAAGTCTAATCTATCGGCAAGCGTTACAATATTAACAGATGATGCAGGTTGGGCTGTCTTAACTTCAGTTTGTGAATAAAATGAGTGGGCAATAATAGCAAGCGCTGTTACTGCAATATTTATGATTAAAAAAAGAGGTAATAAGCCTTTGACTGGCGATGAAAATTTACTCTGCATTGATTGTTTCCAATTGATGTGATTTTACTACGATAAGTCCCTATCGTACGTATCTAAGCTAATCGTAACATTTACAAAAAATAATTCACTACTGTTTTAGTCTGATTTATTTATATTTATAGTTCGACTTGTGGTAAAAATGAACGTTATTAATAAAAAATGCACTGAGTTGCCTGAAAACCGTTCAAACAGTTATAAAGAATAAAAAAAAAGTTGACTTGTAAGGGCAAAACTCGTTTAATACGCCGCACGCCCAGATAGCTCAGTCGGTAGAGATGAGTGGGGATTGCATTAAAAATCATTTAAGACTTTTAATTAGCACTGTTTAAGTGCCTCGATAGCTCAGTTGGTAGAGCAGAGGATTGAAAATCCTCGTGTCCCTGGTTCGATTCCGGGTCGAGGCACCATTTATTAAAGTAGTGGTGTTTAATCAACAGTTTAAACATTATTACACGTGCCTTAGCACACAGTTTTGTGTGCCGACTTAGCTCAGCTGGTAGAGCAACTGACTTGTAATCAGTAGGTCAACCGTTCGACTCGGTTAGTCGGCACCATTTATATAAAGTTAATTGTAAAGTATCACAATTAATTAGCACAGTTTATGTGCCTCGATAGCTCAGTCGGTAGAGCAGAGGATTGAAAATCCTCGTGTCCGTGGTTCGATTCCGCGTCGAGGCACCATTTACTTTAAGTTCTCAATCTTTAAAATTGAACGTGCCTTAGCACACAGTTTTGTGTGCCGACTTAGCTCAGCTGGTAGAGCAACTGACTTGTAATCAGTAGGTCAACCGTTCGACTCGGTTAGTCGGCACCATTTATTTAAAGTAGTTTGAAAAGAAAAACTGTAATCGGTAGTCTGTTCAAATTACCCGTCGACTCGGTTAGTCGGCACCATTTATTAAGTTAAAGGTTAATTTTATTAATCGGTAACTAGCACAGTTTATGTGCCTCGATAGCTCAGTCGGTAGAGCAGAGGATTGAAAATCCTCGTGTCCGTGGTTCGATTCCGCGTCGAGGCACCATTTATTGAAAAGCCTTGCTTATGCAAGGTTTTTTTATTTTAAGTGCTTTATAAAAGTTCTCAATCTTTAAAATTGAACGTGCCTTAGCACACAGTTTTGTGTGCCGACTTAGCTCAGCTGGTAGAGCAACTGACTTGTAATCAGTAGGTCAACCGTTCGACTCGGTTAGTCGGCACCA